>CAISIO010000001.1 GCA_903885445.1 Candidatus Staskawiczbacteria bacterium
ATTTTATGCAAAAAAAATATGTTTCGTTTCTAGCAACAGCTTTAGTTTTAACAGGTTTTTTGACGGCAGTCCCGGCGTTTGCCCAAACTAATCAGCCGGAAGCGCAGGCAAATAGGCCGGGAAGGGGAATGATGAATCGCGGACAAGCTCCGGCGGTCGTAGGAACTGTTTCTGCGATAAACGGGAATACGATTACGGTAAGCGGAAGGCAAGGTTTTAATAGCGCAACTGCCGCGACAACTTATACAGTTGACGCGACGAACGCAAAAGTAACAAAGAACAACGCAGCTGGCACGGTCGCGAATATAGCAGTAGGCGACACGGTTGTTATACAGGGAACAGTCAGTGGAACAAGCGTGGTCGCGAAAACAATTAGAGATGGAGCGGCGCAAGAGCAGCCAGCAATTCAGGGCAACGGCCAGCCGATTGTGGCAGGAAAAATTACCTTGATAAGCGGGGCTGTAATTACCATTACAAATAGCAGCAATGTAACATATACGATTAATTCCTCCGGAGCAAAGTTTGTTGTGCCAGGAATAACAAGCCCGACAATTTCAAACGTGGCAGTGGGAGATAACATTGTTGTCCAAGGAACGATAAACGGAAATTCAGTGGTTGCTTCTTCTGTAATTGACCAAAAAGCAAAAGCGAAGGCGGGCGAAAATGAGAATAAAAACAGCCCAAAAGTTAAAGGTGGCTTTATGGGCAATATGATGGGCGGAATAGGAAACTTTTTTAAGCACATGTTTGGATTTTAGCCAAAATAGCAATTTTCTCTTTACAACAAAATCTGGTACAATATAGAAATAGCAAAGTTTATTATTAACTTAAAGCTGAATATGCAAACTTCCAAAAAAGTATTCATATTATTTATTTCTATTTTTGTATCAGGTTTTTTGTTTTTATCTTCGCCGATAGTTCACGCGATGACTCCAACGCTTTCGCTTGTTAATAATGGAGACGGCGATACAGTACAAGTGACAGTAAATGGAGATCCAAACGTAAGCGTTATATTCTATTACACAAAAACCGGCGCCGGCATGCAAATACCTCCGCTGGGAAATACAAACTCAAGCGGGTATTTTTCAACAAGTATCAGCACGTCTTCTTATCAAGTCGCTCCTAGCAGTTCGGTGTATGTAACAACAGGCGGAATTTCCGGTCCGGCATCAAACAGTATTGTGTGGCCGATTGCGACAACTTCTAATTCAAACACGGTAACTTTAAGCCAAACCGGCGTTGTACTTTCTGTGGGGCAGACAGCTACGATTACAGCTTCAGGGTCTGCTTCGGTCTATTTGTCCAACAATTCTAATCCGCCGATTGCCAATGTTAATATAAACGGGAACACAATCACAATTGTAGCGAATGCTAACGGATCAACCGTGGCTACGGTTTGCGCTTCTAACAATACATCAAGTTGTTCTGGCATTTATATAACCGTGCAAAACTCCGGCACACAGGCGCTTACCTTCGGGCAGAATAATGTAACAATTGTTTCCGGGCAAAACGTGCCGATTTCAATAAGCGGAGGAACCGGAATTTATATGGTGCAGAACAATCCGAATTCGGCAGTTGTGCAGACAAGCATAAACGGCTCTGTGATAACTTTAAGCACCAGCAGCGCATCAGGCTCTTCATCAATTACTGTTTGTTCAACCAATATGGGTTCTTGCGGAATAATAAACGTGACAGTCGGAACCGCAAGCTCTTCTACTATTTCATTTAACCCTGCCAATCCCACGGTTTCTATCGGCCAAAGTACGAACATTACAATCTCCGGAGCCTCCGGCGGAGTTTATTACGTTTCTAGCAATTCTAATCCGAGTGTTACGTCAGCTACCTTGTCATCAACCACATTAACTGTTTTGGGAAATACAAACGGTTCGTCTGTAATTAGCGTCTGTTCGTCTTTGGGCAGTTGCGGAGCGCTGACGGTAAACGTAAATTATGTGGCCTCGGGAGGAACTATCTCTCTAAGCCAAGCTTCGCTGACGCTTCTGACCGGCCAAACACTAAGCGTTGTTGTTTCGGGCGGAACGGCTCCATACAGCGTTATTAATCCGTCTCCAAGCATTGCTCAATCCACGTTAAGCGGAAATATTTTGACAATTTATGGCGCCAATCTCGGCTCAGAGTTATTAAGCGTATGTTCGGCTGAGGGCGGGTGCATCTCTTTGTCGGTTTTAGTAAACGGTTCCGGGGCTGTGACGCAATTAGTTTTAAGCCAGAGCAGTTTATCTCTAACAGTAGGACAAGGCACGACAATAACCGCCTCCGGGAACGGCAACTATTATGTTTCAAATAATTCAAATCCAAGCGTTGCGTCAGCCCAGGTCAGCGGAAGCTCAATATTTATTTCCCCGATAGCAATCGGCACAGACAGTATTTCAATCTGCCAGAACGGAGGGCAATGCGTCGTTCTATATATAACCGTTTCTGCCGCATCTTCTCAAGCCACGGCAACTTCCGGGTTGCCGCAAGGTTGTGTTTCAACTTCAGGGTATAGCCCGGTAACAGGGCAGTCTTGCGCAACCGGCACATCCGCTCCCGCTGTAATCGCGCCGGAGATAACTCAACCTGCAAGTTATATTTTTCCAAGGTATTTAGGTTATGGAGACAAAGGAGAAGACGTATTGATGCTTCAAACCACTTTGGCCCGGCTTGGATATTTGTCGGCAACTCCAAATGGAAATTTTGGCCCGGCAACTAAATCCGCGGTGCAAAAATTCCAACAAGCTCACGGAATCCGGCAAACAGGAAATGTCGGGCCATCAACAAAAGACGCGCTAAATCAGCTTCCGGCCTCGCCAACAACGCCAACAACAATCACAACAAGAGAACAGCAGATTGCGACAATCCAGCAGGCATTACAAGCGCTTTTGGCTCAAGCCGCGCAAGCGCAAAGCCACTAACCGAAATCTATATAAAAACCCGGGTTAGCTCGGGTTTTTGCTTACATGGTTTGCTTTGGGGTTGACTGTTAATTCAGCTGATTTCGTGGTATTATATATGAAACTTTAATAAACATGAAGACTCTTGTTATAAGCCCGGACTATTCGGAAATCAGTATCGGCGGAGTTGAACGCTATGTGGATAATTTGATTGATTATTGCTGTGAAAAAAACAGCGATGTGATTTTTTTGTTGCCCGCAATCAAAGAAGACAGCATGGAGAAAAAGGGGAATGTTTTAATTTATAAAAGGAAGTTTTTGGAATCTGGATACAAAAAAATATTGGGCCAGAGTGAAACCGCCGATAACGTATTGAAAGAAAAGGCCAACAGTTTTTTTCTTTTCTTAAATACTTTGTTTGATGAGCAGAAAGTTGACATCGTTAACGCCGAAAATTTCCACGTTGACTTGCCGCCCGTTTACAGCTTAGTTTTAAACATGGTTTGCTTTGCCAAAAAGGTTCCTGTGGTTTTGAGGGCGCACTCTTTCGCGCATACAGGCATGGAGAAAGCCCTGGTTAATGGATTATTTTGGGAGAGGATTATGTGCGTTTCTAAGAGCGTTGCTTCAGATTTTTTTAATAAAGGAATAAATATAAATAAATTAGAAACGCATTATCCGGGAGTCGATGTAAAACAATTCAAACCAAAAATAGACGGCAATTGGTTGAGGACAAAATTAAAATTACCGGCAGGTTCAAAAATAATTTTGCATGCTTCCAGAATCACAGACCGAAAGCATGAGGATATTTTAAAGGAAAAGGGAATAACAACTCTTTTGGACGCTTTTTGCCCTTTAGCCGCAAAAAACGAAGATGTATTTTTATTGATTGCGGTGGCCAGGGCCCCAAAAAAGTTTAAAGACCAGTTCCAGCACGCGCTTGATAAATTAAACGGTTTTGTGCAGTTGAACAATTTAAACGGGCGGGTTATCTGCAAAGAATTCAATCTTGAAGATATGCCCTATGTTTTTGATGGAGCTGATATATTTGTTATGGCTTCAGAAAACGAAACATTCGGGTTGGTTTATATTGAAGCCATGGCTTGCGGAACGCCGGTTATAGGAACAAACATAGGCGGAGTGCCGGAGGTGATAACCGACAATTACGACGGATTTTTGATTGAGCCGAGCAATTCCAGCATGCTGACCCAGAAAATAGAAAAGCTTTTATACGACGAAAATTTGCGTAAGGAATTTATAAAAAACGCGTTAAAAACAGTAAGAAGGAAATTTTCCACTGAAAGGCAATTCGGGCTTTTATTCAAGCGTTTTGAAAAAATTATCGGACTCGGTAAAGATAACGTTATTCCAAATACTGGCGGCAAGCCATAGCCAATTTGATATTTTTTTGGCAAGGCTATATAATTAAATAACTTTTTAATTAATTTATAGCAGATATGGCAAAAGGCTTCTCTGACGGCATAATCAGATTGGAAGACGTTAACTTTTATTATAACAAGGGCATGCAAAACGAAATGCACGCCCTTACGAATATAAATCTGGAAATCAAGCGAGGGGAATTCGCCAGTTTTTTTGGTTCGTCAGGATGCGGAAAATCCACAATGCTCTATATGGTTTCAGGCATTGACCAGCCTCACAGCGGACGCGTTTATGTTAACAATCACGACCTTACAAAATTTTCAGCTAAGCAAACTGCAGTTTACAGGCAAATAGGCATTGGGCTGATTTTTCAAAATTTTAACTTGATTCCCTCGCTTTCTGTTTTTGATAACATTGTTTTGCCAATGTCTTTTTTAGGAATTTCAAAAGAAAGAAGGTCTCAAGAAGCAAAGAAAATTTTACAATATTTAGACATCAGCAATCTGGCAAACAGATTGCCCTATGAATTGTCCGGCGGGCAACAACAAAGAGTGGGTATCGCCAGGGCTTTGGCAAACGACCCGCCAATTATTCTTGCTGACGAGCCAACAGGAAACCTTGATTCTGCCAACGCGACAAGGACAATGGAACTCTTAAGAGACCTCAATAAAAATCATGGTAAAACAATAATTCTTGTCACCCATGAGGCATGGTGTTTACGATATGTTGACAGGATTTTCTATATGAAAGACGGCACTGTAATAAAAACCGAGGAAGTTAAGGCTGAAGATATGCCAACAGGGGAAACGGGCAAGGGGATTGACGAACATATTAAAGTCCTCAATCCGGCAGCCGGCAAGTTGGATATCCTGGCAGAGTCTTTTTCATCGCTTTTGCTTCGCGGGTATTCCCGAGAAGAACTGAAAAGAGCCGAATACTTTTTTAAGAGGCGCATAAAGAATGAGCTTACTTACGCAAAGCTTATTGAAGAGCTTGACCGCCCGTTTAGAGAAGGCGGGCTGGGGCTTTGGAAGCAAAAAGCAAAAAAAATTGCCGATGCGGTTGAAGAAATTATTGAGGAAGATTTTGAGGTGTCTCTTATACATGATAAACTTAAGAAACATCCCAACGCCCCATTGTCCGAGGAGATTGAAAACATCAGAAGATGGCTTTTGGAGATATACAGAGGAAATCTTTCGCCTTCGCAGAGTGACTCCATGGACGAGTGCCTTGGCGAACGTTTGAGGGGTATTATTTCAAATGACAGCTTTGTTAAAGTGTTATCATTGCCCAAGCGTATTGGAGGTATTGGATTCCCAATCCCCACCGCTTTAAAAATTTCCGACCGCTTGGATATGCTTTTGACGACCAACGTTGAGCCGCATTAATTTCAATTCATTTTTTTATGGAGAACGCCAACCAAAACAGCGACGTGCTAGAAGGAAAAGCGCGCAACCTAAAGCTGGGAGACTTGCTCAAGCTTTCCGCGCGATCTTTTCGGGTAAGGCCAGCGAGAACTTTTCTTACTATTCTTGGAATGGCCGTTGGAATTGGCACGGTGTTTTTTTTAATTTCTCTCGGCTACGGGCTGCAATATATTTTGCTCGGCAAATTGGCGCCGACCGCCGATTCCCTTGTGAGCTTGGAAGCGTCTTATCCTGAAGAGGGAAGTTTAGCAATTACACAATCAGAAATAAACAGCATTGCCGCTCTTCCCGGGGTAAAGGAAATAAGCCCTGTTGCCGATAACCCGGGAGAATTGTATTACAGCGGATTATCCGGAGACGTAATGGTAAAAATAGTAGACGAAAAGTATGACCGGCTTTCGGGATTTGTGGCAACCTATGTTTTGCCCAACAGCAAATTTGATTCAGGAGTTGTGGTTTCAAACACCGCCTTGCGCCTTTTGGGATTGCCCGAAGACGCGACTTCTCTTGGGAAAATAGTAACAGCGTCTGCCATATATCCCGATAATATCGTTGACAAAAACGGCAAAAGCAGCGGGCAAAAAACGGTTTCAACAAAAACAGCGCTTCCTATAATAGGCATAATTAAAGATGCTTCGGCTTCGCCTTATGTTTTTGTCCCGAGCATCCAAATGCAACAGGCGCCCAGCTCGTTTGATATTTTCTTTTCAAGAGCAGCTGACGGTCCCGCTCTTGAAAAGCTTCGCGCCGATCTAATCCAGAAAGGCTTTATTATTTCAGCGCGCGTTGATACCGTCAAACAGGCGCAAAGAATCACAAATATAATTACAATTGTACTGGCGGTTTTCGGGGTTGCGGCTTTGATTGTTTCGTCAATTGGAATGTTCAACACAATGCTGATAAGTTTTATGGAAAGAATCTTTGAGGTGGGAATTATGAAATCAATTGGAGCCACCAAAAGGGATATTTTAAGCATGTTTTTAATGGAGTCTTTTCTTATGGGAATAATGGGAGGAATTGGCGGGCTTTTGCTTGGGTGGCTTGGCGGAACTATTGTAAATTTTGGAATGGGAATTCTTGCTAATATGCTGGGAGGCAAGCCTGTCAATTTATTTATTTACCCCGCGCCATTCATAATTTTTATTTTGGGCCTTTCGGCAGTCGTGGGACTTATGTCGGGGTTTTGGCCTGCCAGAAACGCCGCAAAATTATCCGCCCGCGAAGCCTATCTTAGAAAATAATTAGTATAATTAGAACAATTAGAACAATTAGAATAATTTACTTATATGTCACAGCCAATCAAAATATTTGCAATGGAGTCGGATGAATTTTTCCGTATATTTTTGTACGACAGCATACTTGTCCACAGTTCTTCGGAAATTCATTTGACGGTTACGTCGTCAATTGAAGAGGCTCTTAATATTTTGAATCAAAACTTGCCGGGCAAGCCTGACATAATTTTTCTTGGCCTTTCGGCCCCGTTGAAAATTGATGACACAAAGACAGTCGCGTTAGCCGGCCTTGATTTGCTTAAAACCCTGCGCGAAGACGAAAATTTTAAAGACGTGCCGATTGTTATTTTTTCAAAATACAAAGAAAGAAATCTTCAAAAAAGAGCCAAAAAACTCGGAGCAACAAAATATGTTGTGAAAGGCAATGCTATGTCGAGAGACCTTGTTGACGTGGTTACTTCAATCCTAAAATAATTAAAAGTTTTAAATTATTAAATTTAAATTTTAGTGTTATGGCAAATTTTAAAAAAGTAATATTATTTGTGGCGGTGTTTATGTTATTTGCCGTAGCGGTTCCCGCAAAAGCAGCGGGAACGGAAAACGACTGGATTTGCAACACGACAAGCAATTGGAACAACACTGCTTGCTGGTCGCTTAGCCACCAGCCAACTTCCACAGAAGACGCCACATTTACTTCAGCCCATACTGGAAGCGCGACAATAAATGTGGCGCTGTCAGCTGGCACAGCTCCACAGGGAATTGTGATTAATACCGGATACACCGGCACCATAACGCAAGGCTCGGGTAATGCCATTACAGTTGGCGTCGATGGCTGGACGCAAGCCGACGGTACATTTACGGGAGGCAATTCTAATATCACAACTTCCGGGGATTTTATCTTGTCTGGCGGAGCAGTAACCACCACCAGCGCCACTTGGACATTTTTATACACCATTGCAGGTGGGACAAATAGCTGGACGCATACGGCAGGCACCTTCACTGCCACTACTGGAACTGTGGTGTTCGATTTTTGGAGTGGGGGGGTTGGTGGCGCCACTCGCAATATAACAGTGCCCACGTCAGAAACGTTTAACAATTTAACCTTTATGGGCAGCTGGTACTATATTGCAGACAATATAATTAATGGAAACACTTTAATCGTGCTCGGGACGTTTTCATATCTTGGAAATAACGCGTTAAGTACACAAGGTTTAAACACTGGAATAGTCGAAGTCAGGGGTAATATGGTTATTGGAACTGAACCGGGCGTTGGAACCGCCACAATTAAATTTTTAGTTTCGGGCAACCAAACAATCACGCGTGATAGTTCTGATACTTTTGGTTCGGTGTGTCATATCCTTATAAACAAACCTTCGGGGACTGTTACGCTTGCCGGCACTCAAACAGACTTTAGGACAAATAATTTAACTATCAACTCTGGATCGCTTGACCTGAACGGCAAAACTCTTACCGTGGATGGTACGTTTAGTATGGGTGGCGGGACTTTGATTGGGAGCAATTTGACTCTTGCGAAAAATATTGCTCTTACTGCCGATTCAACTGTGCAGGTTGGCTCGCCCAACAATTTTACGCTTTCGGGCATAATTTCTGGCGCATACTCCTTGTCTAAAACTGGCACTGGCAATCTTATACTTAATAATAATAATACATTTTCTCAGGGTGTTAAAATAAAAGCCGGGTATCTTTCGCTGGCTTCCAACGTCAACGCAGCCGGAAGCGGAACGATAACCCTTGGCGATACTTCTGGTTCGGCAAACGCAACCTTGCAATTAGCGCTTAATAATTTCACCATACCAAATTCAATAACGGTAGCTTCCGGGAGTAGTGGGACATTAACGATTGGAAATGGCGGTTTGTGGGTTAACGGTTTTACCGGACCTATCACCCTGAATCACGATGTAACGTTGTCTGCAAATGATAATTTTGCAGTTACCGGAAATATATCCGGAACCGGCAATATCACGCTTAATTGCACGGCTTCAAATTGTGGTGGCATACTTGGCAGCGCTTCAATAAATATGGTCGGTACTATTACAAATTCCAGTAGCGCTTCTACGATTGGGATTGGGGGCGCTATAGGGTCTAACGTAACCGGCATTATTCAAAACTCGGCGACGAGCGCGTTAACAATAAGTGGAGCAATTAATGTGAATGCTTCGGGAACAACGCTGACTAACAGCGTGGGTACCCTTACGGTTACGGGCGGTTCCACCGGCACCGGAAATCTTATTATCAACACAAACAATAATTCTGCAACAACCACCATTGGTTCAACGGGCACCCTAAATAATACTGGCACAATAACCAACTCGGGCACATCAACGGCGGGGACGACTATCAGCGCGGTCATAGGCGCCAATGTTACTGGAGTTATCCAAAATAGCGCAACGTCGTCATTGAGCCTGTCTGGTAACAATGCCAACTTCGCCGGCGGAGTTACGATTAAATCTGGAACAGTTTCTACAGTTTACGGCCAAGGAAATGCAAAAGTTTTTGGCACGGGAACCATAACTATTGGCGATACGAGCGGTAGCAATAACGCCACACTTCAAGGCCACACATTAACCTTTTCAAATCCAATCACGGTTGCGGCGGGAAGTAGCGGAACTTTGGCAATAAGAAATGGGGCTTCAGAATACGCCACCCTTAGTGGTGCGATTACTCTTAATAACAATGTTACTCTTGCCGGAGGCGGAGCCGGGGGCATCCTTTACATAACAGGAGGGATAACAGGGACCGGCAATATTATAACAAGTACAGCAGGCTCTGGAGCAGTGCAAATCACAACGACGGCGATAAATAATATTGGCACAATCACCAGCTTAGGCACATCAACAGCGGGGACGACCATTAGCGCGGCTATAGGCATCAATGTTACGGGAATCACGCAAAATTCGGTGGCGTCGCCTATGGCTTTGTCTAACGCAGCCAACACATTTACTGGTTTAGTAACTAATTCCGCCGGGACATTATATATTACCCAAAACAACACTTTCAGTACGGTTACTTTGGCAGGGGATACAACGACTACAATAACTCACGGAAAGACAATAATTTTGACAAACTTGGTTTCAACTGGAACCACTAACCATTTGGCAATAATCAATTCCGAATCTGCAGGACAGGCAGCTTCGCTAAGCACGTCTTCGTCTCAAATTTATGCTAAGTATTTAAGCATAAAAGACTCAACGCCGGTACAGGCAAATGTTTGGTATGCCGGCACTAACTCAACCAGTGGCGGTAACATAGGCAACTGGTTGCTTTCGAATCCGCCGAGTATTTATTGGATTGGAGGAACCGGCAATTGGTCAGATGCCAGCCACTGGTCTTTTACCAGCAACGGAATCGCCGACTCCGATGCCTCGCCTGTATCAACTTCAAAAGTATATTTTGATTCAGGCTCGTGCGCTTCTTCGTGCACAGCCACAATTAATCAAGATTATACAATAAACGGTTTTTCGTTGAATAATTCAAATGCAACAATTGCATCTTCGGGTAACCTTACCGTCGGCGGCAATTGGACAAGGTCTGCAGGCACGTTTAACCCCGGGACAAAAACAGTTACTTTTACTAATTCTTCACCCGCACTGACAGGCGCCACAACTTTTAATAATTTAACAATTACAGCACCAACTTCAATAACTCTTACTGGCGATACTGTTAATGGAGAACTGCAAATGACCGGCGATGTGACAATCACCGGAACTCCAACTTTGGGTTCTAATTCCACTGTCACCTATACGGCGACTTCGGGGAGCAGGGCAATCAAGCCGTGGACATACTCAACTTTAAAAATCAACGGCTCTAGCGGAACATTCACTTTGCCGGCCGACCTTACGGCTACGGCTATAAATATTGCCGCGGGAACTTTAGATTCAAACGGCCACAATATCCAGGTTACAAACTGGGCAAATACAGGAGGCTTCACGCAAGGCGTAAAAAAAGTTACAATCACGGGATCTGCGGCCTCGGTAATCGGCAACACTACTTTTTATGACTTAACAATTGCCGCCGGCTCAACAGCTGTTTTTGCTCACGGAACAACGCAAACAATTGGCGGAACCTTTACTGCCACAGGAAGCGAGGGGAACGCAATCAATTTGCAATCTGATTTGGCAAGGAGCGCATTTACTTTATCAAAAACAACGGGAGATGTTTCTGTGATTTACTGCATAATAAAAGATTCAACCGGTTCGGGCGGAGCTAATTGGTATGCCCGCACAAAAGACAATAACCAGGACGCAACCGGAAACACGGGCTGGGTTTTCAACTCTCCGCCAGAGTTTGACGCAACTTTTGGCACCAATGGAATTGATGTTGCTCAGGTTTCAGATGCCGGAACATATTTTGGCTGGGTGAAAATTCAGTACAGACCCTATGATATGGACACTCTTGATGGCAAACCGGAAAACCAGGGATATATTACGCCATCTTTTGCCTATAAATCCGGTGATGGTTATACGGGAATTACCGGGCAATATTTGGCGGGAGATACTTCTAAAGAGCACATCACAGCAACAGCGGTTGGAACCACTACTTACACAGCTTACTGGGACGCAAAAAGCCAATTGCCGGGAAATTATTCTGCCACAATGCAAATTCAGGTGGGAGCCGATGATGGCGAAACTTCAAACCACCTTGGCACAGCCAATAGCGCAACCTTTGCTTTAGATGCAAAAGCTCCGGATATTTCCACCTATACTTTGGACGCGGCGGCAAAAACTTTGACTGTTGCTTTGTCAGATGACAACAATGTTTCTTATCGCGTTGCCACGTCAGTTTTGGCTGAAGACGGAACAGGCAGCCCCTCTTTTACCGACGCAAGCGCTAAAACCTATTCGGGCGCTTTGTCCGTTGATGTTGCCAGCACAACTCCCACAGCTTATTTCCAAACCAAGGACGCTTTTGGAAATATTACTTCAAAAACAATTATCGGGCCAAACGGTTTGACGAACTTTTTGATGAAAGACACCAGTAACGTTGCCACCAGCGACTTTCGCCAGTTTTTATCATGGGGCGTTTATTCTGACTTAGCCAACGCGACTTTTGGCCATTATGAAATTGACCGCGCAAGCGGAGATCCGCTTTCTGTTTTTTCCGCGCTTCCAACGATTGGAGTAAAAGCGACAAATTATTATACCGACGCGACGGTTTTAGCCAGCACGCCATATTCGTACAAAGTGCGCGTGGTTGATACAGACGGAGACAGTTCTGTTTTTAGCGACGCCACAGTAGCCGACGTTCCCGATGGCCAGGGTGGAAGCGATGCGACAGCTCCAATAATCGGCGGAGTCTCCGCGGCAAAAATTTATGCCACCTGGGCAAAAATTACTTGGACAACCGACGAGCCGGCAAATTCAACAGTTAAATATTCTTTGCACCAAGCCGACGTTGAGCCGACTTACAGCCAAACATCAATCGTTGACTCTTACGATACTGCCCATGAAGTTATAATTTCAGGTTTGACTCCCGAAAAAACTTATGATTTTGAAGTCCTTTCAAGCGACGTTTCTACGAATGAGTCCACAAATGACAATAGTGGAGCGGGCTATCAGCTGACAACAATCGCCGGAACCGTTATTTCCGACGTGGCAGTGCAATCAGTGTCAGACACTACGGCCACTATTGTTTGGAACACATCAACTCAAACAGATTCGCATGTGGTTTACGCTTCCACCGGCGCGCCTCTTGATGCCAAACTTTCCACAGAAGTTTTGGTGGCCGATGTCTCTCCACTTGTAGCCGGTTTGAGGTCAATCGTTATAAAGCCTGTTACCAAATTTTTCAATTGGATATGGAATTTAATTTCGAGTCCATTTATTGCCCACGCCGATGATTCAACGCCTGCGCCGGAAGAGACGCCTCAAGCTCCTCAAGCTTTAGATATTGGATCAGACACAATAATAACCACAGCAGCGACTTCAGGGCTTTACCAGCATATAGTTACTATCACCGGCCTTTCTCCAAGGTCAACATATCATTTTTATGTGAAATCAAAAGATGGCGACGGAAACACCGCTATTGATACAAGCAACTCGGCTTATTACACTATTACTACAACGTACGATACCACTCCGCCTGTAATTTCAAGCATAAGCACTCCTGTGGTCACGTCGTCCACGATAATTGTTGTTTGGGATACAGACGAACTTGCCAATGGGCAAATTTCATATGGAACAACTTCCGGGAGTTACGCCGAATCAACAAGCTTGGATACACTCGTGACTATTAACCATGTGGCGACAATTTCCGGGTTGTCGGCCAGCACAAAATATTATTATGTTATCAAATCCGCTGATGCCAATGGAAACCTGGCAATATCGCCAGAACAAACAGAGGATACTTTAGCTAGTGGCAGCGTAACCGTAAACGGCAAGACCTTTGGGATAACTGCTGCCAGCGGAGGAGGCGGGGGCGGCGGCAGCAGCAACGTCGTTATGGATACAACTCCTCCTGCTATCTCGAACATTAAAGCAAGCAGCGACCAGCCGTTCGGGGCTATCGTAAGTTTTGAGACCAATGAACCGACTGTTGCCTTTGTTTCTTATGGCGTCAGCACAAAATATGGGGACACTATCGCTGACTCGAATTACGGCACCAGCCACACTTTAAAGATGAACAATTTGAAAATGGGCACAACTTACCATTTGCTTGCGAGCGCCGCCGACAGGTCTGGCAACATAGGCCAAAGCGCGGACTTAACAGTTGACACTAAATTTGTTTCGGAGTCATTGAAGGATTTAAAAACTTTTGAAAATATCTCCCAGTTCCAAGACCAGCTGGAAAACTTAATACAATCTGTTTTGCCTTCGCTTGTGCCGCCAATTATTACTGAAGTCAAAGTCACCGAAACAACGGAAAATGCGGCTACTATCACATGGAAAACAAATACCGCTGCGTATGAAGGAATTGATTACACGACCTCCGATAATTATTCCGCGAAAGCCGAAAAATCTTACGACCAGCAATCAAGCCAAACGGTAACCAAGTCCACTGACCACAAAATGACACTTTCTAATCTCGAGTCGTCAACTTCCTATCACTTCAGCGTTAATGCTTATTCCTTGCCTGGAGTTATTGGGCACTCTAGTGACGCCGCCTTCTCGACTAAGGCCTCCAAGGCATCGGTGGAAATGGGAAATGTGGGCAACACCGACTTTCAAGTGCAATGGCTGACAAAACAAAAAACAACTTCAGTCGTGTCTTACACTGACAACTCCACGGGCAAAACAGAACAGGTAACCGATTCAGGCTTTGTACAAAATCACGCTGTCAAAGTGGAAAATCTTACTCCAAACACCACTTACTTAGTGCACGTGTCCGGCTATGACTCAGATAAAAACCTGATAGACGGCGGGGATTTAACTATCAAGACAACAAGAGATCTTTTCGCGCCAGTCGTTTCAAATATTAAGATAAACAGCGCGCTTTTGCCCGGCCAAAGCAATCTTCTGCAAACAGTTATTTCTTGGGCAACAGACGAGCCGTCAACTTCGCAGGTTTTTTACGACGAAGGCGTAAGCAAGAGCGAGACTTTGAGCCGCACGGTTACCCAAGATGGTATGGCAGAACAGCATATTCTGATAGTGCCTTCTCTCAAACCCTCAACTGTCTATCGCTTTATGATTGCTTCAACTGATAAGGCCGGAAACATTACCAAATCTCCAATTAAAACAGTCCTAACTCCCCAACAAGCGGAAAATGTGATAGACGTCATAATGAAAAATATGCAAGAATCATTCGGGTTCCTGCAAAAGCTCGGTAAATAAAAATTAAGAATCGCGGTCTGAACAAAAATATGGTTGAAAAACCATATTTTTTGTGTTATATTTATTTTAAATTAGGGGCGTGGTGAAATGGTATCATAAGGGTCTCCAAAACCCTTGGCCTGGGTTCGATTCCCAGCGCCCCTGCCAGTTAGTGCGCATTCTAGCGACCGAGACACTCGAGAGAGTGATTTTTAATGTTGACTTTCGTTGGTAATGGAGTCAAGCTTGAATAAAATATATAAATCATTTTTTTATGTCATTTTCCGTCAAAGTTAATTTCATCGACGTTTTTAAAATTGGTGATAATATAAATTTTAATTTAGAGATATTAAAAATACTATATGACCAATATGATAGGCTAGGGGAAAAGGGGGCGACGATTATCAAACCCATAGTAATTTTGAATACTTCAATAGCAGAGGCTATTCTGTATGACTTTATACAAAATAGGATCAAGCATGCTAATAGAACAGAGATTATTTTTTCTGATCTCACAAATCTTTTTAAGTCTAAAAGATTTGATAAATTTGAACACTATATCACCCAAGCAGAGAAGCACGATTTTTTTGATATGGGAGATACTAATTTCTACAAAGTGATGCGAATTTTGTTGAAAAAGAGAAATCGGATTCATATTCAGAACGATAAGCTAGAAGAACCGATGAATGAACAAGAGGTTTTCGACGAAAGATCTAAAATATTGTCAGAAATTGTAGTCGAAAAAATTATCGATACAATGGCTATCAAATATCCTAGACGCGAAGAATATCATGGCTTTGTAGCTGATTTCGAACTGCCGTGGAATAGACATTTTAAAGTCAAAGAAATAATTAAAAGACCTTATCACAATGGCGACCCTATGATTTGGTCTGAAACTAAGAAAAAATGGTATGTCATTAATAAGCAAGGGGAATGGCTAGAGTTTGATAAGAGTGAAAAAGACATAGATTGGCGAACCATAGAGTAAATTTATCAAGCACAGTTTTCTCTAACTAAAAAAGCATGGTAATCCCCATGCTTTTTTAGTTATTCCATTATTATTTTTTTATCCTTCAATATTAGTTTGCTTTTTAGGAAAAATAGCAGTTCGCGTTTTTCAATTAGGGTCCCCTCCTTGAGCAGATATTTTACATAGTTTTTCGCATTGACTTCAGACTCATGGGTTTCTTGTTTATATCCTAGCACTCCAATCCTGAATTTATTAAATCTTGCGATCTCTTGGTTGATTCGTGATTTGATTCCAAGCTCATCTAAATTTATTCTGTCTATTAAGTTTACCAACTCGTTTATTAAATCCGGCTCGTTGATTCTTGGGTTATTGCACTCGATGCCTTTTCCTTTTGTGCAGAAGTAGTAGATGTGTTTGTTAAACCCTCCGTCCTTGAGTTCTTTCATCTTTTCTTCGGCAGATATTCCTGATCCGCAGCATCCGCATTTTATCATTTTAGTGAAGGCGAATTCTCTTGATTCCACTTTTGGGATGAGGTTTGCATTTATTACTGCCTGTGCCTTATCAAATAGTTCCTTGGTAATTATTGGCGGATGTTTTCCTTGATACCATTGATTACTCTTTTTAGGGTATTCAAACTCGCCATAATAAAATGGGTTTCTTAAAATAAGGTAAATATTAGACAAGCTTAATGCTTTACCGTATCTAGTTTTGAAACCCATGTTTTTTAGCCAACCATATATTTTTCTGCCTGGCCATTGCTCGTAAGCTATTTTCTCAAATACCTGTTTTATAATAAGGGCTCTTTTGGGATCTGGGTGGCACTGACCCTTTTTATCTACATTTTTCTCGTTGAGATACCCCGTAGGAGCGCTTCCCGGTCGCCAGCCCATTTCGCATTTAGTTTTCATCCCACGTTTCACGTTTATGCCTCGATTATCGTTTTCTAGCTTAGCCTGGCTACCCAGAATCATGAGTAGAAACTTCTCGTTTGGATTATTGGTAAACACTTGGCTGTGGGTTCTTATCTCCACCAATAGTTTCTGATCCATTAAATCTACCATTGACCCTAAGTCTCCGGCGTTCCTGCTTAGCCTGTCTGGCGCCCAAGTAAGAATGCCGTTGTATTTTCCTTCCCGGATTTCGGAAATCATTTGGTTGAATACCGGTCTTTGACCAACCTCCTTTGAAGAATGTGACTCACGTTTAATTTCCACAATGTTCAGGTTTCCTTGTTGTGCGACAGCCAGCATTTCTTTTATTTGGCTGTCGATGCTCAAGATTTGTCGTTCTTCTGACTCAGTACTTTTTCTTGCATAAAGGCAGTATTTAATAGGAGTTGTAACTATAGGAGGGGATTGGCGGTTGTTAAATTGTACTGTGGTTTGTTGCATGCTTTTGTTTATTGGTTAATAGTATGTATTCGACCTTTCTACATCAAGGAATGACGCAACTGTGCGTGGTAGTCCAGACCCTGTCCCTTAAAAACCGCCCAGCTAAAAATTTGAAAAAAGGTCTAATTTATGGTTAAATTAATAAAAATATGAAAGATATTTTTGAAAGTTATATAAAATCAGTTGCCTCTAAATTTTCGCACAGAGAAACAAGCGAGATGGGTTATCGCGCTGATTTTGAGATTCTATTAAAAGGAATTTTTGGCTCAATTATAAAATTGCCGCGCATCGACCATGATGCAAAAGCAGAAGAAGGTAATAAGCCAGATTTTGTGGTGCTTAATCACGACATACCAATTCTGTATATTGAAGCAAAAGACATAGGAGTTTCGTTGGATAAGGTTGAAAAATCCGAACAAATGTCCAGATATTATGGTTATGCAAATTTAGTTCTTACTGATTACGTAGAGTTTCGTTTTTATAGAAACGGAATTCGCTATCAGCAGCCGATAAAAATCGCCAATTACGATTCAAAAAACCGAACAATAGAACCGATTCCAGAAAATTACGAATTTGTGGCGAAAACACTGGTTGATATAGCCCAGACATACAAAGAGCCGATAAAATCAGGAGAGCATCTGTCGAAAATTATGGGCGGCAAGGCTCAAAGGATTAGAGATAATGTCCGGCAATATCTTGATTTAAAGTCCGATAAAAATGCTGAACTTTCCCGTGTTTATGAAACAATAAAAAAACTTCTGGTTCACGATTTAACCTTGGAAGCATTTGCCGATATGTACGCCCAAACTCTTGTTTACGGACTTTTTGTCGCGCGTTATCACGATGATAAAGAGGGCAATTTCACTCGTCAAAAAGCCAGAGAACTCGTTCCTGCTTCAAATCCGTTGCTTCGCCATTTTTTTGACCACATAGTCGGTCCGGATTTTGATAAGCGATTGGAATATATAGTGAACGAACTCTGCGAGATATTTTCTCATGCCAATGTCCAGGAGCTGATGAGCCAGTATTTTGCAAAGGATTTGTGGGGCGAAACTCATGAAGCGCCAGATCCGGTTATTCATTTCTACGAGGATTTTCTAAAAGAATATGATCCGGAATTAAGAAAAAAAATGGGCGCTTTTTATACGCCATTGCCCGTGGTTAGGTTTATTGTCCGCGCAGTTGACCATATTTTGGAAAAAGAATTTGATTTGCTTCAAGGGCTTGCCAATTCTTCAAAGGTAAAAGATATACATAAGGTTCAAATACTTGATCCTGCTGTCGGTACGGGAACTTTTTTAACAGAAGTTATAAAAAATATTCATTCAAAATTTGAAACTCAAAAAGGCAGATGGCCAGAATATGTTTACCGTGAATTGCTTCCAAGATTATACGGTTTTGAGTTAATGATGGCGCCATATACAATTGCTCACCTAAAAATGAGCATGGTGTTAAAAGAAAGCGGTTTTAAATATTTTAATAAAGCTCGTTTGGGAATTTATCTTACAAACTCCCTTGAAGGCGTTACACCTCAAAAAGATTTATTCGCTGGTTTTGGATTTGCCGAAAGTATAGCAGAAGAATCCAAAGAAGCTTCAAAAATTAAAAACGATAGACCAATAATGATTGTTGTCGGCAACCCGCCGTATAGCGGCGTTTCGATGAATAAGCAATATACTGGAAACAACACATATAAGGTTGAGCCTGGAGGAAAACAAAAACTTCAAGAAAAGAAAAATTGGCTAGACGATGATTATGTAAAATTTATTTCTCTTGCCGAAAGTTTGATTGAAAAAAATCAGGAGGGTATTATTGGCATGATTACGTCCCACGGTTACATTGATAACCCTACGTTTCGTGGCATGCGCTGGCACCTTAGGAAAACCTTTGATACGATTTATGTTTTGGATTTGCATGGCAATAGTAACAAAAAAGAGATAAGCCCTGATGGCTCAAAGGATGAAAATGTTTTTAATATAAAAACTGGCGTAGCAATAATTTTAGGCATAAAAAAACAAAGTAGTATAGAAGATAAAAAACTCGCACACGTATATCAAGCCGATTTTTATGGCGCCCGCGAAATTAAATTTGAAAAACTAAACAAAGAAAATATAAATTCAATAAAATGGAATAAACTCCCAGACGATACCGATGTTTGGAGAATGGAGGGCAAGGGCAAAGATGAATATAGAAAGGGTTTTTCTGTTGAAGAAATGTTTCCCAAGAATACAACAGGTATTGTTACCATGGGCGATAGTTTCATTGTAGATGATGACAAAAATGCACTTAGTGGACGTATAGATGATTTTTTGAACAATAATGTTTCTGAGGCTGAACTAAAAAATAAATACGGTCTTGGTAAAAATTATGCAAAATGGATTATAGATAATAAAAAGAAAATAGAAAACAACCAAGATAAAATTGTGCGGCTTGCTTATAGACCGTTTGATATTAGATATACATATTTTGACAATAATTTGGTATGGCGAATAAGATCAGATATTACACAGTATTTTTTGACAGGCGATAATGTCGGGTTAGTTTTTATGAGGCAGGCTACCGATAATACAAATTATAACCATATAATTGTTACCAGAGATATAGTAGATAACCGATTTATGTATAGTGGCAAGGGCATTACTTTGGAAATGCCACTTTATATTGGCATAGACCAGAACGGGAAAATTACGAATCTTAAGAAAGAAATTTGGAGTAAAATAAATGAAGTAGTGGGAGAAACAACACCTGAAAATATTTTGGATTATATTTATGCTGTGTTACATTCGCCAAAATATCGTGAAAAATATAAAGAATTTTTAAAAATAGATTTCCCGCGCGTACCGTATCCTGAGGACAAGAAGGAATTTAACAGACTTGCAAAATTAGGCGCAGAATTAAGAGGATTGCATCTGATGGAGGATAGTAGATCGAATAAATTTATTACAACTTATCCGGAAGGCGGAAATAACGAAGTAGATAAAGTAGGATACAAAGATGGAAAAGTTTATATAAATGAAAAGCAATATTTTGGTGATGTTCCAGAAATTGCATGGAATTTTTATATAGGCGGATATCAACCGGCGCAGAAGTGGCTTAAAGACCGCAAAGGACGTAAACTAACTAACAACGAAATTGAGCATTATCAAAAAATTATAGTCGTCTTGGCTGAAACAGATAGAATAATGAAAATAATCGATTAATATGGATATTTTAGAGAAATTAGTGCATAGTGCCAAAACTAAACTTGGCCAAGAAAAACTTGGGAAACGCAAAATTAATTGTCCTGATTATAGAAACTTTTTAGAAAATATAGCTGATAAAAAATGTCCAGATTGCGGACAGGAATTGAAACTTTTTAAGGCTGATATCAAAAAACAAGACAATGTTGGGCAAGTAGCTTACGAATTCAACTGTGGGCACAAACATCTTGAAGTATGTGTTTCAGAAAATATTAAAATTTGGGAAAGTTACAAGGCAAAATCAAGAAAAGGAGAGAGCAAGCCATACTCTGTTTCCTTAACTAAAACAGAGCCCGGTATAAATCCAAAGTCAGTAGATGGAGTGTCAAATTCTTGGGTCGCTGATAGAGGGAATAATCTATGGGTTCATATAATAAAAGATATAAAAACAGGTAAAATTTTGCATGAAGAAAGAATGCCGCTAAACGAGCATAAAAAATAAGATCAATTGAAAAGATTGTGATACCCAACGATAAAGGCATTAAAAATACAGCAGAGCTGTTGGGTTTTAAGGTCGAAATTAAAAATAACAGCAACTTCGAAGATATAGAAAAATGGCTCAAGAAAAAAGTTCCGGTTATAGTCGATTGGTTTACCAGAGGGAGAACGGATTATACTGACGCTGATGTTGCAGACGGCCACTATTCAGTTGTAGTCGGACTGGATGATAAATTTATTTATCTTCAGGATCCAGAAGCGGGTAAAATAAGGCAGCTAGAAAGAGAAGATTTTATGACGGTTTGGTTCGATTTCACCGGAAAATATATAAAGCCCGAAGAACTAGTCATTAGACAGATTATCGCGATATATAAATAATATGTTTGAAGATTATCATTTTTCTGAGAATGCGAAGATAATAACCAATAAGGTGCCCGGAGAAAAATCTCTGGAGCTTTTAGCTGAACAGGATCAATTGGAAAGCAAAAATAGGTCTTACCCCAGAGGAATCCCCATAGCATTTGAATCCGCGAAGGGCGCAACGGTAAAGGACGTAGATGGTAATATCTTTATAGATTTTTTCTCAGGTTGTGGCGTTTTAAATCTAGGACATAACAACAAGGACATCATAAAGGAAATAAGAGAATTTCCAGATGGCATAATGCATGCATTAGATTTTCCTACGAAAGTTAAAATTGATTTTATGAAAGAGCTCCTTTCGTCGCTGCCCAAAAACCTGAAAGGTAAGTATAAAATTAGTTTTGGCGGGCCAACTGGATCGGATGCAGTAGAGGCCGCAATTAAATTAGCAAGAATAAATACTGGCAGGCATACAATTCTCTCCTTCCAGGGAAGTTATCATGGTATGACTATGGGAGCATTAAGTGTAACAAGCAGTCTTAAGCATAGGGAAAAAGTTAATCCCTTAATCCCTGGAGTACACTTTATGCCGTATTGCAGTTGTTATAGATGTCCAATGGGTATGAAAAATGGAAAATGTAATTTAGAATGTGTCCATTTTATAAAAAATGTTTTGGAGAATCCTCATTCGGGAGTCGATAAGCCGGCAGCAATAATTATAGAACCTATTCAGGGCGAGGGAGGCACTTACATACCGAGAGATGGATGGCTGGAAAAAGTTGTTGATCTCGCTAGGAAAAATGGCGTGATAGTTATATTTGATGAGGTTCAGGCAGGATTTTATAGAACCGGAAAACTATTTTCTTTTCAGCACACCAACTCAGTCCCGGATATCATAACAATGTCGAAAGGCATAGGAGGAATTGGATTGCCCTTATCATTAATACTTTTAAGAAACGAATTAGATACATGGGAACCGGGGACCCACATAGGAACGTTCAGAGGAAATCAACTTGGAATGGTGGCTGGACTATCTGCGATGAAGTTTGTTAAGAGAATGAATATAGAAAATTATGTTTCCAGGCTTGAAAAGTTATTCTTGAAGGAATTAAAATCGATACAGAAAAAATCAAAATTCATTGGCGAGATAAGGGGCAGGGGAATGATGTTCGGGGTAGAATATGTTAAAAACAAAAAAACCAAAGAACCTTTCCCCGAACTAGCCAAGAAAATTAGAAAACGATGTTATGAAAACGGCTTATTAGTTGAGATTGGAGGTTACTATGATAATGTTGTAAGACTTTTACCGTCGTTGATAATAAGTGAAAAAATAGCAAGGAATGGATTGAATATATTTAAGAATGCTAATACTATAGCTTCAAAGCCGAATAAAATCGGGTTTTTGGTTGCATTTTTGTTTTAGAAAAGGCAAAATAAATTATAAATATGAAAATTATAGGCTTGCGGAATAAAAAGGTTAAACTCTCTGCGTACAATCCAATTTGGGAGAAATTATATAAAAGGGAGGAAAAATTACTCAATCCTTTAGTTAAAAAGTATGGGATAGATATCGAGCATATTGGAAGCACGGCTATTACCGGATCTAACGCTAAGCCAATGATTGATATAGCAATCGGTGTAAAAAACCTAAAAGACGGAGAAAAATTAATTAAGCCGTTAAAAAGGCTTGGCTACGAATGTAGGCACGACGCTGGTGTAGTGAAAAGATACTTTTTTACGAAGGGAAATAAAACTAACATAACGCATCATCTGCATATAGTAAAATTTAACAGCGGGCTCTGGAAAAATCAGATAATCTTCAGAGATTATCTCAGAAATAACAGAGGAGTTATCAAAGAATATAACGAGTTGAAAAAAGAGCTGGCGGAGAAATATAAAGATGATAGGAAAAAATATGTATCCGGAAAAGATAAATTTATAAAAAGCGTTATCAAAGAAGCTAAACAAAAATATGGAAAAAATATATTCGGAAAAATTGAAAGCGGGGGATGAGGTAAGAATAATTGCCCCATCTCGTTCTTTGGCGATAGTTTCAAAAGAATGCAGAGAAATTGCCAATAAGCGGTTTGCCGGAATGGGGTTAAAATTAACTTTTGGCAAACACCTGGAAGAAAGCGACGAGTTTGTTTCTTCAAGCATACAATCAAGAATTGAAGATATTCACGATGCATTCGCTGACAAAAACGTAAAAGCGGTTTTAACCGTGATAGGAGGTTTTAACAGCAACCAACTTTTAAGATATTTGGACTGGGATTTAATTAATAATAATCCGAAGATTTTTTGCGGTTTTTCAGATATCACGGCTTTAAACAATGCTATATTTGCCAAGACAGGATTGGTTTCTTATTCCGGACCACATTATTCAACCTTTGGGCAGGAACTTTATTTTGACTACACATTGGAATATTTCAAAAAATGTTTATTTTCAGATGAACCGTTTGAGATTAAACCAAGTGAAAGCTGGAGCGATGATGCTTGGTATAAAAACCAGAAAGAAAGAAACCTTATTAAAAACGATGGATTCATAATAATTAACGAGGGCAAAGCATCCGGTACATTGCTCGGAGCGAATCTCTGCACTTTTAATTTATTGCAAGGCACGGAATATTTTCCGGAGTTTCCCGAGAACACAGTTCTTTTTTTGGAGGACGATGAAATGTCTAATGCAGTCACTTTTGACAGGGATTTGCAGTCTGTAATCCATCAGCCCGGATTCAAAAATGTTAAAGGCATAGTGATTGGCAGGTTCCAAAAAGTTAGTCAAATAGCTAACAATTTATTAATACAAATTATCAAAACAAAAAAAGAATTAGATAATTTACCAGTCATAGCAAGCGTCGATTTTGGGCACACATCTCCAATGATCACTTTTCCAATCGGCGGGGAGGTTGGCATGGAAGCTAAAAACGGAAAGGTAAAACTGGAAATAATAAAGCACTAAAGCATGGCAAAAATTGAGGTTGTGGGCAGGTTATTTTTAAAATGATTTCTAAGATAATTTTTCTTATACTTTCTGTTATCTGCGGATTATCGGCATTTATTCCATATTTATTTGATACTTTTAAATTAAAAACAAAACCGCATATTTACACCTGGATTATTTGGGCAATGACCCAGGGGACAGCAACTTTTGCCATATTCTACGGAGGAGGCAGATTGGGCGGGGTAGAGTTGGCGATTGGGGTTGTGTTACAAATCGTAGTTATTATATTCTCACTAAAATATGGCACAAAAGACATAACAAAATCCGATAAAATTATTTTACTAATAGCGTTTTTATCTATCATAATTTGGTGGCAGTTAAAGCAGCCCATATTGTCAGTTATATTGATTTCTGCAATAGATATTTTCGGATATATGCCGACGTTTAGGAAGTCATATAAAGACCCTTGGAGTGAAACATTAACAACTTGGATTCTATTTGCATTATCTAATATTTTCGCAATATTGGCGCTTAGCGAATATAATTTTTTGACAGTGACTTATCTGGCTTCAATAACGGTGGCAAATTTATCCTTTTTTATATTTTGTATATCAAGAAGATATTTTAGCAAAAAAGTAAGTAAAAATGTGGCAATAAAAATAGCCAAAGATTTTTTAAAAACAGAACTTGAAAAAGAGGAATGGTTTATTAAAATTAAGCCGTCTGTAAGGGCATATGTTTTATATGGTTCGGTTGCGAAGAAAACAAACAGACCAGATTCGGACATAGATATAATGATAATACTTCCGTTAGAGCAAGAGGAAAAACATACCAAGGGGGAGTATTTCTATGACTATAATGGCTTAAAAATAAATATCGTTTTACGCTCAATTGAAAAATTAATAAAAATTGCTTCGGAGAAAAAAGATTTATTCCAGAAAGAAATTTTTAGAAAATCAGAAGTTTTAATGGATACTGATGGGGAAGTCGGCGATTTATTAAAAGAAATAGAAAAAATATGAAGAAGATAATTTTAGCGTCGCAGTCACCGAGGAGAAAAGATTTACTCAAACAAATTGGTTTAGAATTTGAGCTAGATCCGAGCAGCTATGAGGAAGATATGAGTTTAGAAATGGAGCCGAACAAACTGGCGGAGTTTTTATCTTTAGGCAAGGCAAAAGATGTGGCTCAAAGGCATAAGGATTCAATTATTATTTCGGCAGATACAATTGTCGCTATCGATGGAGAGGTTTTTGGAAAACCGAAAATACCTGAAAAGGCAAAATACATGTTACAAAAGCTTAATGGCAGGGCTCACTCTGTGATAACCGGACTTACGATAATCGACACAGAAACGAATAAGCAAATTTTAAAATCAGTTGAAACAAGAGTATATTTCAGAGATATTTCAGACGAGGAAATGGATGCATATATTGCAACGGGCGAACCACTGGAGTTTGCCGGAGCATATGCTATACAGCATTTAGGCGGACTATTCGTGGAAAAAATTGAAGGCGATTATTTCAACATTCTTGGTCTTCCCATATTACCAATAACAGCCGAACTTAAAAATTTTGGCATCAACGTTTTTAAGGAATAATTGTATGAGTTTGGTTTGACTTTAAGGGTGAATATCTGAAACCAAATGAAATTATTGTGCGACAAATTATTGTAATACATAAATAAAAAGCCACCTTTTGATGAGGTGGCTTTTGAATTACAAAAATAAAATATTGATTCTATATCATTGTTTTATTTATAAGAGTATAGTTATCGTATAAGCATGTTGTGGCGGCAAAGGTCGTGACTAAAAGTCAATATAATAATAATTAAAAAATAAACTAATAATTAAA
>CAISIO010000002.1 GCA_903885445.1 Candidatus Staskawiczbacteria bacterium
CTTTTCCCTGCTCACGTCGTGAAGCACAATTAGGTGGCCGATGTCTTTCTGCTCCAAATTCAAAGGAATGACAGAAAGCTCAACGATAAAATCCTTTGCCAGCTCAATTTGTTTTTTAGAAATGTTACCAAGGCCGGCGTTCATCGCCGCGGCTACAGGAAGAGCTCGCTGAAAGCCCGCCAACGCCCTTAGAGGCTTGCTCAATAGTTTGTCTGGTTCTAATTCAAGTATTTTTTCAGCCTCACTGTTAATAGAAAAAATCTTGTCCTTGTCGTCAAGAAGTATCAGGCCATCGGAAAAACTGCTGACAATTATTGCTGTTTTATCTCTTTCCATTTCAGCTTTTACGCGGTTTTCCTCGGAATTTTTAAGAGACTCTGTTAAATTAATTTTTGCTTTTTCCAAATCTCTTTTTTCTATGAAAAACAACCGGCCGATGAAAAACAGCACAATTGATACTACGGCGATTATGATATATATGGCCCAAAACAAAGAATGGGCGAATAGATAAGAGCTGACAAATACGAGAAGCAAGAGAGAAGCAATTATAAGCACTATCACTGAGGCGTAGACAAACGCCTGAAAAAGCAGGGATTTGATATCCATCAAGTGGTACTTGATAATGGAATAACTGGTAAAGCCGACCATAAAAATAGTGGCAGGAGAATCAAAATCAGAAAATTTGGCAATCCCGAACAATGGCAAGATTATGCTTACAAAGGCGGCCCAAACAGCGTAGATCGTGGTTCCTATTGCAAAATATAAAATTTGGTTCTTTTTTTTGTCGCCAACTCTATGTATAGCGCTGAAAGGGATATAAATGCATAAAAAAATTAAAAAAATCATTAAAGCGGCCCAAGGAGTATAAAGCGGCCCAAGGGATAAATTCATCCCCGCGAAAGAAATAACATCTTCCAATACAAGGGAAGTGAAAAGGGTGACTGTAAAAATTACAGCGGCGATGGCAAGCAAAGACGCACCCCACCACTTGCCTATTTTTCTTTCCGCTATAGCGCTAGTCATAAAAATACCCGTTATGGCGCCCATACAGCCCACAGCATAAGTTGCTCTCACCCAAAACAAATTTCTGACAGTTAAAGAGAAAAAATTAGTGACGCACCAGATAAAAAGGACTAAACCGAAATAGGAAAAACTTTTATTTACTCTTTCGGTAGGATTTTTCTTGTATACGTAAACAGCTAAAAATAAATTAGTTACTGCAGCAAAAGCAACCGCAACTATATTAACTAAGTTCAACCACATATTATAATATTATACATCATTTCCCAACTAATTTTTTGATTGGCAAGCTGAAATGAAAAGTCGTTCCCGGACTAATACTTGCGCCATCTCCCGATTCAAACCATATTCTCCCGCCGTGCGCTTCAATAATATTCTGCGCCAAGAAGAGGCCCAGACCTGACCCTTCAGCATTAATTTTTTCCGCATTGGCACCTCTGAAAAATTTAGTAAAAATTTTAACCTGCTGAGCTTTGGGTATGCCTATGCCAAAATCTTGTATTTTAAAATTTATATTTTCATCATCATTGCTTAGGGATGCAGTCACTCTTCCTCCTTCAGAAGAATATTTTATTGCGTTATCAACAAGATTTTGCACGGCCAACTTTATTTTTTCTACGTCAAGCATTGTTTTGGGAGGCGAATCTGGCGCGTTAAATTCAAATTTTATTTTTTTCTTTTCAATCGCCTCTTTATCATCGCCTATTGCCCCCGCGATTATTTTTTTCATGTCTGCCATTTCAACTTTATACAAATACCTTCCCTCTTCAATGCGGGTGACATTTAAAAGACTATTAACCAGGGAAATGAGGCGCTCGTTGTTTTTAAAAGCATTCTTGATAATCTTTTCCTGTTTTTGATTTAAC
>CAISIO010000003.1 GCA_903885445.1 Candidatus Staskawiczbacteria bacterium
CGCTTGGTCCGGATTAAAATCCGAAAAGTTTTTTGAAGAAATTACCTATACCTCCCATTATTCCGCCCATAAAATTGCCGGCGGGTTTTTGGCTGTTTCCCGAATTATTTTCGCCGGTCTTTGGTTTTGCTTTTTGGTAAATTACAGATGAAGCAGTTACAGAATTACCATTAACTGTTCCCTGCACAACAACGTTATCGCCCACCGCGACATTTAAAATTGTCGGGCTCGTTACTCCTGCCACAACAAATTTTGCGGCCGAAGCGTCAACGGTATACGTAACATTGCTTTGATTTGTAATTGTAACTACGCTCCCGCTAATTACCGTAACTTTTCCTGCCACAACCGGCTGGCCGTTGCCCTGAATCGCCGGCTGGGCCTGAGCGGCTCCATCGCGAATTGTTTTCGCAACCACATTTGTTCCGGTCACTGTTCCCTGAACCATTATTGTATCTCCAACTGCAATATTTGAAACAGACGAAGCTGCTCCATTTTTCGTTACTGTCGCGCTTGATGCATCAACAGTATAAGTTATTGCCGTTCCGCCATCAGGCCTTGCTTTGCTATTTACAGTAATGCTTGTGCCATTTATCGCCGAAACCGTGCCGCTAATTCCCATTCCGGCCCGATTTCCAGCCGGCATAACTCCATCTCGTATTGCCGTTGCTGTCACGTTTGTCCCGCTAACCGTTCCTTGCACAACTACCGTATCGCCCACCGCAATACTCGCGACTGTGCTTGCCGCATTATTTTTTGTTACTTTCGCTTTGGTTGCATCCACCGTGAATGTTGTTGCGGCTGTTGTATTGTTAAAACCCTGTTTGCCCGAAACAGTAATTGTATTCCCGCTAATTGCCGAAACCGTGCCAATTACCGCCGGCGCTTGCCCTCGACCCATCACTCCCCTGCCTGCTTTTCCAGCTTGCGCACTCGGCTGATTAGTTTGCGCAAAAACCGGAGCAACTATCAAAAAACTTCCTACGGCCAACAATGATACTAAAAACAACACGTATTTTTTGTTTTGCATATTTTTTTAAATTATTATTTTAATATTAATTGTACTTATCAATACGCCACCCTTGGCGATATTGGTGCAATAAAAAAACCGGCTTTTGATTCCGGTCTTTTTAATTCTCCGGCGGCTGGCCAATCCTGTCCTTCAATCCGTCCAGAACTTCCTGATAAGTTTTGGCGTCAAATTTAATAACGTTCTTGGCTGGCACAAAATTTTGCTTTTCTGCTAAAAATACGTATTTATAGAAAATAAATCCGCCGATGGCAAGGTCGATGAGTATAAGAACAAGGATAAACAAAAATGCGCGCGAGCCCAAAGTCCAGACAATCTTCTCAATTGCCCCGCCGAACGTTTTTAATCTGTCTGTTAGTGTCTTCATTTTTTTGTAAAAGCTTCAATGGCGAATATTGCAGTAACGTTTCTGGAGGCATAATCTTCTTCGGAACTATTTTTTGGGGCATTCTTGAACTCGTTTTGCCCATTTGCAACTTCTTGGGACCCTTGAATTGTCAAGTTTTCTATTTCAATCAGATATGGCCCCATTTCTATTTTTTTCGTAAAATCTAAGGCGTCCGAAAATTTTCCTTTAGCGGAGAGCTGAAGCGCAATAAAATTTTGGACCGATGCGGAAGAGGATTGCAAAGATGGCGGCAAAGAAATCTTCAAATCAAGCTGGGAGCTTCCCGCCGTATCCTCTAAAAACTTAATAAAATCGACCGGATTTGCTTTATCAACAAACAGCTGGTCCATCTTTTCCAAATTTGGCGCATACTTGCTATAATTATTCTTAAAAATTTCGGCCTCGCCAACCTGGACTTCCATGGCGGATATCTTCCCCTCGGACGAGATCAAGTCCCTGGAACTTTTCATTATTTCCCCCAGCAGCGACCAAATCAAAAACACAGCATAAGACAACAACGCCAGCATGCAAATCACCGAAAATATATTGTTTCTATTTTTGCTTTTCATTCTGCATTATATTAAACGTTAAGGAAAAATTGGCATTTTGCGGGCTTATCCAGCTTTCCGGAGCGAAAACCAGATTTTTTATTTGCTGGGTTAACTCAATGTTTTTTTTATAATCAAGCAGGTTATCTCTTGTATCACTAACTCCGGAAACGCCAACCTGAACATTTCCTTTTTTATCGCGGCTAAGCGCAAAATTAGCCAAATGAATCCCTGTGGCGCCAGGAACTCCGGTTATCGTTTTAAGCGCCTGGTTAAAATATAATTCTTTTTTATAAAAAACGTCGAGCTGCGCCAAAATTGCATCATATCTTTTTATGGTATTGCTTAAATCTTTAAACTCCTGTGACTGATTTTGCTGCTGCACCTGCGCCAATGTGCCTTTTTGGGAATCAACCTCCGAGAGAATATAAAATTTTATTGCCGTTAAAATTAGAATCAAACAAATCAAAAAGGCTAAAACAATCCCAACAAAAATTATCGTTAACTTTCTTCTCCTGTCTAAAAATAATTTTTGGCGTTCTTGCTCCGGCAAAAGATTTATCATAATTGGCTATAAATTATTATTAGTCTCCCTAAGCGCCAACCCTATGGCGGTTGCAAAAGATACCAGACTTTTCTGCGGGACTTTTTTGGGTTTTTTTACCGAAAAATTCACCAAAGGATTCCCGAGCTCCACCTCGGCATCTAAACTTTTAGACATAAAATCGGCCAGCCCCTTAAGCTCCGCCCCTCCTCCGCAAAGCAAAATCTTTTCCACTTTCCTATCGGGTAAAAGATATTCATAAGAAGAATGGTCGCGGTAAAAATTAATGTATTTTTTTATTTGTTTTATAAGGTCTTCTAAAACCGGCGACATTGCCTGCAATACTTTTTTTTCTCCAGCGAGCCCGTTTTCAATTTTTAATTTTTCTGCTTTATCAAAATCAACCTTCAGCGCGTCGGCTATTGCTTTTGTCAGCAACTGGGATGAAATGGGGATGGAACAGGTAAAGCGGATAGAATTTCCGGAATAAACAACGAAATTAGTATTATTTTCACCAAGGTCAATTAAAATCAGCAAAGAGGAACTGGTTCCATTTTTCACTAAAGCCCTGGCAACCGCCTGCGACTCTATTTCAAAAGCCAACGGCTCTAACCCGGCTTTCCGGAAACAGGAAATATAAGAATCAACTATTTTCTTTGGCGTGGCGACTATCAGCACTTCAAGATGATTAAGATAATCTTTGATTGGAGATATAACCTGGAAATCCAGGTAAACTTCGCCAATCGGCATCGGAATATAATTTTCCGCTTCAAGTGGCACTGCCATTTCCAGCTCATCGTCTTCCATTTTAGGCATCTGGATAACCTGCAAAAAAGATTTCTCTTCCGGTAAAGACGCGACCACATATTTTGTTTTTAATTTTTTTCCCTTAACAGATCGGCAAGCGGTTTTTATAATTTTCACCAAAGCCGCTTCGTCTTTTATCATCCCCTCTTCTATAATGTTTGGCGCGACCCTAGCCTCGTTGAAAGAGGCCAAAGCAAAACCGCTTCTCTTTTTTTTGAGTTTTATTATCTTCAAGGACAAATCGTTTATATCCAGGCCGAAAGCATTATATTCTAATTCCAAAAATTTAAACATTTGAATGTTGTTTTTTAATTATATCATTTATTGCTTCTTTTGGTAAATTTAATAATTGCATAAAAAAGCAAACCCGCCCCGGCTATTGCAACTATGAAAAAAATAGCACTTAAATTATCCCCGCCCGAGGTTCCTGGATTTGCCGGCGGCAAATAGTCCGGGCTGGAGTTGCTTGTAGCCGGCTGATTTTGATTGACGAGCGCGTTTATTTTTACGCCAGCCATCGGGCTCACGCTCAACGGCGGCGGCTGGACCGACAACGAACCGCTGTTTAAAAAATCAACGCGTATTGCGCAGGCAAAATTAAAAACGAAAAGCTCGATGAAAATAACCGCTACAAAAATATATGATTTATATGGTTTCATATTAGTCGCTTGTCCAGCTTATTAATTGGTAACCCGAAGATGAAAGAGGAAAACTGGGCGGAGGGCCGTATAAAAGATTGCTGTCGTAATTATAATTAGAATTGGCATAACCGGCTATGACGTCATCGTTGATTCCGCTCGTCCATACAAAATTATCAAACCACCAGCCGAATTCTATTATTGCCCCATAAATGTTTATATTATTTTTTACGTTGCCCGGATAGTAAAAAAATTGAAAACTGCTGTTTTGAGATATTACCGCGGCATCAATTTCCAGATTGGCGGGAGCATGATATGTAGGAATAACGTCTTTCTGGCCAATCAATCCCAAAACGCAAGAGCCGTCTTTTTTGTCGTAAACAATGTTGTTCGGTATATATATTACCGGCGCGGTTGAAGGATTGTACGGCAACTGAGCGGCGGCAACGGTTACTCTCCCTTTGACGGTGCCTTCAACCCAGATATTATCTTCCGCATAAATTATTCCGTTAGCTGGAATCTGCGCCTTGTACTGAAAAGTCCTGTCGTTATAATCGGTATATTGGTTTTGCGCGGTCCAATTCATATTGACATCGTACGTCCAGCCGGTGGGATTTGAAAGCAAATTATCAACTTTATAAATACTTACTGCCCCGTCATTGCTGAATACCAATGAATACCCCTGGGCATTTGAAGGAGGCAAATATATGCCCCCGCTTTGGGCGAGATTTTTTATGTCAGCCAGGTTGGAAGTAAACGACGAAAAATCAATTGCCGGCACGGGAAACTGCCAGAAGCTCGGGTTTCCCGAACCCCAAACTCCCGGCTCTGTCGACTGGGGGCATTCCTGCCAAGTCGGGCAATCATAAGTTGATTTTGCTGAAAAAACCGGGCTGTTACCAACAACATCAAAACGCACTCCGTTGTTTGACTGCACCTCTCCGCTGAATACCTGCGGAGAATAATAAATCCAAACCGGGCCGTTATTTAATATCGCGTACTTTGCAAGGGATGTAATTCCAAATCTGGCGGTGATTGTCCGCTTCAAGCCCGGATTTTCAGCTGTCCAGCCGGTTGACTGGACCGTAACTATTGTAGACCCTGTCAAGGGCGGAGTTATGGTCAAGCTAAAACCTCCGACACTTTTTCCGATGTCAGCGTCGGTGTAATCATGAATATAAGGTCCGGCCAAGCCGGTTCCGTCTTTATAATCATCAGGAAAATGCGCCAGATGCCACTGATAATAATTAATTCCCGCATCAGCAATCTGCATTGCCTCTTCTCTTTCAGCCGACAGTCGCAATAACTGAATTTTACCGGTAAAAATTGTAATTACAGGAAACATAACCATAATAAAAACCGCAATGATAATTATCAGATATATCATCAAAGATCCCTTTTGATTTTTTACTTTGTTGCTTTCCATTTTAATTTCCTAAATTATCTTTTAAAGACCTGATAGCAGCTCCCGTTGTAATCGGAAACGTGCTGGTATCCTTGGCCGTAATCTGGTTTGAAACCATTAAATTGACTCTTACAAATCTTACGTGGTTAATGTTCACCGGCTGAGAAAGCGCAACAGTTATACCGCTATAATTTCCGTCATAATAATAAAATACGGGAGTGCCTCCGTTAGTTATTCCTTCGGCGACAGGCCTTACTGATTCGGAAGATAAATTATATGCAAGCGGACTGCCGGCTGGCAAAACGACGCCTTTATACAAAACATTTCCTGAAACATAATAACGGATTCTAGCAACTACGCCTCCAGTCCTGAAATTTGAATAAAAAATTATTTGAGAATCCCCCGCTTGATTTAAGGCAAAAGAACCGTCACTGCCGATTGTTGCGTTTCTTATTTCGTTTGAAAAAGTCGACAACGCCGAGCGCGCTCCGTCTATATTGCTCATTGACAACAACTCCTGGCTGGAGTTTGTAAAAATGTCGTTAAGCATTGTCGCCGCTCCCAAAATAAGCACCGCGATAATAGCCAGTGTTACCATTACCTCTATCAGCGTAAAACCTTTTTGTTTAAAATATTCAAACATTTTAATGGCTCAATAAAATTTGTAAAACGCTGTAACCGTCAACATTAACGTTACTGATAGTCTGAGTTGCGTAACCGGGCATGCTAGCTGTTGTCTGGTATGCTTTGTTCTTTTGCAATCCGGAAAACATTACCTGGCCCGGAGAATAGCATCCGGAAACATAATTTATATTGACGCTAGTGAGCACCGGCGTTTTAGAAGAGTCCAGGGTTGAAAGAAAAACCTTATAGCGAACATAGCGCCGACTATTCAGGCCAGCAATTGTTGTACCTGAAACAGTATAAAAACTGGCGTTTGTCCCGTCTGGGCCCAAATAATTCCACGTTGCGTTATCGTTGTTTGCCGCAATTTGAAATTTAATTTCTGTCGCCGGGTCTTGAGATACCGGCTCCCAGGTTAAAATTGTATATGAGGTCGCCTCTGTTCCTGTGTCGAACATTGAAGATTCTAACCAGCCGTTAAAAACATATGAGCTCCCAATTTTGGCCAGGCGCAGTCCGGAAGGAATACTGCTGCTGTTTATATTTCCGTCATCTCTATAATACTTTGCCAAATCGATAAAATTGTCTTGGCCCGCGCCTCCCGACCAGCTTTGCTGATTCCACACGCTACCCGAGGTAAATCCCGCAGCCACGTATCCCCCGCTTATAACAGTCGCCGCAAAAGTTGCTGAAATGGTATGGCTGGCTGTTATATTGTTAAACACGTAAGAGCCGGCTGCTCCAATTGAACTCCCGTCTACTTTGATATCTGACACGTGATGTCCGTAGCTCGGAGTTATTAAAAATGTTTGGTCCGCTCCACTGTTTGCAGAAACAACTCCCGAAGGCGTGATTGATCCGTTTGCGCTTGGAGCGACGGTTATATTATAAGTATTTATTTTTGTTTCTTGGCCTGCAAAGGTTAAATTATTTCCCGTGTCAGCTGCGTTATGATATTCAAATTTTATCCAGTCGCTTGGCCGAACCGAATCAGAAACGCGGACCTCGTCAATCAAACTCTTAAAGTAGTGGCCGTCGCCTGTTGTATCCAATCCAATTTTTGTGTTTTCTGCGGTTGTGATTGAATCCACTGTTCCTTTTGTGTATGCTGTCGCGGAGTTTTCTATTCCGTCTATAAATATTTTCGGGCTTGTTCCGTTCCAAACCCCAACAACATAATGCCAGCCCGCGCTCAAAACAGACGAATCAATTCCAAGATATTTGCTATTGCTTTTAGACAGCACAAATCTAGCTTTTTTGCCGGAAGTGATCTGCAATAGATATCCGTAATTATTCCATGTATTTCCGTAAATAACATCGTCGCTTGAATCTAACGCGGAATTAACCCAAGCTGAAATTGTGAAATTGCTTGATAAAGAAAAATTGCCGACATTGCTTCCCAAATCCGCGTAGTCGCTGGTTCCGTTAAAAGTCAACGCGCCGTCAATTTTTCCGGCTGCGGTTTTTGTGTTGGTATTTACTTTTGCCGTCCCAGTGTGCCCGCCTGTTGAATCAATTACTGTTTTGCTGGCGGCATTGTCTCCTAAATGCCAGACTCCGATAAAATTTGGATCCCAAGCATTTGCCGGAACTTGGCCGTCGGTTGCCAAAGAATTTCCATAATAAACATAAATATCTGTTGCGGCCGAATGACTAACCGCAGGAACTTTGACCCAAAAATTAGCAGTAACCGCTGAACCGTTTCCACCAGACCATGATTCGCGTTCGTACTGCAACAAAGCGTTCCCGGTTGAATCTGTAAATCTTATGTCGTATCCATTAGCCAAAGCCTGCGACATATTCGCGTCGGCTGTAATTTTTACCAGCACGGGAAAATTGGAAAGGCCAGAACCGACATTGGCATTTGAAATCGTAATTTTTTTTCTGTATTGCCAGTTGGAAAGCCAGGAAACGCCCGGAACAAAATTTGCCGAAATCGCGTGATTGTCTTCCACGCCGGTAAAAACATAACTTGATACTGCCCCAACATTTACGCCGTCCACAAATACATTTTGCGTGACATAACCGGCATCCGGCGTGATGCTGAATGTTTTGTCGGCTCCGCTGTTTACGATTACAGCAGAAGACGGAGCAATTGAGCCATTTGCGCCAGCGAAAGTTGTGATTGTATAACTTGCCGGAAGGGTTGTCGCCTGCAAATCAACTTCCGCCCCTTCCAACGGATTTCCGGTCGTTGAATCCTTTACTATGGCAAGTAAACTGTTAGTGGTTTTCGGACCCAAAATAAAATTAAAGTTTTGGTTCGTATCCGGTAAAATAGTCGCCAGCTGAACAGGAGAAGTCCCATAAATCATATAAGTAGATCCTGTTAACGACGGCGTGTAGCTGTCCCATTCAATATTATTCAGCGAAACCCGCCCATAGGAATCGGCATTATAAATATTATCAAATTTCAGTACACTCGGGGTACCGATTATTTTTGACCCGCGCACACTCAAGCCGACTCCCGAAATTGGCGCGCAGGACTGGTCTAAAGTATCAAAAACCAAATTGCTTAATTTATCAATGGAAAAACTCACCATTGTCACAAGACCGCTGGAAATCGTGGCGTCGGGTTTTACGGGATTGGGATTTTGCGCTGAGATTGGGTAGGTTTGGTCAAGCGAATAACCTGTTTTACTTGCTACAATATTATAACCGTTGGCGCTGTTGGGCAAGCCAACCTCAACCCAGTTACCGTTAACGTCGGTAGTCCGCGTCAAATTAATATTCGGAACAATGCTCATGTTTTTTATATGCACCGTAGCTCCAGGAACAGGCTGGCCGACAGCGTTAAAAACTTTTATTGAAAGCGCCCCCCCGCTGGCCATACCTTCCAGCCCTTTCGGCGAAACGTTTGTCAAAAAGCTTGTAGTCGTCCCCGCAACAACATTTTCTATATAAAGTTTAACCTGCTTATAGTCATTGGGCGAAGGGTCGGTCCCCTGGATTATGGTTCCGTCGGCGGGATTATCAACATAGCTTATGGCGTAATAAACATGATAAGCAATCCCGTTGACCGCCAGATTAATCGGATTTGGCAAATCAGCCAAAGAACCGTACGGATTGCCGTTGACAGTTCCAATTTGGGAATACGGCATATTCCGCACCGCTTCCATATATTGGTCAGCCAAAGAAGAAACTACTGCTTTCTGCCGGTAATATGCAATTCCGTTTATGATAGAAGTAAAAATTCCGTAGACGCTGGCGCTCAAAATCGCAAAAATAGCAACGCAAACTATTACCTCAATAAGCGAGACTCCTTTTTGATTCCCCTTTTTTCCGTCTTTTACCATTAAATAAATTAACTAAATATGACCCAAGACTGAGTACAGCGGGCCGATTATAGAAACCGCAAAAATACCAACCGCGGCTCCAATGGCAATTATTAAAACCGGCTCAATTATCACCGCCAGGTTTTCAGCCGCATCAGACACTTCTTCTTCATAAAACTCCGCTAATTTTTTTAAAATCAAAGAAGTTTTTCCCGTTTCTTCTCCGATTTCAATCATTTCTATTATACCGTAAGGAAAAATGTTTTGGTGGGGTTTTAAGCTGTTGAATAACTTTTCCCCTTTTTCTATTCTTTTTGACGCATCGCTTAACGCTTCCTTAAAATAAAAATTGCTTACAGTCCCGGCGGTTATTTCCAGCGATCTTATCAAGGGCACTCCCGACGAGAGCAAAGAGCTCAACGACCTGATCAACGAAGCGGCGTTGCTTTTTTTAACTAATGAGGAAACAGCCGGTATTTTTAACGCCAAACCGTCTATAAAAAGCCTTCCTTTTTTTGTTTTTATTGCCGCTAAGAAAGCAAAAACTAGCGCAAAAAGAAAAACCAAAAAAAGATACCAATAATTCATAAAAAAATCTCCGGCGCCTAAAATTATCCTTGTGCTCAAGGGAAGCTTTGCGTTTAACCCGGAAAAAAATGCGCCTATTTTTGGCAGAACAAAAATTGCGAGGCAGACTCCGACGACTAACATTGTTAATATCAAAATAGCGGGATAGATAAGCGCTTTTTGCAGTTTGGAATTCATTTCTTTCTCCTTTTCCAGCTGTAATGATAAAACTTTTAAAACATCTTCCAAGGTGCCCGACTCCTCTCCTGCCAATATCATGTTTTGAAAAAGCTCGGAAAAAATATCGGGGTATTTCTTAAAAGAATCGGACAGGTTTTTCCCTTTGCTGATTTCCTGGGCTATGTCCAGCAAGGCCGACTTCATTTTTTTACTTTTTGACTGCGCCGAAAGTATGTTAAAACCTTTGACAAGCGAAAGCCCCGTGGAAACCATTATCCACAAGTTTCTTGTCATCAGCATTTTTTCAGTTATAGAAACCTTTCCCGAAAGAAATGATGTTCTAAAAATATTTCTTTTTTCTATTTCAGTATCGGCCTTAGTCAAAATCATCCCCTGCTCTTTCAAGCTCTGCGCCAGTTCCCTTATGTTTTTAGCGTCTGAGGTCCCCTTTTTTATTTCGCCATTAAGCGACCTGGCGGTATAAAAAAATTTTGCCATTTGTTTTAATCCATTATTACGCGCAGGACTTCTTCTATGGAAGTCAGCCCCATCGCGGCTTTAATAAACCCGTCTTCAGCCATAGTTCTCATTCCGTCTTGTATCGCCTGTTTTGTAATTTCCGTGGTTGATGCCTTCTGGTTTATCAAGCTTTTAATTGCATCGTTCACCGCCAAAACTTCAAAAATTCCAATCCTGCCTTTGTATCCCGACGCAGAATTTTTGGAGGGCTTTGGCCTGTAAAGCTCGATGTTTTTGATTGTATCTTTCGGTTTTAATATTTTTTCCTGTTTCAGCAAACTTATAATTCTTTCCATGTCGCAGTATTTTTCCAGATTTTCAATGTCCGCGGGTTTTAACTTATATTTTTCTTTTTCTCCGTGGAATTTTCTCACCAGCCTTTGCCCGATGATTACATTCAATGTAGAAGACAGCAAAAACGGCTCGGTTCCCATATCAACTAATCTCGGTATGGCTCCGCCTGCTTCTGTGGTGTGCAGGGTAGACAAAACCAAGTGGCCGGTCAGGGCGGCGTTGACCGCCAAGTCAGCTGTTTCTCCGTCCCTGATTTCTCCAACCATAATTATATTCGGGTCCTGCCTCATCAAGGCCCTTAGCCCCGAAGCAAAAGTTAATTCTATTTTATCGTTAATCTGCGTTTGGTTGATTCTCGGCATTCTGTATTCAATCGGGTCTTCCACCGTAGAAATATTCACATTCGGAGTATTCACAATACCCATCATCGCGTAAAGCGTTGTTGTTTTTCCCGAACCTGTCGGGCCGGTAATCAACACCATGCCGGTTGTTTTTAACAAACTATGCCGGACTTTCTCTAAGGAAGCTCCAATAAAACCCAAATCTTCCAAAGTATAAACTTTATTGTCTTCCGCCAACAATCTCATAACAATTTTTTCACCGTTTAAAACCGGCAAAACAGAAACCCTGACAGAATATTTAAAATCATCGGTTTCAATTTTGAATCTGCCGTCTTGCGGAAGCCGGTGTTCATCAAGCTTTAAGTTGGAAAGCACTTTTATCCTGGCAACAATGCCCGAAGCGGTATTTATCGGCAAAGAAATTACATCGTGCAATATGCCGTCAACTCTATAGCGAATGACAACTTCTTTTTCCAGCGGTTCAACGTGAACATCAGATGCCCTTTGCAAAATTGCGTGCTTTAATAAAGTGTCAACGACTCTGATGATTGAAACTTCTTCGGCTGCTTTTTCCAGCTCTTCTTTTTTATCTCCTGACGATTCTTCTTCTTTTATGTGCTTAATACCATCTGGTCCTCCCTTCATAATCCCGCCGAATTCTGTTTCCAAAGTTTCCTGGTATTGCGCCAGAACGTTTTTAATTCCTTCAGGCGTCGTCAGCCTTGCCAATATTTTCAAAGCCGGAGTTATCTTTCTAATAAAATCAATTGTTCTTAAATCTTCCGGGTCGAGCATCGCAACTTCAAGGGTGTTTTCTTTTTTATTGAAAGCAACTATGTTGTGCGCCCTGGCAATTGATTCGGGAATTATTTTTAAAATATCAAGCGGAATAATTTCTTCCTCTAAATTTATAAAAGGGATTCCCAAAATGTACGCCTCAATTTTTATAAGTTCTTTTTCGGAGATCAGGCCCTCGGAAACTAAAACCTCGCCAATTGCCTTTTTGGATTTTTCGCTTTCCTGGACGGCTTTTTCAAACTTATCAAAATCAATTAAGCCGGCTTCCTGGATAAATTTTTTGAGCTTTGCTGATTCAACTTTCATATCACACTGATTTTATAATTATACCACGTAAAATAACACAAACGAAAATATAAAAAGTGGATAAGTACGCAAACAAAAAGCGGTTCAAGCGCGTCGCGCTTAAACCGCTTTTTTAACTGCTAACTATTTTTTAGGTTTTTTTCTTAAGATGTAGTAAACTCCGTATCCAAGGCCGAGAATAATTAAGATAATCACCAATGGCCAAAAATAAGGAGAAGCGATTGCCGCAAAACCGGCGGGTCCTCCGTTCGCAGCTATATTTCTATTCGAGGTTGTTGTTGGCTGTGAAACCGGAGTTACAACTGGCTGAACCGTCTGTTGAGACAATTGCGCAGGTTGTGTTACCGGGACAGGTTGAGGAGTAACTGTTACTTTAGGGGTTACTTTAGGTGTTACCACTGGCGCCGGAACAGATGTTATAGAATAAGTTCCGCCTTGAGCGGCAGAAGCAACATTTACTCCAACTCCTATAACCTTAACTCCTGTGACAGATAAATTTGCCTGTCCGGCTCCTGTTCCTTTTACAGAAGTTGAAATAATATTTTGAACAGCGGTTGTACATTTGGGAATTCCCAAAATAAAATTTGGGCTGGCGCAGGTTGGCGCGGTTTGCACCGCAAGTCCGCTTGCCACTGAAATGCTTTGGCAAATTAAATTAGTAAAACTCAAAGTTCCTTTGACCACGCAAACTTTATTATTAGCAGGATTTAATTGGACCGAAGCATTAAATGTTGTGCCAACTGCGCTGTTAAGCGTTGCGGGCAAAACAGATAAAACTGAACTGTCAGCAAGAACTGACTGTCCCAATCCAAGACCTATGATGGCTACTAACGATAATAAAATTATTTTATTCATATTTTTTGTTTTAAATTTTTATAATTTTATTATAGTCCCCAATTAGCCATTAATAAAGAAAAATCCAATTCGTCGACTACGTTGTCTTTATTTAAATCAGCATTGCCCGATCCTGTTTTTCCCCAGTCTGCCATCAATATGCTGAAATCCAATTCATCAATTTTTCCGTCGCCATTTGCATCGCCGGCTTTAACAACAGGCGCAGAATATCCGCCTCCTCCGCCGCCGGTAGGTGTTGGATTAACATATCCGACCAGACCGACGACTACATTGATTGTATAGTTTGTTGTTATTCCGTCCACGGTAATTGTTAGAACCTTGCCGGTTACCGGAGTTGAGCTGTCAAAACCCGTAATATTTTCTGCTGTAATTGTTTCAACTTTTGTGTTTTTATCTCCATCTGCGTCAATGGTATATGTTCCGGTCACAACCAATCCTGTAAGGTCTAATGTGTCGCCTACTGTATATCCCAGCTTAGTGGCCGGAGTTGTAATCGCAATACTATCAAGACGAGGATAAGCAGAAAGCGCAGAAGTATTCTGCACAAAAAAACCTGCTGACAAAATTACGGCAGTTATTAATATCAAAAACAATTTATTTCTTGCAAATACTTTATTCATATTTTTTATTAAATTTTTATTAATTTAAATTTATA
>CAISIO010000004.1 GCA_903885445.1 Candidatus Staskawiczbacteria bacterium
ATATTTTTCGGCAAAAACCCCTTTGTGGCACACCTTACTGATAGTAATGGCGGGCCTTACATTTTTACTGCTTATGGTAAGGTTTGAGCCATACCGCTTAGACCGATGGATTATATTCCTGCATCCAAGCACCGATCCGCTAGGTAAAGGTCTACAGCCGCTGCAATCGTTAATTTCCCTGGGATCGGGCGGGATTTTTGGAAAAGGGCTCGGAATGTCAACCCAAAAATTTGGGTTTTTACCACAAGCAATGTCCGACTCTATCTTTGCCATAATCGGCGAAGAAACGGGAGCCGCTGGGTGTATCGCCCTAATCGTTCTTTTCGTCATATTTTTCTGGTTGGGCATACAAATTGCAAAAAATTCCAACGACAGGTTTTCAAAAATGACGGCGATAGGAATTGTTTTCTGGATAACATTGCAAGCGTTTATAAATATATCTTCAGTCACAGGAATTTTCCCATTAGCAGGAATTCCTTTACCCTTTTTCTCTTATGGAGGTTCACATATAATAGTTGAAACAATAGGCATAGGCCTTTTATTAAATATTTCAAAAAACACGTAGCATGAAAATATTATTTACAGGCAGTGGCACAGGCGGACACGTTTTCCCGCTGGTTGCTATTGTCAGAGAACTAAGAAGAATTTATCCAAAAAAAGATTTAGAGTTTTATTACTTAGGGCCAAAAGACGAATTCAGTTTAATATTGCTTTCGCAAGAGGATTTTATTATAAAAACTATAATTTCCGGTAAAATAAGAAGATATTTTTCGTGGCAGAATTTTGTTGATATTTTATTTAAGATTCCGTTTGGCGTGATACAAAGCTTCTTCTTACTTTTAGCCATAAAACCGGACCTGATCTTTAGCAAAGGAGGGTCAGGATCTATTTCTGTAACTTACCCTGCCAGATTTTTGAGGATTCCGATATTTATACACGAGTCAGATGTTGTGCCGGGTCTTTCAAACCAGACAACAGCAAAGTGGGCAAAGAAAATTTTTATCTCATTTCCAAAGACAGAATATTTTGATCCGGAAAAAACAACATTAACCGGTAACCCCATAAGAAAAGATATTTTAGATGGTGATAAAGAAAAAGCGGTAGAAACGTTTAATTTAACTCTCTCAAAACCGATATTCCTTATAATGGGCGGATCGCAGGGTGCTGAAAAAATTAATGATTTTGTTTTACTAATTTTAAATAACCTTCTGAAAGACTACGAGATAATCCACATCACCGGCACTCAAAACCTTAAAGAGACAACCGCCGAAGCGCAAGTGGTAGAGGACTTAGACCTGGATAAATATTATCATCCGGTTGGATTTTTAGACGAAGAAAAAATCAAACATGCCTATAAAGCCGCTGATCTGATAATTTCACGTTCCGGCTCCGGTTCCATTTTTGAGATTGCAGCTGTTGGCAAACCAAGCATTTTAATTCCTCTTCCATCTGCTGCAGCTGACCACCAATCAAAAAACGCCTATGCATACGCAGACACAGGAGCCGCTATGGTTATTGAGCAGGAGAATCTGACGCCTAACTTTTTTATGGAAAACATACAATTGTTATTTTTACATCCTGAAAGATTAGAGGAAATGAAACAAGCAGCTTTGGCGTTTGCAAAACCACTGGCAGCTCGCGCAATTGCCCGCGAAATATTAGAATTTTTAATGTTAGATTAATTTTATGGTTAAAAAAACAGAAGTAAAAAAAGTAAGAACCAGAATTGCACCGTCTCCAACTGGTCCTGCCCATATCGGCACTGCAAGAACGGCCCTATTTAATTATTTGTTCGCAAAGCAGAACAATGGTGAATTTATTTTACGCATTGAAGATACTGATACTCAACGATCAGAACAAAGATGGACGGACGAAGTGATAGAGCAGTTGAAATGGTTGGGGATTGAATGGAATGAAGGTCCGGATATTGGTGGAAAATTTGAGCCATACAAACAATCGCAAAGACTGGATATTTACGAAGATTATTTAAAAAAACTTTTAGAAAATAAAAAAGCTTACCACTGTTTTTGCACAGAGGAAGAACTGGAAAATAAGAGACAGGAACAATTAAGCAGGGGAGTGGCACCAAAATACGACGGCACGTGCGCACATTTATCTGCCGAGAGCGTAGCAAAAAAAATGGCTGCCGGGATATCTTCTGTTATAAGATTTAAGGTTGAAAATAAAAAAATTAAGTTTGA
>CAISIO010000005.1 GCA_903885445.1 Candidatus Staskawiczbacteria bacterium
GAAGCTGTTGAATTTTCCCTGCAGATGCGGCATAATTCACAATGCCGCATCTGCGGCATGATTGATCTTTGCCGGATCGTCTAATGGTAGGACATCGCCCTCTGGAGGCGAGTATCTTGGTTCGAATCCAGGTCCGGCAGCGGATCTCTTAGAAAATTAAGTAATGCAGTAGTGATACAATTGAGACATGGCAACAACCAATTCAAAGGGGGTAGAGGATTTTAAAAATAGTATGTCATTACTAAAATCTTTTCTTGATTCTTATGAGAAAGGTGATTCCTTAATATATTTACCCATGGCGGTAGAGCTCCGAAAACTTTTATGCGAAAAACAAGACAGCCCACTAATTGAACGGGTTATTCCAGGAATAGAATTATATAAACTTCACTCGACGGAACTTTTTGCAAATAACCCAAATCTTTTAGAGGGATTGCAAAATTTTATGCCAGGACGAATTGCTTTATCTCCCGGTAAACTTCCAACTTTTGATCTGCTCATTTCAAAACAATCGGAAAGAATGAAAGTGGAATTATGGGTCAATCAAATGTTTTTCAAGGAAGGTATTACTGTTCGAGAACTTATAAAGTCAGTAGCTGATAAGCTTGCCGCCCATGCTGATAAGAATTATAACGATACTCTTATACATTGTAGGAATTGGACATTTAATGATGTTGAGTGCCAAATCCTCGGTATTTATGGCATATCAAAATTCATCTATGATTTTGTGAATCTGGAATATCCTGAGTATATTTTGATCTAGTATGAGGCGTATTGTTTAATTAACTCAGGGTAAGGCAAATAAAATAAACAAAGTTTAAACAGTGAATATAGACACGGATGAGTTAAAAATAGATGCTGGCACGGTTAATTTTTGGATTAAAGAAAATCAAATCCAGTTTAATGATTCAAAAGTAACCTCTATCTTTTCCGTGGACTCAGAAGGCGGAAGCATTTTTATAATTAAGGATAGAGATAATAAATTAAAAGTTTTTTACGTTGTAATTGGAAAAGGAAGGATCGACCTAGAAAGTGACGTGTCTTATCTTTCTTCTCAAGCAAAACATATGATAACCTGCACATGGAGCTTAGTGGGGAAAAAATTGGGTTTGTATATCGACGGCAAGGAAGTGGCGGTACGGGAAATTTCATTTTAAGCAGCCTGTCCGAGGAGCATCGTTTTGGTAAACTTAGGATATTCTCTGGAACGCTTGCGGGGGTAAGGATTTCTAAATGTTCGAATCCGAGCTGTCCCGCCATGGCGGGACAACGAGGGACCCACTTTTAAAACTTTCGCGAATCGTACGCCCAATGCAAAAGAGCCTGACGCTGGCCGGGACGGCACGTGAGGTCGCCCGGGCGGCAATTATTCTTTATTTGCGCGATATGGCGTGTCATGGCTCTCCATCGCTTGATCTGGCGATCATCCTCGCCGCTTTTGCCATCAGTGCCTGGCAAACGCCTGCCCATATAATAGCGGCAATACCACTGAAACCATCCGCGCGGATCATGCTCTTCATTGATCCAGCCTTTTTGTATCCATACTTTGAGTGGCTGGCTGGCATGCTTATGAAAATAATTCAAAGCATCATCGTGATGCCCCGGGGAAAGCTTCGCACGTATGAACCAGCTTTTCGGAAATTCCTTTTTGCAATCGGTCATATATCTGCCTCCAAAAACCCCAAGCGCCAACATCTCTTTTGGCGTAAGTTGCGGCTTAAAATTCGGCGCGAAATTCCGCCCCGCCGGCTCAGTGAGCCTATAACGATAGCTACGCTGCATCATATCGTTCACCGTGACGATCTTTGCTTTCATGTTGATCGCTTAAATAAAATACACCACGAGCGTTATCCCCAGCGCAATAAGTGCCGCGCATCCCAATATCTGCCATGCCTTTCCGCGATCCATCTTTCTAAATTCTGCTTGTGAGACCGTATCGGTCTTCCCGACCTGCGTGCCAAAATTAAAGAGGCCTTTCAAGCCAAACGCCGCACAAAAATGCATAAATCCCTGAAGGAATCCGACGGCGGAAGAAAAGGCCGGGATAAAAAGAATCAATTTCCATGTCGCGGGCACACCCTGCCACATAAATAGTCCCCAGAGCGCAACCGTCACAAGAAGGCCACACCAGCCAACAAGCTTCCTCGCGCGGATCTCTGCGGGACCGATATTGCACACGCCGGGAATATATTTATTCGGGTATTGATCCATAAATTTTATATAATCACTTCCGCCATCACTTCGTGGCGAGTCATCCAGGGCGGCGTCCACGGCGCGTCATAACCGGCATAGATCGGACTTCCTTTTATTGTTA
>CAISIO010000006.1 GCA_903885445.1 Candidatus Staskawiczbacteria bacterium
AATTTTTATAATTTTTCTAAAATTTTTAATTGCAATTCTCCTGTTGCCGTATCATAAACAGCAAAAGTGGGCTTATTAAATTGGCCTGCTAATTCACCGGGGTTAATTAAATGGCATTCACCTATTTTTTCATCCCATGGCCTGTGCGTGTGGCCGTAAAAAACCACGTCAAACTTTCCCGACTGCGCCATTTTCTTTGCTTCATTTGGAAAATGAACAAACGCGATTTTTTTGCCCTCAATTTCAGTTTCTACGTTTTCCGGCAAATCAGGCATATCAAAGTCAGCATTTCCTTTTACAAATTTAATTTCGCCTTCAAAATATTTTACCGCCCCGTCAATTGTTTCCTGGCTGGAAATATCTCCGCAATGCAAAATCAGTTGGATTCCTTCTTTTTTTATCCAATCAATCGCCTTCTTAAAATTCGCCATGTTATTATGCGTGTCAGAAACAATCGCAATTTTCATATTAATATAAGTCCTTGTTTTCTAGATGGATTAGAGCTGTTATTATTGCCTGCTTCGTATATTCTTTTCTGACTAATTTTCCTTTTGTCAAAACTCCAATTATACCTTCCTCCTCGCCAATTTTTGCCTTCTTGGTAAAACCAAGTTCCCTGAAAGCATCGCTCAACTCCGCATTATTTTCCAAAACATACTTTACAACTTTTGGCGGATATTCAAAACACGAAGACAACCCTAAATGAAAATGCTTACCGTCGTAGATTGCGCAAGCCGTAGTGTCCATATAACCGGTTTTTGTTTCAGGAACCTTCATTAAGCCAGATTCCAATCCAACGCTATAATCGCAATCTTCAAAACAATTCCTTGCTCTGCTCATCGCCCCCTTAATCGTTTCATCTAAAGATTTTGGCTGGTGCGAGACTCCCGTATCAACATCTTTAGAGATAATCTCCGCGTCTAAAAAATCTGGATACTCTTTTAATATCTCCGTTAACGCGCCAATTTTAACCTTATTTTTTGAACCAATATTTATTTTCATTTTATGACTCTTCAAGAATTGTTTTATCTTTAAACTTTCCGCGCTCTTCGGCTTTTTTTTCTTTAGCGCCCGCCAGTTCTTTTTTACCAAAATTTTTAAAATCACAAATTGCATCTACAACTTCCAAAACATCCGCCATTTCTTCAATGTTTTCCGCTTCTATGAATTCTCCAACTTCTTCCTGCAACTTTTCCTTAAGCTTAAGCCAGTATTCAGTATCGTCCGCAATATGCGTAACGGGTACGCCGCCTTTGCTTTTTATAATTTCAGGAATCTTATCCCTGACTAATTTGTTATATTTCATAATATTTTATTTGCCGATATATTTAAATCTTAAAACTTTTTTGCCGTTTAATTCAACTTCTTCCTGGAACATCTTTAACGGGCGGACCCATAAATCTCCTTCTCCGTACAGAGCGCTGTAAACAACTAATTCTTCCATGGTTTCAGAATGCTTCGCAACTCCCAAAACCTCATATTGTTTGCCTTTATAGTGTTCGTATTTGCCAATTTTTATCATATTACTTTCCAGCCACGCAATTATTAAAAATATTCACCTGATTATTATATGTCGCGATAATTCCTTTCAACTCTTCTGCCAGCGAATTATATCGTGCAACTAATTGGTTATAGTCATCAATCATTTGTCTGTAAGCCGCCGAGCTGGAGTTCGTGTTGTTAATTTCTGTTTTCTTTTCATCAATTTGCGAAGACAAGGCGTTTAATTGGGATTTCTCCGAATCAATTTGATTTCTTAAAGCATTGTTCGGCTGGTCGCAGGTGGAAAGCGGAAGACCAAATTCCTGCACGCCAATCCAAACGCTCTCTCCTTTATATGTTCCTTTAACCACCGCTACACCAATTTCCGTGACCCTATTGTTTAAAATATTTGCACGATGCCCGGGGCTGTTCATCCAGTCCCGCACGACTTCTTTTTCCGAAGAAAAATTTCCCAAAATCAGGTTCTCTCCGGCAACAATATAGTCATATCCGTGATTTTGCACCAATTTGCCCGGATCAAGCCCCGAAGGCGAAATGTGCTCAAAATATTGGTTTAGAAACATATCGCTGGCTTTTGCGGCGGCCGCTTCGTCAAGCTTTGCATTTTCCTTCAACTCAACCAATGGAGCGCTTTCGTTCAGCATCCTCTGAAAATTTGTTTCCTCAATTATCTTGCTTTGCAATAAAACAACGTTGTTGGTAGCTCCGCCAATTTTTAGCGGCGAAGATGTGAAAATTTGTTTGCCTGCCTGCGTAATCGTCTGCCCGATTTCAGTTTTCTGGAAATCTTGCACCTGTTTATTAAAACCATTATAAAATCTCACAGCGTCTTCCTTAAAATAAATCCCGGCGCCAAACGCCGCGATTATCAAAATAAAAATTATTACTTTTCCTATTTTCATTTTAAATTTTAGTAAAATATTCTCTGACTTTAGCAACTATATCCTCCGGTCTATTGATAAAACCAACGGCTTTTCCCTTTTTAAGCACTTCTTTTTCGTGATAGCCGTAAGTAACCGCAAGGCAATCCACGCCTACTTTCTGGCCCTCGATTAAGTCTCCCAGCGTATCTGTTATAAAAACACAATCCTCCGGCTTCACTTTATATTTTTCAAATATTAATTTTATTTTTTTCTCTTTATTTTTGTTAACGTCAGAACCCATAATTTCCAAAAAATATTTGCCTAGTCCATTCTTTTTAAGCCAGCCGTCAATTGCTGCCGAGGTTGTAGAAGAAACAATTATCATCCGATATTCTTTCGAGAGAACGCTTAATACGTTCTCAATCTCTATTGCAACCGGCAGATCAAAAAGCTTTGAAGAATAAATGTCGAAAAACTGTTTAATACCCCCTTCTGTGGTGCTCGCCTTAGGCATTGTATTGTAAACATTACCCTCAAAAAAGCCCCTGTAACGGCTTTCCGACAAATCCACACCTTTTGGACTGAAAAGTTTGTTAGTTTCGAAAGCCAACTGAAACGAATCAACTAGCACTCCATCAAAATCAAAAATTATTATTTTCCCTATTTTACTCATCGAATTTTTCCATTTTAGCTCCAATTAAACGAATTAATTTTTGCCTTGGATTTTTACGGCGGTCTGCATATGGCAACAAAAGTTTTAATGTTTCCAAAACAAACTCTTTCTCGTTGTTTGTGGGATTTCTTAATGTCTTAGCTGTTGTTTTTGTTTCGAAATCAGAAAACCGCACAGTAACTCCCACGGTTTTAAAAGTCTTAAATCCACTCTGTAAAAATCTTTTAAAAACACTCTTGCAAAGATCTTCAAAGACTTCTCCGATTTCGATAAAATTCAAAGTATCCCTCTCAAAAGTTGTCTGCTCGCCAATCGATTTTGCCTCTCTGTTTTCAACAATCGGAGAATTATCAATTCCTCTTGCTTTGTAATAAATATCTTCTCCCCATTTTCCGAAAAATTCTTGCAGCTCTGCTTTTGTTAATTTCTTTAAATCTTTTATTATTTTAGCTCCGCGCTGATTCAAAACCTGTTCTGTTTTCGGTCCAATGCCCGGGATTTCTCTTATTGATAAGGGCTCCAAAAACTTTTCTGAATCTTTTTCTTTAATTACAACTAGTCCGTCTGGTTTTTTTACACCGGCTGAAATTTTGGCAATTAATTTATTTTGCCCGATTCCAACAGAACAAGTAACTTTCAATTTACTTTTTATTTCCTCCTTTATTTTTTTACAAATTTCTTCAGACTTCTTATAGCTTTTCGTAAAAGATAAATCGAAATAAAATTCGTCGATACTCGCCGGCTCAACAACTTCGGCGTACTTTTTTACAATCTCAAAAATGTCATCAGATGATTTATTGTATCTCTCAAAATCAACTGGTAAGAACACTACTTCCTGTTTTCCTTCCGCTTTTGCTTTTTTTGATAATCTCCAAGCCACCGAAATGGGCAGTGCAGAATGTATCCCGTATTCTCTGGCTTTATAATTTGCAGTTGAAACGACTCCTCTACCCAGCCCATTTTTTGGGTCAGAACCCACGGCAATTGGTTTTCCTTTAAAAATCGGGCTGGCCGCTTCTTCCAACGAAGCGAAAAACGCATCCATATCCAAATGCGCGATTATTCTCATTTTTGAGCCATTAACTTCTGATGTTCTTCTGTGTTTAACATTCCACACCTTTTGTATTTTTTGCCAGAACCGCACGGACATAAATCGTTCCTGCCGGTTTCTTTTTTACCGGACTCGACGGCACGAGATTGCGGCGCGCGGCTTTGATTTACCTGGATGCCGGCTTTCAAAATATTTTCAGCAATATTTGCTTCAATAGTAGCCAACAGTTGGCCGAATGCTTTATGCCCCTCATTTTTGTATTCAATTAGGGGATCTCTTCCGCTATAGGCTCGCAGCCTGACAGAATCTCTGACGTGGTCCATATAAGATAAATGTTCCTGCCAAAGCATATCCAATATGCGTAAACACACAGTCCTCTCCATTTTGCGCATATTCTCCGTTCCAAGTTCTTTTTCCTTCTTATCGTAATCCTCTTCTTTAAATCCTGCTTTAGCCAACATTTCCAAAACCTTTGGTTTTAAATCGGACAACTCCAAAAACTCTTTCCTTTTTTTGTAAATAATTTCTCTATGCTTATTTAAGACATCGTCATACTCTAACAGATGATGCCTTGCGTCGAAATTAAATCCTTCAATTTTTTCTTGGGCAGACTCAATAGCTCCAGAAATCATACCGGCCTGTATCGGCTCATCTTCAGGAATTTTCAGAGCAGTCATTAAATTTTTTATTCTGTCTCCGCCAAAAATTCTCATCAGGTCGTCTTCCAAAGAAACAAAAAATTGCGTGCTTCCCGGATCTCCCTGCCTGCCCGATCTTCCTCTCAGCTGGTTATCTATTCTCCTCGCGTCATGCCTTTCAGTTCCCATAACATGCAAACCGCCGAGCTCTTTTACTTCCTCGGTCATTTCCGCCATCGGCGGGTTTCCCCCTAAAATAATATCCACTCCGCGCCCAGCCATATTTGTGGCGATTGTTACTGCTCCCTTTTTTCCGGCTTGCGCAATAATTTCGCCTTCTCTCTCATGGTTCTTGGCGTTTAAAATATTATGGGCAATTCCTTTTGTCTCCAATAATTTTCCCAGATACTCATTTCTTTCAACAGACCTTGTACCCACCAAAATCGGCTGGCCTTTTTTGTGGAGATCTTCAATTTCCCTTATTACCGCGGTAAACTTGCCTGCTTCTGTTTTAAAAATTTTATCAGCAAAATCATGCCTTATGGTTGGTCTATTAGATGGAATCGCTACAACCTCCAACTTATAAACTTTATCAAACTCTTCAGCCGAGGTCAGAGCGGTTCCTGTCATTCCGGCCAATTTTTTATACATCCTGAAATAATTTTGGAATGTAATTGTCGCCATTGTCACAGATTCCGGCCTCACAAACACTCCTTCTTTAGCTTCAACCGCCTGATGCAAACCGGCTGACCATCTCCTGCCCGGCAAAATTCTTCCGGTAAACTCGTCTATAATCAAAATTTCTCCATTTTTTACTGTGTAGTCTCTGTCTCTCAAAAATAATGCTTTGGCCTTTAGCGCTGACTCTAATTGATGGGTTGTAATAATGTCATTTTCCAGCCACGGGTCAAATCCTAAATTTTTCACAACTCTGTTCTGGCCCTGATCGGTAAAGGTGGCGGCTTTCATCTTTTCGTCAAGCTCATAATCTATGCCTTTCTCCAGCGGGCTGACGACTTTTGCAAATTGGTAATATTTTTCGGTTGTTTCTTCTGTTTCTCCAGAAATTATTAAAGGAACCCGCGCCTCGTCAATCAAAATGGAGTCCACCTCGTCAACAATAACAAAATTAAATCCGCGCTGGACTTCCTGGCCTTTTTCATAGACCATATTGTCTCTCAAATAGTCAAACCCGAATTCGTTGTTGGTCCCATAGGTAATATCCGCCGAGTATGCTTCTCTCCTCGTAACGGGCTTTAAATAATTCTGCACCACTTTGAAATTCCCGGTCGCATCTCTTTCTTTGTCTCTCTCTTCACTTTTATAATTAGCGTCGTAAATATAACCGGACTCATTTACGATACATCCTGTTGATAATCCGAGAGCGTCATAAATCTGCCCCATCCAGACCATATCCCTTTTTGCCAAATAATCGTTTACCGTCACAATATGCACGCCCTTCCCCTCCAGGGCATTTAAATATGCCGGCAGCGTTGCTGACAAAGTTTTTCCTTCCCCCGTTCTCATTTCGGCTATTTTCCCCTGGTGTAGAACCATTCCGCCAATCATTTGCACGTCAAAATGGCGCTGGTTTAAAGTTCTTTTCCCGGCTTCACGCACCAACGCAAAAGCTTCAGGCAAAATGCCGTCCAAAATTTCTCCTTTCGCAAGCCGTTCTTTAAACTCTTTTGTTTTCTCTTTTAACTGTTCTGCTGAAAACTTTTCAAATTCCGATTCAAAAGAATTTATTTTTTCTATAATCGGCCCGAGTCCTTTTACAAATTTTTCATTCGGGTCCCCAAAAATTTTAGATAAAATACTCATATATATAGATTATACGAAAAACCGCATTTATTCAATGCGATTTTATGTTCTTAGATATCTATTTCCTGCTTGGCTTTCCTGAGTAATCTTCTGCGTTTGTCGACATTCTTAAACTTATATTTTTCAATTTCCATTTTTAGTTCGTCTTTGGCGCCAACAACAGCCTTAAACAAATCATCTGCCTCAAACCCGACCATTAAACTTTTGCCTGGCAAAATAACCTGGGTTTTAACGCAAAAAACTTTCCCTTTTTTATGGTGCTCGGTTTCTTTTTCCACCTCAACAAAAACTTCGGCCAACGTTTTTCCTATCTCGTCTTCTCGCTTTAGAACGTCTATAAACTTTTTGACAGAGCCGATTTTTTTCTCGATAAAACTTTGCAGATCCTTCGTTAAATCCAAATTCTTAGTTTTAATTATTATCTTCATATTAGTAATACGTTTTTAATAATAAAAGGTTTCCGATTAATAAATGATTAAAACCCCACAAATTGAACTTCGGGCACAAGTAATATACCAAAGTTATTTTTTACTCTCTCTTGAGCTAAGTTAATTAAAGAAGAAACATCTTTGGCGCCGGCTCCTCCTAGATTTATTATAAAGTTAGAATGTTTTTCTGAAATCTGGGCGTTTCCGATTTTCTTGCCCGATAACCCTGCTTTTGCAATTAAGTAGCCTGCCGGAATAATTCCTTTTTCGTTGTATCCTTTCAACTCCGGATATTTTTCCAGCATCTTTTTATCCTTTATTTTTATTTCCGGATTAACAAACGTAGAGCCCGCGGAAGGAAAATCAATCGGATGATTAGTTTTCCTATAATTAATAAATTCTTCTATCTTATTTTTAATTGTTGCTTTGTCTTCCTTCCTAAAATTTAAAATCGCCGAAACAATTACCAAATTTTTACCTGTGCCCCGAGGGGTATTTTTTTTGAATATGCTGCTTTTCAAGGAAAATAGGCACTGCTTTTCTGTAAAATTTTCCAATTCCATGGTTTTTATATTTACCGCTTCAACACTTTCTATTGCGTCACAAATTTTTGTGCCAAACGCCTGCGCATTCCCATAGATTGCCCCGCCAACCGTTCCGGGAACCCCGGCAGCCCACTCTAACCCCGAAAGTCCGTTATCAGCCAACAAATAAGCCAGTTTTGTTAAACTCGACCCGGCGCCAACAACAGCTTTATTATCCCGTAATTTAACATCATAAATATCTATTTTGATTACCAATCCCTTAAATCCCTTGTCGGAAATCAAAAGGTTGCTTCCTCCTCCTAAAATAAAAATTGGCAACTTCAAACTTTTGGCAGCTTTTGCCGCGGCAATTAAATCTTCCTTAGTTTTGGCAATAAAAAAATACTTGGCCGGCCCGCCAATTCTATAAGTAGTAAAATCTCTAAGCGGAATATTTTTCTGCGCCCCAGGTAATATCTGTAAAATTTTATCCGCCATTTTTAATCTGGTTAATTCTATTTCTGGTTAGCGGCCCCACAAAACCCGTTTGGGGAATCGCATATTTTGCCTGTAATTTTACCACCGCGACTTTTGTCAGGTTCCCAAAGTTTCCGGTTATAAATCCTTCCGGATAAATATCAGATCCTTGGCTTTTTAAAAATTCTTGGAGGCACCTCACGTCGTTATTATTTGCTATTCCAAAATAAAGGTTGCTGTTTAATCGGCAAACAGTTTGTCCTCCTGAATTATTTTTTTGTCCTTGAATCACCGCTATTTCCTTTTTTAGCTCGACAATTTTGTCCAAAAGCTGCTGCACCAAATCCTGATTTCCTACCGGAGCGGAGCCTGTCACTTCAACCGTATAGCTAAAAGGATAGGTCGGATCTATGCCGTCCGACTGATAAATTTGCGATTGCAAAGACGGAAGAATGACCAAAAATTTATAATCAGCGCCGAATTTGCTTATGCTAATTTCGCCTTTTTCGTCTTTATCTAAAGTTAAAAACTTAACCACATCGTTGCCGGCGGAATCCTCTATGATGTACGGCACCTGGAAAGTAAGCCCTTTTAAGCTCGAAAAATCAAGCCTTAAATTCCCATTCCCCCCGATGAATTTCAACCAGTTCCCGGTCCAGCTTTTCGTAACATTGGTCACAGACAAAGAAACGTTCCCAGTAAGGGGTAAAAAGTTAAGCGCCGGCGATAATCTTAGATTTTGCAAATTTTGGTTTAGATAGCAATATTTCTTATCAATTGCGCAATTATTTAAAACAGAAGCAATTGTCCAATTCGTAAAAATTTGGGCGAAGGTATCTTTATATCCCGATTTATCCAAGGCGTAATTTATACTGTCTATGCCGGTATATTTTGACTTAAGGGAATCGATTAAAATATTTATTCCGTAATGATCCATCAAATAGTGCGTAAACAGGCTTACGCTCGCGTAATCATATTTTGTGCCGGTCCATTCTGTTAAAGAGTCTGCTGGATTTTCTATAAAATCCCTTACTCTCTGCTGCAAATTTGAGCTGTCATACTTATCATCATAACCTAAAATGGTCGAGGCGTAGTCTGCCCTTGCTTCATTGAGCCACACATCGTCTTCAACCCCAAAAGCTTTGTTTTTTTGATTAAAGGTTATCAGGTGGACAAATTCGTGCGCTAAAAATACTTTCAGGTGAGTATCGTTGAAACGGTCCGAAGAAAGATAAATCATTTCCCTCTCATTGGAATTCGGCAATTGTAATTTTATATATTCGTCGGTTGTTCGGAAATAACCGCTCTCGTTCGAATTCATAGCTTCAAACAAAACCGTAATTTTATTATCACCGTCAACTCCCGGCCTCCATTCCGAGCCAAAAACCGAAGTTAAGGTCGGGTAAATCTTGTTGTCAAATTCAGCAGCCAGGCCGTCTAGATCAGATAAAATTTCCGTTTTCTTTAGCTGCGGTTGCGAATCCCACCACGGCTTTTCAATATAGAAATAAAGGTTGCTGGTGGTTTTTACCAGCGTGGCCGTTATTTGCGTCCTGGCTGATGCGTCAAAATTTTTATCTACATTAAAATTTACATTGTCGCCAAAGCTAACAGCGTTGGCTTTAGGAGCCATAAATAGAACACATAAAACGCTGATAGTAAATAATGCTTTAAAAAGTTTTTTATAAATCTCCATAGATATCGATGCGGATTTTATGTTAACACAAAAAATCTGAATTTTAAACCCTCCTTAATTGGAGCCGTAGTTCGGGATAATTTCTTTCAGGACTCTTTTTATTTCAGCTTTTTCAGAATTTTCCGCTAAATTTTTTATGTTTCCCAAATTTTTTTCCAGGTTTTCTAAGTTTATGCCCGAAAGCTTGGCCATGAAAATCTTGTGGTTTTGAGTAGCAACCGTGCCCTCTTCAGCTGTTAAAATTTCTTCGAATAATTTTTCTCCAGGCCTCGTCCCCGTAAATACAACGGCAATATCTTTATCCGGCTCAAAACCCGACAGTCTTATCATTTCTTTAGCCAAATCCCAAATTTTAACGGGTTTGCCCATATCCAATACAAAAACTTCTCCGCCTTCACCCATAGCTCCCGCTTGCATAACCAGAAGACAGGCCTCGCTTGTAAGCATAAAATACCTTTTCATATCCTTGTGTGTAACCTCCACCGGCCCGCCTCTCTTAATTTGTTCGCGAAAAATAGGAATTACGCTTCCCCTGCTGTCTAAAACATTGCCGAATCTGACAGAAATAAATTTTGTTAAGTTCTTCTGGCTAAATGCCTGGCAAATCATCTCGCCGACCCTTTTAGTGGCGCCCATCACAGATGTCGGATTAACTGCCTTATCAGTGGAAATAAAAATAAATTTTTCGGCGGAGCCATCCACAGCAGCTTTCGCTAAATTTTGTGTTCCAAAAATATTATTTTTAACAGCTTCATCGGGATTCTGCTCCATTAACGGGACATGCTTATACGCAGCCGCATGAAAAATAATTTTAGGCTGAAATTTTTTAAAAACTTCTTTGATTTTTTCTTTATCCCTTATATCTGCGATAACCGGTTCAATTTTTAATCCGGAGAAAGTCCTCTCTAATTCTTTTGAAATATTGAATATGCCCGTCTCGTCCTGGTCCAACAGCAAAAGCAAGCTCGGTTTAAATTTCGCCGCCTGCCTGGATAACTCAGATCCTATCGAACCAGCCGCGCCAGTAATCAAAACTATTTTTCCTTTTATAAAACTTTCTATTTGATCTGTGTCCAGGCTGACCTCTTCCCTGCCCAACAAATCTGCGACATCAACGTCTTTAAGATTTTTGAAAGAAACTTTTCCTCCGATAATTTCGCTCAACGCCGGCGCAATTTTTATTTTTTCTATGCCGGCTTTTCTCGCAGATTCAATTGCTTTTTTTATTATTGCATTTCCGACCGAAGGAAGCGCAATAATAACCCCTTTTATCTGGTAATCCGCTATAACCTTCGGAATATCGGAAATCCGGCCCAAAACTTTATAGCCGTGGATATTCACGCCCTGTTTTATCGGGTTATCATCGACAAAACCAATCGGATAATATGGGCTTACGTTAGAAGAACCTATGCTTCGCAAAATCTGTTCTCCCGCGTCACCGGCTCCTACAATCAAAGTCCTTTCTTTTTTCTCTCTGCGAGAAAATCCTGTAATGTGCAAATAGATTCTTTTCGCCAACCTCAGACTTCCGCAGAAAACAAACACCAGCAAATAACTTATGAAAAGCGTGGACCTGGGAAAATTAACAAAATGAGGAAAATAATTTGATATGAATATGGCTATGCTCAAAAATATAAAAGAAATAACCGTCGCCTTAAACAGAGACACCGCCTCGTCGGTTGAAACATACGACCAGGAAAAAGAATAAAGCCCCTGGAAATAAAAAATGGGAATTGTAAAAATAATTGCTAGAGCAACCATCCTTAGAATAAACGGAAAGTACTGCGCCGGGATGCCGGCATCGAATCTTATTAAAAAAGCGAGCAAAATTGCCGCGGTTATCAAAATCGCGTCAGCTAAGACAAAAAATGCCGTCTTGGTCACCGCTGTCTTTTTAAAAAGATTAAACATTTTTTAAAACATTTTTTAAATTTTCAACAACAAAATCTATTTCCTTTTCCGTTAAATTATTAAAAAACGGCAGCGCCAGAGTTCTTTGGCTTATATTTTCGGCAATTAAGAAATCACCAGGCTTATAAAAAAATTCTTTTTTATAAAACGGCTGCAAGTGTATCGTCTTAAAATAATCAGAACATTGTATCCCTTTATCCGACATTTTTTTTATAACTTCATCTCTTCTCTTGCCGGCAAAGCTTTCTGAAAGTTTTATAACATAAACAAACCAGCTTGTTTTATTTTTTAACTCTACATGCGGAAGCTCCAGACTTTCAATTTCTTTTAATTTCCTGCTGTATAATTCCGCGATCTGCGAACGTTTATCCAAAATCTCTTTTATCCTCTCCATCTGGGCAATTCCCAGTGCGCAGCTCATTTCATCTAACCTGTAATTATAACCAAGCATTACGTGCTCTAACCATTTTCCCGACTCAACTTTTCTGCCCTGGTTCGCCATGCTCCTGCATAATTCATAGATTTTTTTATTATCGGTCAAAACAGCGCCCCCCTCTCCTGTTGTAATTTGCTTATTAGGATAAAAAGCGAAAATGGCGGCGTCGCCAAAACCTCCGCATCTTTTCCCTTTATATTCCGACCCCAGCGCCTCTGCGGAATCTTCTATTAAAAATAGCTTGTGCTTTTTCGCTATCCTTTCTAACTCATCCCAATTAGCCGGTTGCGAAAAAACATCTACTGCTAAAATGGCTTTTGTTTTATTCGTGATTTTTTCCTCTATCCTATCAACATCAATATTAAAGGTTTTCTCGTCTATATCAACAAAAACCGGCTTGGCTTTTTCAAATAAAATGCAATTTGATGAGGCAATGAAAGAAAATGGCGTTGTTATCACCTCGTCGCCCTCGCGTATTCCCAACGCCCTTATTATCAAGTGCAGCCCGCTGGTTCCGCTGTTTACCGCAACGGCATATTTTACGCCAGCATAGCCTGCCAATATTTTTTCAAACTCCAAATATTTTTCGCCCAAACTTAAATAAGAAGTTTCTAAAACTTCTGCCACGGCTTTTTTTTCTTTTTCAGTTATATCGGGTTTTGACAATGGTATTTTATACATAGAAGCAGATTATTAAGCCTAAACTAACTGATAAAATTTGCAATAGATAAGAGATGAATAAAGTCTTTTTGATGGAAAATCTTTTTAAAAGCCTGTCATAGAAGTGTTCTCTGTCGCCAAGGAATATTGATTTTCCCGAAAAAATCCTGCGAAGATTGCTGAAAACGCCGTCAAAAGCGGGAATGCCGATAATAAAAATAGGGCCTATTGCGCTTAATATATTATACGGCTTGGAAAAAGATACTGCTAGAACAGCTAGCACAAATCCCAAAGAATAGGCCCCGGAATCACCCATAAAAATCTTTGCGGGCGGGAAGTTAAAAACCAAAAAAGCTAAAACAACAGCCGCGTAAATCAAAGAAATATTTAAAGTAAAATTATTTTTAAAAACCAGGCTTAAAACAAGAAAACCAACCAGTGATATAAAAACCGACCCGCCGGCCAGCCCGTCGATTCCATCCTGGTAATTTATAGAATTAATGACAACAAATATATAGATAAACGTTAAAACAATTGAAATAATGGCAAGTGGTAAAAAGTTAAATGTTATGCCGGCAAAGAACAAAACAACAGCCGAAGACAAAGTGGATAAAATTAAAAATAAAAACTTTAAAATTGGTTTTATTTTCGACGCATGCTTCCATTTCAAATCGTCCCAGAAACCCAATAAAAAAATAATTAAAAATCCCAACGCCACGGAAACCGCCTTGAAACCGGGTTTTTGCCCTGGAATAATTATAAATCCCGCAAAAGCTGAAATTGCCATGGCCAATCCGCCGAGCAAAGAAATGTTTTTCTTATGAATTTTAAGAGGATCTCCTTCGGCCACATCAATTAAAAAATTTGTTTTTTTGGAAAAAAACATCAGTAAAGGAAAAAGAAACAACCCGATAAGAAACGGCAAAAAAAACATCAAAAATACCGGCTCCATAAATTACGTATTTTTAACTGTGTAAATATAAACCCTCGACGCTTTATCACCATGGACAACGGTTTTTATAAAAAAAACAAATCCATGTTTCTCATAAAATTTTATCGCCGGTTTTAATTCTTCCCCGACTAAAACTTTAAACTCTTTTATATTTCTATTTTTCATCTCGGATATAAATATTTCAAACATTTGGCCGGCAATCCCTTTTCCCTGTAATTCATTTTTTACCGCGATTGTTAAAAGTTCGGCTTTCACAAGCCCACTTTCTTTTTTAGGATAAAACAAGGTTTCGAATGATTTTTTCAAAAAAGACAAATCAAAAACTTTCGGCAACAAAATAGCGACTGATTGGAAAAAATATTTACTGAAAAAATAGCTGTAAGTTTTGTCTATATCAACTGTTCCGGCTATAAATCCTTCCACGTCGTCATTTTCTTTCGCGACAACGCAAAAACCTAATCCGGATTTTATTACAGACAGATACAGCTTTTCCAGAAAAGAGACATCTAAAGAGCTCAAAAATCCCTCTGATATTTCTTCTTTGTGTATTTTGGCTATTTGAGCCGCATCATTTTCGCTGGCTAAACAAATTATCATATCTTTAATTTTTCACTTAAAAGCCTCTTGTACTCTTCTTTTATTCTATCAAAAATCAGGTTCTCATTAAACTCCTTCTCGACTTTCGTTCTTCCCCTTTCTCCCATTTTTCTTGCCTCCGCCGGGTTTTTCATCAGATATATAATTGCTTCAGCTAATTTGTTGGGGTCTCCTGCCGGCACTAATTTTCCCGTAATACCATCCTCAACCGCCTCCCTGATGCCTCTAATGTCAGTGCCAACCACCGGTTTACCCATCGCCGAAGCTTCAATAGCTGAAATACCAAGCCCCTCTCTATAGGACGGCAAGACAAAAATATCCATTAGTGGATAGATGTGATCAACGTCAGTCCTTTCGCCCAGAAATATGACATTATTTTCTATCTCATACCTACTAACAATAGACGGTTCTATAGCATCTTTTTTCTCCGGCTCTAAAGAACCGACCGCTAAAAGCGTCGTTTTGGGGAAACTTTTCAAAATTATTTCAAACGCGCAGAAAAGGTCCAAATATCCTTTTTCTTTTACCATCCTGGCTATAATTCCTATAACCTTATGGCTCGGATCTACGCCAAGTTGTTTTTTCTTTTTTGCATTAAAATCCATGGAAAACCTTTCGGGATTAAACCGCCGCACATCAATCCCGCCCCCGAAATATCTCATTGCCCCAGAAGAACAAATTTTTTCTCTAACCGCCGTATTCATGTCTTCCCTATTCACGAAAAAAATGAGGTCTGAACATTTCGCCGCGATTTTATTTATCAGAATAAAAAATTTTCTTTTCAGCCACGGATCGTGCCTCTGGAAATAGAATCCATGTATGGTGTTTACGATTATCGGAATACCAGCTGCTTTGGCGGCCAACTGTCCAAGTAGGCTGGCTTTTGGAGTATGCGTGTGTACAATGTCAAACTTTTCCCTTCTAAGATAAAAAAATAATTTTGCCAAGGAAAACAAATCCGATATAGGCGTAATTCTGCGCTTAAATCTTATGGTTTTCACTTTTATCCCCTCGTTTGCGATTTCGCTTATCCATTTACCCCGAGAACAAACGACGTGAACATCATATCCTTCTGCTTCTAAAAATTTCAACTGGTTGAATAAAACAAATTTTACCGTGACATCCACGCTGGCAATATAGCAAATTTTAATTTTTTTACCGCTTTTTACTTTCATTTTAAATTGGCTCTTTAATTGTCTTGGCTCGACTTTTAAAAAATGCAAAGAAAAATTCTTTTTCCCTCTGCCCGAAGCTTTTCATAATCAGCATAAAAAACATATACAGCACAGCTCCCCCCGCCACCGCAAATATGGTTTGTAGCGCGCCCCTTACAGAAAAGAAGGAAATAATTGCTGACATAAGCGCAGAAGCGATTATTGTTTTAACCGCGAATTTCCAGTCAATTGGAAATGAAAAAATGCGCGATGCGTAAATTGCGGTTGCCACAAGAGCCACCGTGTATGCTATTACTGTTACGGACGCCGCTCCGATAATTCCAAAATTGGGGATAAGCGCAAAATTAAGAATAAGCGCAATCGCCGCCGAAGTCGTCCATATCGCACCGTCTATCATTGTTTTTTTAAAGAGAAGAAACACCTGCGAGAAAACTCCGTATATCCCGTAGAAAATAATGCTTAATACAACAAACGGAACTATGGGCGAAGCGTGAAGGGCAATTTCGGGCGTTGAAAAAACAGTAAGTATTTGTTTTGATAAAACTGTTAATCCAAATCCGGCCGGAACCGTAACAAAAAAAATATATTTCATTGAATAAGAAAGATAACGTTTTACCTCATGCATATTTTGCTCTGCAAAAAACTTTGAAACAGCCGGTTGCAGAATCAACATGACGGGCATAATAAATAAGCCTATAATTAGCCCGACCGTGTAGGCCGGCGCGTAATAGCCCACAAATAATACACCCCAAAAAATAGCGATAAAATAACGGTCGCTGACCTCGACAATCCAATATGAGATATTTGACACAACAGTCGGAAGTCCGAATTTTAAATATTTCTTTATGCCAGAAAAACGAGGAATTATGAAACCGATTTTCCTTATAAGTAAAACAAACGCTAACGCGAGCATTGCCGACCTTATTAAAGCCAGCGCCAGCACTGCTCCAAAAAGTTTTTGTCCCATCACAAGCGCAATCGCCACGAATAGGACGTCTCCTCCGGCAAGGCTGAAACTTAGCAGGGCATACTTTCCAATTGCTCCGAATGCGCGGAATATCTCAACGATAAATGAATTAAGCGATTCCAGCACAATAAGGAATGCAAGAATTGCAATTAAATGAACGGGCGTTTGTAATAACGCCGAGAAAAACCCTGAGAAAAATAAAACCGGTAAAACAATTACGAGAACCGCTCCAAAGATGATGGCTAAAGCAGACCATACCTGCTCTTTTACCTCCTGCGGAGTTTTTGCATCAGGAAGAAAACGCACCAAAGCATAGGGAAGCCCCAGCATTGCTATTGGAGCCACAAAACTTATTGTTACCAGAATCTGCGTCCAAATTCCATAACTTTCCGCTCCAAGCGTTTTACTAAGCAACATAAGCAACACCACGCCTTTCGCGCGAGATAGCGCAAGCACTAAACCCAGCATGCCTATATCTTTAACAAATTTCCTGTGATGCTCCATGATTTAGCGTATATTTTCCAACTCATCCTTGATATCTTTAACATTTGAAATAAATTTTATATTGTTTTTTCTAAAAGCCTCATAAACATTCTCATCATAATAATCAAATAAAGGCGCGACTGAAATAATAGGAACTTTAGGAAAAATCCAACGCGCGGTAAGCAAGGCTGTTGAGTGGCCGCCGATAATTATTTTTGGCGGTTGCGGAGCAAATATATATATCAACTCCATAGGGATGGCTTTCGGTAAAACTAAAACTTTTTTACCCTGTTCTCGATTTAAAAAGTTGCTTGGGAGCTCTCTAGGATGGTATTTTACGGCAAGCTGCAAATTTTTGCTATCAACATATGACAAAATCTTATCTGTGATTTTTTTAAACTTCGGGTAATCTTCTTTCTTTTCGGAATATAAACCGATTAAAAGCACATCAATTTCCCTCATGTCCTGGCAATTAAAACCGAGAGAAATAAAATAATCTCCAAAAGCCGCGTCATTTTTCACCTGCAACAAATTTTCTTTATTAACAGCAATAATTTTTTTTGTTTTCAATTCTTTCACAACCAATTCGGGAAACAAAACCTGGCAAACATCGATAACGGAAGAAGTGCCCGAAACAATCTTATCATTCCACCATGTGCCAAAAAAAGCTTTGCAAAAAATTCTTACCAAAAAATTACTTTTAGGCATGAATTCAGAACGATAGGCCTCCGTCCCGTCCTCTAAATATATCCCCTTACAATTTGGATTTTTATTTTTTGCATAATGCAAGGAGGCTTGAGCCTCTATACGGGAAACATTGCCCACAAATACGTTTTCAATATTGTGGCCTAAAATAAATTTATTCAAGAAAATTGCATTTCTTTTTCTTATAAGAATTTTTTCGATAAAATTTCTACTGTTATAAACTCCGGGCAAACAAATGACCTCCGAGAAAGCTTTTAAACTCGAATTTTTAAATGCTTTTGAAATGGCTTTGGCTTCAGGAAATTCAGCGACAATAAACAATACATTATCGCCTCGCTTTTCAGAAAGCGCGGCACTGTAGGCCAAAAGGCTATGATAGGGAGTAAATGCAAAGAATATATTCATTTTTTATTGTTGAAAAACCATTTCTGAGTAGCTTCCAAACCTTTTTCTACATTATATTCCGGCTCCCAGCCCAATTCCGATCTAGCCTTAGAAAAATCAAGGCAGCTCCTTTTTTGTTCGCCGGCTTTCTGAGACATATGCACTTCCTTGAATTTTGAACCTGAAAGCTCCGTAAGTTCCGCAAACACGCGGTTTATATCTGTTTCTTTGGCTGTGCCGATATTAAAGATGCCTGTTTTATTTTTTTCTAATGCCAAAATATTAGCTCTAACAACATCTTCCACAAAAACAAAATCCCTAGTCTGCTTACCGTCGCCATTTATAATAGGCTGTACACCAGCCAGCAATTTATCGCAAAATATTGCCACCACACCTGCTTCCCCTCTTGAATTCTGGCGCGGGCCGTAAACATTGGCAAACCTCAAAACCAAATAATCTAAATTGTATTCTTTTTTATAAAAACCTAAATAATGTTCGACAATTAACTTTTCGATGCCGTAGGGAGACACGGGCCTCTCGGGATAATCCTCAGGAGTAGGGACAATATCTGACTCGCCATAGATCGCTCCGCCGGTTGAAGCAAAGACTATTTTTTTAACTCTAAAATTTTTACAGTTTTCTAAAATATTTAATGCTCCTAAAATATTTGTCTTTGCACTTTCAATCGGGTTTTCCACTGATTTTCTTACGTCGATTTGCGCAGCATAGTGGAAAACAATATCCGGTTTTTCCTTAAAAAAAATCTCTGAGACCTTGGCGTCCTGAATGTCTATGTTATAAAAAACTGCCGCCGGATTTATATTTTCTTTTTTGCCGGTTGAGAGGTTATCAATAATCGCAACCTCATTGCCCCTTCCTACTAATTTATCAACCAGGTGGCTGGCTATAAATCCTGCGCCGCCGGTTACTAAACATTTCATATATTTATTGATTCAGTTTTTATAATTTTTTACACTCCCAATATACATAACTTAATTTATCATTTTCGAAAAATTCCTGCGTCTTAAATATTTCATAGTCATTCGTAATAAGATTAAGGACATCCTCCTTATTCTCAATGCGTCTGCCCGTATCTTTAATCGAAGGATAGACCGGCATTGCTACTCCCGGTACGCCTAAAATCAAAATGCCCCCCTTCTTCAATATTCTTTTTATTTGCGAAAAAGCCTTTGCCATCCTCTCTTCTTTTATTTGTTCATAAACCCCATTAAAAATAACCATGTCAAATTCTTCGTCGGCAAATTTTGATTTTGTTATGTCGTCAACAACGTCCGGTTTCAGATTTTCGTCCACATCAGAAACGATGTAGCGAGATTTCTTAAAAAATTTTCTGTAGTCCCACTCTGGTTTTCCCACATCAAGAACCTTGCCTCCCTCGGGCAAAAACCTCTCTTCCAGATGCGGATACTCCTCATCATTCAAAAAACTTCTTATCTGGCCGGGCCCGACTATTTTTTTTATGAAAAAAGGAACCCTGATATTATTTAATTTTTCAAATCCAAACGGAAATATGCACAAAAGCGCCAAAAATGCCGGAATCCTGATCCTGGCCAGTATTCCGTAATTATTCAAAAAAACCGCCAAAACTCCAAATGCCATAAAGCTGAAAATAACAAGCGGCAGGAACGTAAAATTCTTTCTTCTTACGAAAATTATGATGCCCTTTATAATGAAGAACAATAGAACATACCATATAAAGACCTCCGGCAGCGCCAAAGCCTGCCTCAAACTGTTTATTTGCCACGGGAAGGGGCCCAAAAAAGCAAAAACGTAAGAGAGCGAAGTATTTTCTATAAAAGTCAGAGGATTTTCCAGCCCTGTTTTAAGCATAAAAGAAGAATTCTTATATCCTTCCGCCAGACTGAATCGCTCTTGTTCTGCTTGGGAATATTTTGAGTATTTTGGATCAACGACCTGCACGCCCTCATGTTCGACAACAGGATATGCAACTTCTTTATAGAAAGTGATGGCATTCGGATTCATAAAAGTCTGGAAGGCATTCATTCCCATATATCCGCCGCCGCCCGGAACATCCGCGTTGTTGCCCAATATCGGCAGGAAACCAAAAAGAAAAACCATTATCGCTGCATAAACAATCCTTTTTTTAATTTTCATATTGGCCAGAACCAGCCAACTCAAGAAAAATGCCAGCACAAGAGCATAGCCGATATAAAAACGAAGATAAACAAGAGCTATTAAAACAATATAAAAACCGACAAAGTATTTTACAGAAAAACCTTTAATTATTTTAAAAGAGAGCAACAGTCCTAACATAGAAAGCGTTATCACAAATGGGTCCTTTATCAGCATTGTCCCAAAAAAACCGAGACTTGGATACAAGGCGGCCAACAAGCCCGACCCAAAACTCTGCTTTTCATTGCCTCCCATTTCGCGCACCAACAAATATAGGAAAACAACCGTCAGGGCAACAAGCCAACAATTGAAAAACCGCCCCACCAAAGAACTGGGAAATATAAAGGCGTACAAATATCCCACGAAAGCAGGATAAAGATTATAAAAAGTAACTCCTTTCAAAATTAAATTTCCGTTATGAATTGCCTGGGAAACTGCTTGGGCCTGCTCGTTATAAACCACGTAATCGCCGTAGCCGCCGGAAAAAGGCTGGAATTTTGTGTAATAAAAGAAAAGAGACGCCAAAATATATAGGAAAAAAACAACAATAAATAATAAACTTAAAGATTTTTTTTGTTTTTCATCTTTCCAGAGGCTGATAAAATATATGGTTGTTGTTGCAAGAAACGTAATAAGCATTGTTCCCGCGCCCAACGCTTTGTCTATACTAAAAAGCACCGCCAGCAAGATTGCTCCCAATATAATGAACTTCTGGTACTTCGAAAAAAAATCTAAAATTTTCATAGGTTGGGCTAATTTTTATAAATTACTTTTTTGCTATAGCAATTAAATGGTTGGCAAACGGCTGCAGCATTTTTGTATCGCTCAAAAATGGATCGGCCGGCTCAAGTATTCTCGCAAAAAAGCTGCCGATATTTTTATTAATCCTATACAGTATCAGTAGGGGCGCGAACATTATTCCGTGCGCCTGGACTTGTGAGAATCCGCATGAAAGCAGTTTGCTTTTTATTTTTCCCGGAGTTTCAAATTCACTGTGGAACCTCAATGGTTTTTTAAAAAAATATTCATTTAATTTCCTCAAAAAGTTAAGCACGGGAAAACCGTTAAGAGCATACTTATTTATAAATGTTCCGAAAAATATTCCGCCCGGCTTTAGGACTCTTAAAATTTCTTCAAACCCCGACAGATTATCCTGCCCGTTTAAATAACGGAAAACTTCTATGGCAGAAACAAAATCAAAAAAGTTATCTTCAAAAGGCAACTTAAGCGCGTTCCCCCTTACAATCGTGCCATTTGGTAGTTTGCCTTGGGCATACTTTAGCATATTTTCCGACGGCTCGACACCGGCTACATTAAAGCCGGCATCGAAAAGTTTTTTTAAATCGTCTCCCGTACCGCACCCTACATCCAAAATTTTGGCTCCTTTGGGCAGTTTGGCGATTTCCTTATAAAAAATCTTTTCAATTTGTTTTCTACCGTAAGTAAAATCTGAAGAAAAATAATCTTTTTCTTCATCTTTATGCTGGCCGGCAAACCAATCTGCGGTTTCGTCATGAATTGAAACGGCGGTATTCCTAGCCCAAATTTTTTTATCTTTATTTTCAGTCATTGGCTGTTACTTTATTTGTTAATTCTCCCATATTTAAGCTTTCCATGCCATATTTTAAGGACAATTCAGAAAAATAGCTTAATATTTCCCTTAAAAATTGTACATTTTTTTTAAACTCTCTGCCCGCTCCCAAATTATACGGGTGCCACCAAAGATGGTAAACCAAATTATTCTTTGCGGCATATTTCATATCAGAAAGGATTCTGCGCAATTTTAACGGCTCAAAAAATGCCAAAAATCTATCATACGGCCTAAAAAATCTGCTCGCAGGAATGTTTAAAATACCGGCACTCGGTTTTTTCAAATCAAACGCATTATGCCCGCTTATATTTATATAAGAATCAGCCAGCCGGCCCAGCCTGCAGAACAATGGTTCTTTCCCGCCTTTTCTGGCTTCGTACATCCAACTTTGCGGATTTCCGCGGAAAGCAGTAATGCCTTCTTTTTGGCAAATCTGCAAATACTCTTCATTTACCTGGTTATGCGGGAAAACAATGCTTTTTATTTTTATGCCGTTTCTCCGGGCGATACCAACGGCATTTTTTAGATCGGAGGCAAAATCATCTTTATCTTGACCATCAGCAAGGCAACAGTAATGCGTAAAAGTGTGCGTGCCGATTTCCTGGTTAGGACAAGACAAGATTGATTTTATTGAAGTCATCGCATAGCGCAGCGGATCTTCCTTCCCGTTTCCAGAAAAAAGTAACCCAACAGTTGCCCAGGTTGCGTGGATTTTGTGTTTTTTAAATAATTCAAGCATTGTGGGAATTCCTTTTTGCACTTCCCAAAGCATCTTTTGTTGAAAAGAGGGCGACAAAGGTTTTTCCTCCATTCCCCAGGCGAGCTCAAAATCCAATGAAATTGTAAAAACGCCTCTTTCCATCAGCCAATTATTTTTTTAATTATATCTAACCAATCTTTCTTAAATTTGTCCATTGTGAAATTTCTTGCGAACTCCCGGCCCCTCCTTCCCATCTTTTCTCTCTGTTGCCCATTGTCCAGCAAATAGTTTACTTTTTCTTTCAGCATTTTAAAATCAGCACAAACGACCTGTCCGCCTCCCTCCAGCAATTCTCTCATGCCTGCGATGCCCGAGCCGACAACCGGCGTTGATAGCAGCATTGCTTCATGTGCAGTCATACACCACCCCTCTTTCATTGTAGACATAGTAACCGCAACAGAAGAAGCTTTGAGCAAAATCAGATAATCTCTGTAGCCAGAATTAAAATTCAAAGCAGGGATTTTAACCATTGGCCTGCCGGATGTAACCAAATACACATCCAAGTCCTTAAGCGCCTCGTATGCTTGCACGACTCCTTTTGCTTTTTGACAATTCCCAATATAAACTATGGGTTTATCCTGCAAATTATGCTTCTTTTTAAAATCTGCAATCTCACTATCTGATATGTTAAAATCCTCCAAATTAAAACCGCAATAGATTTTATAGACGTTCTTATAGTCCTTCCTGATAAAAAAATCCTGCCAATAGCTGGAAATCGTTACGATAGCGTCAACTTTTTTTAATTGGCGGTAGAAAAAAAGTTTTTCTATCAGCGATAAGAACAGCCCCGGTACAAAAGAAAAGGCCCAAAAATCAATGTGGAAAATCAGAGCGATATTTTTCCCTGGAGTTCTTTTTTTAGAGAGTGCGACAGTTGAATAAAAATCCCTGATCCACAAGTCGCGCCGCTCATTCAACTTGAAAGAATATAAAAAAGATTCAAATATCTTAAGATACCTTATTTTTGTTTTTTGGGCTTCCAGATCGACTAAATCTACATCAAATTCCGCAGACAGCGCGTCCTTAACCTGGTGGCTATACAGCACGCCACCATACTTTTTTGAAGAAATTTGCGTTATTCCTATTTTCTTCATACTCTCTCCCGCCAATAATTTAAAGTATCTTCCAATGTCTTTTCAAACGGAATTTCCGGATTCCAGCCGGTCGCCTTGTTAAACTCCGAATAATCTCCTTTTAAAATTTGCACATCCGACGGCCTCATTCTTTCCGGGTCCTTTTCAACTTTTATATTTTTTACAGTGCTAAGGCTCAAAAGAAACTCTAGAACCTTTTCTATTACCCATGTTTTACCCGAACAAATATTATATGGTTTTCCATATTCGCATTTTTCAGTTGCCAGCCAATACGCCCTTATCATATCCCTAACATCTGTATAATCCCTTTGCGCCTGAAGATTTCCTACTTTCACTATCGGTTCCTGTTTGCCTTTTTCAATTTGGGCTATTTGTTTTGCAAAGGTTGATGTGACAAACTGCTCGCCTCTGCCCGGGCCTTCATGGTTAAACGCTCTGGTCAATACAACCTTAAGGCCATAACTTTTATAGTATTGATAACCGAGCATTTCCTGCCCGATTTTTGAAACCGCGTACGGAGAAAGAGGCCTTAACGGATTTGTTTCTTTAATTGGAACTTCGTCTTCCGAAACCAGGCCATATTCCTCTGAAGATCCTGCAATTTGTATAATTGGATTTATGCCTAAATTTCTACAGGACTCAAAGATGTTCAACTCAGACATTATATTATTGAAAATTGTATCTTCAGGCCCGTCCCAGGAAACCCTCACAAAGCTTTGCGCCGCTAAATGGAAAATCTTATCCGGTTTAACTTCCTGCAAGACCCTTTCTACTGCTATCCTATTTGTCAGGTTGCACTCAAAAATTTTTATTTTATCTTTAACGCCCTCAATCCTTTTCATTTCGTCTCCCAAATGATGGGACAAAATTGTTCCGTAAACCTCAGCCCCCGGCATCGATAAACAATATTCTGCCAAATACGAGCCTACGAAACCGCTGATTCCCGTAATTAATATTTTCATATTTTATTTTATTTAATGATATTTACTATAACCTATTTATGTAAAAAATCCCATTGCTTAATGATATTTTTGATATCAAAATATTCAGCCCTCCTCAAGGATTTCCCGGCCAAATCGCTCCTTAATTTTTCATCTTCCAGAATTTTGATTATAACCTCGCTTAGAATACGTTCTTCCCTAGCTAAAGGTTGGGTTGCCTTATAAAAATTGCCATCGCATACAGGCGCCAAAACTCCGTATTGGGAGAACTCTATTTTATCTGTCTCAAAATTAAAATCGGTATCCGGCGCTAATATTTCTCTTGCGCCAGATCTAAAATCAGCAGAAATTATTGGCACACCGCAAGCCATGGCTTCCATGGCGGCCATTGGCAAGCCCTCCCACAAAGAGGGCAAAACAAATAATTTTGACTTGGCAATGAATTTAAAAGGATTCTTCTGCCAGCCCAACAAAAAAACGTCTCTTCTCAAACCATAACCGTCAATCAGCTCCTTGAAATACGGCTTTAACTCGCCATCTCCTAAAATAACCAGTTTTAAATTTTTTATTTCTTTTTTCGCCGCGCTAAATGCTCTTATCAGGTGCCACTGCCCTTTTTGCCTAACCATCCTTCCTGCGCTGATTACTACCGGATTTTTAAATATCTCCTTATGCTCAAGCTCAAGTTCCTTTTTTGATGATAGCTGTATTTTCCCTACATCAATCGGATTATAAATAGTAGTAATTTTTTCTCCTTTCACCCCGAAATTTTTTACAAGGTCAGCGGCTGAAGCCTTAGAAACCGGGATGATCTTTAATGCTTTGTTAAATAATATTCTTGCTAGAATCATGAACAAAAAATTAAATAAACCCTTCTGCTCTTTCGACAAAAACATATCAACCCGGATAATTGAATTTTTATTGGAAAGGATATTAATAATGTTAGCTGAATTACCTAGGCTTATTACCCAGTCCGGTTTTTCCTTAAAAACTATTTTTTTAAACCTATAAAGCCGCACGAAAAAAGCGCAGATCCTTTGTAAAAAATTAGTTGAAAGCGGAACGCCCAAGCTTACCAAATTTCCTTTATACGGAAATGACACCCTATCTTCGAAAAGCACCAGGGTTTGCTTTATGTTTTCTGGCAAATTTAAAGAAATTTCCGAAACGACTCTTTGGCCTCCGGCCTGGTATAAATCAGGTAAAAGGAAAAATAATTTTTTACCGCTCTTCATAATTTTCTCTTAAAAAATCCCAATTATTCATGATTTTAAAAACATCAAAATCAGCTGCCCTGTTTAAAGATTTCCTTCTCAGATCGTCGGCAATTTTTTCATCGGTTAGAACTTTTATTATCGCCTCTTTCAATAATTTTTCGCTTATTTCTAATCCGGCAGACGCCTCTGGCGGCTTTCCAGCCCCTCGATCGCAAAGAGGCGGGGTCACAATCCCGTATTCTTTATATTCAATTCCTTCCACCTTGGTTTCTATATCCGTTTTCGGAGATAAAATCTCCACCGGACCATATTTGCAGCTCGTTGTTATTATGGGCAAACCGCAAGCCATGGCCTCTATAATAACCATAGAGAATCCCTCAATTAAAGAAGATGAAACAAACACTTTGGACTTAGCCAAAAATTTGAAAGGGTTCTTTTGCCAGCCGAGAAAATAAACGTCTTTTTCGAGTCCCAAGTCTTTAGCTACTTGTTTTAAATCCTGCTCAAGCTCGCCCGAACCCAAAATAACCAGCTTAGCGTTTTTTACTTTTTCCTTTACTTCCTTAAAAACCCTTATTAAATAGCGCTGACCCTTTCGCTCCTCGATTCTGCCCACGTTTATCACAACCGGATTAGTAAAAATGTCTTCGTATTCTTGGTCTAAAGGTTCGGCAGATAAACCTGAAATTTTTTTGCTGTCTAAAAAATTGTATATGATTTTAATCTTATCTTTCTTCATTTCAAAATTATCAACCAAATCTTGCGCCACTCCCTTGGAGACGCAAACAATTTTATATGCTTTGTTGAAGAAAGTTTTAATTAAAAGCCTGCCTATGCTTCCGTGCGCGGAGGACAAAAACGTGTCGGCTCTTAATATGCTTTGCTTGCAAGAAAAAACGTTCATCAGGTTAGCATTAAAACCAAAACTCACCACGTAATCAGGATTTTCTTTTTTTATTATTTTTCTTAGGCGTCTTATGCCAATAAAAAAATAATATATACCGGGCAATAAATGTTTGCTCAATGGAAGGCCTAAAGAAATAATTTTTCCCTTAAAGTCGTACTTAGAGGGTTCTTGGTTTGTGAAAACCACGGTAATTTTTTCTATATTTTCCGGCAAGTTAATAGACAGATCAGATATAACCCTTTCCATCCCTCCCGTGGCCAGCAAGGGCGTGAAGAAAACGACTTTTCTCGGCTTGATACTTAGATCGTTCCTAATCTCCGGGAGAAACGCATTATTAATTTTCTCTTTATGTAATATTCCTAATAGATTTTCGTAAATCTGTCTATAATCATTCGCATCGTTCTTTACAACAGCAGATGTCGTGTTGCCCGGAATCGTATTCCTAAGATAGGATGCGACAAATTTATTGTTTATATTTTCCAAATCGTTTACATCAGGAATATTTTCCAAATCGTTTTTTATTTTTTCTTCCAGGTCCTTAAAGCTTTCCACTTTTCTGCAAAGAGGGTGGTAAGAATAGAACACATCACCCAAAACATAGACCGGTTTGCCAGACAGCGCGGCCTCAAGCCCGGGAGTGCCTGTCAGGGCAACAACCCCGGATGAATTTTTTATAATTTCTTGTATATTTTCTGTAGGAGAAACCAAAACTATGTTCGGTATTTTTTCCAACTCCTCATAAAACTGGCTGGTTCTTGCGCCCGCAGACATCGGGTGTTCCTTCACATAGAGCTTGTAGGAAAAAGGAAGGCTTAATGCAATATTTTTTACTGTATTCAACTGGTCGCAATAATATGCGGCGTAAACATTGGTTGACGATTCTGGTTGATAGTGTAACGGGAAAAAGAAAAATTTTTCTTCATTAATGCGGCCGAAACGATCCTCAACCAGGGAACTTTCAAAAAATTTCTTTTGGTAATAAATTCGTAATTTTTTCCTTTCGGCTATAAAAAAAGCCCGGGAAAAAGACATCGCCATTGTTTCACTTTCTACGTCCAGTAATCTATACTTTTTACGTGAAAATGAATAGCGCGAGAGCGGCCGAAAAGTTTCCTTTATCCTTTTTAAAAAGTGTCTTATCAATCCTATCTGGCTAAAATAAACCTTCATCCATTTTACGTATGAAGGCATCTGTTCGTGGGTTATAAACTTATTCATAAAATCTCTTATAAAATCTTTTTCTTCTTTTAAGATGCTTTCTCTGTTTATCTCTTCAAAAGTTTTATAATATTTTGAGCACGTAAACTCTTCATCATAAATGTCTAATCTGTTATTTATCCTAGAATCGCCCACCCCCAAGTAAGCCGCGTTATTTTTTCCACAAAGGCGGCAGGCAATCAGGGAAAACAAGCAGGCCGGCGGCTCGCTAATTACTACTCCTGGCTTCTCTCTTTCAAAAATAAATTCAAAAAATTTCACCGTGCGCAAGGTTATTTCAGACGCCCTGGCATAATCTATTTTCAAGAGAGGGCTTCTGTCGAGAATGGAAAAAAAGTCTTTCCACGGCAGCCAGGAAAAATCTTTTTTATTATCGTTATCCGCGTGTCCGTAATTTTCTACCTGCCACTCAATCATTGAAATAAATTTCACTCCGTCGGGAAAAAATTTCTTTTTGTCGTACTCAGCGACTTTACTGCCAAAAATTACAAGACATTCGTCTCCACGCTCCAAAATCTCCGCGGATAATTTTCCGAAGAATTCCGGTAAAAACTGAAAATTACTTATTAGGAAACACCATTTCATAAATTATATTTTTAAAAAAATTAACTTCTTTTTTGCCAACGACTTTTAATAAAAACATTAAAATAACGTAGACGGCTGCGCCCAGTAAAACAGACGCCATAACTCTTGGAAACCCTGTCGGCCTGAACCATAATATCGATAAAACCATCAAAGCAGACGCGATAATGCTTTTGACTATGGAATCCCAATCAATATGAAACTGAAAATCTTTGAAGGCATAATGCCAGGTTAAAATAAGTGCGCATAGATAAGATATAAAAGTTATTATAGCCGCCGCCATGATTCCAAACCTAGGAATAAAAACTATGTTTAACCCAAGGTTCAAAAAAGCGGCTATCGCCCAAATTATTGCAACAAGTTTTGTTTTTTTTACGAGATTTAAAATCTGGACGAAAAAACATATAAGACCGTACATAAACATGCTGGCGGCCACGAGAGGAACGACCATAAACGCATTATCGGCGATTTCCTTGGTAGAAAAAACCGCAAGCAACTGGTATGACAAAAATGATAATCCGGAGGCTGCGGGAATCATCATCAATAAAAAATACTTCAAGGAGTTGCTTAAATATTTTTTTACTTCATCAAGATTATTCTCGTCGAAAAGCTTAGGTAACACCACCGACAGAACCGATACTGTGGGAATTATAAAAAAAAGCAAGAACATTCCGACAGAATAAGCTGGCGCATAATAACCTACAAAAAGTACTCCCAGAAAAAATCCTATTACATATCGGTCGGCCGAAGTAACCGTGGCGTAAGAGATATTATTCACTACTGTCGGCAGGCCGAAGTGCAAATATTTTTTTAGCAACGAGAAATCCGGTATTTTTACGCCGATCTTTTTTACAATATAAACAAGCGAGATAAAAAAAAGTATCACCCTGATGAGTAAAAGGGCAAAAACTGCGCCATACAATCCGTAGCCAAGAACAACAGCCGCTATAACTAATCCGGTTTCTCCAATCATTTTTAAAGACGAAAACCAGAAGTATTTGCCCACCTCCCTTCTATAGAGCACCGCTGTAAGAAATACTGACCCTAACGACTCAAAAATGATTGCAAGTGAAAGTAGCCTAATTAGTGACGGCGCAAACTTTAAAAAGGTAGCAACCGGGACGGAAAAAATTGCCAAAAACAAAGCTAGCGCCATATTTACAAAAAAAACAATCGCCAAAGAAGAGTACACCCCTTCTTTTATTTTTTCTTCGTCTTTTTCGCCGGGCAGAAATCTTGCCATGGCCTCGCATAATCCCAAAAAAGCGAGCGGGACCAGAACGGACATTGTAATTTTCAGCTGGGACCAAATGCCATAGTCCTGTGCGCCAAGAATTTTTGTAATGATGGGCAAAAAAATTATACCCTGTATGGCTCCCAATGCGTTAAGTACACCCAAAAGAAGCGTTTGTTTCGCGAATTTTATATAAGAATACATATCAAATTTTCTTGATTAGCCCTTTTTTAAAAAATTTATCAACATACTCCAACACTTCCTTAAAATCCATATTTAGTTCATCGGCAATATCAAAAACGCTTTTGTCGCCCTCTAGGCGTAACATTATTTTTTCTACATTCTGGTTTAGTTTTTTATTTTTCCGCCAATCAATCCATAGGCCATATCCAGACAAAAACACCGGGCCCTTGAATGTTCTTTTGGGCACATAATCTTTATCTGAAATTTCGTTTTCAAAGGCGCGCAATATATCCAAAACCGTTTTTTTCGCCTCTTTCATCTTTTCAACTGAAATTATTTTGGGGCTGTCGCCCGAGGTATGGTATTCCGAGTATGGCCATCGGCTTATAGATACCATCGGAATGTCTACGCCGGGGCCATTAAAAACCATCTCATCGTTTCTTACAATTTCTCGAAAGCCGCCTATTTTTAAATTGGGGCATTTATTTTGCATTATTTTTTTAGCAATTCTGTCTATTTTTGTATTACCCTGTCGGCTTAGTTGTAAAGTTAAATTATTATTGTTTCCGGGCATTTCGAGAAAAATCCCGTATTTTAAGTTGGGGATTATTTTTTCGTTGCCGCTAAGATACGCGACAGAGCCGATGGTTTCGGGCAAAAATAAAAACTTATACGTATAAAAATTATTGCGCCTACTTATTTCTTTTGCCAGATCAACTAAAATAGAAACTCCTGCCAAGTCGTCATTTGCCTGGCAGGGATGGCACAAATGAGAAACCAGAACGATTGTTTTTTTACTTTTTCCTCTTATAGTACAGTCGCCCACTTTTAAATTTCCTTTTTCAAACTTTGAATCTATAAAAACCTTATACTTTTCTTTGCTCAACTCTTTTAACTTTTCATGCTGTATGCAAAAACCCCAGTCACGCTCATAATATTTAAACTCGAAAGGAATGGCCTTGGGCATATCCGGCCTTGAACGCAGGTGTTTTAATAATTCCTTTTTCCCGATAATTTTATTTACTGGCAAAGAGTAAGACATTACGTGCAAGGGATGGTCGTTTAAATCCAAAATTCTTTTACCGCTCACTTCTTCAATATATGCTTCTTTCACCGACCATTTTTCAGGGACTGTCCATGTCCAACATTTGGTTCCAGATGGAATTTTATGAATTTTCAGCGGAATAATCTTTGAAATATATTTCAAAGATTCGTCAAAACCATCGGAAATAATATCCCTCCTTTTAAACCAAAGCGCGTCGATTAATTCCATCATTGTGTTTTTATGGTTTTTGGGCATAGACTTCCATTATATTTTTATAAAATGGCACTTTAATATTTTTTCTGATTCTCAAAACTTTCAAAACAAAATTCACTAAATCTTTCACCGGCGAAGCGTATGGGGTTCCGATGTAAGGATACTCTACGCCCTTAATCTTATATCCAAAATTATTTAAAATTTGTTTCAAAACTTTGTCTGACGGAATAAGAAAATTTCTGGGGTCGCTTAAGAGGGGCAACGTGTTAAATAATTTATAATAAATACTGTTGGCGTTTGGCGTAACCAAGAAAATTATTCCTCCGCCTTTTTTTAGCCAATAATAGCATTTTTCTATTCGGGAAATCGGATCCGGTATATGCTGTATTGTTCCGCGGAAAATAATTAAATCAAATAAATTGTCCTTAAAATCAAAATCAACAATAATCCCGTTTTTCCTGGCTTCTTCAAGAGCATAGCCGGAAATATCAACTCCATATTTTTTCCAATTCTGGCCAAACAAGGATAGAAATCCTCCCTCTCCGCACCCTATATCCAAAACATTTCCGCCCTTATTAATATCAAAATATTTTTTAATATGTTCAAACTCCTGGCGGTACATTTCTCTCCTTTTTTCAACAATTTTCCTTTCTACATCATTTGAAGATTTTTCGTCCTCAAAGTAATCCCTCTGGTATAAATCTTGAAGCCTTAAAATGGTTTCTTTGCGCGCGCCCAAAAAGTTCCTGAAGGCCGATTCATCCTTCTTTAATAAAAACTCCGGCAAGGAATCATTTTTCTCCTGTTTTTCCATAAATATTATTTTTGAGTATTAATTTTTATCAGATGCGGATTTTTGTCTAAAAAATCAATAACTTCTTCTATATAAAATATCTTCCCGGGTTTATAAAGATTTTTATAAATTTCTTTTATCAGTTCAAAATCCCTTTCTATGTCTGTAGTCAAGCGGATTTCCGGCCTTTTTAACTTTCCTTCCGCGGCCACGCTTTGAAGTTTAAATAATTCAGGGTGCCTATAAATATATGGCGTCGCGTGTTCTCTTTCATATTCTTCCGTTGCATTATTAAAAGCTTTTTCGAGGGCGCCGAGGTTAAACACTTCTACATGCAAACCAACCGGAAAAGTTTCTTCAAGCACATTTGAAGTGTAATCAGCATCAGAATCTAGGTGCCTCTCAATTACGAGATTGATTACCCCAGGATCAGTTGCGGCGTTATCAGAAGGTATTCTAACCACAACCTCCGCGCCGAATTCTTTGGCGGCCAAATAGTGGCGCTCCAATAAATTTTTCTCGCTGCCGCGGAAATATTTAAAACCATTTTCTTCGGCAAATTTCTCCAAAATATCATTTGCCTGAGTGTCTGGCATCGCCAAAACTAGTTCATCAATATTTTTTGCGGTTTTTATTCTTTGCAAAACGTGCCACAAAAATTTTTTACCGGCTAAATCCAGCAAAACCTTGTTGGGCAATCTTGTAGATCCCGTTCTTGCCTGTACAATAGCAACAACTCTTTTTTTATTTTTTAAGGAATTTACCATGCTGTCCATCCTCCATCAATAATAAAATTCTGGCCGGTTGCGTAGCTGGAGGCGTCGCTGGCCAAAAAAGCTATAATCCCCTTTAAGTCTTCGGGTGTACCTATTCTATTTAACATTGTTTTTGCTTTAAGCCGTTTATAAAAAACTTCATCTTTTTGCACCTCATCCCTTGGAAAAGGCCCCGGCGAAATACTGTTTACCCTGATTCCATATTGCGCCCAGTAAGAAGCTAAATATTTAGAAAGCGAAATAACAGCTGCTTTCGAAGGGCCATAGCTTGGAGTGCTATTTGATTTTGTACCTTCATAAATATTGCAATCCGGAGAGACAATCCCATACATAGAGCCGATGTTTATTATTGTTCCCCCCTTTTGTTTTAATAAGGGCAACGCGAGAGATGAACATCTAAAAACGCTTGAAAAAGTTCCTTGCACGCTTTTATCGAAGTCGTCAAAAGATATTTCTTCAATGGTTTTTTGCACTCCGTAAAAAGCGTTATTTACCAGAATGTCGATTGTTTTAAATTTCTTCCCGACTTCTTCGAAAAATATCTTAAGAGATTTATCATCAAAAAAATCTATCGCCTCTATTGAAATTTTTTGCTTTGGGTAGTCTTTTTTTAATTGGGCCGATCTCGATGAAACCTTTCTGTCAAGCAACTCTTTTTCCGTAACAGTTATTATAACATTCGCTCCCAGCTCAAGAAGGGTCTCTGTCATGGCAGAACCCAAGTGGCCAAGGCCGCCCGTGATTATTGCTGTTTTCCTTGATAAATTAAATAAATCTTTTACTTTTTTCATAATGGTTTTTTAAAATAATAGCCGTGGCTATCTATTTTAATCCAATTAATTTTAATATCTCTCGATTTTAAAAATTCTTCAAACGCCACTTTGTCGCCATTCCAACATCCATAATCGTCGCTTATAATGTATCCCCCGGGGACCACTAAATCGTATAAGCTTTCCAGGCAAAATTTTGTTGATTCATACCAGTCTCCATCTAGCCTCAAAACAGAGATAGAATTTATTTTCGTTTTTGGCAGAGTATTTTGAAACCATCCCTTTATAATAGAAACATTATCTAATTTTAATATTTTAACAATTCTGCAGGCGTCGCTATAACTAGCCACGCACCTGTCTATGGATATCAATCTGCCCTTCGGTTCGCCCTGTTTCCAATTAATCGCTCTTTCTCCGTCTTTCACAGTTGGCTCTGGCAACCCTTCGAAAGAATCGAACATCCATGTTTTGCGGTTTCTGGCAGTAAAAGCCATCACTGCCGCGCATCCGCCCTTCCAAACACCGCATTCGACTAAATCACCTTCTACCCCATCATTTTTCACCGCTTTCGTTAGATTATAAGCATTGTCCAATTTTTCATAGCTGACCATTGTATAAGGATAAACTTTTAGAAATAAAAATAGCTTTTCGAAATTAAATAAATCGTGCGATAGAAGTTTCCCCGAAAAAACTAGGAACCTGTAAAAATTAACCAATCTCTCGTTTTTTCTTACTATATTTTTTATTATTTCTAAATTTAACATAGTTGTTAGATTGCATCCGACTTAATAGGATCACCGGCCAATATGTCATGCTTGGCTTTCTTCCCTAGAATAGCGGTAATTTGCGGGGGCCGCAAAAATAGCGCCGGGCGCAAAAATTCAATTTTATCGCGCGAGATGATTTCTCCTGCTTTAATATTTTCTTTGGCATAAATACCGCGCCGCTGAATAATAATCGTTTCTTTTTCTGAATTCAAAACCCGCTTTTGGCCATCTCCCAAAACTTTTTCTACCGAACGTATACTGTCTACCATAATTTTAAAAGCAGCCGCGTTCATGGCAAAAGGATGGTCATTGCCTTTGCGCTTGATATCGTCGGTAAAATGTTTTTCGACAACAACGCCTCCTAACGCCACCATGGCCATAGGTGCTGTAATGCCGCCTAGAGGATCGTCCCCGCCACCCTCTTTTCCAATCGTATGATCGGAAAGGCCGACTTCAACGCCAAACTCTTTTTTTAGAGAAATCATGGCATTCAGATTGGAATCGGCCAACATCGATGGATAATTAGTTGCGCACTGCAATAAAACAATTCGCTGGTTCCCGGCTTCGCGGATAACCGAAAGCGCTTGCCATATTTCTTCTTTAGAAGAAGCGCCGCACGACAAAATAACCGGCTTTTGCTTTTGGGCAATATAGCGTAAAAATTCCAGGTTGTCTATCTCTCCTGAACCAATTTTATATGCAGGTACTCCAATCTTTTCTAATTCATCAACAGCATCAATATCATACGGACTTGAAAAAAAATCTATACCAATACTTTCACAGAAATCAGAAAATTCCCGCAGCCATTCTCTTGGGAATTCGGCATCCTTATAAACTTCCGCTACTGGTTTTTCCCATTTTATTTGGTGCGCCAGCTTCACCCCATTAAAACCTTTTTGTGACACTAACTTTGAGGATAAAAAGTTTTGGATTTTAAAAGCGTCAGCGCCCGCTTCTTTGGCAAGTTTCGCCAGCATTTTCGCGCGCTCCAAACTGCCATCAAAATTAGAACCTACATCGGCTATAATATATACCGGCTGCCCCTCTCCGATTACATTGTTATTAATTTTTATGGTTGTCATATTTTTAATGTCGCAAGAATTTCTTTGTCTTCCATATACCACTGCTTCTCCCACGTCCACAGCAATGTATTGACCGTGACTTCGCCAATAGTTTCTCCCCAGTTTGATTCCATATGGCGCAATAAAGGCGCCATTTTAATTTCGTCTAAGGGCTCAAGAATCCGGCCGAGTGAAGTGTGAAACCATTGAGATTGCTTTTTGGGATAGGCTGGCAACGTTCCTCTTAATTTTAAACGAAATTCTTCTACAGCCCCGGCATCTTCAAAACCTGGGACAACAATTGTCCCGTCTGGCGTGATAAAAGGATAGTGGAAAGAAATTTTAAACGGAGGCAGCTCTCTGCCCACAGACAAAGAATATTTTATGCCGGCCTGTATTTGTTCTTGCGAAAATACCTCTTCGGGACGCTGGAACAGAAAAATTTCCACATGCCTGTTTTGAGGTTTTACGCCATAAGAAATTGGATTGCCGAGCAAAGTAATAAACTTTTTCCAATAATCTTCGAACATCTTCTGGAAATATTCCGGGAAAGGAAGGCAACACACCAGCGCATAGGTATTAAAACGCCTTGGGATGGGAGAGCCGTTGGCTATTTTTGGCGTTTCATCGGAATTAAGTTCAAAAAAGAATTTCGAACCAGACACATCTCTTGGCGCCAAGTGCTTATTACGCAAAGTTGTTTCCCAGACAGTACGATATTTTTGCTCCAATGGATTTTCCATGCGGATGTTTATGCGTTCAAGTTTATTTACAACGTCTCGATTATTTTTTTAAAATCATCGCGAGTAAACCACTGTGTATTATTGTCGCTGGCATAATGGAATCCATCTGGAAGCTGCTTGCCTTCCGTAATATTTTTCTTATCCCAAAAAGCAAATTCGGGCTCGATGATAAAATGGTTATCAAACTCTTTGGTGTGCCTTGCTTCTTCACTGGTAAGCAAGGCTTCTTGCAATTTTTCTCCCGGCCGCATGCCAATGATTTTTATTTGGGCCTCGGGAGCAACCGCCTTTGCCAAATTCATAATTTCCATGCTGGGAGTCTTGGGAATAAACGTTTCGCCTCCCCGCATTTTTTCTAAAGAATTAATAACTAATTCCACTCCTTGCTCCATCGTCATAAAAAAACGGGTCATTTTTTCATGAGTTACCGTTACTGTTCCGGTCTTTTTTTGTTCTAAAAACAAAGGTATGATACTGCCGCAGCTGCCTAAAACATTCGCGTACCGCACGCAACTGAAGCGGGTTTTGCGGTCCCCGACGTAAGAGTTTGCCTGGATAAATAATTTTTCCGCACATAGCTTTGTTGCCCCGTACAAATTTACCGGGTTTACCGCCTTGTCAGAACTTATTAAAATGGCTTTTTCCACGCCATTGTCAATTGCGGCGTCTATTACATTAGCAGTCCCATTTATGTTGGTTTTAATGGCTTCAAAAGGATTGTACTCGGCAACATGCACATGCTTTAAGGCAGCCGCGTGGACTACAATATCAACACCATTCATTGCGCGGTAAAGGCGGTCTTTATCTCGCACATCTCCAATCAAAAATCTTAACCGCGGATCGTTGAATTTCCTATCCATTTCCACCTCGGCCAATTCTCTGTTATCATAAACGCGAACGCTTTTAGGATTGTGTTCCCTTAAAATGATTTCTATAAATTTTTGGCCAAAAGATCCGGCTCCTCCGGTGACCAATACTACTTTGTTTTCTAAGCTCATAAATAATGTTTTACCTTTAAATATTTTTTACCATTTATCAATGGCTTTTCTGACGCGGCTTTTTATACCCAAAAAAACTTTCTCCCCTCCCTTAACTGCTTCGGGCGATAACAGCCTTAAAATTTCGCGGCCCCAAATCCTGTACTGCCCGCTGACCTTATAGGCACTTATCAACCCATCCTTAATCATCCTTTTCATCGTACTCTCGCTGATTTTTAGGAAATCACGAGTCTCTTTTGGAGTATATATTTTCTCAGGATTTATTTCTTCTATCATATATTATTGATATTAGACCCCTATCAACTAGGTGTCAATAGGGGTCAATAAGTATCATAAACATAAAAAAAGTCCGCCACCCTCCAGTAGCGGACGATCTTGGCGAAAACCAAGACCCCTCTCTTATTTTTCCTCGGTCGCGGCGGCCAACTCGCGCAAAGCCACGGCTCTGATGTGCTGAGTGCCAATTTCGGGCATGGCCAAAACATAGACCTTGGCCTCGTCAAGTTGGCCGGCACGAATCGCCCGGCGCATGAGGACGAGCAAGGCCGTGGCCTTGCGCCCAGAATCTGTGTCGGCCTCAACGACGTTCCTGAGCATTGCCTCAGCTTGGGGCGTATTGACCGCATTGGCCTGCAGAGCCCGGACCAACTCGGCAATCGGCGCCCACGCGTCGCCGATTTTGAGCGCAGCCTGAAGGCAACTGGTCACCCAAGTATCCCAGGCCGCATCGGTCCGATTGAGCCAGGTGAGAATCTCGATTATGTGAGCAGGCCCATTGCCCTGCGCCCAGAGCACTTCAAGCGTATGACCTCGCAAGGTCTCCTTTAGAGCCAGGAAGAGAGAACCCATCGACGAGACGATGCCGTCCATACTCTGGCCAGAAGCCCCGCGCACCAGATCCGCCTTCAGCAGGTAGTAAACCTCGAGGAAGCGGGAGATGGCCTCTCCAGCCCTATCACCCATCCTCGCCGCCGTTGTGGCTGAGCGGTGCTGCGCGTCGGCAGCAACGTCGAAACGACCCCGTTCGTTGCACCACACGCCGATTTGGTAATCCAGCAGTGTTCTGCATCGTTGCTTCCGGGTACCTTCGGGCAACTCGGAAATCATCTGCCCTAACTGTTCAATCATCCGGGCAATTGCGGCATCCCTATCTAAGTCTGCCGGTAACCGGCGTTCCCCGTTGAGAACGCCAAGCATCACGAACGCTGCTACTTCCGGCAAGGCACTCACGCCGGCCAGAATCATCCTGCAAAGCTTCGCGTATGCTCCCGGATCTTTCTCGCCTCTCGCCACCCAGGCCTCAATTGCGCATAGCAGAACGTCAGTCTGCCAGCCGGTCCGTGGATTGCGCTGGTCGGGCGAAGTCATATCGTTCTTCGCCGTGTAGACCACCAGGGCCGCCAGTGTTGCCAAGTCGTGCATTACCACCATGAGCCAAGCTCCCGTTTCTAGAGTTTCAGATTCTGAGTTACAGACACGTACGTAAAGAACACCGGCCTTTATATTATAACCATTTTAACAATCTGTCAATATGAGTTTTTATTTGTTTTTTAACCCGGCGATGCTGTTTTTTATTAGCACAGAAGAACTTTGAACTTTTTCTCCCCCCACACCGTTGATTATTTTGATATTAAATTTTTTGCAGACCTCTTTCTCGCCATCTGGTATATTATTTGCATTCCTGTCCCCGCCCTTGGCAAAATAAAGGTCTCCGGGATATTTTAGGGCGACAAATTTAAGGCTTTCTGTCTGCGTTGCGTCCCTATCAATTGACAATAAAACCTCGTCTGCGTATCTCAACGCCTTAATTATTTCTATTCTTTCCTGCTCGGGCATAAAAGGGACGCTTCCTTTTATCCTTACTTGTTCATCATTGTTTACAATTACAACTAAAAAATCTCCAAGCTTTTTGGCATCTTTTATTAGATTTATGTGGCCTATATGCAGTGGGTTGAAATATCCCGAAGTGATTATTATTTTTTTCATTGATTTTTCTATATTTAATTTGTATCATAAAATATCATGGCAAGCAATAATAATTCGACTCCCGATAGAATTAACCTCGCCTGCAAGGCCGGGCTTTTTACTATATTGGTTCTTCCTATTTTGGTCATCCCGCCCTGGATATTCCCGCCGGACTGGGGCAAGACTCTTATTTTCAGATGCATTTTTTCCATAATTTTGTTCCTGTTTTTTTATCAATTATTCTACAAAGAAAAACGCAGACTGCCCGAATTATTCAGAATCTCTAATTTAAAGAAAAACGCCATCTTCTGGATTTTAACTGCCCTCGGCGTGCTTTTTCTTTTATCATCAATTTTCTCAAAAGATCCTCTTTTCAGCTTTTTAGGCTCCCCTTACCGGGGCGGAGGCTCTTTAAACTTTATATTCTATATAATATTTGCTTTAGTTGTTTTTCTGATATTCAAAGAGAAAGATTGGCAAAAGATGTGGAAGCTTTCAATTTTTATAGGAATTTTAGTTTCCTTAATAGCGATTTTCCAGGAATTCGGGATGCTTAAAAGCATCTTTATTTCTTATGAAGGGCGCCCACCTTCAGTAATAGGAGGCCCGGAATTCTTAGGGGCGTATCTTTTGCTTTTGTTTTTTATTACTTTATCGTTGTTCATAAAAGAAAGGAATCAACGTGCCAAAATTTTCTACGCCGTTTCGATTGCTTTGTTCTTATACGTTATTGTTTTATCAGGAAGCAGGGCCGCGTATCTTGGCTTATTAGTCGGCGGACTTTATTTCTTTCTTCTATACCCTAAAAAAATTATTGCCTTAAAAATTGCCGCCGTCTTGCTGGTTGCTTTTGGAGCCTTCACTGTTTATTACTTTAACTCCCGCGTCCCCGAAGAGCTGCCCAAATTATTAAGAGAAAATAAAGTAATAAATGAAATCAGACCAAGGCTGTCAATTAATCTTTTTTTAGCAGACCCGCGATTTTCCGCATGGCAAGTCGGGTTAAAATCAATAAAAGACGCTCCGATTCTGGGCTGGGGCCCGGAAAACTTTTCGGTTGCCTTTGATAGGTACTACACCCCTTCTCTGCCTCAATTATCAAAAGCGTGGGGCGGATGGTGGGACCGGGCGCACAATGTTTTACTTGAAACCGCCGTAACAGAGGGAATCCCCGCGATGCTAATATATCTTTCTCTTTTTATTGTTTTATTTTGGCAATTGCAAAAAAGCAGGGCTAAAGAAGAAAACAGAGAAACAATAATAATATTCCATGGGATACAGGCAACTTTAATCGCTTATTTTGCCGACAACTTTTTTACCTTTGACACTTTTTCAAGTTATATAATTTTCTTTTTGCTCGTCGCCTATTCGATGCATCTAATATATAAAAACCAGCAAACAGCAGAAATAAAAAATCAAACGTACAAGCGGAAAGGTAAATTCGCCACAGTGATTTTGTTTTTTGTCCTGGTTATATTCTTATGGCAATACAATATAGCGCCATTCTTGCTAAACTTACAAATAAATATCGCGGAATATTTTGTAGACAACAAAAATTGCGCCGGCGCGTTTAAAAAAATGGACGAAATTATTCCCCAACATAGTTTTCTTGATTCTTACTCGAGATTGCAATATGTAAGCTTCATTCAAAAATGCGCGGGAATCAATCCCAATAATTCTTTAGCTTACGCTCAAAAAGGCGTAGAACTCCTCAAGGATTCCGTAAAAATTCAACCCCTTTATACCCGCTCCTGGATTTTTCTCGGAGGATTTGCAACAATAATGGCGAATTCAGAAAAAGACCAAACCAAAAAAGAATCCCTGCTTAACGAAGCCGATTATTATTTTAAAGAGGCTGAGAAGTTGTCCCTCAACCATCAGGAAACGATTCTTGCAGAAGCAAAAACGGAAATAGTTAGGGGAAATTATCAAGGCGCAAAAGAGGATGCCGAAAAATGCATTTCCTTAGATTCTAGCCTGGGAGACTGCTATTGGACAAGAGCTTTGTCTGAAATATATTTAAAAGATTTTAATAATTCTCAACTTGATATGCTGGTTGCCCAAAGTAAAAGATTCGACATCGGTTCTGTGCTGGCGTTAGGCCAGCTTGTAAACGCCTACTCTGCCTCAGAAAATTATATAGAACTTTCCAGCACATACGAAAAACTCGTAACGATAGATCCTAAGACCGCCCAATTCCGCTCTTCCTTGGCATTTGCTTACGCCCAAATCGGCGAATATAAAAAAGCCCGCGAACAGGCAATGATATTTTTAAAACTTATGCCAGAAGCCAAAAGCGAGGTAGATGTGTTTTTGAAAGCACTGCCTTACTAATTTTATTTCAAGTTCTCGTAATTTTGATACACCAAAGTAGAAATATTTTTTATAGCGTTTTTTAAATTATCTAAATTACCTCCTCTTGTCATAACGCAAAGCAAATACGGATTTTTAGGATAATAAATAATTCCGCAATCGTGCAATTCTATCTGTTGCGCCTGATTATTCTGTTGAATCACATGCTCGCCAAACTTATGCGCCACAGCTATATTTTGAGGCACGCCGGCAACAAGGCCGTCTTTAAATGTTGTTTCTGAAAGAATGCTCAGCGCCTTTTCTGAATCAACATTATCAAGATAAGTCGACGAATAAAGTATTCTTAAGAATAAAGAGTATGTTCTGGGAGAAATAGTAAAATCATTTTTTCCGGTAGGATTTTCTATATTTAAAGCATTATAAATGGAATCTAAAGCTGTTTGATTAATATAAGATAAAAGCAGGTATTCGGCGCCGTTATCTGAATCAATAATCATCTTATTTATTAAATCCTCCACCTTATAACTGTCGCCGACTTTTAAATCAGACAGAGTGTTAAAAGCGTCCTGCTTTACAAAATCATCTATGTCTTTTGTGTAGACTAAATGTTTCCCAAGAATATTTTGATTTGTTTCCGACTCTTTAAAATAGGAAACCATTATCACCACTTTTAGCATGCTGGCCGGCGTATATTTCTCTGTTTCATTTACGCCAACCCATCTGCCCTTATTCAAGTCATAAAAAAACGCCGACGCGCCCGACAAAATATTGTTCCTTTCAGCGCCATTTATATAATCACTAATCTTGTTCTTTAGAGACGCCATTCCTGTCTCCTGGTCGGCTGAAGGAATAATATAGGCGAGCAACGGGTCTATAAATTTATACCCTGCGGTGTTTTCCCGTATCGGGCGTATGGTTTCTAATTTCCTGTTCAAAACCGCCCTCTCGGCGCCAAAACCCCAAAAATATCCTATGGCAGTACCAATGGACAAAAAAAACAAAAGAAGCGCGACTATTAAAATATATTTTTTCTTTGTCTGCATTTTATAATATTACAACATTAGAAATCGACTGTAAACAAAAACCCGCTTGCGCGGGTTTTTGTTTTATTCTCTGCTTTGTTACAAGCAAAGCGAGAATTACTGATTACTGAGCGCTTGTAGCTCTCACGTCGAGAGGCAAGTTCTGTACCAAGTATCCATTCAACCAATCAGCTGACGATGCAGTGATTGTGGCTGTATGTCCTACGGCTCCAGAGTTTGCGTCAGCACCTGTAGCTGCCATATCAGACCAGATAAAGTTGCTGGTGATGGCGTTGCCCGAGTTGTAAGCGTTAGCTAACTCCGCGAGATCGCCTCCAGTTGTGCTGGCTAATATGTAGTGCCTTTGAGTTCCGGTATAGTTTGTTGTACCTGTATCTGAACCCAAGCTTACTGATACGCTATCTCTTCCGGCTGTGCTTACAACACTGAATGCGTTGCAAGTTGCCTTAACTGTGTAAGTATATGACTGGCCCGCTGGAATTACTTCCTCGGTGCTGCCTGCCATAGTTACATAGAAAGTTGTAGCGCCTGCGTTCTTAGTGATAGAAGCGGCTCCTGTTACGGCGTTTCCGCTTGCATCATCTATAGTAACCAATGATGTGATATCTGTTGAACCCCTGAAGAACTTGAAAGCGTTCAAAGCAGGAGTGCCTGTGCCAGATCCATTGTTGACTGTGATCGGGAAGCCCAACTGTTTCCAAGAAACTGGGCCTGCTGGATCAGCAGCAATTGTGAATTGGTATATAGATGCCTGAGCTCCTGATACAACTGAACCTCCAACGAAGCTGGCAGGAACAGTGACTGTCGGGAGCGAGTGGTAAACAATCTGTACATTGGCATCTTTTGCCAAACCATTGGTCGCGGCGACCGTATCAGAGTTTCCAGAGCTGTTCATGTATTTGATTCCGCCTTGGCTATTCATGTATTTAACTTCGTCCAAGGTGACCTGAGTGTTGATGTAATCTGTTCCAGCTGTTGCTGAAGCAGGTGCCAAATCCAAGTAGACATCAACAAATTTTGTTGTGTTTGCCGGGACGGCAATTGACAATCCGCTGAAGTAGGCTGTGTCGTTGGCAGCGCTGATTTGCGTGTCAAACGGCCTTGTGCCTAATACAGTTGAACCATCCTTCAAAATAGCGTCGTTCATTGCGGCAGATGCTCCTGAAATGGTCTTAATCTTCATTTCTGTGACTGTAAAGGAGTCATTGGCAGCGGTAAATTGATATCTGCCTGCCAAAATCTGTTGTCCGCCGATAACGTTGCCTGTTTGAGGCGTGCTAGCAAATGCAGGTGTTAAATAACCTGATGTGAATATAATTTGCTGGCCGGTTGTGGTTGAGGTTGTGGAACCAGAATTTGTATCTGTGGCTGAACTGCCGGTTGTTCCATCAACATATGCTCCAACTCTGGCTGTACCGCTGGTGCTTGCATTTAAATCTGCAAAAACCATAAAGTCTTTTGTCGTGCCAGGAGCCAAACTATAATTTACAGACCAAGTGTTTTGGTAAGCTGAAATAGTAGGCTTTGTTGTCGTTGTGTCATTGCCAAATTTTACATACAAGTTTGTTGCGTATGTGCTGGCAACAGCATTCAAGTTGACTTGAAGCGTGCTTACGTTGACTGTTTCAACACTGTCGTTGGACACTGTGAAGTGACCAATTTTGTAGTTGGTTACAGGAGCAACAGGGCTCTGGTTTGTGTACGCTGTGTACTTAGACAGAGTCAAGCTTCCCACTTTAACTGTCAAAGAATTAGCTGCGATTGTTCCGGCAGGAACTGTGGTTGTTGACGAAGATGTCAAACCAGTCGCGTTGCCTGCAAGTGTGAGCAATCTTGCTGTTAAAGTGTCGTTTGATTGTAGACCATATGTGCTGGCTGTGTAGCCGACCAAATAATCATAGATATCGGCTTTCACTTCCAACGTGACCGGTGTACCTGGGGTAACGATTAACGAAGAACCCAAGGTGAATGTTGTGTAGAAAGGTGTTCCTCCGCCTCCTGTTGAAGCTGAGTTGCAGAACAAGGTTGATGTGCTGCCAATTTGTACTCCGTTGGCATACAAGGCACCATTCCTTAATCCTTTAACATCAGATTGTGCGTTGGCGCAAGTAACATCAACTTTCAAACTGTCGATTTTAACCTTTTCGCCATTGGCCTTTATGATATATTTTGCCAATGTCTGGCTGGAAGCTGTATTGATAACATTTCCAGATGGAGAATCAGTTGCTTTGGTAACTGTTATTGTTCCAGAGCTGATTGTGCATCCATAAGTTGAGCTGTTATCATAGCAGTTTCTCAAGGCGCTGAAAGCTGAGCTGCTTACTACTGTTGGCAATACGTTTGCTCCGTATTGTGTATCAACGAAAGTTACATCAGCCGCTGTTTTTAATGAGAAGCTGAATGTTCTTGAAGAGCCGCCAATAAGGTCGGCTAAAACTTTAATTGGGTGGGTGCCTGTCTCCAATCTCTTTGGAGCGGATGTCAAATCAAATGTTATTTTGCCATTTGAATCTAATCCTGCGACCGCTGAACCAACTTGGACTCCATCAATGTATAATCTGAAATTTTGAATATCAGAGAAGTTGATGCTTCCAATTTCTGTTAAAGCTAATCTGGTCAAGTTAACTGCTCTTGTGCCGACAGAAAGACCATTGTGCTGCCAAACAGCGAAATCTGTTTGAGGATCAACGGTTGTTAAAGTTGGCAAAACAGATGTGGCGATTGCGCCAGCGAAGTTAACTGTGGCCAATGTGCTTGCGCTACCGATAAGGTTCATTGAATTTCCGGTTACTGGGAAATTGCCTCTTATGGAGCTGGCATTTGTTGTGATATCAGTTGAAGCAGCTAAGCTGACTCCCACTGTTTCTCCGGCTGTGCCGGTAACATCTGCCATAACAGTTACGGTTATTGAACCGCCTGCTGGGACCATTAAAAGTCCTGTTGAATCGTTGAAAGAAACGACACCTGAAGAAACGCTGGCTGCGTCTGTTAAACGAGTCGCGCCATTAAACAGGTATACGTTTACTAAATCTGAATCGGCTGAAACTCCTGTTTTATGAAGTTTCAATCCTGTTACAGTAACTTGGGCATTATCTCCGTTAACAAATACAAACTTTGCTAATGGGGCTGTTGCCTGGCCAATAACAACCGAGCTTGCTGCTGGATTGTCTGCGGCTAACATTACTTGAAGGCCTGCTCCTGTTGGGATAATTACAGGTACGCCATTTCCGCAAGACTGTCCTGTTATCGGGCTAAAGCCTGATGTTGAGGTGCAACCTTGTGGCAAGGTGGTAACTGGTGTTCCGGATGTTCCAAGAAGCGCGTTTAATGCGGCTCTTGTTTGTGGTCCAACCTGATTGGCTGGCACCATTCCTTTTGCTGCCTGGAATTGTTTAACAACTGCTAAGGTTCTTGTACCAAAGTAAGATGTTTCCATTCCCGGTGATCCTGCTCCTGATGCTGCAAGAGTATAACCGTTGGTGTTCAAAAGAACTTGCAGACATTTTACGTCTGATCCTGTTGAACCAACTGTTAAGTTTCTTGTAAATGTAACTCCGCTGCAAGCAACTACTCCGGTTGGAACCGGGGTGGCGCCTGTGCCTCCTTGCAAAGACAATAATTGCGACTGTAAGGCCTGTATTTGGGCCAATAAGTCTGACAACTGGTCAGCTTGAGTTACTCCAGGAACAGCTACTGCAACCATGGCTAAAGCCAATATGGTTGTTATAATTGTTCTTTTAATACTCATTTTTGTGTGTTTTTGAATTAATTTTTATTTTTTATGTTTCTCGCCTGTCGACCTTATCGCTCGCGGCTTTACGTACTAACCACGAACAATGGCTCGTCCATTGATAAATTAAATGGCAAAGAAGTACGAATCCTCCGCCACATCAAATTATTTATTTATAAGCAATATCTTTTCTAGCGCATCCGTATATTTCCCCTGAAAATATAAATCTTTTGCTTCGTCCAATGCTTTATTTTGCTCGTCGGTTAATGTCATTTTGCTCAAATCCGCAATCTGGCTTTGCACAACCGCCTGGTACAAATCTTTTACATCCTGGTTGGCTGACAAATCTGTCCCTGGGACATCGGCCAATGTTTTTAAACTGTTTGCGATATCTTTCATTGTCTGAGGATCCTGCGCTGGATTGTTTTTTAAATTCTGGGTCAAATCCTTTGCCTTCGCGCTTATATCTTTAATCGCCGACGTGCTGGTTGTTTTCTGATTCTTTGCGACTTGGACTAAATTATTCAACGCTACGGCGTCTTGTTTCACCGGGGATTGCACTGTTAAAGCTGCTGGAGTCTGTTCAGGCAAAGCTCCAGGTTGCATAAACCTGCTGAATCCGAAAACTCCAAAAACCAATAAAAGTATTGCCGCGAAAGCATATGCTAATTTCCTTTGGCCTGTACCCCGAGGGGCAAAAAACAGCGAAGAGATAGTATCCATAAAGCTTACTGGTTTTACTTCCGAAGCCAAAATAACTGCTTCAGCCTTCTTTTCAGACAAGATTTGTGATTTAAGCAAAACAGCCCATTCTTTCCTGGGTTTGATTTCTTTGAGCGTTTTTATCTGCTCAATCAGTTGTTTTTGGGTTATTCTAGTCATTATATGCTCTGTATAGGTATGACGCTTGATAGTGCTAATTTGTTACAAACTAAGCTTCTTTAATCATGTCCTTCAAATCATTTAATCCCCTGTGCAACATCACCCTTACTGTTCCCGCTGGCTTACCCAATAATTCTGCTATATTCGCTATGGGCATATCTTCTAAATAATGCCAGATTATTATGTCCTGGTGCTCTTTTTTTAGCTTTGCGATTGCTTTTTTAACTATCCCTATATCGGCGCTCAAGATTGCCTTATCCTGGGCATTTGTCCCAGGGTCAACCATTTCTGGACCGTTATCTGCCAAGACCACTTTTGTCCTGCCCTTTTCCCTGTAATAATCAACAACCGCATTCCTGGCTATTTGATACAGAAAAGCGCCTGGATTTTTTATCTCAGAACCAGGGTTTTGGAACGCTTCCCACCCCTTGGTAAATACCTTAGATGTGACATCTTCAGCCACCTCCTGGGAATTAACCTTTAGGTAAACAAACCTATATATTTTATCGATATATTGGTCGTAAATCCGTCCAAATTGTTCGTTTAGGCTATCTGTCATTTAAGTCTAAATATTATAACAAAAATCGTTAAAAGTCAACGATTTTGTGCTCATTTTTGATAGGACAAGGTATTTATGATTGAATGTCCCATCTATTACCTTTTTGTCCTATCCCTTCACCCTATAAAATATCTGGTTAAAGTCCCCTAGCCTCACTATTTTACCGGCCTCAATTAACTCGTCTAAATCCCTTCTTATCGTCCTTTTTGTTATGTCCGGCAATATCGTTTGTAAATCCATAACCTGCGCCTTTTCGTTTCTCCCCAAAAATTCAAGTATCTGTTTTTGACGGTCTTCCGCCCTGCTTAATACGGGATTGGCGACTGCAACGGGTGCTTCTTGCGTTTTTTTATCCGGCGTTGGCGCGCCACCCATGCCCGGCAGTTTTTGGGTTAATTCTGGAGTACCCATTGGGTCGGGCTCGATCCCTTTTCTTATCTTTTCATATTCATTGGCGATGATAAGACAGTTGACCGAGTTCAACCATCCTTGTGACTTGCCAACCCATAAATAGCCCAGGAGGATATCTATATCCTCTAAAATATGTACTTTAATTTTCTCATTTTGAAATGACGCCCAGCCGCTGGTTTCGTTAATTAAAACCAAATGTTCCATTATCGACAACGCTTTATCTTTCGCCCGGTTTTTCAACGGGTCTGACTCGGGGAAAAAATCCAAAACTTTATAAACCGCGTTTGTTAATTTTAGAATCTTGTCTTCCATAATAGTTCCTAAATTTAACAAAAATTAGGATAGAAGTCAAAAAACATCTCAAATAAGACATTCAACAATTGTAGCATAATTATTTCCATGTTTCACCTGTGAATAAGTAATTAAAAAACAAGCCGAGCCAGCCTGTTTTTTAATGCTATTTGTTTGTCGCAAATTGCCCGCAGGCAGCCTCGATGTCGTCGCCGAATCTGTATCTTTGGGAAAATACAATTTTATTCTTTTTTAAAATTTCCTTAAATTTTTCAACTCTTTGGGTTATTGACGGCTTAAAAATTCCGGTTGCGTTATATAAAATTAAGTTCACGTAATAAAGCGGTTTTTTCATCAACATGGCCAGTTCTTGGGCGCAGTTATCAGAATCATTAACGTCTTTTATTAAAACATATTCAAACATAACCTGCCTGTTTGTTTTTTTTATATAGCCATCAACCGCTTTCAAAACAACCGGCAAGGGATATTTTTTGTCTATTGGCATCAGTTTTTCCCTCAGCTCATTGTTTGGAGCATGCAAAGAAATCGCCAAATTAACCTGCAAATCTTCTGCAGAAAACTTTTTTATACCCTCAACAATCCCCGATGTTGAAACAGAAATTGACCTGGCGCCGATATTAAAAAATTCCTTGTCGTTCAAAACTCTTATTGATTTTAAAACATTTTCATAATTTAAAAATGGTTCGCCCATTCCCATGTAAGTTACATTGGTAACTTTTTTGCCTTCAGATTTCAAATATCTATCAAAAAATATAACTTGCTCTATAATTTCGTCAGAAGTTAAATTTCTTTTAAGCCCCATCTTCCCTGTAGCGCAGAACAAACATCCCAAAGGGCATCCAACCTGACAAGAAACGCAAACAGTATTCCTGCCACTCGCCTCGGGTCGAAGCGGGTCTTCGTGCCTCATTAAAACAGTTTCAATCATAAATCCGTCTTTCAAGGTAATCCTAGCTTTCACGCTGTCTTCTTTTTTAGAAACCAAAACGTCCGCCCTAATTTCCAGCGGGCATTCTTTGTTCAACTTATCCCTCAAATCTTTAGCAAAAAAAGTCGCCTCTGACCAATCAGAGATAAAATTTTTAAAAACCGCCTCCCTCGCCTGTTTTACGCGGTACTTCGGCTCATTCTCTAAAACTTTTTCTAAATTTATTAAATCCATATATATTATAAATTATTTGCCAGCCATTCTCTGAAAAGGGCTGGCCTAAAAACCGAAAGCGCATGGGCGCCGAGCTTAGCATATCGTAATTGTTTTTTATAATTTTCATTACCAGCTGGCACAAATTTCAAACCATTTTTCATAGCTTCATTCACAAACCCGCTTGTGACCCCCAATGGTACGGGGTTTATCCAATTCGCTCCTGCCTCAAGCGCTTTTTTAATGCATCTGCGAGTTGGCAAACAATGGTAATTAATAATCCACGCAGGCTCTTTTTCCCTGATACATTTAAGAACTTTTGAATAAAAAGATCCTGCGACAGCCTGTCCTTTATAATACTTTTTAATTAATTTCAGCAAAGCGTCTATTTTTCCCTTTGATAATCTTTCTTTTATATCAACGTAAAGCATCGCCCGACTATCTAGTGTCTTTAGCAATAATTCAAAAGATTCCGCATTATTTTTCAGAGAAAAAAGCTTGGGGTGGTGTCCGATAAAACAACCTTTTTTATTACAAACAACGTCAATCTCCACAATATCTGCGCGCTCTTTTATGGACCGTTCAACCGCTCGGCAAGAATTTTCCTTTATTCCTGAATGTTTGCATCCCCTGTGCCCAATTATCAACGGTAATTTTTTAGAAATATCTGAATCCATTTATGGTTTTATATTATACTTTTTCCTGACTTTTGCAAAAATTCGCTAAAATAATTCAGTATCGACGGTAATTGTGTAGGGAGTAACATAGTCATTAAAATCATCTCCAGCCGCATCTTCGATGTGGATTTTTAACCTGTATAATCCATCGGCTAAGGTTTTTCCCGATGTAGATATAGCACCATTCCAAGTTTCGCTGCATTTGTTTGTTCCATCACAACTCAAGGGTAAATTATAGTCTTTTCGTATATCCGGGTCTAAGTCATTTTCAATTATCATGTGTACCCATTTAACATTTTCATTAGCAGTAAGATCAATTCGCACAGGATTTTCAGCCGGATTCGCAACAATATTTTGTGCTATCCCGTTAAAAGTATATTCTATAATTACCGGCAATACTACAGCCGGATTAACAGTAATCGTGTAAGTTGCCGTCTGTCCGACGAAAGTGATGGTTAAAACTTGGCCCGATACGGGCACAGAACTGTCAAAACCGGCGATATCCGCTGGTGCTATTGTTTCGGCTTTCGTGCTGCCATCGCTGTAAGTTCCGGTAACAACCAATCCCGTAATATCTAAAGCATCTCCGACAGTATAAATTAATTTATTCGCTGGAGTTGTAATTACAATACTTTCAATTGTCGGCAAAACTGGTTCTGACCATTTTATATTCTGGGCTTTCGGCGTAGGAGTATCAATTTCAAAATCAGATGAATTGTCGTCTGTATCTTGTTCTGCCCCGTCCGATATAAACTTCCTGCCGATGCTTTGGCCAGAGCTCGGGCTCACGGTTGCCAACAGTTCAAAATCTAGCGCGCCTCCAAAACCCAATTTGTCAGAAATGTCGCCGTTTGGATTTTTCAAGGCAAAGGAATTATTATCGGTAACCGCATAGTCAGTAAAAATATCCGCTAAATCGGCATAATATCCGGTTCTGGCAATTAAAAAATACCCGTTTGCAGTTATTGTTTTACCAGCGAATAAACTGCCTGGAGCATAAGTTGACCAGGCTGAGCCGGAAGCTGTCTTCTTTTGTAAATACCAGCTAGTTAAATCAACATCTTCGTTGTTTGGGTTATATAATTCCACAAATTCCTGTTTTTCATCAGATGCGCCCGCCGGCAAAACCTCGCTTATTAAAATATTTTTAAGCACGGGCGCGACAATGCCTCCGCCACCAGATGAAATCTGCGTTTGCGGTTGAGAATACGCCACATTCATTCTTTTTGGAGTAGGGATTTGTATTTCAAAATCAAAAGAGTTGTTATTTGTTTCCATTTCCTCTCCATTCAAGAATTTTCTGCCGATACTTTGGCCCGCGCCGGGATTTTGGGTAGATAACAATTCCTGATCTGAGGCATCTCCAAAACCTAATTTATCGGAAATATCTCCATTGGAAGTTTTCAAGGCAAAAGAATTATCATCTGTGATGGGGTTGTCTGTAAAAATATCACAGTAGTGGGTGAAATAATAACCACTCCGGCAAATTAAAAAATACCCTTGTGCCGGAATAAACTTTCCTTGGAAGCTTTCCGGTAAAACAAAAGAGCTCCAGCCATTTGCGGTTTTTGTTTTTCTTTGCAAATACCAACCGGTCAAATCAATATCTTTGCCACTGGGATTGTACAATTCCACAAATTCCTGCGTCTGGTCGCTTTGTGCCGCCGCTTGCACCTCGGAAATTAATACATTTAGCAAACCCGTACTGCCAACCGCGATTTCGTCTGCCTTAATTTTATCTCGGTTATCATTATTTCCTTGTAAAACATCTCCGCTGGTTAATTGGCTTTCCATTTTTTGCTCTGCAACAAGCTCTTGAACTTGGTAGCTTATAACGTCTAATTTCTCCTGGATATTGTCCAGCTGGTCTTGAACGCTTTCGCCCGTCTGCGCAGGCAGGCTTGGCGCGATAATTAGATTTTGATTTTCATTGTTATCTACGGAATCTTCAACAATCTCTTCTGGAGGAAAATCTTGGTCTGTATCCATTGCCGGGATTACATCCTCGCTTGTGGAGCTTGATGTTAAAGAGGCAGATAAAAACCTTAAAAACCCTTTGTCGGGGCTTGCAAATGCATTCCAAACAAAAAATACCGCGGTAAGAACAACGATAAAAAAACTTATTAAAAAATAAAAAACCGCGCCCCTAGAAAGCATGTTTAATCCTGGCAGATGCCACTATTCTGGCATCTCCAACTGCACATTTTATTATAAATCATTTCCTTTTTGTAACCGGAGGAATCAATGCAAATAGTGTCCTTATCAACTCCTTTATCAATTCCATAGCAAACGCAATAAGCGCCTCCAGAACCGCTCATCTGCTCTGTTGAATACTGGCTGTACTTCTTTGTTATGACGTCTCTGCATTTTGTATAACCCGAATCGCTAAAAAATCCGGCGTAACTTGTGTGTTCGCTTAAATAAACAATTCCGGATTTCTGCAGAGCATTGACATTTCCAACTAAAGCGGCGTCTTGCGCCCTTTGTGTAAAACCGGAAACATTAACCAAAACAATTGCGCCCAAAACAGAAATAACCGCAATAACCACAATCAATTCAATAATTGTGAATCCTTTCATGTTTCTATATTTTACAGCCTTTTACTTATTTATTAAAGAAGGGTGCAAGACCATAAAAAAAGCTCCTCGCGAGGAGCTTTTTTGTTTATATTATTTTTTGGATTTTGCCAGTTTTGGCACGTTTTGAATCCTTGGAAACTGTTTTGGGCTTTCAAAAACCATTTTACCTCCTTGCTCGTCAATTAAAACCCTGCTTCCTTCCGCTATTTCGTTGGTCACGATTTTAATTGATAGAGGATCCAAAATCAAACGCTGAATAACTCTTTTCATCGGACGAGCTCCTAAATTCGGGTCGAATCCTTCCTTCACTAAAAATTCCTTGGCTTTATCGGAAATCTCTATTCTAATTTCCTTGGCTGCTAAGCGTTTTTCAACCTTAGATAATTCCAAGTCAACAATTGTTTTGATTTGAACTTTTTGCAAATAATTGAAAATTACAACTTCGTCAATTCTGTTCAAAAATTCCGGCCTAAAAGAATCTCTCAGGGTATCAAATATTTTTTCGCGCATTGATTCTCTCTGCACTATTTCCTCTTTAGTGTTAAATCCTATTGATGACATTTTGTTGATGTAATCTGAACCCAAATTGGAGGTCATTATAATAATCGTGTTTTTAAAAGACACAGTTCTTCCTTTTGAGTCGGTCAACCTGCCGTCCTCAAAAATCTGTAACAAGATATTAAAAATATCCGGATGGGCTTTTTCAACTTCGTCCAGCAAAAGCACAGCATACGGCCTTCGCCTGATTTTTTCTGTTAACTGCCCGGCCTCTTCGTATCCGACATACCCTGGCGGAGAACCAATAATTTTAGAAACCGTGTGGCGTTCCATATATTCTGACATATCCAGCCTTATCAGCGCCTTTTCGTCGTTGAACAAAAACTCCGCCAAGGCTCTGGCTGTTTCTGTTTTTCCAACGCCAGTCGGCCCAAGAAATAAAAACGAACCTAAAGGCTTATTCTCCTCAGAAATTCCAGCTCTGGCCCTTCGGATTGCCCTTGAAATCGCAGAAATTGCTTCCTGCTGGCCGATTACCCTTCTGTTCAAAGTGTCTTCCATTGTTTCTAATTTTTTCGCTTCTTCTGTAATTAAACGCATTACCGGAATTCCGGTCCAGCGCGAGACAACCTTAGCAATTTCCTCTTCGGTAACTTCCTCCTTTAGGAACCTGTGGTCTTTTTGGATTTTTATCAATTTTTGCTCAATGGCCGCCGATTCTTTTAATAATTCGGGAATTTTTCCATATTTTATTTCAGCAACTTTTTCCAAATCCGCATCTCTCTGGGCAATTTCAGTCTGGTAAGAAAGATTATCAAGTTTTTCTCTGATATCTTTAATTTTGTTAATCAATTCTTTCTCAGCTGACCATCTTAACCTTAAAGTTTTCGACTTCTCGTTTAAATCGGCCAATTCCCTGGAAATTACTTTTAACCTCCTTTCAGATCCTTTTTCTTTTTTTAAAGCTTGTTTTTCAATTTCCAGCTTCATAATTTCCTCGTCAAACTTTTCCAATTCTTGCGGATCGGATTCGTTTTCCAATCTCAAGGCCGAAGCTGCTTCGTCCATCAAATCAACTGCTTTATCGGGCAAAAACCTGTCGGAAATATATCTGCTTGCCAAATCAACTGCTGCCTTTATGGCAGAATCTTTTATTTTTACTCCGTGATGGACCTCATACTTTTCCTTGATTCCGCGTAACATTGCAGTGGCATCATCCACATTCGGTTCTTGCACAAAAATTGGCTGAAATCTTCTTTCTAAAGCCGGGTCTTGCTCAATGTATTTTTGGTATTCTTTTAAAGTTGTCGCTCCAATGGCCCTTAATTCTCCGCGAGCCAAGGCAGGTTTTAATAAATTAGAAGCGTCAATCGCGCCTTCGGCAGCTCCCGCTCCCACCAAAGTATGCAATTCATCAATAAATAAAATATACTTTCCGGCGGACCTGGATAGTTCCTTCAACAACGCCTTTATTCTCGTCTCAAACTCTCCGCGATATTTTGTCCCGGCAATTATGGAACCTAAATCCAAAGAAATAACTTCTTTATTTTTTAAAAAATCAGGCACATTTCCACGCGCAATTCTTTGGGCAAAACCCTCCACAATCGCTGTTTTTCCAACTCCGGCTTCTCCAATTAACACCGGGTTATTTTTTGTTCTTCGAGAAATTATCTGCATCAATCTCCTTATTTCATTATCTCTGCCGACTATCGGGTCAATTTTTCCAGCAGAAGCAAGATTGGTTAAATTCCTGGTATATTTTTCAATTACCTGGTATTTTGATTCAGGCTCGGGATCTGTAATTCTTTGTCCGCCTCTTATCTGCGACAAAACTTTAATTGCCGCCTCGTAATCTAACTTTGAATTTTTTAAATTGTTTCCTTCTCCTCCGATAAAATTGATCTTTTCTAAAACATCTTTTGCTCCGGATTTAGTATCCAGCAAAGCCAAAAATAAATGCTCAACCGAGATAAACTCATCATTCATTTTTATCGCTTCCTGCCTGGCTCTGTCTAAAACTTTTGCCATATCCTGCGTAAGATAAAACTGACCAAAAGCTTGCGATGTTGAAATTGCTGGAATTTTAGCTATTTGAGTTTCAACTTTTTTTTGCAAAGACTCTCCGTCAATTCCAAGTTTCTGCAAAACCGTGTTTATAATAGAGCCTTCCTGGGTCAAGAGCACATAAAGCAAATGCAGGGCGTCAATTTGCGCCTGCCCTTTGTCTTGTGCCAATGTCTGCGCTTGCATTAACGCGTCTTGGGCTTTGTTCGTAAAATTTGCTCCGTTCATGTTTGATAAGTAATAATTTAAGTACTAATTATAATATAATACGCATTAAAGATGTATTATGATTATAATATTTTTCCCCGCCAAAATCAATAGCACTCTCAAGTCAAGAGTGATAATTAGTAAAAAAACAGCGGTTCCCCTCGGAACCGCATCAGAAGAATTGAACATCGCCTAGGCGACTGGAACCGGGTTGAGAATCTCCCGGACATTAAGTTTGGCCGGCTTATTCGCGCGGTCGAACATCACCAGGACCTCACCATGATCGCAAATACCGCAAACATCTTCTATAATAACGCCCTTGCGGCCGCGGTATTCCACCTCGTTCCCAAACATCAATGCCGCCTGCTCTGCCAAGGGATTCAACCGTACCCCAGACATCTCAGCTTTGCATATCGGGTAGATTCTGGTTGGCCAGCTTGTTTCGCCCCCTATGCTAGCCATTGTCCTAGTGGAACTGTACCTCACGCATCCGCCCATTTGGAAAAATCCGCACCCTGCGCATTTACTCGGATTGGCCGAGGACTCAATTCGTCCAACAACTTCAATGCCCTCGGTTAAGCATCGGGCCAGCCGAACTTTTCCATCGTACTCGACAAGAGCTTCTTCGCCCTTGCCCGCTTCCCTTGGCAGGACAGTGATTACCACGCCTACCATATCTCCTGTTGCGAACTTTGTGCCGCGATCCAAAACTTCCGTGTTCATAATCTTCTTTCACGTTATCAATGTGCCAAAACAAAAGCCCCTCTTCCGAAAGGGGCTCGTTTGAAATTTCTAATTTTGTTTTCTATTTTAGAATGCTCAAACCAGCTCCTTTCGGGTAAGGGCTAAAAAAGAAAAACAAATTCTTTAAGCTAGTTTGATTCATATCTATATTATAAACTTACCAAATAGAAATGTCCTTGTCAATATTTATGCAAAAAAACAGCAAGAGGAATCTGACCCCCCCTGCCTTTGATTCGTTTGCGTTTTCACCGACAATGGCGCTCAATGGCTTGCCGAATCTTGTCGAGCGCGCCATTTTGGATTTGGCGGACTCGTTCTGTTGTCAACCCAATCATTTTGGATACACCGAGTAGTGTTTCTTTTTTTCCCCGGCGTTCAAGATCAAATCGCGCGGTTAAGACAGTTATCTCTCTCGCATCGAGAAGGCCTGGCCGGCGGATTACCAGATTCAAAACATCCACCATATCGGCTGACTTCTCCTCTTTCAGCCACTCTCCAGTGGAATCCTTCTCTAAACGAGGATCGTGCGAAACCGGAAAGCGATGGCGATATGCGCCGGTCTTCGTGGCCAGCCTACAAAACGATTTCAGGATTGCTCTGCAGGCATATGTCGAAAACCTGTACCCCCTTGCGGCATCAAACTTCTCAACCGCCCTGAGCAAGGCCATGTTGCCTTCTGCGACCATCTCGGCAAACTCAGCGTTTAATATTCTTGATCTCTTAGCCATCGCCAATACAAGCCCGAGGTTTGCCTCAACAATTCTGGCCCTTAAGCTTTGTGCTCGCTCATACCAAAACAACATGGCTTTTGCACGCAGGTGAGAAACGCGCCTGCTCTGGGCTTCAGCCAACAGACTAAGCCTATAGCGGGCGTAGTTGTAGCGGAAAAAAAGAATGGCCTCATCCCTCGGAGCGAGACGGACTGTCCTGCTTCCTCTTAGCTCATCGTATTCACATTCAACATCCCATGAAGAGCTCCAGCCCGACACTTCGATTAGCCTAGCCCCAGCGCCAAAATAGTCTTCTTCGGCCGAAACCGCAGAAAAACCGGCGTTAGGAACGAAATCGACTTCTTCCGGAATCTGCCTATACAGCACCGCCTGATTAGCATCCAGCCCAGAGACCTCGGCGATTCTTTCTGCTAGTTGCGTCATCGTATGCCTCCCGTATTTATAGTCCAACACGTTTGCACCTCAAACACGAAAAACGCTTTTTCGATATTTCAAGGTGCTTAATTATTTATATGCCTTAAAATTTAATTGTCAATCTATTGCGGCCTTTCGCCCAAGACAACATCCACGTTAATTTCTTTTCCGTCGTGCAATATTTTCAGGGTAACTTTATCCCCCGGGTTAAAGTTCATAATCTGGTTCGCCAGAGTCTTGTCTTTAGTGATTTTCTGGCCGGCTATTTCTAAAACAACATCCTTTTCTTTAATCCCCGCTTTGTCAGCCGCCGATCCTGCAGTAACAGCCGCCTCCCCCTTGCTCCCTTTCAAAACCAGCACACCATAATCAACCGATAAATTATATTTTTCCTTAACCTGAGCGTTAACTAAAACATATCTTATTCCTAAAAAAGGATACACAATTTTATTTGTTTTTACAACTTGGTCAATATCTTTTTTAGCCATATCAATCGGAATCGCAAAGCCGATATCCTGCGCTCCTTGCGCCATGGCAGTATCAATGCCAATAACCTCTCCTTTTAAATTAAGCAAAGGTCCGCCCGAGTTTCCAGAATTAATCGCCGCGTCCGTTTGTATAATCCCTTCCAGCGTTTCTGAAAATCCCCCCACTTGGTCAGAGGCCGATATTGTCCTTTGCAAACCGGAAATAACGCCAACCGAAACCGTATTAGAGAATTGCCCAAGGGCGTTTCCAATTGCAATCGCCGTCTGGCCGATTTGTATGCCCGAAGAATTGCCCAAGATTACCGGCTGGAACTTTTTGTCTGATTGTATTTTTATCACAGCTAAATCTTGGACAGGATCTAAAGCCAAAACCTTGGCAGAATATTTTTGCCCGTCGTTTGTAAAAACAGTGTATTCTGCTTTATTATCAGAAACAACGTGTTTGTTGGTTAAAATTAATCCGTCCGGCGAAACGATAAATCCCGAGCCGGCTCCAACTTCCTGTAATTGAGTTCCTTTTTGCACTTGTTGGGGAATTTGAAAATCAAAACCCGGGAACATATCTCCAAAAGGGTTTGCACTGTCTCCAAACGGATTTATAAGCTGCTGCTCATAGACAGGGACATTTTTGGAGATGACAATACTCACCACCGAAGGCGAGACGTTTTTCGCCGCGTCAATTATTGCCTGCTCATAAGAAATATTCGAGACATAAGGGGTTGTGGCAGGCTGATTGTTTATTTTTCCAATCGTGGGTTCGGGCGCCTTAAAATAATCGAAAAAAGCCTTAGTTTGCGCCGGAAAATAACGCATAGCGGTTATCCCTACAGAAAACCCGACGACGCACCCTACGACAATCAAACCGACGACTCCCCAACAGGTTTTATTTTTTAGTATTTTTATAACTTTGTTTTCAACTTCTTTGATATTTATTTCCGGTAGTTTATCCATGGTATTAAAAAATTAAAGATTTTATCTTTTTAATTTATACGGATGAAAATTAATTTTTGGTCTTATCTTTATAGTGCCCGAATTCGTAGTTAAAAATATCGGACCTTACCGGGCCTATAAAAATCATGTGCAACTCGCACAAAATATATTTTATTGTAGTCTTTATCCAGCCGTCTTTTCTAAACCTCCTATCGGAAACATTTATTTTTACCGATTTAATAATGCCGTAATTAGCAATCTTTTGCGCCCTCCTTCCTAAATCATGGTCTTCTGCTAATTTTATTGTTTCGTCGTATCCGTTAAGTTTTAAAAAAAGGTCTCTTCTGGCCAGTATGCCCATCGCTGCATGGGGTAATATTTTTTCCACAGCGTAAATGTACCAGTTATAAAACATATTAAAGGCAAGCTTATGAATTTTCGCTCCCTCAATCGGCAATAACCCAAAAGAAGCAAAATCCAATTTCTTTTCCTCAAACTCTTTTAAAGTTTTTCCAAAAAAATCCGGTGGCAAAATCGAATCTGCGTCCAAAAATAGCAACAAATCACCCCTAGCGACCTTCGCCCCTTCGTTCCTCCCTTTTGACGGCAATCCGCCCGGAATTATACGGCAATCATATCGCCCCGCTATTTCTAAGGTTTTATCTTTTGACCCCGCGTCAGCTAAAATAATCTCGTAATCTTTGAAATCCTGGTCTTTAATGGACGCCAAAAGCAAAGGCAAATATTTTTCTTCGTTTAAAGTTGGTACTATTATGCTAAGCATAGTTTTATTTAATGGCGACATCTTTATAATATCCTCTCTGCTCTTCCGGCAACAGTTTCGCAACATGCGACATACACCAATCAGTTCCGTTAAGTCCGCTGTCATTATCTTCTAAAAGCAGACTTTCTCCTATTGAGAGTTTTTTATTCCCCGTTGCTTTGTCAACGGTAAAAGCTGTGGGGATTATTGGGAGCTGTTCGCCAGTTAATTCTTGATACCAACGAGCAATTATTTCTATTCCGCGATAGCCTTGTTTCATTTCCTCTTTTTCCATCATATTCATTGGACCATGAGGGTTGAGAAACGGCCCCTCCGGAAAAACGCACAAAGTATCTCCACGAGAAAGAGTAGCAATCGCCTCTTGCACAAACTTCATATTTCCTCCTGGAAGCCCTGATTTTTCTCTGTCAATTATTTTTCTAAACACTTTCTTCCCGGTTTTGTCTTGCCGGGATAACGCATCTTCTTTCTCTTGCGGAGTGAGGTTAGACAAGCTCTCTTCAACCGGAATCATTCCAAGTTTTTTAAAAAACCATCTTTTAGCAGCGGGAATAATGCCGGGCCTATCCCAATCCGCCCATTCCTTGCCGACGGCAAAATGCAAATCAAAATCCTTAAAGGTCTTCATAACCGCCTCTGTGTCTCCGTTTCCAAAATGGTTGCAAATCACAATAAATGGACCTTTCTTCGGCAACTTTTCCCGCCCTTCTGTCTCAAACTTTGAGCCCCTTGTCAGCAACGTTTTTATGGCGCTAGAGACTAATCCCGGTTTGTCTTTAAGATATTCCGGTAAATATTCTTCTTGATATTCCTCGATTCTCTCTTTGTGAGACATGGTTTCGTCCGGCTTTGCTTCTGGCGGCTGTCCGTCAGCAAAAGCTCTTTCGATCTTTGCTTTCAGCCCCTCTATTTCACCCGCATCACCTTCCGCATTTTCTAGTTTTAATTCTTTACTATCCCCCTGTTTAATTTCAGGAAAAGCTACGGCCAGGCTTTCCACGTCCGGCAAATCAAAACTCGTTTCTATTTTCGGCTTTTCAGAATTAGGCATTTTCAGTTGATAAATAGTTTTTTTGCTTCGTTCCAAATTGCCGGTTGGTTTTGAACCTTTTTCATCCAGTACCACCATTCTACTCCCCAAAGGTAAAATTTGTCCAATCCTGTTTGTTTTGCGTATTCTATATTCTGCGCGAAAATTTCCGGATTCATTGTTTTTGACTGCTCCTCTAAAGAAACGTCGTAAAAGGGTTTGGAAGCCCAGGGCTCGGCCTGTAATTCTATACAAATAACATCTTTGCCATATATCTTTTTTACCAGCTGCGCCTTTCTCCAATAAGTTACCGGCGACAAAAAAGAATTAACATTAAAGCCCAAATTATCAGTTACGTGCGCCCAAACCTTCCTGTACATTGTAACGCCGACGACGTCTGCTATTTTGGCCGCTTCAAACCAGTCAGACTGCTCGCCGGAATCAGAAATAATAACCTGCCTTGAAGGATCTAATGATTTTACAAACGCCACCTCTGTTTTTAAAAAATCCTTGTCATACCACGGGCATTTTCCAAAATTGAAAAGCGGCTCGTTTTCCACTTGCCAGTTAATAATCACATCGTTTGTTTTGTATCTTAAAACAACTTCTTTTATATACTTTAAAATTTCATCTTGTTGCTGTTGTTCCGATAAATTACTTGCCCAAACCGGCACGTGGCATTCCGGCCAACGTCCGCTTTTCATTCCGACAACATAAATAATTTTCACGTCGCTGTTTTTTGCCTGGGCCAGTTGCCAATCAATATCATTAAAATAATATTTATCTTTTTTCCCTTCAACCCAATCCCACTGAGTATGGATTTTTATATTTTTGGCGCCCAAGTCATTTATTATCGTCAAATAAGTCTCCTTCCAATTAAGCTTTAAAGATTCTGCCTGCATTTGGGAAAAATCAACGCCCCAGGTAATACTTTTAGGGACAGAAGCTTTTCCGACAAAAAAATAACAAAAAAGAAAAACCGCTAAAGCTAAAATTATAATTAAACATAAAATAACTATCTTTAAAAATTTTCTCATCTTATGCTCTATTTTTATTATTGCTGATTATTTTTTCTATGTTATATGCGCCCATTTTTTCTATTTCCACAAAACCCTGCATTGCAGCTTCCGCCAGGTCTCCGCCATTTAAAGAATCGTAAAACCATTGGTCTGCATATTTAGGATTTTCCTCTGAAACTCCCGCTCCCACGTGTAAAAGCCATTTCTTGTTGAAGTCCTCCTGCGAGCCGATTGTCGGAGCTATAATTATAGGAATTCCCAACCCAGAGTAAAAAGAAAGCTCTGAGGGCTTTGTCCATAAAACATCTGTTTCTCGGAGCGCTTCGTTAAAAACCCTGAAATATTCGTCGGTTGTTATCCCTGAAAGCAAATGCACCCAGCCGTCCAATTCCAATCCCTGGATATTTTCCGCAAAGTATTTCCTTAATTCTTCCCTCACGCCAACGGCAATGATAAACCTTAATTTTTTATTTTTTATCCTGTCTTTCAGGCTGTTTATTGCGTTAAGCGCTATTTCTTTTTGCGCGCCCGCTCCACCGATGGAAAACATAATTGTCAAAGGATGGTTTGATTTTTCCGGCAACTTTCCCAGCAAATCTTTTATTAAAGGATTATATGTTTTTATATATTTTTTAGTCGGGTCTAAATTCACTAAGCGATTTCTCATGTCGTCTTTTAAAATTTCCTTATTAGCGCCGATATTCTCTTGCGGCAAGGGATATCCTGTCAAAAAAATATGCTCCGGTTTAACGCCGTAAAGTTTTAACCGATCGCGGGTCCAGGTGTTGGGAGCGCAGTACTTAATTTTACTTTTTTTCGGGTCCATCGGAGCCCAAGCACGTGAGATATCAGCGTCGCATATTACGCAATAAACATCGCCCGGATAACCGAAATGCTCAGCCATAAAAGCGGGCGTGAAAAAAGTAGAAACCATTGGCAAAGGATTTTTTTTGAACCTTTCAATCAAATCTTTTCCCCAGCCCCTTTTAATAAAATAAAAAACATTTTTTAAAGGAAAATCCGGCTTTGATAGGTCTCTTTTAGGATAATAAACCAAAATTTTCTGGAACCTGTCTAAAATAGAGAACAAAAAATCTCCGAAAATGGGAATTCTTTTAAATCTTGAAATAAATTCGTAAGCAGACCGCGTTTGATGCCAAAAGCTTTTGTCTTTTTTTGGAATTCCCTGGTAGCTATTGGCGTTAATCACCTTTCCGCCGAAAGCGATATTCCTTAAAGGATACGCCGTGCGCTGGTGGCCATAACCCATATCAGCCGCCACAACCCATGCTTTTTTATTTTTTTTAGCTGAATTCATATTATGTCTATTATACCTTATATATAAAAAAATTTTAACACGCTTGAATATTATCAAAATATGTGTTATTGTATCTATGTCTGCGCTAGACAAAACGGACGGCGCGCATAGGTCGGACATTTACAAAGGAGTCTTTTTGTGAGCGAGTACCTTGCACTACGAAGAAACCCATCGACCCTTGTGATTGTCTGTAGCCAACTCTCTTACGAGGGATGGGCAACACAAGAACTCGGGCTTGGGCCGCTGGACGTCAAGCTAATTAGTGTAGCGGGCGGACCCGCTGCACTAGCACACGGCGACCTGGTAGCAACGGACTATACCAGGATGTGTGAGTGCGTCAGCTTTCTTCTTGCCGAATTCCCATCCATTCACACCGTGATAGGCATCAACCACGGCAACAACGGAAGAAAGGGCGGCTGCGGCTACTACGAAAAAGTACTCAAAATCGTGGGCGGAGAGAAAAGCGATCTACCAAAAATAGCTCGCCAGCTAGCTATTCTCGCCAAAGACAAAACGATTAGGACATTCTACGCCGGTCTCGTTGAGACTGGCGGGTCCAAAGTCGTCTTCGAAGAAGTCTTCGCGGCATAAACGTGTCGCCTCGACGACGTAAGCCGCAGGCATCCGCTTGCGGTAATTTTTTTACACAAAATTTTGGTTGTATTTTTTGTTCAAGAACCTGGTGCCGAAAATAATTACAAAATATAAAACAACCAGCCAAATCCAATGGACATTCTGAAAAGTTTTCATCGCCCATGGCTGAGAAAAATAATCTATAACTTTTACAAAATAAGTTAATAAAAACCAGCAAGGAATTGATAAAATCCAGCCTAAGGTGTTGGAAAAAATTCCGATGATTGAAACTAAAAACCCTAGAATCATTAGCCACTCGACAATAGGCAAGACCAAAAGATTGGTTATTGGGGCGACAAAAGAAATATTTCCAAAATTATAAACCATCACCGGCAAAGTAAAAATTTGTGCCGCAAAGGTTGTTGAAATAATTCCTATTAAGTTTTCCGCTTTTTCTTTTGTAAAGACTTTTATGATTCTTTTGATTAACGGCTCTAAATATATAAGCCCGATTACAGCCAAAAATGAAAGCTGAAAACCGACGTCATACAGCAAAAGCAAGGGATTTACCAAGAGCATCACGGCGCACGCCATAACAATTACTCTCGGTCCCATGGTCTGCCGGCCAAATTTTTGCGCCAAAAGATAAAGCCCGCCCATTATCCCCGCCCTTACGCCAGACGGAGGCAATCCGGTTAAAATAATATAGATAAAAATAAAAAACACTGCTATGTAAAACGCTTTTCCCCGGCTAAATCCCATTGCCAGCAACAAAGACATCACAATCGCGCTCAAGATAACAACATGGGTGCCCGATACGGCAATAATGTGCCGAAGCCCGGTTATATTGAGTTTTGTTTTCAAATCATTTGTCATTGCTCCGTTGTCACCTAAGATAGTGCCCTCTAAAATCGAACTCTGAGGCGGTAAAAAACTATGCTCAATGCTTGCCCTAATTTTTTGCTTAAAAAATAATATCTTTTCGTAAATCCAAGAAAAAACACCATAATCATGTTTTTGAGAAACCAACTCTATTTTTGGAAAACCCATAACAGAATATATATGGTCTTTCATCAAATAATTCCTGTAAGAACCGGAAAATGTGCCATCTTCGTTTTCACCAGGAGCTTCCAATTTTCCCGTAAGTTTTATTTTGTCTAAATATTTGTATTCCGGATATTTATTTATCGTAGTCAAAACCGTACTTTCTCCAACTCTAACTTTTATCTTTTGGTAGGCGTCTCTCACGTCGGGCTCGCTGGAAATTATCCCGGTCATAACAAATTGGCCCTTTCCGTTATATTTGCTCAACCTGTCATTGGCTATATTAAACTTTGTAATTTGCGATCTTAAAATCCCAAAAATTAAAAATAAAACACAAAAGCCAAAAACAAAGCTAATCTTCTTGAAAAAAACCGAGGCGAAAATAAGCAGTATTCCAAAAATTAAAATCCCCCAAACAAAAATTTGAGGAATTTTGATTACCGACTCCAAAAATACTCCCGCGATAAATAATATACAAAGAAAAAATAATATCTTAGACGGACTCATTTATCCCTGCCTGACTTGGCAATCTTTAAAATATGGAGAAATTTCTTTTACTAATCCGTCCAAAAAATCTTTTTTAAACGGTTCTACTTTTTCAAATTCCGGGTCAATTGTTTTTTCCGCTCTAAAATTCTGCAAATAATACTTTATATTCGGTCCGCCAATCCACTTTGCTATTTCTTTAAAATCTTCTGCTGTGTGAATTGTATTAACCACGGTTGTACGAAATTCAAAATCTAAGCTGCTATTTTTTAAAAACTCCACACTTTCTTTTATTTTTTCCAATGTAATCCCTTCTGTCATAAGATTTTGGTACGCAGGATTTTTCTGGCCGGCTTTTATGTCCATTGCGACATAATCTATCAAATTTGACCTTACTAAATTTTTTAATAACTCCGGATTTGAACCGTTCGTATCCAGCTTTACCGCATATCCCAAATTTTTAATTTTCTCTATAAACTGCGACAAATCTTTGTTTATTGTCGGCTCGCCCCCGCAAATCACAACTCCTTCCAGCAAACCCTTTCTACTGCGCAAAAAATCAAAAAACTCCTTCTCATCCAATCTTGGTTGTTTTACAATCTTCAAAGGCAAAACCAATTCCGAAGAATAGCACCACGGACATCTAAAATTGCATCCTGCCAAAAAAACTACACAGGCAATCTTGCCCGGGTAATCTATGAGAGTAGTTTTCTGTAAACCAGCTATAATCATGGCTTAATACTAACAAAAAAACTCCCCTGTACGCAAGGGAGTTTTTTATTTTTTTATGCAGCGACTTTTTGTTCTACCGGGATAACTTTTGCTACTTCTTCAACCGGGAAAGTGAATTCTTTCCTTTCTTCATACTCTTCTCTCTTTCCTTTGTGCCATTGCTGAACCGGCCTAATATATCCGACGACTCTCGAGTAGACTTCACATGGCTGTTTTATCGTGCATTGAGGACATTCAAAGTGTTCGCCGGCTATATATCCATGCGTCGGACAGATTGAAAATGTTGGAGTTAAAGTTATATATGGCAGGCTGTAATTTTCAAATACTTTTTTAACCAAATTTTTTGCCATATTCGGGTCTGAAATTTTCTCTCCCAAAAATATATGCAAAACAGTTCCACCCGTGTATTTTGCCTGCAAATCATTTTGCAATTTCAAAGCTTCAAACACGTCATCTGTAAATCCAACCGGCAACTGGCTTGAGTTTGTATAGTAGGGAACCTCTTTTGTTCCGGCGGTAATAATATCAGGATATTTTTCTCTATCTGTTTTTGCCTGCCTATAGCTTGTGCCCTCGCCTGGAGTTGCTTCCAGGTTATACAAATTCCCTGTTTCTTCCTGAAACTTAACCATTTTTTCTCTCATGAAATCAAGCACTTCAAGCGCAAATTTCCTGCCCTTCTGCGTTGTAATATCTTCCTCTAAAAAGTTTATCAACGATTCGTTCATTCCCATAATTCCAATTGTAGAAAAATGGTTTCCAAAATAAGTATTTCTCATTTTCTTCATTTCTTCCAAATAGTGCCTGGAATATGGATAAAGTCCTTTCTCCATGAAATCATCTAAAGCTTTTCTCTTAATCTCCAAACTTTCTTTTGCCAAATCCATCAAATGCCCCAAGCGCGTTAAATAGTCTGCTTTTGTTTTTGAAGTGTACCCAATTCTCGGCAAATTAATTGTCACCACGCCGATTGAACCGGTTTTTGGGGAAGATCCGAACAATCCTCCGCCCCTCTTATATAACTCCCTATTGTCCAATCTCAGTCTGCAACACATTGACCTGGCGTCGTCCGGGCTCATATCAGACTGGATAAAATTTGAAAAATAATTAATCCCATACTTTGCGGTAGCCTCCCACATTGGAGCTAGGGCCGGGCTGTCCCACTGGAAATCTTTTGTAATTGAAACTGTCGGAATCGGGAAAGTAAACGGCCTGCCCGATGCGTCGCCTTCCATTAGGCCTTCATAGAACGCCCTGATAAACATATCCATTTCAGGTTGAAAATCTCCATAAGTGTCGTTCTGCACCTCTCCTCCAATAATCACCGGCTGTTTTGCTAAGAACGAAGGCGCTTTAATGTCTAAAGAAACATTCAAAAACGGAGTTTGAAAACCCACGCGCGTCGGTACCATACAACTATACAAAAATTCCTGCATCACTTGTTTTACTTGTTTGTAATCCAAATGATCGTATCTGATAAATGGCGCAAGCAAAGTATCAAAGTTTGAAATAGCATTGGCACCGGCGGTTTCTCCCTGCAAAGTAAACAAAACGTTTACCAACTGGCCCATTGCTGTGCGCAAATGTTTTGGAGGTTTGCACTCAATTTTTCCAGGAACTCCACCAAATCCTTTTATTAAAAAATCATACAAATCCCAACCGGCGCAATATGGAGCCAACAATTCCAAGTTATGAATATGAAAATCTTCATTTAGCGCGGCGTCCCTTATTTCTTTGGGATAAATTTTATTAAGCCAATATTTTTTTGAAATATAAGAACCGACATACTGGTTTAGCCCCTGTAAAGAAAACGTCATATTGGCATTTTCTTTCACCTGCCAATCGATTTCTTTCAGATAGCTGTCAACTTTTTCCGAGGAATCGTCAGATGCTTTAGACGCTTCTCTAATCGCCCTTCTTTGCTCTCTATATAATATATAAGCTTTGGCAGTCTCAACTAAATCTTCCAGCATCAACGCCTCTTCAACAATATCCTGTATTTGTTCAATATTTGGAGCTTCTCCTTTTTTAAATCTGCGGTTCAGCAAACTTACAACTTTATCGGAAACTTTTTTGGAAACAGCGCCATCTCCCTGATTTGTCGCCACAACCGCCTTATGGACAGCTTCTTCGATTTTCGCCTGTTCAAAGGGCACTATTCTCCCGTCTCTTTTTTCCACCTTCTCAATATTATTTTTTGCTTTTAATTCTGCTTCCATATTTTAAAATGCCTTTTTCAAAAAATTATTTAATATTTAAAAACTCGACTAGGTAAGTACATTTTACTCCAACAAAAAACCCTGTCAAATCCATTTTTAAGAACAAAATCTGTGGATAACTAATATTCTAACCCATTATCCAATTCCAAACAAAAAACACCTTAATTTCAGGCGTTTTTTCTATTTTTTACAATTTTGTTGCTATAACAGTTATCTTTATTTCTCCCTTCTTTAAATTATTGTCTTTCACCGCGCCAAAAATTATCTGGGCGTTGCGGTCAACGTTTTTAGTGATAACTTTTGCCGCTTCCTGGATTTCATTCAAGGTGACGTCATTCCCGGCAGCTAAAAATAAAACTCCTTTGGCCCCCATAATTGAAAAATCTAACAGTGGAGAACTGATTGCAATTTCCGCCGCGCGCGGCGCTCGATTTTCGCCAGACGTTTTTCCCATTCCAAATAAGGCGTGCCCAGAATCTTTTACAATAGAAACAATTGACGCAAAATCAACGTTTATAATTCCCGGAGTTAAAACTAAATCCGTAATTGACTGCACGGCTTCGCGCAAAACATCATCGCAAATTAAAAATGCGTTTGACACCGTTGTCTTCTCGTCGATTATTTTTAGAAGCTTATCGTTAGAAATTACCAATAATGAGTCAACTTTGTTTTTTAAATTTTCCAAAGCGGCTGCCGCGACTTTCTTTCTTTCCAACCCTTCAAAGGAAAATGGAGTTGTGACAACCGCTATAGTTAAAATGCCGAGTCCTTTTGAGATCTCAGCAATAATCGGCGAGGCGCCAGAACCTGTGCCGCCGCCGAGCCCGCAAGTCACAAAAACCATATCAGCCCCTTTCAAATTTTCCAAAATTTCATTTCTGGATTCTTCTGCAGCCTCTCTTCCTAAATCCGCATCCATTCCCGTACCCAATCCTTTGGTGATATTTTTTCCTATTAAAATCTTTTTTTCAGCTTTAGAAAAATGCAATGCCTGCGCGTCTGTGTTTACCGCCAACAACTCAACCTCATGCATCTGGAACTTCGCCATCCTGGAAACTGTATTAGAACCTGAACCTCCAACTCCAATAACTTTAATTTTCGGATTCATATTAGCGCCTAGGGTTTGAAGGCTTTGAAAATCTTTCGCAATACAGAGCCAAATTTCCTGGCACCTTCCATCATACCTTCTTCTTCGCCAGAATCAACCCCCCCCAAGGCCAATCCCGCCACAGTTGCCAACGCAGGATCGTCTTGAAGCCCCATAATACCTTGCGGGGTTCCAATTTCGCAAGCAAGCTTTAGCGTTTCTTTTGCAAGATCTTTTATCCTTGGAATTTTGGCTCCTCCGCCGGTCAAAACAATTCCTCCGGGCAACAATTCCTGCCTGCCGATTTTTTTTAATTCCTTCTGGATCAATTCCAAAATTTCAGCGACTCTTGGCTCAATAATATCCACCAAATTACGTTTCGTGAAATTAAGCGATGAAGATTTATCAAAAACTTCTATTTTCTTTTTTGCCTGCGCGGCTCTGTCTTTTTCTGTTTTCGCAAACATGCAAGTGCCATGCTGTTTTTTAATTGATTCTGCAATCGCGACTTCTGTTTTAAGACCAATGGCAATATCGTTTGTGATATTTGCCGAACCAATCGGAAAAACAGCCAAGTGTATTAGCTCGCCTTCTTCAAAAACAGCCAGCGATGTCGTGGCAGCTCCAATGTCAATTAAGGCGACCCCCAGCTCTTTTTGTTGCGGAGTTAAAACAGCTTTCGCGGCAGCAAGCGGCGAAGGCACCAAGTCATTAATTTGTAATTTCGCGCTCAAAACCGCTTGGGTCAAATTTGTAAAATACGGTTGAAAATAGCAAAGCAAAAGGACTTTTGCTTCAAGCCTTATACCGGTCAATCCTTCGGGCTGTTTGATTCCCTTTTGATCGTCAATAATATATTCGCGCACAAAAACATCTAAAACATCTTCGTTGTGCGGTATATTTATGGCCTTTGTAGCTTGCTTTACTCTTTCAACATCTTCAGCTGAAATCCTCTGGTCGGCTCTTGAAACAGAAATAATTCCATCTGACGGAGTAACATAAAGATGGCTACCGCCGATATTAACATTAACCGAGCCAATTCTTCTATTGCAATCTTTTTCAATGCCGGCCATTATCATCTGCACGTTCTTCGAGGTTTCTTCTATATTCACAACAGCTCCTTTGCGGAGCCCGAAAGAAGGAACTTCCGCGTACGACAAAACTTCCCATTCTTTTCCCTTCCTTTGCGCCACCAGCGCCTTTATGCTGTGGGTGCCGATGTCTAAACCAGTTACGATATTACCCTTCGCCATAGTTAAAGTTTGCTTAGATAAAATTTTTCTTTAGCTTCCATTTCTCCCGCTTCTTTTTTTGATTTTTCGTGGTCGTATCCGCACAAGTGCAAAATCCCATGAATAAAAACTTCCAGTACTTCCTCGCCTTTTTCCTTCACAATTTCCGGACAAATAATTATTTCCCCCAAATATCCGTCTTCTTTTAATTCAAAAGAAAGAACATCCGTAGGTTTATTCTTTTTTCGGAATTTTTGATTAAGCTTTTTTATCTCTTCTTCACTTACAAAAGCCAAAGATATTGTTTGTGTTTCTCTATTTTCGCCTTTTAATACTTTTTTTGCAACTGTGGAAAAAAACCTTCTATCGGCTTGGAAATCCGTCAAATTGTTTATCTCTATCATTTTGGGAAATTAAGGCTGGAAATAATTTTTTCCATGGTTGCTATATAATTTTTTTGTAATCCTCCTGATGCCTCGCTGTTGGCCGGCTGTATATACGAATATCCACTTATAACATATTGGAAACCTTGGTGCAGAAAAGAAACGTATTTTGTTCTTCCCAGTTTTGGCAAATCCAGAAATTGTTCAAATGCTTTTTCTCCGCCGATTCTAAAATTGCTGAAATCATAATTTATGGTTTTATCCGCTATACCCGGTGGTATGCAATTTATCTTAATATCCAAAATCGCTCCACTTGGAAATCCTGTTGTGAAATATCCCGCATCCCCGAAGCCTTGCGGATATTTTTGGCTCTCCAACCTGAACCTTCCAATCTCATAAGAAGAGGCTATGGCTGATTTGTCATTTTGGCACTCTGTTAAAATATGGCCAATATTTTTTTCTGAATATAATGTTTTTCCTTCGGCAATCCAATTTTTCGGAGTTTGCAGATTAAAGCTGTAATATTTATTTTCAATTTTATAATTACTCGCATCGCTCAAGAAAAAATTCGTATAGATGGGATAGCTTAAAAGAAATCCCGCAATCAAAACAAGCACTATAACAGCAGTTATTGCTGCCAGCGGCATATCTTTTATTCGCTCAAAAATATTAGTATGTTTAGCCATTTATATATTTTAACTCATTTTTGAAATAAAACAAAACTTCGCCAACTCACAACTTTTTACTTTCATTGAATTTTAATTATTAAAGAGTAGTCTGAAGCTAGCCCCCAAAAACGAAAGGCTGTATATGAAACTCGTAGCGATACCGATTAAAATACGGTTCAACGGAGCAACTCCTTTATCCGAGCTATATGCGCAGCTCGCAGAGCACATGGTCTCTGCGCCGTTGTACAGCTTCTTTGAGAATATGGACAATGAGCGCCTGCACTTCTGCGATACTATTGAAGAAAAGGAGATTATAGTCGTACGATTTGGAGCGTCAATGAACGAAGTGGAGGCCTTTGCCACCCTAGAAGGAACACGCTACAAAGAGAACACCCTCGTAAGCGCCAATTTAAGAGAGGCGTTAACGTGTGCGGCAGATGAAAAGTATTGGACGCAGGGCACAAAAGGCAGAGTCGTAGTTCTGAGGGCCAAACGCGAACCGCCGTTGTCGAAAGTGGACTTCTTGTCATTGTACAAGGGTCCCGGAGAAAAAAGGGTCATAAAGCCTTACGCCGTGAAAATATTCCCGGCAAGTACTTGGTTCTTGGCAAAAGAAAAGGAATCCTAATCCTGAAAAGGAAAAGGATTCCAGCAGATATGGCGTTGTTCCCTCCGGAGCCCCGCCTCTTTTTTTAATAACTCCAATTAAAATCGCCTTTTGTTGTTGCAATCTTTAAAACCTTCAACCCGCCCAATGACTTCAAAATTATTCCCGAAGAATCTTTTCCGATTAATTTTGTATTTTTCCCATCGTAAACCGCCAAAATATTATAATTCTTTTTTGATTGGACGTACTGGAAAAGCGCTTTCAAATTTTTGTTCTTGTCATAAAGCCAAACAAAAGCCATAAGATTTTTACTAATATCAGTTGCAACTCCATTATATTTTAGAGATTTGATCTCTCCCGACATTGTAATCTTTCTGTTTTTATCTTTCAATTTTATTTCTGTTATATTTCCGGCCTGGTCTGTTAAAGTAATCGTATCGTCGCTATCTTTAACTAAAACCAAAGAAGCATCTGAAATATTATCTGTTCCTGTAAATTTTAAATCTTTGACATTTTGGTCAAACTGAATCATAACTTCCGGCGCGGTTTTATCTATAACAAAATTTATTGTTTGTTCCGGTTCATTGTTGCCCGCTTTATCTGTGGCAAAAAATGCCAAAACGTGTTTGCCTTCTTTTGAAACTGAAAAATTTACAACCTCTCCGCTGACTGTTCTGTAATCGTCTCCATCTAATTTATATTCCACATTTAAAACTCCAGACAAACCATCGGTTGCTTTTATGTTTATCGCTACTTCGCTTCTATAAAAATTTGTCTGGCCAGCAGTTCCCGATAAGGTCGCAACGGAAACCGGGGGCAAGACATCTTCTGACGACGCGGCGTCAACAGTTGCCGACGGTAAAATTACTTGTTCCTGCGAAGCTGGAGTTTGTTTAACGGCCAGAGAAGTTGTGCCATCTGCATTATTTATGTTTACATTTCCGGTCAAACTGGTTGTAACCGGCAAGTTGCTAAACACTTCTGTATTTGTTATTTGGCTATTATTTATATCCTGGCTTTTGATTGTGTAAGTCCCCGCATCGGTTCCTTGCATATTTATATTATAAATTTGCCCGCTGTCTTGCGGAAGATAAATAAATTTATGGTCGCCCAAAATTTCAAAGTCGGCATTTGGAATTTCGTTTATAACGTTTCCATCATCAGCCAAGCCCAATCTATTTCCATTTTGATCTGTCACAAAAATATTCACCGGCGAAAAAACAGAAATCGCTTTTCCGTTCAAACTACACTTTGAAATATCCTGCGTGATTAAATCATTTCCCCAAAAATCTTTTCCCGTGTTTAAATTACTGCCTGATATTAAATTAACAATCTCTTGCCTAATTCCATCTTCGCTTGGCATTTTACCGTGGTCAGAGACTAAAGCGTAGTATTTATTATTCTGGTCAATCGGCAAATTTGTCGCAGATTCCAACGGAACTGTGTTGTCGCCAGCATTATACTCTACCGTTGCGTAACCTATACTATTAATGCCCAGTGGAGTTTTAGTTTTTGTTTCTATAAGCCTCGTAATTGTTCCCGATTTGCATCCATCTATTGCATAAAGACTGATTCCCGCGCTGCTTAAATTAAAATCATCGAAAGCTTGAGTGTGCAGATTTCCCGAATTAGTTAATGCCTGAGAATTAAGACCGTGGTCGCCAGTTAAAAAACTTTTCGATTCAGCATAATTTAAATCTTTTTCAATCGGCTGTCCGGAAGTAAAATCAATTTGCGAGACAAAACTTCCTTTCACATTAAAATATTTCTGCGTCGGCAAAAGGTCATAAACCGCCGGCATATTTTGCGATATCTTTTTAATTTCCTGGTCATTTAAACCCGGCACATCAAGATTATCTCCCTGCACCAAAACTTTTATTGCTTTCGGCGCGCCGGTATTTGGCACTCCAACAAAAACTGCTTTCCCGATATGATTATCTGCCGGATGATTCATTGCATAACTTTTCACAATCAATCCTCCCAAACTATGAGCGATAACATCAACTTTGCTAGCTCCGGTTTGCGTTAAAATATCCTGTATTTTTTTCGCCAACAAATCCGCATTCGTTTTCCCGTCATTATATTTCCCCGAAGCTCCATATCTCCAATCATACGGAAACGTAAATAAATCTTGGTTTTCTATATACCCTTGACCGGTGAATTCTGCAACGATGCCGTCGTAGTAATCATATTTGATTGGTCCTATATTCTTTGAACCTAAAATATTGTAAGTATACACCGTCGGTTCGCTTGGCATTAGGATGCTATTAAAAGATAGCGCGTCCATAAAGTTATCGGAGTTAAGAGGATTAACCATCCTGGCAACATCTGCCCACAATAATTCATTTCCATTTTTCATCTCTGTTCCTAATAATCCCGGCACAATTAAAACCGGCGTTGTACTTTTAATATTATTAAAGGTGCAAATAATGTTTTCAAAAGGTTTTGGAGAAAAAATTACACTGTCTGGCTGATAAAAAAATACTTCGCTTGGATTATTACTTGCGCAAAAGATACTGCCAATTTTCAAACCGGAAACATTGTTTTGAGCAAGAGAATAAGAACCGTACGGGCCTAAAATAGTAATGGTTTTCGAAGCAGATAAATTGCTTGTTTGTAAATCAAATGCCTGAACATTTTGCAAATTAAAATGGAAAGGAGCATCAGCTCCTTGCGTGTTAACGATAACAGTTACATTCGCCGTGGGAACCGGCATAGATTGGGAAGACGCCGGCGCGAAAATAACGACTAAAGCTAAAAATATTATAATTTTGTTTTTCATAAAGCTCTGTTACTTATTTATTATTTTTATAAATTACATAACTAGCTCCATATGGCTTAACATATTAACTATGCCAAAAATGGCAGAAAACCATAATAATAAAATAGCCAGTCCGATAATTAATATTTTTTTCTTAAATTTTATACTCATTATTAATAGACCAAGAATACCAAACCATTCAATTCCCATCGCTAAAAGTAGGTAGCCAATATGATCAGTAAAAAATTGTTGACCTACAACATAATAAATCGGCGACTTAATATTTGTTTCCGAAAAATTATTTAAAAAAGATAAAATGGACAGTGGCGTAAAATAAAATAAAATTTCGGGGACGACGAACATAGCGACGAAAACCCACAACCAAATTTTTTGTACTTTTGACATCATGTTTTACTATTTTAATTTATATTTATTAATTATACCAACTCTGAAAGATTTTTTCTACAAACAAAAAAAGACCCCACTTCTGCAGGTTAGGTTTGCTACGCGGAGGAGTGCGTAGCGAGAGGAAAAAACCAATGCGAGCAGATGTGGGGACATATTTAGAGAGGACACGGCCAGGAGTTTGGGGCGAAAGGACGCTCATTCATCGAACGAAGCGAACAATCACACCGAAGGCACCGGAACTATCAGAGTGGAGGGGTTTTGAAGGTCTGTTGGCCTCCACTATTCTGTTACGTGCCCCTATCCTGGGCGTGTCCTCATGGGACGAATGAACTGTCTATACCTATTTTTAACAAAAGCCAGACCGCACGTCAATGGGCCGACTTGGTAAAACAAAAAAAAAGCAAACCCGAAGGCTTGCACGTTGCGTCTCACAAATATTGGCGCCCTACCCGATAGGAATGAATCCTCTCTCGCGGAGGGTTTGTAAAAGTTCGATGTTTCCGTCAACTTCGCCCAATGCCGCTGTCGGCTCACCGTCGTAGTCGAGCAGCACCTCCCAGGCAAGCGGGTCTGCCACTGGCAACCACAGGCCTGTACCGGTATTGGCACACCACCACTTCCTCCCGCAACTGCAGGCGAAACACCTCTTGGGGAACTTCCCACCGGTGGCTTCTTGCCAATCAAATACCTGGCCCTCTTGTGTCGCCATCAGTTGGATGCATAAGCAATGACCGGCGTAGAGCTTGCGGGGTCCCGTGTATCTCTGCGCTTCAACCAACGCCTGACCGGTCCGAAGGAAAAACTCGATCTGCGTGGCGACGAATGCCTCCATCGCCTCGTTGACGGCGGTGTTGGCAGTGAAGAGGGCTGCGCCATCAGCGCCGACCCAGCAGAATTTGTCGCCCTCTTTGGGCCGTGAAACAACCCATTGACTCGTTTCATTGAGAACAAGCTCCTCGGCGACCCAGGGATCATTGAATTCGATCCCGTGCTCGATGTAGTCCTTGCCGGTTATGCGCCCCCTAGCGACTCTTTCTCCTTCCGCCCCATCGATTGACTCAATCGTGAAATGGATGCAATGGCATCCGGGGACCAATTCGTACTCTGGGCCTTTCCACTCGAATAGCAACATGACCGTCTCCTCGTGTTTTTTTCTCGTTTCACTGGCTAGCGACGATAATATAATTTAAAACTTTTATTAACTTTTGTCAACAAAAAACCGCCCCCGACCCGCAAGCGGGTACCCCGAGGACGATTTTTACTTTGATTATTTAGATAATAACTCTTTTACGATTTTGGAAATTTCAGAGTTATCTGCTTTGCCTTTAACTTTTGGCATCAAGTCTGCCATTATCTTTCCCATATCTTTCATTTCGCTGGCGCCGGTTTTTGTGATTGATCCTGCAACTAATTTTTTTAATTCTTCTGTTGATAATTGTTCGGGCAAATACTTTATCAAAATTTCTATCTCTTTTTTTTCTCTGTCTGCCAACTCCGGCCTATTGCCTTGTTCGTACAGAACAATTGCGTCTTTTCTTTTTTTAATTTCCGCAGATACTACCTCTAGTATCTGCTCATCGGTCAATTCCGATTCTTTTATCAAATTTTCTTCTGTTGCGTCGGGCCTTTCTTTTGACATCTTATATCTTTTGTCTTTCTCTTTTGTGAGAACAGAAGCTAACAGCATACGCAAAGTTCCAAGCAAAAACTGATTACCTGCTTTCAGCGCGTCAGTAGTATCTTTTTGTATTTGCTGTTTTAACATTTGAATTTAAACTACTTAGGCTTAGCCATTTTGTCCTCCACCAACTTTTCGGCTCTTCTCCTGACTTTCCTCAAGGCAGATCTCTTTTTGACCAACGCGGATTTTGCCCTTTTAAAAAACTGCCCTTTTCTTATTTGCAAAAGAGTGCCCGATTGCCTGACGGTTTTCGTAAAGCGGTGCACCAAATTCTGCGAAGTTTCTTTGTCTTTTTTTGTTACTTGTACTGGCATATTATTTTTTTATTTTATAATTATTTTAATTACTTTTTGCTGATTTTTTCTTTCATTTCTTCTACGACCTTGTCTAATTTTATTTCTTTTTGGGTCCCTGTATCCATATCCCTTAAAGTTATAAAATCTTCCAATGCTTCTTTTTGCCCGAAGATAAGAACCCATTTTATATTCATTTTGTTTGCGGTTCTTAGCTGGGTTTTTAAAGAATCTTTTGAAAATGATTCTGCAACAGGAATTTTAGCGTCGCGGAATTCTTCAAACAGTTTCATACTCTTTCGTTTTGCCAAGCTTCCCAATTGAGCTAAAAATATTTTCGGCTCTTCGACGGGCTTGCCTGTTTTCATCTCTCGCGATTTCATCAAGCTCACAATTCTTTCTATTCCGCTGGCCGATCCGCATCCTGGCGTATCTCTGCCTCCCAGCATTTTTGCCAAATTGTCATATCTTCCGCCTCCGCTTAATGTGCCCAGTGATTTTCCATCTTCTGAAGTTTCAACAATTTCAAAAACTGTTCTTGTGTAATAATCCAACCCGCGGACTAAATATGGATTTAGTGTGTAGGGTAATCCCAGCTCATCTAAAAATTCCAAAACTTCTTTAAAGTGCGCGTGGCATTTTTCGCAAAGGTGGTCTATTGTCTGCGGAGCTCCAGCTTTCACTCTCTGGCATTTTTCTTCCTTGCAGTCTAAAATCCTCAATGGATTTTCTTTCAGCCTTCTCTGGCAATCCGGGCACAAGGATGCGCGCCTTGATTTAAAATAACTTGCCAATATTTTTTTAAAATACGGTCTGCATTCTGAATCTCCAATGGAGTTAACTTCAATCGTTAAATTTTTAAATCCCAGCTCTTTCAAAACATCATAACTCATCTGGATAATCTGGCTATCTAATGAAGGATTGCCTTCTCCAATTATCTCAAATCCATACTGGTGAAACTGGCGAAATCGTCCGGCCTGCGGCCTTTCATATCTGAAAAACGGGCCCACATACCAAAGTTTTACAGGCTGTGGCATATTATGCATTCCGTTTTCTAAATAGCTTCTCATTACCGGGGCTGTGCCTTCAGGCCTCAAAGCAACCAAATCATTTCCCTTTGTTCTAAAGGTGTACATTTCTTTACCCACAATGTCTGTGTCGTCTCCAACTGCCTTTTGAAAAACCTCAGCAAACTCCACAATTGGGGTTTCAATTTTATCAAAAGTGTATGAGCTGGCGACAGACTCGACAACCTTCTGTACTCTTTTAAAATAAACCTGGTCGGCTGGCAGTACGTCGTGCATCCCTGCTAATGTTTGATATTTTATTTTTGCCATTTTTTTAAAATTTAGAAATTGATGTTAATGGAAAAATTCTAAACGCCGCTTTGCCGATTATATATTTTCTGGACAAAACGCCCCACCTTCTTGAATCATACGACTCGTTTCTATTATCTCCCATAACAAAATATTGGTCTGGGGCTAAAGTAATTTTTTCCGGCGACAACGACATTGCAGAGCCGTCAAAGCCGAACGTCTGTAACCCCGAGGGCAGATATTTCTCGCTTAAAACAACTGTTTTCCCGTCTTTGATTATTTCCACCTTGCCGTTTACCACATCAACTGTTTCGCCCGGAAGCCCGATAACTCTTTTAATAAATCTTTGTCCTGCGTAATTTGGTATAAAACTTGCGTCAAAAACAACTACGTCTTCCCTTTGCGGAACTGAAATCCTGTAAGAAATTTCATCAACAATCAGATAGTCTCCAGTCTCAAAGTTTGGAGCCATGGAAGCTCCGCTTACGATAAATGGCTGGAATAGAAAATACCGAATCGGAGCTACTATCACAAAAGCGACAACCGCTATTTTGACAATCTCCCAGACAAAAGGCAGATATTTTTTGACTATCCCTTCTGATGTCTTCTTTTCTTCGATTTTATTAGGATTATTTTCTTCCATTTTTATTACTCACTGTATCACACTTTTTTCCTTGTTGCAATAGGGCGAAAAAGCGGTTTAAATAAAAAAAGACGGCCTGGCGTTCGCGGACGCCAGGCCAAAGGATGATATAATAACGTCTACTAGTGACGCTTAAAGCTACGGAGCTTCATGTGCCCAGGCGGGGCCTTGGGCCCTGGCTTTCTACGGTTGACCTGATCGGCCAATCCCCGATCGCGGACTACTTGCAAGAACGCGCCCTTGAATTGGTCGAACGGAAGTTCAACCAATTCTTTGTGTCCCATCACAAGGTCTTTGTAGACCGGCTCCAGCCGCTGGTCTAGGGCGTCGGGCCTTACATGCTTAGGCTTCAACCACTCCTCCCATATGTAATCTAGATACTCTTGCGTCGGGAACACCGACGCAGGCAGCCAACGACCCTCAACCATCTGAGGCATTCAGTTGTCCTTTCAACGAACAAACAAAGGTGCGCCTACTACTTTTCGACACTCCGATGATATTATACCCCTTAAAAAAACATTGTCAATCTAAAATTATAAAAAAAGACGGCCTGGCGTTCGCGGACGCCAGGCCAAAGAATGATTGGAGAGGGGTTGACTAGCCTAGCTTCGGGGTCGCTGTCGCAGGTCAGGCCTCCTGCATAGGGTTTTCTGCCCCTCTTTACCGCGGCCGGAGGACTTCTGCCAGGCGGCCACGATCAAGCCCTGGATGTCTTCCGGCTCGACGGGACGGATGTTAGCCGTGATTGCACTGGCCAGAGAGCGCAACACACTGTCACCCGGCCGTGCTCCTTTTGAAACACGTTCCCGAAGAAACACCGCTTCGGGAGTTTGGGGCAAACGATGAGTGCGCGGTTGAGACGCGGTTGCCGTAGCTGCCACAGTCGTCATGGATCGTCCTTTGTCCTAGTTCTACTCTGTTTCACTGATCACTAATGATACAAGACGTGAGAACCCCCAAGAAACCCCGCTAGATTGGATCACCTCCTTCCATGGAAGATTTCAACGAACTTAACCTCGAACACGATTGTTTCGCCATAGTCGGCTCCTTCATCTAATGGCGCTTTCACAATTACTATAGCCCTTTCGTAAATTAATGTCAATCTTTATTTCGAACCAAATAAAATGTATAATTTTTGAATATGATTATAATAATTGGTTTGGGAAATCCCGGAGAACAATATAAAAACACTCGGCACAATATCGGGTTCATGGCAGTTGACGAGTTCGCGAAAAAAAATAGTTTTCCCGAGTTTGAGTTGCAAAAAAAATCCAATGCGCTGGTTTCTGCAAGCAACGACATATTGCTGGCAAAGCCTCAGACATTTATGAACGATTCTGGCAAGGCAGTAAAAGAAATCTGTAAAAACAAAAAATCCGCGGACTTGATTATAATCCACGACGATATAGACCTGCCGTTGGGAAAAATAAAAATAGTAAAAGACCGCGGTTCTGCCGGACACAAAGGAGTCGAGTCTATAATCCAAAACATCGGAAACGACGGATTAATAAGATTTAGAATTGGAATTGGTTCGGAAAATAAAGTTGAAGCAATGAAGGTTGTTTTGAAAAACTTCTCGACAGAAGAACAAAAAATACTAAACGAGGTTTTGAAAAAAATAGTCAGCGCCCTTGATTTATTTGTAGCCGAAGGATTGGAAAAAACAATGAATGAATATAATAAATAAAGAGATAAACCAATTGCTGATAGTTGGCGTCACCCCCTATTTTCTGGATAAGGGGGTTTTATGGTATGAAGAAAACCTGCAAAAAATACTGACTGCTCGAGAGACGCAGCCGTTTTTTGCAGAGAATGTGATTTTTTTGCAGAAAGACCATAGTTTCCAGTTCGCGCAGTTTTTAAGAAAGCTTGATGAAATGGGGTACGAAAGGGTTTTCAAGGTTTCTGAACCAGGCGAGTTCTCCCAACGCGGAGGAATAGTTGATGTGTTCCCGATTAATTTGATGAACGCGATGCGTTTGGATTTTCTGGGAAACGAAGTTGACGCAATAAAAATATTGGAAGACATAAAAATTACTGACGAAGAAAAATCAAAAGAAATTCTAAAGAAAAAATTAAAATCCCAAAAAATATTTTCGGAATTAAAAGGATTAAAACCGGGAGATTATTTGGTCCACTTAGACCACGGCATAGGAAAATTTGTGGGGATAGAAAATTTTGAGATGCAAAGCACGAAATTCGAAATACAAATTGAAAATCGAGGAACCCTGACAGCGGCCAGAATAAATCCGGACGAAGAAAATCCTAAAAGCGAAAATGAATATTATGTTCTTGAATATGACAAAGAAGATAAATTGTATGTCCCGCTGGGATTGGAAAGAAAATTATCAAGGTATGTTGGTTTCCAGGATCCTAAGGTTTCCAGACTGGGCTCGTCCATTTGGCAGAAAACAAAGGGCGTAATAAAAGAAGCTGTTGAAAAGTTGGCAAAGGAATTATTGCAATTGTATGCGCAAAAAGAAACCGTAGAAAGAGCGCCGTATTCAGGAGATAAAGAGCTTGAATCGCAATTTAAGTCGGGTTTTGAGTTTCAGGAAACGCCAGACCAGCTCCAGGCGATTGAAGACATTAGAAAAGATTTGCAAAAAGCAAAACCAATGGACAGGATTGTCTGCGGAGATGTGGGCTTTGGTAAAACAGAAGTGGCAATGCGCACTGCTTTGCTGGCTTCTATAAATAACAGGCAAACTGTTTTAATCTGCCCTACCACAATTTTGGCGAATCAGCATTTCAATTCTTTCAGAAAAAGATTTGAGAACTTACCAGTAAGAATTGCACAGCTTTCGGGGCTTCAAACAAAAACCGAACAGAAAAAAGTTATCAATGATTTGAAAGAAGGAAGAATAGATATTGTAATTGGCACACACCGTCTTTTGTCAAAAGATATCGGATTTAAAAACCTACAACTTTTAATTATTGATGACGAACAAAAATTCGGCGTAAAACAAAAAGAAAGACTAAGACAATTAAAAACCAGCTTGGACGTTTTAAGCCTGTCGGCAACTCCTATTCCACGGACTATTTATCTGGCGCTTTCTTCTTTGAAAAATATAAGTTTAATGCAAACTCCTCCAAATGGAAGGCAGGCAATAAAAACAGAGGTTTTAAAATATAAAACAAAAGCTGTTAAAAGAATAATCGACGAGGAATTAAAAAGAAAAGGCCAGGTTTTTTATTTGCACAACCGGGTCCAAACAATTGAAGCAAAAGTCAGAGAACTAAAAGAGCTCTGCCCGAAAGCGAAAATCAGCTCGATTCATGGAAGCATTGCAGAAAAACAATTAATAAGAATAATGGACGAATTTCAAAAAGAGAAGACAAATGTTTTGGTTGCCACAACAATTATTGAAAACGGGCTAGATATTCCAAACGTAAACACAATTATAATAGAAGACTCCGCGCGACTAGGGCTTTCGCAGGCACACCAGATAAGAGGCCGGGTTGGCAGGTCGGGCACAAAAAGTTTTGCCTATTTTATGTACAATGAAAAATCTTTAACTCCTTTAGTAAAAGATAGGTTAAAAGCTTTAGAAGACGCGCAGGAATTGGGAGCAGGATATAGAATCGCAATAAGAGACTTGGAATTGCGGGGAGCAGGAAATATTTTAGGCAAAGAGCAATCTGGCGCCATAAACAAAATCGGTTTAAATTTGTATTCCCAAATGATCTCTGAAGCCATCGAAAAATTCAAACAATAAAAAAGAGGGGCGCTGGCTGTTTGCCAGTCCCCTACGACTCTTGCTCAATCCTGCTCGGATCGAAGGCCACGAGCGATACAGAACCGATAGTTGCCTTTTTCTTTCCGCCCACCTTGGCGACCATTCTTCCGCCCTCGATAAGGACGACCCCGCCTAATTCATCGGCGCTCAACTCAGCCCTCATCTCAAGGCAGACGGTTTCACCAGGACGAACAAATCCGCTGAACTTTGCGGAAGTTACCTCCCTGGCCGCCAACTTCTTGCCCTCCAGCATTTCGCTTATCTCCGGGTCGCGGTAGTGGAACAGAAAAACGCCGAGCAGCTGGAAGGCCATCTCAATGATATCAACCCCGCGGTGAACTCGCATGCCCTTTACGGGTTCATGCCCTTCGCAGAGCTTGTCCGTAACCTTGAAAGAACCCACGACCGCTGTCTTCGTTATTCTGACCTCGTCGAGCAACAGCTTGTCCCCTTCGTGGAAGAGTATCTCCTGGATTTTCTGCTTGTCGACGATGATTTCCTTGACTTCCTCTTCTTTCGGGGGCTCTTCTTTCGGGGGCTCTTCTTTCGTCTTGTCTCCGCCAAAAGGCCAGAAATTAAACTTCTTCATGGGCTTCTCCGTGTATCTGGTTCGATGGCTGCTTGGTTGTACAAAGGGCTGCTTAACACACGATAATAATACCACGAAATAATAAAAATGCAAGGTCAATTATGTTCAAATTGAATTTATGTGCTATATTAAGAAAAACAAACGTATTAATAACTGGCAAATAAATAAAAAATGAAAAGCTTAGTAATAGTTGAAAGTCCGACAAAAGCAAAGACAATTCAGAAGTTTTTGGGAAGCGACTTTATTATTAAGTCGTCTTTTGGTCATGTAAGAGATTTACCAAAAAGAGAACTTGGAGTTGATGTTGAAAATGGATTCAAGCCAAAATATATTATACCGACAAAAGCCAAAAAGGTTGTCGCCGACCTTAAAAAAGAATCAAAAAATGCAGATGTTACCATACTGGCGACCGACGAAGACCGCGAAGGAGAGTCCATTGCATGGCATTTGCAGGAAGCCTTAAAGTTAAAAGACCCTCAAAGAATTGTGTTCCACGAAATTACCAAAACCGCAATTGAGCAGGCCTTAAAAACGCCGAGACACATTGATATTAATTTAGTGGACGCCCAGCAGGCGAGAAGAATTTTAGACAGGATTGTGGGTTACAAACTTTCACCGTTTTTGTGGAAAAAAGTCGCCAAAGGCCTTTCAGCCGGTAGGGTGCAATCGGTTGCCTTAAAACTGGTTGTCGAAAAAGAAAGGGAAATTGGGAAATTTATCGCCGAGGAATACTGGAGCGTTGAAGCTTTACTTAAAAAATTGGGAAAAGAATTCAGCGCTTCGCTGATTAAAAATGGCGAGAAACCAATTGAGAAGTTAGAAATAAAAAACAAAACCGAAGCTGATAAAATTCTAAGTGAATTAAATAACGCAGGTTATATTGTTGAATCGGTAGAAAAAAAGGAAACGAAAAGATTCCCCGCTCCCCCTTTTACAACCAGCACTTTGCAACAGGCGGCCTGGCAAAGATTTAAATTTTCGGCAAAACAGACAATGATGTTGGCGCAAAGGCTTTATGAAGAAGGAAATATTACTTACCACAGGACCGATTCTTTAAATCTTTCTGAAATGTCTTTAAGCGCGGCAAAAGATTTTATATTGGGAAAATATGGCAAAGATTATTGGGCGGGGAAACCGGTGCACTACAAAACAAAATCGGCCGGAGCACAGGAGGCCCACGAAGCCATAAGGCCGGCTTACGCGGAAAAAAGCCCGGACACGCTAAAAGGAATAGACGCCAGGCAATTAAAACTTTACACCTTGATATGGCAGAGATTTATCGCATGCCAAATGACACATGCGACATTTGATTCCGTATCAGCGGATATTAAAGCAAACGATTATACTTTCCGCGCCAACGGCCAGACATTAAAATTTGAAGGATTTTTAAAAGTTTATCCGACAAAAACTGAAGAAACCGAGCTCCCGGATTTGGAAAAAAATGATAAGTTGGATCTTTCAAAACTGGACTCTATTCAGCATTTTACAGAACCTCCTGCGCGATACACCGAAGCCAGTTTGATTAAGGCTTTAGAAAAACACGGAGTTGGCAGGCCATCAACTTACGCTTCTATTTTGTCTGCCATCCAGGACAGGAATTATGTTTTCAAAAACGACCAAAAACGCCTTTTCCCAAGCGAAATGGGTATAATAGTCAACGATGTTTTAGTGCAAAATTTTCCCGAAGTAGTTGATATTGATTTTACTGCAAAAATGGAAAAGGAACTGGACGAGATTGCAGACGGTAAGGACACGTGGGAAAAAACCTGCAAAGATTTTTATACTCCTTTCGCCAAGAACCTGAAAGAGAAATATGAAGAAGTTATAAAAGCTGATTTGACTAAAAAAACCGACAAAGTATGTCCCAAATGCGGGGCTCCATTAATTGAACGACTCGGAAGATTCGGACGGTTTTACGCCTGCTCAAAGTTTCCGGAGTGCAAGCACACGGAGTCAGTTGAAGGCGACCCTGACACCCTGAATATTTTCTGTCCAAAATGCAAAGAAGGAAAAGTAACGGGCAAAAGAACTAAAAAAGGAAAAACGTTTTACGGATGCAATAAATTTCCAAAATGCGATTTCGCTTTATGGGATAAACCTGTAAACGAACTTTGCCCGAAGTGCGATTCTTTATTAATAGAAAAAGGCAAAAAGATTGTGAAGTGCTCGAATAAAGAATGCGATTACGTCAAAGATGCAAATAAATAACGGCATACAAAGGATCATAAACAAAAGTTCAGATCCCAAGCTTATTGAGGCTGTTTTTGAGTTTGCAAAAGAGGCGTACAAAGAAAGATCAAGGCCTTCCGGAGAAAATTATATTATGCATGCCGTAAAAGTGGCAACAACGCTTGATAAAATGGACCTCGATCCGACGACAATCGCTTTTGGTATTTTGCACGATATAATATATGACGTTCCCGATTCCGCCAGAAAAGTTGAGATTAAAGAAATTGAAAAAAGATTTGGTAAGGAAATGGGCCATTTAGTGGAAAAAATTTCCGGCCTTAGCAAAATACGTTATTCTCTATCTGTCGGCATAAGAGATAAAAAAACATTCACCAGGGAAAAAATTGAAAACCTAAGAAGAATGTTTCTTGCTTTGTCGGAAGACATAAGGGTGGTCTTAGTCGAACTTGTTTCAAGGCTGGATGAATTGGATATTTTGCACTATCTGCCCAAAGACAAGCAAATGTTGTATGCTCTAGAAACTTTGCAGATTTTCGTTCCGATTGCGAGCCGTCTGGGATTGTCCGAAATCAGAAGAAGCCTTGAAGATACCGCCTTTATGTATTTGTACCCGGAAAAATATAAATGGCTTAAAGAAAATATCAAAGAGCAGTATGAAGAAAGAGAGAAATATCTCAAAAAATTCATTCCCCATCTCCAAAAAATCTTTAAAAAAGAAAGAGTAAGAATTTTAGACATAAATTACAGGGTAAAATCTTATTGGAGCACATACCGAAAGCTTGCAAACCATGAAATGAACTTTAATAAAATCCACGACCTGATTGCGCTCAGGATAATTGCCCCTGATATTGAAAGCTGCTACCGGATTTTGGGCGTAGTGCATAAGCACTTTAAACCAATTTCCGAAGAAATAGATGACTATATAGCAAAGCCTAAATCAAACGGCTACAGATCTTTGCACACCACTATTTTTTCGCAAGATGGAAAAATAACTGAAGTGCAGATAAGAACGGAAGAAATGCAAAGAGAAGCTGAATACGGCGTTTGCGCCCACTGGTCTTACAAAGAAAGAATCAATCTTAAAAAAGAGGGCGCAGATTTTGATTGGCTTAAAAATGTCCCTGATTTCTGGAAAACCTTTAAAATAGATTTTTTTACAAATAAAGTTTTCCCATTCACGCCAAAAGGAGACGTTATCGTTCTGCCGAAAAACTCAACGCCGGTTGACTTTGCGTATGCGGTGCATTCAGATATCGGCAACCATTGCGAATCGGCAAAGATCGGCGGAAAAATAGTTCCGCTTGACCATATTTTAGAAAATGGTGACCTGGTGGAAATCACCATAAATAAAAACAAAAAACCGTCAAAGGATTGGCTTAATTTTGTTAAAACGTCCCTGGCAAAGTCAAACATAAAAAAACTGACCGGCGAAGAAGGATCAGCTTTGAGATTCCCCTTATCTATTCCCGGTTTTATAAAAAGAAAAATATCAGAAATTTCCGAGGCTTCAAGAAAAAAAAGAGAAGAAAAACAAAAAGTAGGAAAAGGGAAAATACGCCAGATATATCTGGCAGGACAAAAAGGAATTTATATACACATAGCCAAATGTTGCAATCCTCAGCCAGGAGATAAGGTGGGCGCGTATGTCCCCCAAAACAGGGCTCCGGCAATTTTACACCGGCTATCCTGCAATAATTTCAAGAAAATAGCCGAGAAATTCCCGGAAAAAATAATCGATGCTTCGTGGGAGTAGTCTTGAAAATCCCGGCAAAATAATATAATATAAGCGAAATAAGCCGAGGTGGCGGAACTGGCAGACGCACGGGACTCAAAATCCCGCGATCGCAAGGTCATGAGGGTTCAATTCCCTCCCTCGGCACATCATATTCATCAAGCGGTTCAGGTATAATAATTTTTACCGTGCCGCTTTTTATTTTGTCTTTTAATTTGGGCAAATCATTTTTCCTGAAATCGCGATTCATATGCGTTAATGCCAAACATTTAACTTTATTTTCTTCGGCAAATTTTATAGCAGAAACAATTGAGGAGTGACCAATTTTTTCCTGGTCATATAAATAAGTTTCCAAAACCAGCAGGTCTAATCCTTTATAAAAATCTGTCCCGGGTATCGGCGATCCATCTCCGCCATACGCATAAATATTATTCCCATCATCTATTTTTACGGCCAAGTTTTCTCCAGAATGAACCGTCTTTGCAAAAGATAATTTTAAGTCTTGAAAATTTATCTGTTTATCGTCTTTTGACTCAACCAGGTTAATTTTATATTCAAATAGTTCCATAAACCCGCTGTAAATGGACTCCATAAATCCTGCAAAATGGTCTTTTATGTTATTTTGGCAAATGATAGTAAGGTCTCTTTTCCTTCCGCCTTCCCACATCCTTAAAAGTAAAGCCGGCAATCCTAAAAAATGGTCGCCATGAATATGGCTTATACAGATTGCGTCCAAAAAATTTGGGTCTGGATTAAACTTCCACATTTGCCAAGGAATGGTAAAACCGCAGTCCAAAAGCAACTTGGTTTTATCTGTTAGAACCAAACTGGAATTATTGGGATAATTTTCATCAAACGCCTCGCCAACTCCTAAAAATATAACTTTCATGGGTTTATGTAATTTATTAGGCCCGCTAATGCCAGAGCAGATAATAACCCGGTCAAAACTCCCGCTAAAATATCGTGAAACCAATGGACTCCGCAAAAAACCCTGGCAACACCCACCAAGCAAGAACAAACGACAAATAATATCGCCAGGGGGACGCTATAAAAAAACAGATAGAAAGATGTCCCGAAAAGAAGAGCTGCGTGGCGCGAAGGAAAAGACGGATTTTTGGGAACAGGTATTAAAACTTTCGCACTTCTTAATTCAGCTGGCCTCTCTTCCTTGTAAAACAGATAAATTATTTTAGTTATGACAAAAGCTGCAAATAACCCTGAAAAAAATGGGTAAATAAACATCCTCCAATTTCCGGTGATTACCGTTGCGGCAAATAAAAAAATCAGCAAAACATACAAAAAATACCTTGCGCAGAAAATTGCAAAACCATCAAGCAGTTTTGACTTATTGGCGAAACGGTTAATGTTTTTAAAAACTGAAAACATTCATGAGTTATTTAGGCAAAGGAAATTTTTTGCAAAACGATTTTATTTCTTCCCGAACTTTCTTTACCGATTTTTCGTCCGAAATTACTCTGTTATACCACTCGGCAATCTTTTTCATTTCTTTTTCTTTCATTCCTCTTGTCGTGATTGCCGGGGTTCCCAAGCGTATTCCAGACGGCTTGAATGGCGGTGCCGGATCATAAGGAATAGTATTTTTATTTATCGTAATTCCGGCTTCTTCCAACCTGGTCGCCGCGTCTCCTCCGGAAATATTTTTGTTTCTTAAATCAATTAAAATTAAATGGTTGGCCGTGCCATCAGTAACAAGTTTGAAGCCATAAGACTTCAAAGCCTCGGCCAAAGCCTTGGCATTTTTGACTATTTGTTTGGCGTATTTTTTAAAAGCCGGGGTTGCGGCCTCTTTTAAGCATACGGCAATTCCCGCTATTTGGTGCATATGCGGACCTCCTTGAAGACCTGGGAATATCGCTTTATCTATTTTTTTAGCTAATTCGGGATCTTTTTCCAAACCTTTTTTAGTCACCATTATCATTCCTCCCCTTGGACCTCTTAAGGTTTTGTGGGTTGTCGTTGTGACAATATGTACATACGGCACCGGGCTCGGATGCGCTCCTCCGGCAACGAGTCCTGCAATGTGGGCAATGTCTGCTGCTAAATAGGCGCCCACAGAATCAGCGGCCTCGGCCAGCTTTGCCCAATCAAAGACTCTTGGATAGGCAGTTGCCCCAACCCACATCAACTTTGGTTTTACTTCCTGAACTTGTTTTTTGACAGCTTCATAATCAATCAAATTTGTTTTTTCGTCTACCACATATTGCACGGAGTTAAAAAATTTGGCGGAGAAATTAACTTTCCAGCCGTGCGTTAAATGTCCGCCCATTGGCAAAGCCAAACCCATTACAGTTTCCCCGGGGTTTAAAACCGCCAGATAAACAGCTTGATTGGCAGGAGAACCCGAGTACGGCTGGACATTTACGTGCTCTACGTGAAATAGCTTTTTTGCCCTGTCTATGCACAAATTCTCCAAAATATCATAATATTGCAATCCGGAATAATATCTTTTCCCCGGATAACCTTCGGCGTATTTATCCGTCAAAATAGAACCCAAGGCTTCGCGCACCGCCGGCGAAGAATGATTTTCAGATGGAATCATTTCTAGAGAAGTTTTCTGCCTTTCTGTTTCAAGCTCAATTAATTTTGCAATTTGCGGGTCTTGTTTTTTTAATTTTGCCATAATTTTATCTTATTATTTTAATAGCATCTTTTGTTAAATCTATTATGGACGAAGCATTCCTTTTTGGCAAATCGCCCTCGTCAATAATCAAAATATCTTCGCCTTCAAATTGAGACTTAATTTTCTCTATTTCGGTTAATGGATTTTCTCCGGAAATATTGGCAGATGTTTGGGCTAAGGGAAAATTAAATCCTTCAAAAATATTTTTTAACAAGTCATGGCCAGGAATTCTAATTCCGATAGATCCATCTTTATAAACCAAATCAGACAATATCTTATTTTTCGCCCTTACAATAATTGTGGTTTTGCTATCCTTTAAAAATTCTTCCGCGGGCTTATTAATTTCCGCAAATTCCCGCGCCATTTCAATATCTTTTACAAACACTGCTAATGGTTTTGGTTTATTTCTTTTTTTTATTTCAAAAATTTTTTCAACTGCTTTTCCATTTTTAGCGTCACAAACTAACCCATAAACAGTGTCTGTCGGCAGAACCAAAACTGCGCCGTTTTCCAGGGCAGTTATAATTTCTTTTAAATTTTCCTCACCTGCTTTCAGCGACTTCATCTTTCAAAAATTTTGAGCATTTTTCTATGTCATCAGGATTTCCAAAGTCCATCCAGCCGTCTTTCATCTCTATAACTTTTACTTTTCCCTCTTCCGCCAGAAGGGAAAGAACGTCCGTAAGTTCGTATTCTCCGCGTAGAGATTTTTCAATTAATGGCAACTTTTTAAAAACATCGCTCGTAAATTTATAAAGCCCCGTGTTTATCAAATTCCCCACATATTCTTTTGGCTTTTCGATGATTTCTTTTAGCAAGTCTCCCTCTGTTATCAAAACTCCGTATTTTTCCGGGTTCTCATGAATTAATCCCGCAACATAATTAAAATCATCGTCCTTCTGCATCCTGTTTAAATCCGCTACAGAATACAAATTATCGCCGTAGATAGATAAAAACTGTTTACCTTTTACAATATCTTTTACGCACATCAACGGGCAAGCCGTGCCATACATTTTCTCTTTAGGGCCTAAAATATCAAACTGGTTTACGACTTTAGCTTTATATCCATAATCTTTCAAAAACTGCTCCATTAAATTACTGCTGAACCCCACAACCAAAATAAACTCTTCAAATCCTGCTGCAAGAAGATTGTCTAGTACATAAGCCAAAAAAGGTTTTTCATTAACCTCTATTAAATGCTTGGATTTATCTTTTGTCAGCTCCTTCATGCGAGTTCCTTGACCCGCGGCTGCGATAACAACAGTTTTAATTGCCATAACCCAATTCAAAGGCCTTAATATTCAAATCAAGATATTTTTCCGGAATAACATTTTTTATCGCCCGCAAAACTGATTCCTTTTTCAATGGCAATAATTTTTTTACGACAGCGTATCCCAAAAGATAGAGGGTACAAACAATTTCATTTTGTAATTTTTCTTTGCAATCTTTTGAGGCGGACACTAAATAAAAATCCTTTTTAGTCTCGCCCAGCTGTTTTATTATGTCTTCTTTCGCGGGAGAATTTAAAAACGGCAAAAAATATTCATTGACCAAAATTTTGGTTTGTTTGCCGGCTTTTGACGATTCCCTTAATCCCTCTAACGCTTCCAAGGCAAGAATTAAATCCGCGCTTCCGTTGGAAACCATAGGCGAATAAACTTTTTTACCGAATCTTATGTGCGCCTCAACGCTTCCGCCTCTTTGCGAAAGCCCGTGCAATTCAGACGATTTTATATCAAACCCCTCCACAAATGCGGCTTCATCCATCACTTGCAATAAAGTTATTATCCCCTGCCCGCCGACCCCTGCAATGATTATATTGAATGTTTTATCCATTTTTTTGTCTGCGCGCCAAAAGCGCACATATTCTTTTACAAATTATTATTGAAACTTCGTCTTTTACTAAAAATTCTTTTATAGCCATTTCAAAATCTTGCGCGTTTATAGGGTCTAAAACTTTTATATTTTTCACTCCGCAGGCCTTTGCGATATCTTCTATTTTCACCTCTTCAACGATGTCTCCCATCAAAGTTTTTCCCATTCCAGGATTTACTTGGTGGCCGGTCATTGCTGTTATTCGGTTATCTAAAACCACAACTAATGGATTCGATCTGTTATAAACCGCGTTCACAAGAGCCGGAATTCCAGAATGGAAAAAAGTTCCATCTCCCATCATTGAAATAACTTTCTGATTTGTGGATTTTTTTATTCCGTGGGAAATTCCCAAGCTTGCTCCCATTGAAAAAAGCGTGTCGTGCATGTTGTGCGGGGGAAGTCCCGCAATCATATTGCACCCGATATCTCCGCCAAAAATCGCATCGGGAGCAACTCTTTTTAAAACCGGAAAAATATACCAGTATGGGCAACCATCGCAAAGCCGGGCGGATCTTTTAGGCAAATTCAACGCAGGCGATTTATTATTAACAAATTTCTTGCCGGTTATTTTAGACAAAGCAACGCATATTTTTTCTGAATTTAATTCTCCGGTTCCCGGTAAGACATTTTTCCCAAAAATATTCAATTTAAGATTCGTATCTTTTGCCAGAGCAGTAATTTCCTTTTCCAGATACGGATCCAATTCCTCGGCAACCAATATGCTTTTTTTATCTTTTATGAAATTAGCAACAATCTTTTTAGGAAACGGATAAAAAAAACTTAATTTTAAAACCGGCAAATCCAAACCCATCGTTTCCAGCGCCTCTAAAACATGCAAATATGAAATTCCTGAGGCGATTATTCCTGTCTTGTTTTTTCTTTTTGAAACCTTATTGGCTTTTGATTTTTCCGCAAATTGCCTGACCTTCTCAAGTTTTTCCAGCAATTCATTTTTCATTTCCATAGTCCGCGGAGGCATTGTGGAAAACTGGCGCGGATTTTTTATAAATTCACCAATGGGCCGTATGCCCGGCTTCCTTTCCCCAAAATTTACCGGCGATCTTTGATGCGCCACTCTTGTGGTCGCGCGCAAAATTACCGGCACATTAAACTTTTCAGAAATTTCAAAACCAAGCATTGTGAAATCATAGCATTCCTGCGGATCAGACGGCTCTAAAACAGGTATTTTTCCTAAATAAGCGTAACCTCTGGAGTCTTGCTCTGATTGCGCCGAACTGTGGCAACCTGGGTCATCTCCAACAAAAATAACCATTGCTCCCTTTGTGCCCGTGTATGCTAAAGGAAACAAGCTATCAGAACAAACATTTATGCCAAAGCTCTTCATATTAACCAAAACTTTCAACCCCGAAAAACTGGCGCCGATTCCCGCTTCCAGTCCGGTTTTTTCGTTGGTTGACCACTCGGCATAAATTCCATTCTCTTTGGCGACTTTCCCGATTATATCTCCAATTTCAGCCGAAGGGCACCCCGGATATCCGGAAACAAACTGCACTCCGGCCGCCAGCGCGGCTTTAACTATTGCCTCATTCCCCAATAGAATTTTTTTCATTTAAATGACAATATTTATTAATTTATTTGGCACAAAGATTATTTTTTTGACTTCGGCTTCGCCGAGAAAGGCTTTTATTTTATCTGATGCCATAACCAGTTTTTCCGCTTCTTTTTGCGAAATTCCCGATTTGGCTTCTATCTTATCACGAACCTTGCCGTTTATTTGCACAATCAAAAGTATGTTTTTTTCTTCAATTAATTTTTCATCAAACTTTGGCCATTTTTGCTGGCTACACATTCCTTTTAATTCCGCGGTTTCCCAAAGTTCTTCTGCTAAGTGCGGAGCAAAGGGAGACAAAATTATCAAAAAATATGACGAATCTTTCTTATCTAACCCTTTTTCTGAAACCTGCCAGGCATTAATAAATTCCATCATCGAGGAAACAGAAGTATTAAATTTCATCAACTCAATATCTTCTGAGATTTTTTTGATTGTTTTGTGTAAAATCTTTTTCAGGCCCTCGTCTGTTTTTTCAGCTGTTATTTTATTTGTCGCTAAGTTATAAACTTTTTCAATAAACCTTCTGCATCCCACAACTCCTTTCGTATCCCACGGAATCATTTGCTCAAACGGCCCCATAAACATTTCGTAAAGCCTAAGAGTATCTGCTCCGTATTGCTTTACAATTGTATCAGGATTTATAACATTTCCCTTGGATTTTGACATCTTAATTCCGCCTTCGCCCAAAACCATTCCGTGGGAAGTTCTTTTTTTATAAGGTTCTGCTCCAACCGTCGCAGGAACCGCTTTTATATCCCACAAAAATTTAAAAATAAACCTAGAATATAAAAGGTGCAAAGTCGTGTGCTCCATCCCGCCGTTATACCAATCAACCGGCATCCAATATTTTACTATTGATTCATCGGCTAATTTTTTACCGTTTTTTGGATCTGTGTATCGTAAATAATACCAGTTTGAACCGGCCCAATTCGGCATTGTGTCTGTTTCCCTTTGAGCTAAGCCTCCGCATTCCGGACATTTAATTTCCACCCATTTTTTAATTGCAGAAAGCGGAGATTCGCCGGTGTCTGTCGGCACATATTTTTTCACATTAGGCAATTTAACCGGTAAATCTTTTTCTTCAACAGGACGCCAGCCTGCTTGCGGAGAGCCCCCCATCAAGGCGCATTTTTTACAATAAATCATTGGAATGGGCTCGCCCCAATAATGCTGGCGCGAAAAAACCCAATCCCTTAATTTATAACTTACTTTTGGCTGGGCAAAACCTTTTGACGCAAGCCATAAAATTATCTGCGGTCTGGCTTCAATGGATTTTAACCCGTCAAATTGCATAGAGTTGTAAAGCGTGCCCTCACCTTCAAAACATTCCTCTGAGTTTTTAACTTTTTGCGCCAGCGCTTCGTCATCGGGCTTTATAGAGGTCCGCAAAGGAATGCTATATTTTTTTGCCATCTTAAAATCCCTTTTATCATGCGCGTCAGCAAAAACAGCTCCGGTGCCATATTGCTCTAAAACAAAGTCAGCAGTCCACACCGGCATCTCTTCGTTGGTCGCCGGATTCCTGACCGTAATTCCTTTTAACTGCACTCCGGTTATGTCTTTATCCTGATTTGTCCTATCTATATCAGAACTGTTTTTTACTTCCTCCCTGTATTTTAAAACCTCGTCTATATTCTCTATTTTATTTTTATACTTGTCTATAAAGGCGTGACCTGGTGCCAAAATCAAAAACGTCCCAGAGAATATTGTATCAATCCTGGTTGTAAAAACATCTAAAGTTTCTTCAATTCCTTCAACTTTAAACCTTAGCAAAGCTCCGTGTGATTCTCCAATCCAATCTTTCTGCTGTGTTTTAATTTTTTCCAAATAATCAACCTGGTCTAAATCTTTAATCAACCTGTCAGCATAATTGGTAATCTTTATCATCCACTGCTCTTTTTCCCTTTTCTCAACCTTTGTCCCGCACCTTTCGCATTTGCCGTCAATAACTTCTTCGTTTGCTAAACCAATTTTACATGAAGAACACCAGTTAATCGCAATCTTGTCTTTATATGCTAAACCGTTTTTAAACAGCTGGATAAAAATCCACTGCGTCCATTTGTAATATTTCGGGTCGGTTGTATTAATTTCGCGAGACCAGTCAAAAGACCAGCCCAAGCTTTTCATCTGACGTCTAAAATTATCAGTATTCTTTTTTGTAACAATAGACGGATGGACTCCTTTTTTAATGGCGTAATTTTCAGTGGGTAAACCAAAAGCGTCCCAACCCATTGGATACAGAACATTATAACCTTGCATCCTTCTCTTGCGGGCAACCACATCTAAAGCAGTGTAGCTCCGGCAATGGCCCACATGAAGCCCGTCTCCCGAAGGATACGGGAATTCCACCAAAAGGTAAAATTTCTTCTTTTTAGAGCCATTTTTGGCCTTAAAAGCGCCAGAATTGTACCATTTCTCCTGCCATTTCTCCTCTATTTTTTTCGGATTATATTTTGCTGACATATTTTAAAGTTTTTCTATTTTACCACAACTGGCTTGCAACAAAAAGATTGACAAACAATTTAAAAATACTATAGTAATATATTGCGTCAGAAATAGATCCGAACAAGTCTCCAACCAGACAAAGGAGCAAAACTGTGGCTGACATCCTGTTGGTAGAGCCCGCTGCGCAGGTCGTAGAATACCTGCTCGGCATGCTCGCTAGGCACAATGTAACTCAGGTGCCCGATGCCGCAATGGCAAGAAGTATCATGGCGGAAGGAAGGAAATTCGATCTCCTGATTACCGCCGATAACCTTCGCGGCCAGAGCGGCTTGGAACTGATCGGATGGACACGGACCCACTGTCCGAGAGCCCTCCGCACTGTTCTCATGAGCCCCTCGGAGCCGCCCAGCCACAAGGCCCACGGCTTCGTCAAGAAGCCGAAGTACAGGGGCTTCGTGGCAATCGTCGACAGGCTACTAGCCAGTCAGCCGACACCCGCCACAATTCCAGCGGCCTAACAAGGCGCCGTTCATCGCACACCAGGGCCTCCCGCGAGGTCTCTTTTTTTATATGGAGAATAATTTTTTGGCGTTTTTGGTGGTTGCAAGCGCAACTTCGTCAAAACTTATTCCCTTTAAATTAGCTATTTTTTGGACAACATGTTTTACAAAAATCGGCTCGTTCCTCTTGTCTTTGCCTTCTGCCAACGGTGTTAAATATGGGCAATCAGTTTCAACCAAAATTCTATCTAACGGAGTTTTTATAATTACATCTTTTAAATCCAATTTATCTATTATTCCATTAATACCGATATAAAACCCTAAATCCATATATTGTTGCGCTTCTTCTATCGTCCCGGTAAAACAATGAATCACCCCTCGTAATTTACGTGCTTTTAAAATTTCGTATAAATCAGCAAATGCCATTCTGCAATGGACAATTACAGGTAGACTCAATTCCTCCGCTAATTCTAACTGTTCTACAAAAACTTTTTTCTGCAACTCCTTAAACTTTTCAAGCCGTGCCGTTGTTTTTGGTTTGTAATAATAATCCAAACCAATTTCGCCAATCGCCACCACCTTTTTAGACCTCGCTAGTTTTTTATATTTTTCTTTATCAAACTCTTCTCCAAGGGGCCGAAAAGCCCCTTCCTCCTCGTCCATTTTCAGCTTCAATAAATCCGTTTTAATATGAATCGGATGCATTCCGATGGCAGCAAAAATTCCCTCGCTGCTTTCGGCCAGCTCAACGGCCCGCTTTGAGGTTTCATATTTTGTACCGACATCGATACAAACAATGCCCTCTTTTTGAGCTCGTTTTATTACCTCTCCTCTATCAACATCGTATGCCTTAAAATTTAAATGGCTATGTGTATCAGTCAACATATTATACTATTTTACTCTAACAAAGCCCTCTCTAATTTCTCCCTCTAAAAAATCTTCCACCTCGGTTTGGGTCTTTTCTTCGATTCTATCAACTTTTGACAACTCCTCTTCTACGTTACCCCAAAATGCCTGCAAAACGGCAAGGGCCCCTTCTTGTTTGGCCAAGGAAAAAAAGAAACCGAATATATATGTTTTCCTCGGACTGTTGCTGTCGGAGTAGATTACATCTTGAGCGAATGGTTTAGTCGAATTATCTAAGGAGATACAATCTAATCCTAACTGCTTATTAGTAGAATCGATAACGCTTTCAAAAAAAGCATTTAGTGACTGTTCTATTTGCTTCCTTTGTTTAGACGACACATTTTTCGCCGGAGCGCTAAACATAATTTCCGGTTCTCTTGGGTGTTTATTCACTTTACCCACAAGTTCGGGCAATGTTGGAGCATTAGCCAAAGAGCCATCCTCTTGCACATGGCCAGAACATGAACCTTCTGTTTTTATGCCCGACTTAGGAAATTCTCTCCTAGCTATCCTGTTGAGCCTCTTTAGTATACTCACGATTGGCTTGTCTGCGCAATCTAAGTCTTCCCAAAGCTCCTTTTCTTCCGGAGAAACGGGTAAAAAATTTTGCGCTTGTTCGGCTCTAGCCTCCTTAAATTTTTCCGGCATAATTTTTTTATTTTGCAATCCTCGGAAATAAATTTTCTGACTTTTTTTCTTCTACTGCTTTTTTAATCCTCCCTGCGGTTTCGGGCAAAAACGGCTCAAGTAAAATTCCTATTTCTTTTATGGCAAATAATAAATCATTTATGACTTCGGAATTTTTTGTCTCCCAAAGCTTTTCCTCATTTATATATTTATCGCAATAACTTATTATTTCCCACACAAGAGAAAGTGCTTCGTTAAATTTAAAACCTTCCACCGCTGAGATGTAACTCTTTTTTACCTCCTTAACCTTTCCGGAAATTTCCTTGCCTGGCTTCGATTCTTTAATTTCTAGCTTTCCTGCAATACCCAAGACTCTTGCCACCAGATTTCCAATTCCGCCAGCCAAATCAGAATTATATCTTTGCTCAAACTTTTCGTAGGTAAAATCGCCGTCTTCTGTTGGCACGATTTCCCGCAATAAATAATATCTTACTGCGTCGGTGCCGTATTTTTTGACCAAATCAAAAGGATTTACCACATTTCCAAGAGACTTAGACATTTTCTGACCTCCCGAAGTTATAAATCCGTGTATAAAAATTTGTTTTGACTGGGGGAGGCCCGCTGATAAAAGCATCGCCTGCCACATTGAAGACTGCTGGCGAAGATTATCTTTTCCGGCAACCTGCAATCCAGGCCAAAATTCTTTAAACTTTTTCTTGTCTTCGGGCCAACCCAAGCACGAGATATAATTCACGAGCGCATCAAACCAAACATACATTACATGCTTATCATCTCCTGGCACCTCAACGCCCCACGGCATTTTTTCCTTTAATCTTGAAATGCTGAAATCCTCCAATCCTCTTTCGGTAAATCCCATAATCTCGTTGTACCTTTTTCCCGGGATGACAAATTCGGGATTATTTTTATAAAACGCCAAAAGCTTTTTTTGATATTTAGAATATCTAAAAAAATAATTTTCTTCTTCTATTATTTCTAACTCCAAATTAGGATGTATAGGGCATCTTCCATTAACAAGCTCTGATTCAGTTTTTTCCAATTCGCACCCAATGCAATATTTTATTTTATAATTTTTTAAATATATGTCCCCGTTTTTATCGCACAGCTTCCAAAATTCCTGGGCGGCCAGTTGGTGATGTTCGTCTGTTGTTCTTATAAAATTGTTGTAGCTTAAACCAAGCGCTTGTTTTAAATCGTCAAACTTTTTAGCATAAATATCGCAATATTCTTGAGGGCTTAAATTATTTTCCTGCGCCTTGCGGAAAATCTTTATTCCGTGTTCATCAACTCCTGTATTAAAAAATACGTCTTCGCCTAAAGATTTATGATACCTTGCAACCACGTCCGCCTGGATTATTTCCAAAGCAAAACCAATATGCGGGTCGGCATTTACGTATGGCAAGGTTGTCGTTATGTAGAACTTTTTATTTTTGTCTGTCATAATATATGAATTATCTAATTCTATATCTTTTCAGCTAAATTTCAATGATTTTACTAGTACACATGATATTTGGGGCAGCGGTTGGCTCTGCAGTAAAAAGCATGCCAATCGCCATTACTTTAGCCCTTTTAAGCCACTATTTTTTAGACACGCTTCCGCACATTGAATATAGTGTCGTAAATATAGAGACCAGGCATTGGCGCAAAACGCTGCCAGATATTTTAAAAATACTTTTAGACTTTTGCTTAGGATTTTTCCTCATACTGTTGCTTTCAAAAAACCAGCCGATTATTTATATTTGCGCATTTATCGCAATGTTGCCTGATGGTTTTACAATCTTGAATCGTGCTATACCAAATAAAATATCGGCTGCCCACGATAAACTCCACGAAAAAATACACTTTTTGAAACATAAAAAAATCTCCAATTTTTGGAGATTTTTTAATCAGGTTATTATTGTTATAATTTCAATAATATTATTAAAACCCTAATCTCCTTCTGAAACTTCTTCTCTTCTCTTTTCTAAAAACTCTTTTGTAAATTCATAGATAATGCCAAAAACGGGGACCGAAAAGATTACCCCCAAAAATCCGAACAGCTTCGCACCCACAAGCAGTGAAATTAAAACCAGGACCGGTGGGATATCGACCATCTTTTTCATTAAAAGGGGCGTTAAAAGATTGTTTTCAATCGACTGTATAGCCGTGGCGGCTATCAAAACATATAAGATTACAAACCACGACCCGGAAGAAACCGCAACAAATACTATTAATAGGGCGGCAGTAATTAGGGGCCCTATATACGGGACAAAATTTAGAATTCCCGCCAGTAATGCCAAAATAAAAGCATATTTAATCCCAAAAACATAAAAAATAGCAAACGAGCCTACCCCCACGAATAGGCACGCTATGATTCTGGCGCCGAACCAGCCGGATACTTTCTGTTGGGACCTTTTGAAAAGCGCAGCAACATTTTCCTCATATTTTTTAGGGGATAAAAGAGTTAAAATTTTCTCCGGAGCAGAATTTTCTAAAGATAGAAAAAATGCCGCGGTTAAAATAAAAATAGTGGAGTACACTCCTCCTAAAAACGCTGTTACTGCGCTAACGACTCCTTTGGAGCTTTGCGCCAAACCATTCATCAAAAGCTGGGTCAAATCGTTGAATGTTTGGGTAGGGTCAATTCCCAACTGCTGTAAAATAGGATTTATTTGCTTGAAGTATTCCGGGAGGTGCTGAGAAAGCTGCCTTAGTTCAGAAATAAAAAGCGGCGCTGTTAAAAAAATCAGCAAGCCTAAAAGCCCGAAAATAGAAAAATATACCGCGAAAACCGCTAAAAATTTCGGCACCCATAATTTACGTAAAAAATTTATCGCGGGATCAAGCAGAACAGATACCGCCAGCGCAAAGAAAAACCAAAGGGCGATTTCCCTTGTAAGGTATATAAAATAGAAGATAAAAACCGTTATGAAAATTTTCGATATCGTTGCCCACGAAATATCTAAAACTTGCTCTTTTTCCATAATTTAAAAAATTTAAATTTTCAACAATTGCTTTAATTTTCCTGAATCTTTTTCTTCAACCGGACCAATAACCGCTAAGTTTAATTTTTCAGGTACAAATATATCTTCAGCGACTTTTTTTATATCACCTGCTGTAACTGCATCGATTATTTTAAATTTTTCTTCCGGAGTCAAAATATTTTTTTCAAACAGTTCCTGTATTCCATAAAAAGATGCCTGGCTGTCAGAAGAGTCCAAAGACAATGAAGTTATCCCCTTTAAATAATCTTTGGCTTTCTGCAATTCTTTTTCCGTAATTTTGTTATCTTTTAAATCTTTGTATTCCTGCAAAATCAATTCTACTGCTCTTTCTAAATTTTTATGGTCAATCCCGGCTTGCGTGACAAGATATCCTGTATCCGAGGTTTCGTCGGCTGAGGTATGTATTGAATAGGCCAGTCCATTTCTTTCCCTGACTTTTATAAAAAGCCGAGAGCTCATATTCCCTCCTAAAATTATAGACAACAAGGCCAAGGCATACTTTCTTTCGTCGAACATATCATATGCCCTAACTCCAAGGCAAAAATGCGTCTGGTCTGTTTTTTTATGATGCAACAAAATTCCCGGCTCTTTCTGCGATTCCGTTGCTTTCAGCTTCTGAGGTTCCACTGTTTTTTCAATACCTTTAAAATAATTTTTTACTTTATTTTCCATCTCCGCCGAATCAATCCCTCCGGCGACGCAAACAATGGTATTTGAGGCAGAATAATGAGTTTTATAATAATCGACCGCCTTTTTGCGGTTAAAGCTTAAAATATTTTCTTTCTCTCCAATAACCATCCATCCTGCCGGCTGGTCGCCATACAAAAGTTTTTCCCACAGGTCGCCAATATACGACATTGGCGTATCCAAATACATATTTGCTTCTTCAACTATTACAGTCCTTTCCCTTTCGGCTTCTTTTTCATCAAACTTTGAATTTAAAAATATATCCGAAATCCAGTCCAAAGCTACGTCAACGTGCAATTTATCAACCTTCGCCCAAAATCCGGTTACTTCTTTTGAGGTGAAAGCATTATACTGTCCGCCAACAGAATCGAGCACTTCTGAAATCTGCAAAGTATTTGGTCTCTTTTCGGTTCCTTTAAAAAACATGTGCTCCAAAAAATGGGAAATCCCGTTTATGTCTTTTGTTTCATATTTGGAGCCCGTTCCAACCAATATCAAAACAGTAACGCTGTTAGCATTTTCCATCGGAACCGACAAAATTCTCAATCCATTACCTAGGGTCGTCTTCTTATATAAGTTTGCCATTTATAAATTCTCTTAAATCTTTAATTTTAATCCTTTCCTGCTTCATTGCGTCGCGGTCTCTGACTGTCACGTCGCCGTTTTCTAATGTGTCAAAATCAATTGTTACGCAAAACGGAGTTCCAATTTCATCCTGGCTGTAATATCTCTTGCCGATATTTCCTCTGTCGTCAAAAGCGACTGAAAAGTCTTTCTTTAAATTATGATAAACTTCCTGCGCCTTCTTCACCAGTTCCGGCTTATTCTTTAAAAGTGGGAACACCGCCACTTTATATGGCGCCAATCTTGGTTTTAATTTTAAGACGACTCTATCCTCCTCTTCTTTATAAGCTTCAGAAAGGACTGCCAAAACAGACCTATCAACTCCAAAAGACGGCTCAATCACATGCGGATATAATTTTTCTCCCGCTTCAACGTCTTCATATGGCGGCTCTTTAAAATGGTTTTTTAAATCAAAATCCGTGCGGTAAGCTAATCCATAAAGCTCTTTCTTGCCAAAAGGATAATCATATTCAAAATCAATTGTCTTCTTTGAATAATGCGCTCTTTCTCCATCGGGGACATCCAGCTCGTGAATGTCTTTTTCTTTCAATCCCAGCTCATCTGTCATCCAAGACTGCATTTCTTTTCTCCACATCTCAAACGTTTCTTTCCAATCTTTTTCTTTTATAAAATACTCAATCTCCATTTGTTCAAACTCTCTTGTGCGGAAAATAAAGTTTCCCGGAGTTATTTCATTTCTGAAAGCCTTTCCAATTTGAGCTATTCCAAAAGGCAATTTTCTTCTTGTCGTATCCAAAACATTTTTAAAATCAACAAACATTGCCTGCGCGGTCTCGGGTCTGAAATAAACTATACTCTCGTCATTTTCCACCGGTCCCAAAAAAGTCTTCAGCATTAAATTAAACTGTTTTGCTTCGGTTAATTCTCCTCCACAATCCGGACATTTGTTGCCCTCTACCAAATCTTTTCTGAATCTGTGATGGCATTTTTTACATTCAACCAATGGGTCTGTAAAATTTTCCAAGTGCCCGGACGCCTGCCAGACCCTTGTATTCATAATCAAAGCCGCATCTATACCAACCATGTCATCTCGCTGCTGAACAAATCTTTTCCACCACAAATTTTTTATATTGTTTTTCAGCTCAACTCCCAAGGGGCCGTAATCAAAGGAGTTAGCCAACCCGCCATAGATTTCCGAGCCGGGGAAAATAAAACCGCGCCTTTTGCACAAAGATACGATCTTATCCATTAATTCTGAATTAACTTCTTTTTTCATATGTTTTAAGTTTATGTAATCTTACCCTTTTGAGCTGGTAATTTCAATGTTAAATAAAAAAAGGCGCCCCAGAGAGCGTCTTCGGCCCTAGAACGCCAAAATCCTAGAGCTAATCTATTGAGGCGCCACACAGCTCCATTCTCCCACGGAAACCGGGAGCTGATTGTTGGGTTTTTGTCCGCCATCGTCGGCCGGCTTGTCCTCCTTGCTTTTGCGAGGATAGCTAACGCAAAATCTAAAACCCAACCCGCGGCAAGGGGAATTTTCGTCTCCGCCTCGATTCGCGCACGTGCGATTGTCGCATGCGACCCCTAAGGCAGCCCTCATCGGGTCTGTTATGACTCCGCTCATCGCCGTACCTCCTCAACTAAAGAAGGTTCAAAGAGCAAATCGAAAGAGAAACTCTCAGCACGTTATATAATTATGAACTTCGCAAAAAAGAAGTCAACAAAAAAACCGCGAAGTTATCCACCGCGGCTTTTTTCTGGGTTTTATATTCCTAAACTGTTTATTTCATTAAAAGATTGGGTGATTGAATTAACAATTCCCAATGTCATCCAAATTGCGGCCAATATTGATATCGCTGTTAAAATAATCGAGATAAAGCCGATTTTCCTTGACTCATAATCGCCCTGCTTTAAATATTTGACAGCATAAATAAGCCCGAAAGGGGGCAGAAAAAAGCTGACAAAATATACAATGGCTTGTTTGGTAAATGGTGCGCCAATGGGCTCGTCTTTTAATTGCTTTCCGCAAACAGGGCAAAAATTTGCATCGGCTTTAACCACGGATTTACACGATGGACAAAACAATTCTATTTGGTTTTCCATATATTTTTACTGCACTATTCCGCCACCGGAGTTAGCAAAATCATCCGGCAAACTCGTGTCGACGCCGTTGTCTTGAGCTGTAATTATTGTATTTGTGAACTGGTTTTCGCCTGAAATTTGTACTTGGCCAATCAATGGCGCCGCCAATCCTTTTTGTGAAATATCCGGAGTTAAAGAAATCTGAAAAGAAAATGAAACAGGGTCTCCTTTCACGCCGGTGCCCGCTAAAATATCTCCCGCAGACCAAACAATTTCACGGCTGGCAGAATCAAAAGAAAAATTCGACGACTCATCTTGCGGCATAATTTGGCCGGTCAAAGTTATATTTTTAGGCAAAACCGCCTTTACTTTTACATTTTTAGTATCGCTGAAATAATTTTTAATTTCCCAGTTTATCGTATACGTTGTTGCCTTTCCCGCTTTTGGCGGGATTGGACCGGAATTAGAAATATCGGAATTTTTATAAAATCCCGACTGTGAAATCACTAATCCTGAATTTACCTTTATCGAAAACTTCTGGGTAATCTGGGAAATATTTACTTCATCGGCAATCACCGTATTACTTGGGTCTTGCCCCGAGGAATTCCAATCAGTTTTTACCTTAACGCTGAAATCAACCTCTCCCTGCTGCTGAACATCCAAATGCCTCAATTGCGAAACCTGGCTGTTGTCCCAAACAATCATATTGTCGTTGTTTTGCGTCTGCCCGCCTTCATCTGCCTGTATAGTGGACAGATCCAAAGCCGAGCTATCTATTTTTGCCACCAAAAATAGATTGTCAAAAGGCGTAGACCCTATATTCCTAAAAAAAATCTGGTAATGGAGCGTTTCACCGGGAGAGGCGACATAAGATGAGGAACCATTGACTGTTTGAGAAATATATAATAACGGCTGTATGGATTGCACATCTGCACTCACCTGCTTTATCACGATAAAGCTACCGTTTTGCCACATTCCCAGCGAAGCAGAAAAAGTTAAATTTTTATTTGTGTCAGCTGAAATGTTTCCGGTTATACTGATTCTTCCTCCCTGCGCCTTATTCAAAGTCGGCAACTTCCATTCCAGTCCATCTAAAGAGGAGGGAACGGACGAAACGAAATCAAAACCGGGGATAGAATCAACTTTTATACTAAGATTTTCTAAAGGATAATCTATGTTGGAAAAATAGTTTATTGAATACTGAAAATTTTTTCCTTTTTCAACTTTTGTCGGCAAATCAAAGTCCAAAGTAATCGGCGTCGAGTCAACTTTGGTTATAAAACTCGTGTTTGATTCATAAGGCGCAGTTATATTTTTCGGCACATAAGAAAGCGACGCTTTGACGGTTTTTAAGTCACCCTCTTTACCTAGAAGCCGCGTTTTAAATTTTACTGATTCCTGGTTCCCCGGATATATGTCTTTTAAATTTTGCACAATCAATGTCCTGCCGTCTTCGGTTAAAGAATTATCTGGCAAAACAAAAGTCAATTTGGCTTTTTCTAAAACAAAACTTCCGTTGTTTTTATATTGCACAGTATATTCAACCTCGTCTCCGGTCTTAGCGGAACTCGGCCCTAAAATTTCCAAACGCAAAATTTCTTTTGAAAATCCGCTTTCCCTATATAGCAGAAACGCCGCGAACGCCAAGACAATAATTACGGGTATAACTAAAAAAATAATTTTTCTGTTCATGGATTAAATTAGCTTAATTTTAGAAAATAATTTTTCAACCTTGAAATTTGCCAAATTAAAACAGCGTTAAACGTCAATATTATAACGAAAATAAGAATTAATGAGTTACCTCCCAAGAATATTCCTCCCATCATAGCGACTATAGAAGCTCCCATTGTAGTGACAATATTATCCATGGCAACGCCGACCAGGGCGTCTCCAATCCTTCCTTTTGGGTTTACTGTAAAGTTATGCACCACTATCATTTCTCCAATACAACCTATAACTCCTGCTAAAACTCCTGCAACCACAAAAGGTGTTCCGGTTATCGAGCAAAAAACTTCTACGGCTCTAACCATGCTTTCTGCTGCAAACAAGATGGCGATTCCGGAAATAAACAAATAAAAAAGTATCGTCAGGGTAGACTTTTTATCATAATATTTTTCTTCTTTTTCTACCTCCTCAACTAATATATTGTCTCTTTTTGTTTTTCTAAAATAATACATAATAAATATGCACAAAAAGAAAATTACTAACCCAACCGGTTTTACTAATTGATAAAGGTCGCCCGATATGTTTCCTGGAGCGGCTTTAACCTGGCCAAAAATTACCATCGAGATAATAACGATAGCCGTTAAGACCGTTAGAACATTAAGAATATCTAAAGAATTGTCTATCTCCGGGAGAGAAGGTTTTCTCTCGTGGTCTTTCATAGGTATAACTCTGCCCATTTTTGCAAATCCCGGTAGCATTGCCACAGACGTACCTTTTTTGTTTGCTAGGTTTTGCCTGAAGACGCACCATGCAGCGTGCATAATATTATAAATATTTGAGCCAAAAGTGGTTGAAGCCGCTATTATGGCAAAGCTTATTGCCAATTCATAGTTTTCTTTTAATAATCCCAAGCTTATAACTGCGGATACGATACCCAAAACCATGTCAGGAAAAGCAGTCCCTAGCGATTGTAAAAGACCGCTGGCAATCTTAGTCCTACCGCTTAAGACTTCTGTTGTTTCCTCAATGACTTGCGCTATTCCTTTTAATACAAAAAAGGCTCCGACTATAGTAATCAATATAACGCTGGACATTCTTACCCATAAAACGTTCTCCTCGCCCAAAAACCCTTCTAAATAAAAGCGTAAAAATGTCGCGCATATCACCAAAATTAAAATATGTACAAAATGGTTTTTAGAAATTTTCATAAACCTATAGGCATCGCTTTATTTTAACTGTTTCCATTATACCACTTACTACATAACAACTAACAATGCGCTGGACAAAAAAAATGGACAGCGGTATCTGATATATCCTCCAATAATTTCTGGGAAGACGGCCCTACTTTTATTCTGGATATTGTTTGCCAATCTTTTTTTAAAATCAGCCTTAACACTTTTGCAACGTCTGAATTTATCTTGCGCGCGGCATTGTCGTGATTTAAGCATTTTTTGCAGATAACGCCTCCAGACTTGTTGGAAAAATATATATCTAACGGATTAAGATTCGACCGGCAAGTGGCGCATTTGTCAACCTCTGGTTTATACCCAAGAAGAGAAAGAATATTCCACAAGAAATAGTAATAAATCCGTGCGCGCCTGCCTTTTTCTGCGTTTTGGTTGTTTAGCCTTGAGAATGTTTCCCTTAACAAGTTAAATATTTCTCTATCTTTTTCTTCGCCTTTTATAAAATCTTCCAAAACTTCTCCCACAGCATTGGCGATTTTAAACTTTTCCAAATCCTGCGGAATAGTACTGAATTTCTCTATTGCCACCGCGTCTGTTAAAGTTTTCCGATTTCTCCCCTGGATAAATTCTATCTCCGACAAATTAAAAATATCAACTCCATTTCTTAGTTTGGAAGCGTTTTTTCTTATCGCTTTGGCAAAAATCTCCATCCGGCCGAACTCTTCGGTGAAAACAGAAAAATTCCTATTTGACTCGTTTATTTCTTTTTTTTTAAAAATAAAAGCTTTTGTTTTATAGCGGGTCGTCATGGCGCTTATTTCAAGCCTCCTATTTTTTTTAAATATTCCGTCTCTCTCAAATGCTGTTTTCTTAACCCAGGATCCGCAATCGTCTTTTTTTCAGACTTTTTTATTGTCTTTCTAAATTCCTCCTTTGTTATCGTTCGTCCAAGGCGATTAGGAATGTATTTCTTAACCAATTCCGACCTCTCGTTTCTGCTCAAACTTAGCCCTGACTGCCTTTCCGCCGTTAACGCTTTTTTGTCCGGAACCCTTAATTTATATTTCATAGCTCTTCTGCCAATCGCCGATTTTTCGCCAAACAAAAACGAGCCTTCTTGTTTTCGCTCCTGTACAACCCCCTGCTCTTTATTCAAATTTAAACCAACCCTTGGAGCATCCGGTCTGCTGGGCGACAACACCTCTTCTTTGGGCGTAGGAACGCTTATCGTTGACCTATTAGCAGAAAGGAAAGATTCGGCGGCGGCTGGCGCATTATGGCTTGGAAGCTTAAAAGAACTTCCCCCAGCTTTAGGCGATGGACGAGAAGGAATGCCGCGCGGCGGATTTATATTTGGCAATGGCATATTTTTATATTTAATTGTTTAATTATTTTACAACGCTGACTTTGGCTGAAGTTGGGCCTTCTTGTTCTATAACAATAATCTCTCTTGCCCTGAATTCCTTCAACAAAAACTCTCTGTTTTTTTCCACCAGCACCCTTTCTCTTCTAGGTAAAAATAGTTCAACCGAAATTTTATCTTGCGGAACTAAATTCTGCTCTTTTCTTTGCGCCTGAACCAATCTTACTATTTCCCTCAATATCCTTTCATCTTCTAATTCTTCGGTAATGTTTGTGTCCAGTTCCACTTCGCCGTAAATTTTTCCGTCAAAAATAATTTCTTTGACATTTACTTCGTCTCTTATTAAATCCAGCAATTCTTTTTCTCCTTTAATTTTTAATTTATCGTTTTTTATTTTTAAAGACAAAAGCGGCTGTTTAACTTTTATTCCTTTGGCAATCCTTTCAGATAACGCCAGATTAACGACCATCCTTACCTCGGACATCTCGAACAACAACTTTGACCCAAACACTGTTTTCTTCGATGATTTCGGCCAGCTTGCTAAGTGCACGCTCTGTCTATCATCTGCCTCACGAGTCTGCTGAAAAATATATTCTGCGAAGAAAGGCATCGCCGGCGCCATAACTTTTGAAAGAGTATATAAAACATATCTTATTATAGCAAGAGCTTCTTTTTTATCGTTGCCCTCTTCCTTAAATCTGTCTCTGCTTCTTCTCAAATACCAAACCGAGAAATCATCAATAAAATCTGTAAGCGGACGCACCGCAACATCCACTTTATAATTCTCATATCCTTCAGTTGAAGTTTTAATTAATTCTCCAAGGCGGGAGATAATCCACTGGTCAAGAATGTTTCTGCTTTTATCGGATGCGGGCGTGCCATTTTTATAAAGCTCGTAAAAAGCCAACACATTATACAATCTGCTTATATTTTTCTTTGCAATTTCGTCAACGCCTTTTTCAGAGAAAGAGAGATTGTCCGCTTGGACCACCGGAGAATTTAGCATATAAAACCTCATCGCATCGGCTCCGTATTTTTCCATTACAGTAGTTGGGTCGGGATAATTCTTCAATTTTTTAGACATCTTCTTCCCGTCTTCTGCCAAAACAATTCCAGTAACGATACAATTTTTAAATGCTTCTTTATTAAACAGAGCCCCGGAAAGTACATGCATATAATAAAACCAGGCTCTAGTTTGGTCTTGTGCTTCCCCAATAAAATCTGCCGGGATTGTTCTCTTTGTGGCAAACGGTACAGACCCCGAATCAAACCAAGTATCCAAAACATCCGGCACTCTTTTTGCCTCCCCTCCGCATTCGCATTTAAATAAAACCTCGTCAACAATATCTTTGTGCAAATCAAAAACTTTTGTTCCGCTGGCTTTTTCCAGCTCTGAAGCTGAAGCAAAAACAAATTCTTTTTTACACTTATTACACCTCCAAACAGGGATTGTGTTTGCCCAAAATCGCTGGCGGGAAATAGACCAGTCGCGCGCGCCTCGCAACCATTGCCCGAATCTTCCTTCCTTTATATGCTCTGGCGACCAATTTATTTTTTTTGCGATCTTTAATAACTTAGGTTTTATTTTTTCTACCGCCACAAACCAAGAGCTAGTTGCGTAATTTAAAAGCGCGGTATCGCATCTCCAGCAATGAGGATAAGAGTGCTCATATTTTTCAGAAGCAAACAGCAAACCTTTTTGCTCTAAATATTTTACTATTGTTAAATCTGCCTCGCGAATTTCTTCGGGCTTATCTTTTGCCCGAGGCTTTAAATCAAGTCCCGCAAACTCTCCCGTCTCTTCTTTAAAAGTTCCATCCATTTTTACGTGTTGCACAAACGGCAAATTTTCTTTCTTCCCAAGTGCCATGTCATCTGTTCCAAACGCAGAAGCAATGTGAACAATGCCCGTTCCGTCTTCTGTAGTCACAAAATCACCAGCATAAATTTTCCAGCCATTTTCCTTATTTTTCAAATTATCCGATTTCGAATAATTATCAAACAACGGCTCGTATTCCAGCCCAATCAAATCTTTCCCCAAAAAATCTTTGACATCATGTCCTGGATAGTTATATGAAGATCTTTTCACATCAACGTAATTTACACCAGCCCAATCAAATAATCGATATGTCTCTGCAGGATTAATCGCTAGGGCGACGTTTCCGGGCAGAGTCCAAGGAGTTGTTGTCCATGCTAATAAGTGCGTGTTTTCTGGCAAGCCACGCTTTTCTGGATTTTTAACTTTAAATTTTACAGTAGCTGATAAATCTTTTATGTCTTTATACCCTTCCGCGACTTCCCCCTGGCTAAGAGTAGTTTCACACCGCGGGCAAATATGCATAGACCTGTAGTCTTCATAAATAAGCCCCTTCTTATATAACTCCTTGAATGCCCACCATTCTGCCTGCATATATTCAAAATCCATTGTGCGGTAAGGATGCGCCATATCCGCCCACCTGCCAAATCGCGGGATTATTGTCTCCCACTCGTGCATAAAAGTAAAAATCCTCTCACGGCACAAATCGTTAAACTTTTTCACGCCCATTGCCACAATTTCTTTTTTGGATTTTGTGCCAAGTTCTTTTTCAACAATGTTTTCAATGGGCAGACCATGGCAATCCCAGCCCCATTGCCTTTCAACATAAAATCCCTGCATTGTTTTATAGCGTGGAATGGCGTCTTTAATCACGCTTTGCAAAAGATGGCCGTAATGCGGAGTTCCGGTGGCAAAAGGCGGGCCATCATAAAACACAAAGGGTTTTTTATTTTTTGTCTGTTCCAAAGACTTCTCAAAGATTTTATTCTCCAGCCAAAACTTTAAAACTTTTTGTTCCTCTTCCGAAAAATTATATGACATTTTTTTGTCTTGCACCCTTCTTTTTAAAATATATAGAAGGCTGTTAATTGATTTCAATTAATTCTCCGCGTGTGATTCTTTTTTCGCCTTCGACATTAATTATGCCATCCATACCTTTTAACACGGGCTCGCCGATTATTTTTCCCAACAGAAGCAGAAGCGGCGCCTGGTGGCTCACTATCAAAATATTTTTTTGCTTATATTTTTTGTTTATCTCCGAAAAAAAATCCCAAATTCTTTTTAATACATCTTCATAATTTTCTCCGCGAGGCGTCCGCTTCTTCAGCCTTTCTTTTTTACTGTTAAAATATTTCATAAATCCATCCTCATGCTTTCCATTGAATATTCCAAATCCCAATTCTCTCAGGCGCTTGTCAGCCCTGGGTTTAATTTTCAACGCCTTGCCGACAATCGCCGCGCTTTCTTTTGTCCTTAACAGAGGCGAATTAAAAATCAAATCGATTTTTTTATCCTTCAGCTTTTTCGCCGCGCTTTCAATCTGCCCCCTACCTTTTTTAGTTAACGCATTTTCAAACTTTTCCGGCCAGCAGGAAACAATCTGCTCAATGTTTGACCTGGCTTCCCCATGCCTCAAAATATAATATTTATTATTCAGCTTCATCGTTTTATCACCTTCAATAATTTCTAATACATCTAAATCCATTAAAACAGTCGCCAATCGGACAGCTACATTTATCTGTTATGCTTCCACTCCATTGTTTTTCCGACCCGATGGTACATATTATGCAAAACTTGCCCTTCCCGCAGGAATCAAAGTTGCGTGCATCATAAAAATCTCCTGCCTTAAATATTTTTACCGTTCCACCCGATATTAAACAGCCAAAATCTTGAACCGGATCCATGCGGTATGTTCTTTGACATATAGCATAACTTACAACCAAAATTAAAACTATAAATAATACAATCAACAGATAGTTTTTTTTAAAATTCATAAACATTACATTTTTTCTAACGGATTAATTGCCAGCAACTTCATTCCGTTCTTCATCGTGGTAGCAAACGCATTTGTCAAAGCAATCTTATATGGAGAAAATTCGTCTCCTTTGTCCACAATTTTATTCTTGGCGTAATAACGATTAAATATCCCGGCTAGTTCCGTAAGATACAAAACCAAAAAATGAGGCTCATAATTTTCGCTTGCCTGCAAAACTATCTCCGGAAAACGATATATTGCTTTTTCCAGTTCGGTAATTTCTTCTGGTATCTTTTTAAAAGAAGACTTTATTTTTTCAACTTTGGCTTTTCTCAAAACAGATTCTGCTCTTGTGTAAGAATATTGCAAATATGGTCCGGAATCGCCCTCAAAAGAAATCGATTTATCAAAGTCATAAATAATATCAGACCCGATTGACTGTTTTAAAATTGAATATTTTATCGCCCCAATAGCGACTTTTTCTGTAATTTCTTTTTTCTCTTCTTTTGACAGCTCTCTATCTTTAATTTTTTCTTTCACCAGTTCCTCAACTTTTTCTATTAACGATTCTCCGGTGATAACTTTTCCGGTCCTTGAAGACATTTTCCCTTCCGGCAAACGCATCATCCCGTGACCGATGTGTTTTGTTCTTTCTGCTAATTTTGGCGCGACCTTATCCATAGCGCAAAGCATAACCTTGAAATAATCATTTTGTTCATTTGCGGTAACAACCACCGATCTGTCATATTTATATTTTTTATACTTAAATTCAGCCAACCCTAAGTCCTTTGCCTCATAAGTTGGCAATCCCTCAGAATTTATAAATACTCTTGTGTGAAGCCCATATCTTTCTCCCCTAAAAATAACCGCTCCATTTTCCCCTTTTTCAAAAATCCCGTCTCTTAATCCTTTCTCAACAATTTTCTTTCCCAAATCAACAACTTTGCTTTCAGGAATAAGCTCATCAAATTTAGTACCAAGTTTTTTATAAATATTTTCAAGATATTTTAAAGATTTCTCTCTCCCCTCCAAATATCTGCCCTCCGCGGAAAATGTCGAATATTTTTTTTCTAAATCAACATTATAAATCTTTTTATTAATTTCTATAATTTCTTTTTTATCATTTTCATCATTTTTATATGCTAAATCGCCCTCGGCATATGCTTGCCCCAATTCGAAAATACCAATTGGCAATATGCTTACATCGAAATTGCCATCTTTTTTAGACCTTTTAATCACTGCCCAGACAGCTTTTGCAACGTTTAAGCCAATATCGCTTTGATAACAAACTCTCTTCACTTTCGCCCCACCAAACTCAAAAATTCGAGACAACGACTCCCCGACAGAATTGCTCATTAAATGGCCTATATGGAATTCTTTAAATAAATTGGCATCGGTATAATCAATAATTATTTTCTTATTTTTTAACTCTTTTCCTCTTCCAAAATCATCATCAACTTTTTTTAACGAATCTAGAAATACTTTTTCTGAAATAAAAAAGTTAATAAAACCTGGCCCGGCAATTTCTATTTTTGAAAATAATTTGTTCTCGCCGATTTTTTGCTTTATCATCTCCGCGACTTCGCGCGGATTCTTTCCGATTTTTTTCGCCAAAATCAGAGCAACATTAGTTGAATAATCTCCATGGCTTTTATCATCAGAAATATCAACCGAAAAGTCCGGAGCTTCCGCTCTAACCGCTTTAAAAATTATTTTTTTTATTTCATCTCGCATTATTTTGTGTTTATTGTGAAATATCATTTAAACCTTTTACGCCTTTTGATTTTAAAATCTCGACAATCCTATCCATATTTTTTGACGTAAAATTGAAAGGCACACTAATGGGAAAACTGCCACCTTTAAGGTATATAAGAACCGAACACTTCTTTTGGAAGAGGCTTTCCACTGATGAATAGCTTATACTTTTCGGTCTAAAAATTCTATTCCTTAACGGGCTAATAGAGTCAGAGAAAACAAATCCTTCTTCCATAAGTATTATTTCTGACTTTGAAAAAACCATAAATAGCGCCAGAATTAATCCGACAGCTCCAATCGCACTTAGCGTCATAGGAAGAGAACCTCTTGCGCCCCATAAAGGAAGCGAAATAAATACCAATGAACCCACAAATATAAACACAATAATCGGCCAATTTGCGGCAAGATAGCTGACTCTTTCTCTGCCTATAACATTGCCGGCAGGGCCGTAATCTAATTGAGAAAAAACAAAAATAATAGCAGAACCAATAGCCAGCGCAAGATATATTACAAATATTATCGGGCTCCAAACAGACTCTTTTATTGTTATGTTAAAATCCCTGGCAGCATACAGCGCCGCCATCAGCAGGATGAAAATTACACCAGAAATATATGATATAATCTTTTTCATAAAAAATTAACTTATAACCGTGCCAATAAATGGTTTATTATCTAAAAAATCTTCAAGGCGTTCCAGATTTTTCCCGTTTATCATTACAACTCTTAATTTCAACGTTGCAGCCAGTTTTGATGCTCGCGGGTCAAAGGGCATTGAAAGCCCGGGGATCCATTTGTCGCCGACAATGCGCATAAAATTTTTCCAGTCAATTTCTTTTAGCGGATTAGCTCCCGGAAACTCGCTTGGATTTTTATCATAAACATAATCAACGTTTGTTAAGTTGATTATGGTTTTGACTCCGTAATTTTTAGCTATCAAAACAGAGACGTAATCTGTTGACCAGCCTGGTTTATACCCTCCGCCAATTACAACATCTTTATTGGTTTTTATTTTTTTAGTCGGGTCTGTGATAATTTTTGGATATGCGTTTCCCAAAAACATTTGCTTTATAACTTCTGCGTTCAACCTTGAAATATTTATTCCCATCCAATCTCTATCGGTATCTTTCGCGCCAAACTCCAAAAGCGCTTTTTGGTAAACCCTGCAAATTTTTCCTCCGCCCACCAAAATAAAAAACCTCTTTTGAGGAATATACTTTCCCAAAGTATGTTTAAAATTCTTCAAAAATCCCAAGTCTATTTCACCCGGCGCCACCAGCGACCCTCCCAACGAAATTATTATTGTTTCTTTATCCATATTATCTCTTAGTTTAGCTTATTTTACCCAAAAATTAAAGGTTTTACGACCGCCTTCAGTATGTTCAGCACGTAAATATAAACTTGTCAATGACAAATTTTTGTGGTATTATAGAGCAATGAAGGTTTATTCGGAAAACAAAAAAGCGGGATTTGATTATGAGATTTTAGAACGCTTTGAGGCGGGGCTGGTTTTGTTTGGACAGGAAGTAAAATCAATAAAAACCGGGCATATAAATTTGGCGGGGGCTTATGTGGCTTTAAGGGGTGAAGAACCGTTTTTGGTGGGAGTAAAAGTGCCTCCGTACCAGCCAAATAACGCCGGAGCTGACTTTGGCGAGGAAAGGGAAAGGAAGGTTCTTTTGAACAAAAAAGAGATAAATTATTTGATTGGGAAGACAAAAGTGAAGGGTTTTGCCTTGATACCCTTGAAAATTTATGATAACAATGGTAGAATAAAACTCGAATTCGGATTAGCTAAAGGAAAGAGAAAATACGACAAAAAAGAGAAAATAAAGAAACGGGACGCAGATAGAGAGGTTAATCGCGAATTATCACGGGAGTGATTGTTTCGACAGGTGCTCTTTGCTAAGATATGCAAACCCAGTATTCTGAAACCTGGTAAAACTTTCAGAAAAATCATAATTGCCAATTTATTTAATAGGCAACCAGCGTTAGCTTTAGCTTAAATGCTGCATCTTCGCCATCAACTCCTGATAGGTGGGTCGAAGGTGTTATTTATCAGGATAGATAATTTTTTCTCCCCGAATAATTATCGAAAACAACCGGGGATAGGATATCAGAAATTTTTTCTATCCCGTACCTGATATTCAAACAAATAGGATAGAATAAGTTTGTAGAATTATTTTAGAAAGGCATTTGGACGGGATTTCAATATCCCCACTTCCACATTAGTAATTAAAAAATCAATTGGACAAAATTTTAGTAAACAATTTCATAAGGGCAAAAGAGGTGAGAGTGATTTCCGAAACCGGAGAGCAAATTGGAATTATGAATATATTCGCGGCAATTGATTTGGCAAAATCAAAAGGGCTGGATTTAATCCAGGTTACAGAGAAAGTTGAACCGCCGGTCTGCAGGATCGCTGAATACGGGAAATATCTTTACACCCAGCAAAAGAAAGAAAAAAAGATGGCTAAGCCCAAGGGCGGAGAATTAAAAGAGATAAGATTAACTTTTAATATTTCTCCTCATGATATGGAAACAAGGGCAAAGCAGGCGGAGAAATTTCTGAACGATGGAGACAAAGTTAAAATAAACATGTCGCTGAGAGGCAGGGAAAAAGCAATGGGACAATTTGCCACAGACAAAGTAAAATTATTTTTAAATAATTTAAATTCAATAATACCAATTAAAACTGAAAGGGAGCTAAAGCGTGAACCCAGAGGTTTCACTATGATAGTTTCTAAGCAGTAATAATTAAAATGAATAAAACAAAAAAGGCCTTGATAAAAAGGTTTAAAATTACAAAAACCGGTAAAATAATGCGTAGAGCAACCGGCCAAAACCATTATAGGTCAAAAAAGACCGGTGAAAAGAGAAGAAAAGGTCGTAAATGGATTGCGCTAGCTCCAAACGAGGCACATAAACTTAGGAAATATTTAACCAAGTAATTTTTTTATAAAAAGACATGAGCAGAATTAAAAGAGCCGTACAAGCCAGAAAGCACAGGAAAAATATAACAAAGCTTACAAAGGGCTTTAAGTACGGAAGAAAATCAAAATTTAAATTGGCAAAAGACGCATTAAGGCACGCGTGGACTTATGCGTACAGAGACCGAAAAAACAAAAAAAGAACATTCAGAAATTTGTGGAACCTTCAGATAAACGCCTTAGCCCGCCAAAACGGAATCACATACAGCAGGCTTATTAACGGATTAAAGAAAAACAAAATCGAACTAGACAGAAAGGTTTTATCAGAATTAGCCAACACATATCCTGAAGTATTTGTAAGAGTTTTAGAAGAAGCTAAAAAGTAAACTTTTAAAAAACCGCCTCCGGGCGGTTTTTTGTTTGACTAGTTTAATGGGCTATATTTTTAAAAATAAATTCATTTGCTTTTTGCAATAACAATTTGGAATTTTTAAATGTCGTTTTTTTAACCGCCTCATCAATCGGAAGCCACAAAAAACCAGTGTGCTCTGAAGAAATTTTTATTTCCTTGGTGTTTGTTTCAGCAATGAAAAATACCACCAATTTAAATACCCATGGAGTTTTACCTTTCTTCCTGTCCGTCTCCGAAACACTATCTCTATACTGCCTAAAAAAGTATTTTATGTACTGCTTAAAACCAGGCAAAATTTTCAAATCGGTTATTCCTGTTTCTTCCACTACCTCTCTTGCCAAGGTCTCTTCTTCGGTTTCCTTGCCCTCAATGTGGCCTTTCGGAAATTCCCAATGCCCGGTTGGGTAATGCAAAAGCAAAAACAAAGGCGTGTTGTTTTCCATTCTATATATGATTGCTCCCGCTGATTTTTCCCTTGGCATATTATTTCTTAAAATACTTTAACAAATCTTCAATCGGCAAGGTGTTGATTATATCTCCCTTTTCTGCCCAGCCGCGGCGCGCTTGAGAAACTCCGTATTCCATATAATCTAATTGTTCTTTCTTGTGTGCATCTGTATTAATTATCATTTTTACTCCTTCATTTTTAGCGCGGCGGATATATAAATCCCTCAGGTCTAATCTGGAAGAAGAATTAATTTCCAAAATCGTTCCGGTTTCTTTTGCAAGTTTTAATATTTTATCAAAATCAACTTGATACTCATCTCTCTGCCCTACAATTCTTCCGGTCGGGTGAGCTAAAATATCTATATTGGGATTTTTCATTGCTTTTTCAATCCGCGCCATCATTTCTTTTTTCTCCATTTTTAATATCGAATGCACGCCGGCAATCACGTAATCTAATTTTTCCAAAACCTCATCTTTTATATCTACCGAACCGTCTGCCATAATGTTTGCCTCGCATCCATGCAACACTTTAAACTTTTTTCCCTGCTTTTCAAGTTTCTCATTTATCTTTTTAATTGCCTCGTGTTGTTTTAATAATTGTTTCTCATCCAAGCCGTGTTCAATTTTTAAAAACTTTGTGTGGTCAGAAATGCCGATATATTCATATCCTAAATCCATCGCAGTCTTCGCCATTTGTTCTATAGAATCCTCTCCGCCATCCCAATCAGAATGGCAGTGCAAGTCGCCCTTAATATCTTTTACATCAAATAATTTTGGCAATTTTCCCCGCAACGCGGCATCGATTTCTCCTTCATTTTCCCTCAACTCCGGCTCAATCCATGGGAGTCCAATGGCCTTATAGACATTTTCTTCTGTGACGCCAGCAATTTGTTTTTTACCTGCAAAAACGCCGTACTCTGAAAGTTTTAAACCCTTCTCAATGGCGATACGCCTGGTAGCAATATTATGGTCTTTGCTTCCCGTAAAATACTGCAAAGCAGAACCATAGCTTCTTTTTTGCACAATCCTTAAATCCATATCAAAACCTTCGCGCATTCTTATGGAAGCTTTTGTCCCGCCCTTAGCCCAAACCTTTTCTACGCCGGGAAGCTTCACAAAAAAATCCATAACTTTTGTAGGACTCTTTGAAACAACTAATATATCTACATCTCCAATTGTTTCTTTTCTTCTTCTTGTTGAGCCGGCGATACTTATTTGGTCAACTTCTTTCAAAAATTTTAATTTCTCTACAACACTTCTTGCAGTCGGCAAAATCTCATGCAACAAGAACCTTCCCTTATCTCTTTTTAGAAACTCTAACCCCTGCAAAATATTTTTCTCTGTTTTTTCGCCAAATCCGAAAAGCGGGGATATTTCATGGGCATTCGCAGCTTTTTCCAAGTCTTTTAAATTTTTAACTCCCAATTTTTGGTAAAGCGTCCTTGCTTTTTTAGCTCCCATCCCCTCAACTCTTACCAATTCGTCTAAATCAATCGGAAGCTGTTTTTTAAATTTTTCGTATTGCTTAACTTTTCCTGTCTTCAGATACTCTTCAATATGGTCTGAAATCGCCTTTCCGACTCCGGGAATTTCCATTAGAGCCCTTATTCCTCCTTTCACATAAACATCTCCGACATCTTCATTCAGCAACTCTAAAGAAATCGCCGCCCTCTCATATGCATATGGCTTAAAAGCCACGCCATCCATTCTAAGGAACCGCGCCATATCATTGAATATTTTTGCCAACTCTTGGTTTCTCATTAAATTATTTACGGCCCTATTACCGGCTTTCCTAATATCACTTTTTCGTTTCCTTTTAGGGAGATATGCCTCCTTATTGGTATTAAAATTAATACGGACACAAAATTCAAAACGCTGACGGCCACAAAGAGTACTCCAAATCCAAGTGCTCCGGCAATAATCCCTCCCAATCCGCCAGCTATGCCAGCTCCCGCTCCGATCGAAGTGCTTTCCATGCCCCATTCTAAGCCCTCCTTGCCCTTATCTATGTGCCTGGTAAAAATTGCCAGCCAGGAAGGAAGCGCCAACGCCATGCCGAAAGCGTACAAAATCTGGAGGAGATAAATATGCCACGGAGCCGAAGAAAGCATATAGCCGAGTGGCACAAAAGCCATTAAAAAATAACCGAAAACCATAAACCAAAAATCATCCCTCTCGCCTCTCTTCTTGTCTAAAAAATATCCTATAGGTATTTCAATTAAAGATTTTGGTATCCAATAGAACAAAGCTGAAAAACCAGCGACTTCCGCCGCTATTAAAGGGTTTCCCATTGTTATGTTACGTAAAATAAATATGGCAAAAACCGGGGACAACAACCCCCATCCTAAATTAAGGAAAAAATCCGCGGTTATTAACGTTCTCACTATTTTGTTTATAATTTCTGGCATGATTTTTATTAAGAATGTTATTTTAGCATTATACTATATTGCAGGGGAAATCAAAAAGCCCCTTACGGGGCTTTTCCTAACGCTTTATTTTACTGTGGTGGAACTTCTTCGCTATTTCATCTATAAATTCCAGTGAAGTATTATCGTCAAAAAATTCTCTAGCCCAAGCCCACCATGGTCCTTGCGGGGGAGTTTTATATTTTTTGTGGTATTCTACCGCCTGAAGAAAATTTTCAAGGCGGTCGGCTTGCTTAAAAAACCTCCCTTCTTTAGTCAGCCCTTTTTCATAATCATACCAAAGATGCATCATTTCGCTTCTAAGATTTCTGGGCAAATCTTTGGTAATTTTTTCCAAAGCCTCTTTTTCTTTCTTGTACTTTTTATCCTTTAGTCTTTTTTTCTCTTTATCGGAAAACCTTGGCCAAGTCTTCATAAGCTCCCTCCTTTTTTTGGCATCTTTGGGCAAAATAGAGTCATAAGGCGTTGTATCGCCAGCGTAAACCTCGCATATGTCATGAATCAAGGCGGTTTTCAAAAGCCTCTCTATATTAAGTTTTTTGTTACTGCCTAAAATCCAGGCCATCAACGAAGCTCTGAAAACATGGTCGGCTATGCTTTCCGGATTTTTAATATCGTTTATCACCCAGCCACGCCTCGGCATATCTTTCAGTTTGCCGACCTGAGTAAAAAAATTGATGAGGTCTTTCATTTTTAATTTATTTCGTATTTTATATTCTTCACTTTGTAGGTTATCTTCATCGGAGAAGAAAGGACTATTTCATCTCCTATTTTGTGCCCCAAAAGAGCTCTGCCCACAGGAGATTCGTTACTAATTTTTCCTAGGGCGGGATTGGCTTCAAGCGTGCCCACAATGGTGAATTCGTCCTTCTGGCCGTCTACGTCTATTTTAACCCTTGCTCCAAGCCCAACAACTCCTTGCTTATCTTTCGCAGGGCTTTTTATCAGTTCGTGGCGCTCTATAATATTTCTCAACTCATCGATCCTTGATCTTAAAAAACCTATATCCTCCTGGAAACTGACAAACTCAGGATTCAAATCTTCAGATTCTAAAATTTTCGGCGCCTCTAACACCAAATCTTTTTTATGCTCAAGCTCAAGGAGCTCTTCGTACTCTTTTTTAATTTCCTGCAATTTTTCCTTGGTTATGTAAAAAATTTTTCCATCCATGTTGTTTGTTTAATATATAATGGTATTCCCGCTCATCCGAAATGTCAATACGCTAAAATAGAGTTTCTTGGTCCATTTCGCGCTTCTTGCCGGCCGATTTTTTATTTTCAGAAAAAATCTTAATTTTTCCGTAGACTCCATCGTATCCAGGCTCAATAAAAACCTCCCCCTCGCGCATTTTAATAACAGCTTTTGCGATTTCCGGCGAAGATTTTTCTTTTATTTCCTTTTCCGTTGAATCCAATAATATTTTAAATTCGTTTCCCAGGCCCCTGATCAAATTATTATAATTTACCGTGACTTCTTTTGATGCGACAGAAGTCCCTATTGCTTCGGCAATCACCTCATTTAAGGGAATCAAACTTTTAAACGGAATGGAATTTTTAGGAACAAATCCTTCCGGTCTGTCGGCTAATTCTTCAACCCTATTTAAAACTCCTATAACGAGCGGTTTTCCACACCTCGGGCAGATATTATTGTATTTTTTAGATTGAGAGGGCTTTAAACTCAAGTCGCACAACCGGTGTCCGTCATAATGGTATTTTCCTTCTTCGGGAAAAAATTCAATGGTATATAAAAACTTTTTTTTGTTTTTTGTCTTCAACGCGTCCGCAATTCCCGCATAGCTCAACTCCGTATCAAAAACATTTGCCTCTCTGCCGATTTTAGGCAAAGAGTGCGCGTCGCTGTTGGAAATCAAAGAAACTTTGTCCAATTGCGACAATCTCCAATTCATTGCGGGGTCAGAAGACAACCCCGTTTCAACCGCGTAAATATATTTTGTATATTCCTCGAAGCATTCCTCCAAAGAATCAAATCCAGACTTCGAACCGAAAACAGAAAACCACGGAGTCCAGATATGAGCGGGCACAACCAAACAATCTTTGTCCGCGGCCCAGGCAATTTTTGCCAATTCTTTCGCATCCAGTCCCAAAATCGGCCTTCCGTCTGAATGCAAATTTCCAATTTTATTTAATTCAAAATTTATCTTTTCAACCGCTTCAATCGATGGCGCAAAAATAACTATATGCACCTTCCTGACCTTGCCTGTTTTTTTATAAATACAGCTTATTTCTGAAGTTAAAATAAATCTCGTGGCAGAATCTGCCCCGCGCAGTTTAAAAAGCCCGGGCTCAGCCGACTCTAACTCTTTTTTTATTTCTTCAATCCATTTAGGGTGGGTAAAATCTCCTGTGCCTAAAACTTTAATTCCTTTTGTCGCTGCCCAACTGTCTAGGTTCGCTAAATTTATTGAAGGCGAAGTCGCCCTAGAATATTTGGAATGTATATGGAAATCAGCTGCAAATTTCATTTTTTTATATATTTGGCGTTAATTTTATCAAACCAAACCTTCTCTTAGGATTGGCTTTATTATACGCATCCACGGCATCTTTAAAATTATGGCCTGAGCCGTACACCAATAAGATTAATTTCTTTCCTCCAGTTTCTGTTTTAGAAATAAAATTTACCGCGGCATCTTCTCTCGGCCGAAAAGCAAAAGAGGCGAATCTTTTATTCGCCTCGACTAATTCGTTTTTACCTTCTAACGCCACCTGTTTTTCAACTTCTCTTAAAGCATCGACTGCTTTGTTAATGACAGTTTCGTCTTCGGCAGGATTTATTTTTATCTTTCCATCAATTAATAGTTTGAGCTCAGCCCCAGCCCTGTAAATACCGTCCAAACTTAAAAGTTCATTTTTCCCCGAACGAGCATCTTCTAATAGTTTAACTGCTTTTGCAAACTTTTCTTCCTCAGTTTTTTGATGCGACTCTTGGCCTATTCCATTCTCATCTTTTTTAAATTTTGGAGGATTTTTTTGAAAATATTTCTCCATTTTTTCCATTTCTTTAAAAAGAATATAACAATCGACTCCATCTGCTTTTCCTACCTCCATGCCGACGGCCGCTAGCATCGACAATCGCTCCAACTCTCTTGCTTTTACGCAAAAAGCTTCAACGGTCGGTTGTGTTTCGGATGTTTTTTTGCGGACATCGGAGATGTATGCCAGGTAGGATAAAAGAATTTTTGTAGTATATCCCTCGACACATACCTCATCACAGGCTCCCCCTCCCTGAAGATCTAATGTAATTTTCTCGATATTTTTCTGGACAGCTATAACTTTTCTTTTGAAAAGGCTCCTTTCCACATCGCTTCCCGTCGGAGGCTCGTGCACTTGGCCAATGTGAATAATATATGGCCCCGTGCCGTTATCAATTTCCATTTCCGCGGAAAAATTATTTTGTTCCGCGATTTTTTCCATATCAACTCCCGTTCTTTTCTCTATAATCTTTCCCTTGGAACCCTTTTCTACTTTTGAAACCTCTTTTCCTGATTTATATAATCCGGCTCCGCCTACGACCGCGGCAGCGCCGATGCCCACCAATTTCAAAAATCCCCTCCTGGTTAGTTTGGCCGGATGCGAGCTCAAAGTTTCTTCAGATTTATCGCACTCTATGGCCGATTCTAATTTATTGGTCATTTCCACGGCTTGGGCGATGTCATCCGCCGCGCGTCTCAAATCTTCGGTAATTCCTTCCCGATTTATAGTTTCTCTCTGCTCGTCGTCTTGTGTCGTCGATTGCTCCTGTTCTCCGGGCATTCTTTCATTCATATTTTCTTTAAAAGCTCGCCAATTAAAAAATTTACAAAATCTTTCTTACTTACTAAAAATTCCGACAAATCGGCGCCCTTTTTAAGCTGGCGCGCCTTAAGGGATGGAACAAACCAAAAAGTTTCCTCTAAATCTTGTTTTACGGCGTCAAAATACACAAATAAAAAATAAAGGCCGTTCTCTGCTTTAAAATTTTTGCCGCCAATCAGCTGGCCTATCTTATCCTCAAGTTTTCCGCCGCCGGGTCTCTCAATGCCGAGAATATCCAAAACAAGTGCTTCACTCTTGTAATCTCCTTTCTTTTCAACAGTCAAAACGGTCTTCAAATTTTCCGGCTTAAAAACAACCAGCCTGCCGCCGGACCCCAAAGAGATTAAATCAATAATTTTATTTTCAATTTCCTCTTGTAGGTTGTCTGTCATCCTTAAATCTTAAAAACCTTATATCCTTCGTGGACTTTTTCATCTATTTTTATCCCGACAGAATCTCCCTTCTTGCCCGTTTTCACTTCTTTACGGTCAATTTGCATAGACCCGACTTCCTGGTCAAAATCAGTTTCTTGCCCGCCGACTACCCTTATTTTTTCGCCAACTTTCAAGGGCGAAGCTAAATTAATAACCGCGACCTCAATATTGGAAAAATAATGGGTTATTTTCCCGATTAGTTTTTCTTTTTTTACGGTTTTACGAGCATTTTTTTTCGTTATTTTTTTTGCCATGTTTTTATTTTTTAGCTTATATATCTTAGCTTCTGACTTTATATTAGCATTCTGTTGTTTTTTTTCAATCAAAAACCGCCTCAAATGAGGCGGGCTTTGATCGAGAGGGTTAATAATTCACAACGATCTTGGATGTTCTAGAGCCCAAATTCGGACAATGAATTTGGTATATGTTTATACCACGCTCGCTGGAAACTACTATGTCCTTGAGAATAAATCTCGCACCCTCTCATAAATGCTATTCTATTATAAAATATAAAAATGTCAACTGTGCCCCCAGCTGGATTCGAACCAGCATCGCAGGCTTCGGAAGCCTAAATTCTATCCATTGAAATATGGGGGCTTATCAAAAAAATAAGGTTGTTAAATATCCGATTATGGCCAATAAGGCGATTGGCGGCAATGCCGGAATGGGCTCTTTTTCCTTTGTAAAAATCCAGTAACTAAAAAATACGCCCGCTAAAGAAAAAAAGACAATAATAATAGCCTTTAAAAAACCCGAAGGGACTGCAGACACAGCCAGCAAGCTCGGAAAAACAACATCCCCGCCGCCTAAAATCATAAAGTTTCCGCCAATTTTTACATCTTTTAATTTATTCTTCAAATGTTTAAATTCTTTCGGAATTATAAAACCTAAAATAACTTTTTTTCCAATCATTTCTTCAGCCATTAAAATCATATGCTTTGTTTTATAAACTGCTATAAAATCATACACAGAGAAAATCAACAACAACGCTACGACGATTGACGGGATAAGGCTCAATCCTAAAAAGCTTGAGACCCCGGCTAAACCCAATATCATTAAGACATCATGCACCCAGACTATCGGAAATTTCAGCCATAACACTATTAAAATGCCCATCACTAAAATGGCGGCAAGCGCGGGCAAAAATAAGTTTAAAACTGTCATTCCTCCCCAAAAAACTGTCGTAATAAAAAATCCTTTATAAATTATCTCCTTGAATTTGCTCGCCTTTTTATTTTTTAATAAAACAAAAAGCAAAACTAAAAAAGTAACGACTAAAAAGGAAACCAAAAAATACTGCAAAAAATTAGCCGGCAAATAAATTTTCTCCAGCCCGGCTAGTTTGTTCAATTGGAACGCTCCGACAACCGCAAAAACAGAGGCCAGCGAAAATAACCCTCCTTCAATTAAAAAAACTCTCCAAAACTTTTTCCGGCTCTCCCTTTCTATTTTTTTGTCTCTAATCATTTTTGGCGGTCTATATTTCATATGAAATAATTCTATCAAAAAACCGCCTCAATTAAAAGGCGGTTTTTTATTATTTAACTCTGGAAAATCTAGTGAAGCCCGAGCAGGAAACAACTTCAATTCCTTGTTTTTCTAATTCATCTATAAATAGGTTCACTCCCAAAGAATCAGATGAAATATGTCCAGCGATTACAATGTTAACATGGGCAAATTCTGCTTCTTTTTTATGCTCTTCGGAAACATGCATTCCCACTACAGTACCAACTCCGGCTTGCGCCATTTTTTCATAAAGCTTGGGAGACCCTTCTGTCCCGCCGGTAATTTCTGACAAGGCAATTTTTCCGCAACGGTTTTCCGGCGATCCCACAAATATTTTTGGCCCGACTCCTATTTTCATGGCTTCTTTGTATTCGGGAATTTCCTTCAAAGCATCAATTAATTCGCCGACTTTTTCGGGGTTTCTGTCTTCAACAAAATTTTTCAAAAACTTAGCCGCCAAATTATCGCACGGAGTATGAGAATTCATCAAATTTATTTTCATTAATCTGGCTGCATCAACTGTTCTTTGGTGATTGGACGAATTAACATCTCTGGCAACTTCCGAAATTCTTTCTTTCATTAGGCCTTCTGCAACGTTTATGGGCACGCCGTAATAATTGCAAACGTCCGCCTGTAATTCCATAACATCTGCCAGCTGAGCAAGCCCTTTTCCCACAGGGTGATGCGCAATTACCAAATCAATACCGCCCAATTCCTTGGCGATTAAAATTTCTCCGGGCCCCACATCTATACCGACCAAAATTCTTTTAATCTCTTTATCGTCAGAAACATTATAAACTCCCGAATCCAAATAGGGATTTTCCAGCGACTCTTTATCAAATTCATCTCTCTCCTTTCCCGATGTTTTATCAAACATTTTCTTTTTGCCATCCAAAAGTTTCTGGACGCCGTCCCTTCCCCTAAAATCGGAGTCAATACCCATTTTTACTGCCAACTTAAAAACGTCTTGCGTTTTCATATTATTTTACCGGATTGAGCTTATTATACATTTCCTTAATAAGCTCTTCCTGCTTTTTTACATCTAAAAACTGGCGTCTTATCTGCGCCTTTTGTTTACGGATGAATATCCTGATTGATTTTGACATTTTTTTATACATATTTTTATATACAAATCTATTTTAGCAAACAAAAAAAGACACTTCCTATGTCTTCTATACATTACCACGAATTAAGATAAAATGAAAGCTACCTGCTTTTTACCGCTTCTCGGGCGATTCGGCGGTCATCCCATGGAATTTTGCGTCCATTTCCAATGCACATCCATGGTTCAGACCCTTTTCCTGTGATGATAACAACATCTCCAGGTTTCGCAAGTTTCATGGAGGTTTCAATGGCTTCTTTTCTATCTAATATTTTTTTTACATTTTCTCCTGCAGTTTCAGCAACCTGGTTAATAATTTCCATCGGGTTTTCATCATAAGGATCTTCATTGGTAATTATAATTACCTTGCAATATTTTTTTGCAATTTCTCCTAAAACTGGCCTTTTCCACTTGTCTCTCCCGCCTCCGCAAGAACCTAAAACACAAATTATTTTTTCATCTTTGAAGGTTTTATAAACCGCTTCCAGCTGATCTGGCGTATGAGCGTAGTCAACAATAGTCTTAATCGGGCTTTCGGAAATAACCTCCATCCTGCCCGAAATTCCCTTCGCCTTTTCCAAAGCTTTTTTGCAAACTTCCAAATTTATTTCATAAGCCTTGGCAACACAAATCGCCGCCAGTGCATTATAAATATTAAATTCTCCAAATAAATTAAGAGCAAACTTTTGCCCGCTAATTTCAAAACCAATGCCGTTCTCGGTACTTATATTTTTTACATTTTTCATGCTGAATCCTATTTTTTTATTGGCGGGAATATCTATAAAATATTTCGCGTTTTCATCGTCGGCGTTTATCACGTGTATATTTTTTGTTGCTGTAAAAAGCTTCAGTTTCTCGCTTCGGTAGTTGCTGAAACCCCCGTGGCTTTCGATATGTTCTGGAGTTATATTTGTAAATACTGCTGTATCAAAATTTACAAACTTATGTCGGAATTGCCTTATGCCTTCCGATGTAATCTCTAAAACAACAAAATTACAACCTGCTTTTTTTGCCTGGCCCAAAAATTTTTGGATTACAAGTCTGCCGGGCATTGTCATTTTATACTTATTTTCCCATTCTTTTTCTCCAATCTTAAATCTGATTGAAGACAAAGAAGCAACCTTATTGCCATTTTCCTCAAAAATCCTTGTTATAAAATCAGTTGTGGTTGACTTTCCGCTGGTTCCTGTAACCCCGATAATTTTCATCTTCTCACTCATTCCCGGAAACCCAAAAATCACAGCCCCAAATAGAGCCCAGCAAAAATGATATCCTCTCAATAAAAACTTCGGTATAAACTTTTTCAACGCCTCTTTAAAATTCATTTTATTCGTGCAATCCCGCACCTGGAGCGCGGCGAGTGCTCACATAACAAATGTATTTTGCCCCGGCCATGGCTACCCCCTCACAATTACCTGATAAAGTAGTCATGAAGTTAGAATCACGATAAATGATAGGCCCGGTTTCCACATTAAATTCGTCTCCTTGGTTTAATGTTATCTGATTATTAAATTCGACTTTTTTATTATTAACTAAAACATAAACTTCTGTTGGCGTTATGGTGTCCGCCAAGCTTATATTGACCTCTAAAACAGCTTTTAGGCTTTCAACTACCGGCAACGAACTCGCTGGAACTCCCTGTTTGGCCGGCTTATTAAAATATCTGAAATAAACAAATCCGGCAGTGATTGCTAGCGCAATAATTATAAACGATAAAATCATACTTTTGTTCATATGATGATTTGATTATTGAGCGGTTATGGTTTGCGCTGAAAGGGGAAAATTAGAAACTCTAAAACCGTTGTACCAATCATTTGTAGAAAAATTATTTAACCCGCTATGCGGAAAATATCCGAGCGCAGATTTATCAGACCATAATAAATTATAATAAGCCACTGAAATATCTGTCGGGGATTTTGCCAGCCCGTAAATGTTTGTAAAGGCCATTCTTAGATATTTACCATTGCTGGAAACCGCTGTATCTTGCGGAATAGATGTCGAGATAGAGTCCGCGCCTGAAGAATTTTTTATAAAATTATTGGCAGTTGCCTTTAAAATATAAGTTTGGGTTTTCCCGGCGGGAATCACTTCTTCATCATTAAAAGTTACAACCACAGAGCTTGTCCCATAGCCAATGCCGATATTGATTAAGCTTGAATATGAATTATTGACGTCATTTCCAATTAAGACCGCCCCTGTGTAATCGGTATTCCCTTTAAAAAATTTAAAATCATTCAAATGCGGGAAACTTTTATTGGCATCGGTAATTGTTATGGAAAATATTATTTGCTTCACGGCAATATCCCCATTTTGATCGGCTCCGATGCTGAATGTATAAAGATCCGCGTTTGATCCGTTTGTTATGCTTGCGTTGGAAGAAACTGCTGTAAAAGTCGGCATGCTTCTAAACGTATATATACTGTTAACTGTAATACCAGCATCGGGCAAAGCAATGCCGCCGTAAGAAGCAGTCATATTGTTATAGCTAACGGCCGCTCCGTCAAATAGTTTCCCCTTGCTATCTACGGCTCTGACATAAGTTAGTATGGGCGCAATATTTATGTTTGTGCCGCTGGAATTAATGGTTGCGCCTAAATTATAAGAAAGTGTTACAGACACAGACGAGTTCAAAATAACGGGCGTATTAGTAGTAAAATCAAAAATATAGTTTTTACCGTCGTAGATAGCCGGTGCCGGCGCAGAAGATAGCGAAGCCTGAGTTGTAGTGTCAGACAAACGTGCGTCTAATATCGGCAAAACGTTCTGGGAGCAAGGGACAACAAATTTTAAATTTGAAATATTATACGAATCTCCGCTTGCCGTAAACTTAAATTTTCCTGCGATAATTTTTTGGCTATTGGCAACTATTTTCGCCTGCGGAGTTGAGCTATCTTGGCTCACAGACAAAGAGCTTGAACCAAAAGTTATATTCTGGCTGGCCAAAACGGCGTTTAAATTAGTTCCTACAGCAGTCGCAGAAACCGCTGACTTTCCCGTCACTAAGGCGCCAGAATTAATTGTTGAGCTAAGAGGAATTGAAGAATTAACATCTCCAAATAATGACAAATCAATTGTTTGCCCTACAGGCAACTGGTAATCTATCAAAAAATAATTGTTATGCGAAACGGTGCTGACGGCCGCTGTTTTTTCGCTTCCATAAGCTATATACAATTTTGTAATATACTGGTTGGCGACATACAAGTTAGAGCCCACGGCCAGGTCAATCTGTATTTTTTTTAAATTTACAGCTTCCGATGTATTGTTTTTCAATAAAAAATCAGCCAACTTAAATTTTATCTGAGGCGCGGTGATTTTCTGGTCAGGATACGCCGAATTTCGCGACAACTCCAGAGTGCCGGTCAACGGCGCTGGCTTCAGTAAACCCGTGGTTATTTGGCCGCTGGGGGGGTTACTTGCTGGCGTTTGGACAACAGCCGAACCGCTGTTAATAGCTTGCCTTGTCAGCGGTCCGACATAACCGGTTGGATTAATCTTTTGGTTCGCCTGGTATTTTTTAACTGCGCTTAAAGTTAAAGAATAAAAATTGCCGGTCGCCTGCCCGGTTAAAAATCCTTTTCCGATTAAATACTGCTGGAGCTCTTTTACTCCACCGTTGTTGGTTAAGCCGTAATAAAGATTCTGGCTAATTTCAGCCGAAACAAAAGCCGGTGCCAATAATAGTAATAAAACTAAATATATTTTTTTCATTTTAAGCTGCTATTTCTCGGTCAACTGCACTATCAAAATCTTTCGCTATTTTTAAAACTAACCTCAAAAAACTTCCGTCTTTCTTCTTTTTCTGCTTTAGCGCCCCTTCATAGATACCGGCCCCCATACTTTTTATTCTTTCATCGTCCATGGGCATGTCATACTCATCAAAAAACTCTTTTAATTTTATCGCATCTGTTTCTGGGGCGCCGGTTAATCCTTCTAACCCGCCGCTCAAAGTTTGAACCTCATAAGAAAGTTTCGCTAAAGCAGCGTCGCCTCCCACTTTTTCTGCGACCGCAAGATAGCTCTCTTTAAACATTCCTGCTTTTGCTAAAAACGTGCCCGGCTTTGCCTCACGCGCATCTTCACCGGTTTTCCTTCCTTCGTCATAAACTTTCCTTTTTTCCGGATCGCTCAAGCATTCAAAGGCGTTTTGCATAATTTTAAATCTCTTCTCTGCGTCGGCCATACCCTCTGGAGCTTTGTCCTTCTGGCTATCCGGATGATTTTTTAAAACTCCCTTTCGATGCGCCCTTTTTATTTCTTCGGCACTGGCATCCGGACTTATTCCTAAGTTTTCGTAAAAATCTTTAGAGTCTAAATTCGGTTCTGTTTCTGTTTTTTCCGCAGCTTCTTTGCGCGCTTCCGCGAGCTCTTCTGCTTTTTTCGCTGCTTCCGCCTCCTGTCTCCGCCTTACAGCCTCCGGATCGCTAACCTCGATTGGATACGTTTCTTCCACGGGCGGCAAAACTTCAGCCACCGGCTCTTCATTTTCTTTTTCTGGTTCGGGCAAGCCTTCTGCTTTGTTTGTCATATTCTATAAATTATTTTATTTGTATTATATTATCGCCCTAAGGTTTTTAACGCAAGCTTTATGCGTTCTTCTGAATCTTTTACACTAGCCGGAACACGAGCCAAGGAATCTTTTGCCTGCTGTTTGGAGAAACCAAGCTGCATTAAGGCGCCCTCTGCCTCGTCGGCTGAACCTTTTTTCTGCCCCAGCATTTTAATTTTTCCGGTTAATTCCAAAATTATTGTCATTGCTTTCTTAGAACCTATTCCCGGAATTCCCTCAAAAATTTTTTCGTCTTGCTTTAAGATTCTGTCTTTTATTTTATCTAAAGATCCCAGAGCCGAAATATCCAAAGCTGATTTTGGCCCTACTCCCCGTATATCCATTAATGTTTCAAAAAATTCCAACTCATCATAGGTCAAAAATCCGTACAAATCTAATGCTTCCTCTTTTACGTTTTGATATGTAAAAACCTTGAGATTTTCCCCTATTTCTGGTAATCTGGATAAGTTCTGGCGGTTTAGAAAAACCTTGTAGCCAACGCCAGCTACTTCTAATATAATAAACTTATCCCGCTTCAAAATTATTTTCCCGTCTAAATAAGATATCATCGTATTATCTATATAGTATATGAAATTTAAGCTAAAATCAAAATTCAAGCCAACTGGCGACCAGCCAAGAGCCATAGAGCAGTTGACTAAAAATTTAAAATCCGGGGTCAAAGACCAGGTGCTTTTAGGCGTTACCGGATCGGGAAAAACTTTTACTTTAGCCAATGTCATCCAAAAAATACAAAAACCAACGCTAGTTATCTCGCCTAACAAAACCCTGGCCGCACAACTTTACCAGGAGTTTAAAGAGTTTTTCCCAAACAACGCGGTCCACTATTTCGTTTCTTATTATGATTATTACCAGCCCGAAGCATATATCCCGCAGTCAGATACATATATAGAGAAAGACGCAAAAATCAACGAAGAAATTGACCGCTTAAGGCATGCTGCTGTCCAAGATGTGACAATGAGAAGAGATGTCATTGTGGTCGCTTCCGTTTCTTGTATATATAACATCGGCTCGCCGGAAAATTATGAAAACGTTTCTTTGGAGATAAAGCTAAACCAAAAAATAAAGCGAAAAGATTTTCTGGTACTTCTGAATAATTTACAGTATCAAAGAAACGACATTGATTTTAAGCCAGCCATGTTCAGGGTGCGCGGAGATATTGTTGAGATCTATGTCGTAACCGGAGAAAAAATATTAAGAGTGGAATTTGACGGTGATAAAATAGATAAAATTTCTGAAACCGCTCCAGGAGTTGGACAAAAATATAAATTGGCGGGAGAAAAAGTCAAATTATTCCCGGCTCATTTTTGGGTGACTCCGCAGGACAAAGTTAATATCGCCACAAATAATATCCGCCTGGAGCTAGAGCAAAGATTGAAAGAATTAAAAAAACAAAATAAATTGTTGGAAGCCGAAAGATTGGAGCAAAAAACAAACTATGATTTGGAGATGTTAAAAGAAACCGGCTGGTGCCACGGCATTGAAAATTATTCCAGCCACATGGAATTCAGAAAACCCGGCCAGGCGCCATTTTCTTTGGTTGATTATTTTAATTACTTCAATCCCGACGGCTCGTTAATTTTTATAGATGAATCACATATTTCGGTTTCTCAAATCCGTGCAATGTCAGTGCAGGATAAAATAAGAAAGCAGACTTTAATTGATTTCGGTTTCAGGTTACCATCGGCAATTGATAACCGACCTTTAACTTTTAAAGAGTTTGAGGAAAGGCAAAAACAAACAATTTATGTTTCTGCCACGCCTGCTATTTTTGAAAAACAAAAAGCAGGCAAAAATATCGCCGAACAAATAATAAGGCCAACGGGGCTTCTTGAGCCGTCAATTGAAATTAAAAAAACAGAAAACCAAATACAAGATTTAATAGAAGAGATTAAAAAGCAGGTTGCAAAAAAAGAAAGAGTGCTGGTAGTCACTCTAACTAAGCGACTGGCGGAAGAAATATCTAATTATTTAACGGAAAGGGGAATCAAAACCCAATATCTGCACTCGGAAATTAAAACAATGGAACGGCCAGGGATTTTAAAAGATTTGCGGGAAGGAAAATATGACGTGCTAGTGGGAATAAATCTCTTGAGAGAGGGGATCGATTTGCCGGAAGTTTCTTTGGTAGCGATTTTAGACGCAGATAAAGAAGGGTTTTTAAGGAACGAGACGACTTTAATTCAAACAATGGGCAGAGCAGCCAGACATATAAGCGGCCGCATAATTTTGTATGCCGACAAAACAACCGGCTCCATGCAATCAGCCATAAATGAAATCACCAGAAGAAGAAAAATCCAGGAAGATTACAATAGAAAAAACAACATAACTCCTAAAACAATAATTTCAGACATTCGTGATTGGGGATTTTCCAAGAAAGAGGATATTAAAGAAGAGTTCGGATTTGTACACGATAAAAAACTTCTGGAAAAAGAAATGAAAATTGCCGCCAAAAATCTAGACTTTGAAAGGGCGGCTGAAATCAGAGACCTAATAAAAAAAACAAAAGAGCCCGCGTGAGCGGACTCTTTTTGATAGTGGTTAATTAAGCTACTTTTCTACTTTTGCGCTGCTTTTTAACCTGGGTTATCGCTTTTTTCATTTGCTTTTTGCGCTGCTTTTTTTCCACTTTTGTCTTGTCTTCAACCGGTTCTAACACAGGCTTAGGTTGTTCTACCAATTTTTCTGCTTTATAAGATTCCACCGCTTGCGCTATTATTTCTTTGGCGCAAGTTTGTTTTACTTCTTGCAGCCTCCTCTTCCCTTCACTAATTTTTGCATCAACTATTGCTACCGCACGTTCTTTTATTTTTTTATCGGGGTTTTCCGCCACCCACGTGTTAATATCCTCCTTGCTTCCGTCAGACTCCAAAGACGTTTTACCGTCTGCAGATGGTATTACTACTGCAGTAAATCCAAAAAGCCTTTTAAGCCAGCCCCTTATTTTTGCATCCTCCGGCTTCAGGCCCGCATTTACCAGGCCCGCGAAAACGTCTTCAGATATGCTTAATTTTTTCATTTTTTGTTCAAGGTGCGCCTTAAACTCCGACGAGCCTTGTCCTTTTAACCGGACTTTGTCTTTATCAGAAAGCCGCGCCCAGCAAGTTGCGACCGACTTGGAACGCTCTTTTTCGTGAATCATTTCCTCTGCCTGCGCTATTGTCTTTTGCCTGTATTCTTCAATCGCTTTTTTACCCACTAAAACCGTCATCCCTTTATCTCTTTCCCTTTTATATGCCATTTCGTTTCTTTCCCTGGCTAAATGCCTATGTTCTCCCGCTTCATTTTCTGTAAGATTTCTAAAAGATTCTACGGCCCTTCTCGGGTCCCTACCTATCACTCCTGAATCGGACAAAAATTCCGCCGCTTTTTCTTTGGCAGCTTTTATTGCTTCTGTTAATTTTTTGATCTCCGCATCAATAACTGGTCCAGCCTCCGCTTCTGCTAGCGGACCTCCTCTTGAAACCTCTGTCCTTCTCTCTTTCGCACCTTTAAGCTCTTGATATGTTTTTCCTATTTTTTCCCTGGGTTCCTGCATAGATTGCCTTGGTGTTGGAGCCTCTCCAACGGACTCTTCGCCCGACTTCTCAATTTCTTTTTTAACTAAATTTGCGCCCTCAGTTTGCACATGATATGCAATGGTTGTAATTGCTTTATCAAAAGCATCCTCGTTAAACTTTTCCCCGTAGGCGATTTGCAGTTCCTTCAAAAGAGCGGCTTGATCAACGCTTCCTTCGCTAAGCAACCTCCCCAACACCGCACCCTTATAACGATCATCTTGTTTAGAAGGATCATTCTCGTCTTTTTCTTTTTGCCTTTCTGTATATTCGCTAAGTTTATCCATTAACTTTTTTACAAGCTCTTCATCGTCCGGCAAAATAATGTCTTTTCCTTTTTGCTCTACTACTTCAGCTTTCGCCGAGCCAAAAGTATCGCCCACCGCTTTCGTGTGATCAGTGTTCATTTGTTCAAGCGCAGCAACCGTATTTTCTGTTTTGGCATCCCGATTAATGCTGTCTGAATTAACATCATTAAATTCTTCTCCCTGTAAATTATTAATTAGACCGCTCCCGGATTCCTGATCTGGTTCTCTCGGGCCCGTTTCTTTTGATGCCATATTTTTTTAGAAAATAAATTTTATATTATTCTTAATTTTACCACCAGCAAAAAAAACAGTCAAATAAAAAAAGAAGCCGGTCGTCAGACCAGCCTGGGCTCAAAAGGTTGAGCCTATGTTTCAATTAGAAGGAGTAATAAACCGGCAAGGCGTAAGCCCGGGGTGAAGCTTAACGGCTGCCTCATTGCCTTCGTAAAAAGTCGGCGGCTCGTAGGTCCAGCCAGATGCCAAGCGCCTTTCTTCACGAAGAATCTTATACCAGACAAACGGCCCGCCGAGCAAAGAGAATATACGGCTCTTGAACCCAAGCACGCGGTGCATTTCGCCCAACAGCACAGACATCTTGGCGTACATTGCCGGGTTGCGTCGGTAGTACAACCTTGCGCCCGCAACCATGGCAATATATGTTGTTGCCAAATCACGGGCTTCCCATAAATAACGGTCGCGGATACGCTTATCGGGATGGTTGCGATAGCGTTCAAGACCGGCCAGCGTAGTCCGCGCAACACGGGCAACGCTTGGCCCATTGACGGCAAAATCGAGACGGAAAGCTTCCAGAAGCATTTTTGTCTCGTCACCCGGTGGGATGTGCGGATGGCGGTAGTTTAGAATGAACTGCCCGTGAACGTCAGCCGGATTAACCTCAGAATCAGCCTTCATCAACCCGCGGGCGGTGAGTTCGGCGTGGAGCGGGGTACCGGCAGCGGGAGTGTAAAGCATAAACTGGTGGAAATCTGTGTCGTATCTCGACGCATATTTTATCGCGGCACCGATATTCTGGGGCGTATGTTCGTCCAAAGCAATGATTGTCGAGCCCAACACGCGAATACCGTGTGACTGAAGGTCCTTCACCAACGCAAACGCGTCAATGCCCTCCAGTTTTTGGTACTGGCTGTTTTCGCCTTCCAGTCCCATCCACACCCACGAGATTCCAAGCCGGACAAGCTCGTCCATTGTGTACGAACGAATCACGTTCGCAGAGCTGAACACGTACAGGCTCCACGACTTGTTGTGAGCCTCCATCAGTTCCAGCAGACGCATGGCTCGCTTGCGGTGGAGCAGGAAATTCTCGTCCATAACAAAGAACGATCGAATTTTCATGGTCTGCTCAAGCTGACACATGACATCGAATAGTTCTTCTCCACTCTCGTAGAACTGGACGCATTTCCCCTTTCCGCCGAACATGGCCGAAGTAGAACAGAAATTGCATCCCAATGGACATCCAACTGACGGGAGTAATGTTGCCGCCACTTCGCCCTTTAGCTTGATTCCAACGCATCGCCCGCCCATGCCTGACTTGATCAGCGGATGGCGAATCGGGGTGTTCTCGTCTTCGCCAAGATATCTGCGGAACCAACGCACTCCTTCACCCTGGACGACAATATCTGCGTCGATTTTCTCGCCCAAGTCGAGTACATTGGCTATGTGCCCGCCAACGACTATCACCGCTTTTGGCTGATAATACCGAATCCACTCGCACATCTTGCGGACCTTGCGGATATTGGGCCAGATAGAGGAAATACCAATGATATCATACTGTCTGCTTTGTAGCTCCTGTATAAAGCGCCTTCGCGTCGGAAAATCCAGTAAAGTGCACGGCGCGGTAATATTAGCCTGGATAAGCATCAAGCCCCAGCTTCGATGGAACATCCGCAAAGAGAAGGGTCCCTGCTCGCGAGTAACCTGGTTCTGATAGAGTTCCATCGGGTTGATGGCTCGACTTCCATACTCGTCGTCTCGGGCGTACGGCCCGAAGACACTGGTCAAAAGGACTTTCGCCCCTGTCCCGAGCGGATGCGGTTGCACCTCTGTTTCTTCTGCGCTGATTTTTATGGCTGACATTGCAAACTCCTCATAGAAAACAGTTGTCTTCCGTATTTTGCGGGTTTATGCCCGCATTTTGTTAAGGTTCGGAAATCGGTCAAAACTGCTCCTTAAATATACCACTTGGGATATCCTATTGCAAAAAAAAATATTATATGATATTATCTTATTATTATAAGAAACTATGGCAATAACAAAATCAGCTAAAAAAGCAGCAAGGCAATCCAAAAAAAGGAACGTTCAGAATGTCGCGTATAAAGACGCGATAAAAAAACTTGTGAAAGAAGCGCGCGCTTTAGTTTTGGCAAAAAAAATAGCAGAAGCTAAAAAACTTTTGCCGGAAATATATAAAGCCTTCGATAAGGCCGCGAAGATAGGAGTGATTAAAAAGAATAACGCCTCAAGGCATAAGTCGCGACTGACAAAATTAATAGACAAAAAAATCTAGGACTAGCCTAGATTTTTTGTTTTATTTACTAAATTTCGGAGAGCAGTAAATCCAAAGCTAATTCCGGTTCAATCTTTCCTGTTTTAATATCTGAATCTATCTGAAAAATCTTCCGGTAGATTTTTTTTAGTTTTTCCATTGAAAATTGATTGCACAAGTAAAAACTTTTTTGGACAACGAAAGGATGAAGCCCGGATTTTTTTGCGATTAGATTATACGGCGTGTTCGATTCCTGAAGTTCTTTAATTATTAAAAGATTTCTAAATTGGTATGCAATCATGGAAAGCAAATAAAGAGAATTATCTCCTCCTTCCAAATGTTTATGCAACAAAAACAGGGCTTGTTTTTTGTCTTTTGAGGCCAGTGCGTCAATTGTTTTGAAAATATCATTTTCTATGCCGGGTTTTACCAGCAATTCAACATCTTCTTTTTTTATAATATTTCCTGCTTTGTAATTTGATAACTTGCTTATTTCGTTTGCCATTTTCCACAAATCATTTTTCACAAATTCGCACAGCAAATCCAAAGCATCTGCATTTATTTTTACTTTATTTTTTTCAAATTCACAGACAACCCATTTTTTCAGCAAGGCCGGCTGCAGGCAATTAAACTCCTGACATTTGGCATATTTCTGCAAAGCCTTATAAAATCTAGTCCTTTTATCCGGCGCGTTATCTTCATAAATAATTACGATGTCTTTTATCTCTTCCAAGCTTTTTACATTCTCCAAAAAATCTTCCTGGAACTTCTCCTCATCAAAAGTGTTTTTTAAAAGTATCAACTTTTTTTCGGCAAACATTGAAGTGATTTTAAAGTTGCTGTAAAAATCTTTAAAATCTTTTTCTCTCGCGTCAATATAAATCAAATTCAGCCCAGATTTGTGGACTTTTTTATAACCGTCAATTATTTCCTCCAGTTTCTTTTTTGCCCGATAAGAATCCTCGCCGTATATAAAATATATCATTTTTGGCATTGAGGGCAAAAGAAGGTGCTTCTGCCACCAAATTTTATTCTTTTTATTTTTGTTCCGCACCTCTCGCATTTTTGCCCCTCCTTTTTATATACTTTCCGCTCATCGTCAAAATCTCCTTTAGTTCCATCGGGCTTTCTGTAATCAGAAAAACTTTCGCCGCCCAAATCAACTCCCAACTGCAAAACTTTTTTTATGGATTGAAAAAGCAGTTTTAATTCCGCATCGGTTAGCTTAATCGCGCTCTTTTCAGGATTTATTTTTGCCTGCCATAATATTTCGCTGGAATAGATATTTCCAATTCCGGAAAGAACCACAGGATCCATTAAAACCTGTTTTATTCTCCCTTTTTTATTTTTTAAAACCTCTTTAAGTTTTTCTAAATTAAAATCTTTATCCAACGGCTCCGGGCCTAAATTTGTAAATTCCTTAGAATTTAATAATTCGCCTGTTTTCCATAATTCAACTTTGGCAAATTTCCTTGCGTCAGATAACGCTATTTTATTCCCGTCATCTAAAAAGAAAACTACGTGAAGAAAACGGTTATATGGGTCGTTTAGCGGACCTTCGCTTACTGGCGTCCACTTTCCGCCTGATAATTTCCAATCTCCCACCAACAGATGTCCGGTCATTTTTTGGTGAACCAAAAGCGAATAGTTACCTGACAAATCAAAAATTATATTTTTCGCCCGGCGCCAAATATTTTTAATCTTTTTATTTTTTATTTCTTTTTTAAATTGTTCAAACCTTTTAGGCCTTTTAACTATTTTCTCCCAGTCGGACCAAACATCAACAAAGGCCCTTTTAAGGACCTTTGATTTTAAACCGTCAACTGTTGTCTGCACCTCCGGCAATTCCGGCATATTATATGTTTTCTTCTACGTTATTTATATTTTTTGGTTTTGACTTGCCGTATTTTGTAATTTTCTGCTTAAAATCATCTAACTCTTTCCTCAGCTGGACGGTCTCCGCCTCTTTATTTTTTACGCTGCTCTGTAGGCTTTCCGACTCGTCAATCAATCTTTTTAATTCTATAGTCCTGTTTTCTACTTTTTGCTCTAACGCGTTGATTGTCTCTTCTAATTCCTTGGTCCTGGCCTGTACTTTAATGCCGACTTCCTTTTCTGTGTTGGCGCCTTGTTCGCGGCTTGCATTAAGCTCGTCGGCTATATCATTAAAAACCTTTGCCAAGTCAGCTAATTCGTCTTTGGTTTCTAGATAAACCCTGCTGGACAAGTTTCCCCTGCTTAATTCGGTCGCCTTGCTTAATAATTTCTTGATGGGAGACGAAAGATTCTGTCCGATCATTAGGCCGAAGAAAAATATGTAAATCGCGAGAAGCAAAACAACGATATAGAAACCGACCCCTATTTGTTCCCCGCCCACAGCTATAAGAGCGACTATGGCAAAAATACCGACTAAAATTATAGGAATTGCGATTTTATATGTGAGTCTAGCCATATCAACAAAATTTTTAATTTTTAATTTGAGATAAACGATTAATCAGAGAACTAAAATCTAATTTTAAGAAAACCTGCTCAACTTTATTTTGGTCAAAGTTCCCAAACTTGCAATTTTCAATCTTAAAATCAATTTCAACGTCTTTTTTCATTTGGGATAATTCGCGCGACATTATCGCAGACTCTTTATTTTGTTTCAACATTTCTTTTACTTTCGGTTTTAAAACCGCCGTGTCCGTTGAAAGCTCGCCATACAAATTTTCAATGCTCCCGTATTTTTGTATTATTTCAGCCGCTGTTTTCTTGCCTATTCCCTCAACTCCCGGAATATTATCAGACGGGTCTCCGGTCAGCGCCTTAAAATCAACCATCTGCTCAGGGCTTACTCCAAACCTTTCTATTACCTTGCCCGTGTCATAAATTACAGTATCTTTTATGCCCTTTCCTAAAGTATAAACTTTTATATTATTATTTACCAGTTGAAGATTATCTAGGTCTCCAGATAAAATATAAACTTCCAAATCTTTATTCTGTTCCACTGTTTTTACACAAATCGTGGCAATCAAATCATCCGCCTCAACTCCTTCTTTAGCAAAAACAGGGATTCCAAAAGCTTCCAAAACCTCCTTTGTAATCGGTATTTGGGAAATAATTCCCGACGGAGTAGCCGGCCTTTGAGCTTTATAATCTTTAAACATTTCATGCCTGAATGTCGGCATTTTTGTATCAAAACAGGCAACTATATAATCTGGCTTTAAATCATTTATGGCTTTAAACATAGTCAACAAATACCCATAAACCGCTCCGGTTTCCTGCCCGGATTTATTTGTTAGCGGCGGCAACGCATGAAACGCCCTGTGCAACAGCGCATTAGAATCAATAATAATTAGTCTTCTCTTTTCCATTATTTATTTTATCATATTTTAAAACTAATTTCTCTTTTATATTTATCAATAAATTTAAAATCAATCATCGTTATATTTCCCGGAAGAATTTTTTTGATTTTTTCAGGCCATTCTATTGCCACGATACTTTCCGGATTTTCAATAATTTCTTTTAATCCTAATTCCAAAATATCTTTTTCGTTTTTTAGTCTATAACAATCTATGTGGTAAAAATTTGAGAAAGTTTTAGGCTTTATAATTTTAAAATGTTTTAAAATTACATACGTGGGGCTTAATATTTTTTCTTTAATACCTAATCCTTTGGAAAATCCTTGCAAAAAAGTTGTTTTGCCTCCGCCAAGATTTCCGCTTAAACCCAAAACAACTGCTGATTTTTCTAATGGGATTTTAATAATCTTTTTTGCAAAATCCTCACCTAATTTTTGAGTTTGTTTGTGGCTCGTGGTTATGTATTTTTTCATCTGTGGATTAAAATATTTGACTAAAAAAACTAATTCGTTTAGGGTATTATAAACCTATGGAATTACAAGAATCAAAACAAATTATCAGCGAAGCTAAAAATGTCTACCTAATAACTTCTGGCAACCCCGAAGCGATTGCTTCTACATTGGCTCTTTTTTATACTTTAAAGCAACAGGGCAAGAATGTAAACCTAGTCATAGATGCCCTGCCTGAAAATCTAAAATTTTTGGCTCCGTCTTTAGATTTTATTTCTTATCCCAAAAACTTTGTGATTTCTGTTCCAAGCAATATTGCTCAAGTGTCGCAAGTCTATTACGAAAAAAATCCCGACGCCTTAAAAATACACCTGACGCTGGAAAGTGGTAATATAAAGAAAGATAATATTTCTTTTTATTTTTCAGAAACAAAACCAGATCTTATTATAACCGCCGGCGTCAAAGATTATTCCGAAGAATTGTCCGACAAATTAAATTCTTTCGGCTTTTTACTGGATTCTCCAATTTTAAATATCGACAATGGGCAGGATAATAAAAAATTTGGTAAAATAAATTTAATAGGCGACAACTCTATTCCGGAAATAATTATTGGCTTGGCGGAAAACTTAACTAAAGAATCCGCGGCTTGCCTTCTGACTGGGCTGGTAATTTATACGGAAAATTTTAAAACCAAACTTACGGCCGAAATATTCCAAATAGTCGCAGATTTAATGAAAAAAGGGGCGGATTTAAAAGAAATAACAAATAGTATTAAGTAACTCAAAAAATGGAGGAAACAAAAAAGTTATTGGGGTCTGTGGCGATTTCTCCAAAAATAGTTGAAGAAACAGAGGCCCAGGTTAAAGACATCGGCGGATTTAAAAAGAAAATCGAAGAATATCTAGTCGAGAATGTAACACAGCTTTTGGACGTTGTTTTATACGGAGCGATAACTCTTGGCGCGTCTGACATCCATATTGAGCCGCAGGAAAAAGACGCGAGATTAAGAATAAGATTAGACGGCATCTTACAGGATGTTGTTTTTTTTGAACAAAGCGCATACCACCATTTGCTTAGCCGTTTAAAACTCCTTTCAAAATTAAAACTAAATATCACAGATAAACCCCAAGACGGCAGATTCACAATTATAGTGGGCGAATTGCTTATTGAAATAAGAACCTCCAGCCTGCCGGCAGAATATGGAGAATCAATTGTGATGAGAATTTTAAACCCGAAAAGCTTAATTTCTTTAGATGACTTAGGCTTAAGGGACGATCTTTATAAAACCTTTAAAAGCGAAATCGAAAAGCCTAATGGGATGATAATTGTGACCGGACCGACCGGATCTGGAAAAACAACCACGCTTTACGCATTTTTGAAGAAGATACAAAACCCGGAAATTAAAATTATAACAATTGAAGACCCCATCGAATATCATCTAACAGGAGTTTCCCAGACGCAAGTAGCTCCCGAAAAAGGATATGACTTTTCCGACGGATTAAGGTCAATTGTACGGCAAGACCCGGATGTTATTCTAGTTGGTGAAATCAGAGATTTGGAAACATCAAAAATTGCCCTGCAAGCAGCTTTAACCGGCCACTTGGTTTTATCCACGTTACACACTAATGACGCGGCTGGGACCATTCCAAGACTCGTGGACCTAGGCGTAGATACTGCTTCGATCGCTTCCGGATTAAAAATGGCCGTGGCTCAAAGATTAGTCAGAAAAGTTTGCGGCAAGTGCTCAACCCTTGTTAAACCATCCGCGAGCGAATTATCAGAAATTAAAAAAGGCTTAAAGAATTTGCCAAAATCCGTAAAACTTCCCGACTTAGACACAATAAAAATTGCCGAAATTAAAAAAGGAGGATGCCAAGCCTGCAACTTCACCGGGTATAAGGGGCGGCAAGGATTATTCGAAGCGTTTTTGGTTGATTCTGAATTAGAAAAATTTATTCTGACTAACCCGCCGGTTTCTTCGATCAGGGATTTAGCCATAAAAAAGGGAATGGTAACTATGTACCAATCTGGGTTAATTGACATCGCGCTTGGAAAAACAACAATGGAAGAAGTAGTAAGGGTTGTAGAAGTAGACGAAGAAAAGCCCTTTGAAGAAATTAAGGGTTAACAAAAAGCGGCTCTAGAGTTGGAGGTGTTTTTATGTCTGGGACATAAAGAAAGATTTGCCTGAGGAATAATCGAGCCGGAGCAAGATTATCCGAAGCTGAGGCAAATCCAAATAAATACCTCCAACTCTAGAGCCGCTTACAGTATATAGTACGAAAAAGGGTACTATTTAAGTACCGACTTTCAATATTTTTAATAGTATCACCTTTTAGGGCACATGTCAAGCATTATACGAGAAAAACCAAAAAAAGACGACGAGGTCTTAGATTCGGCCCTAAGGCCGAATTCTTGGGCTGAATACGTCGGCCAGGACAAAATCAAAGAAAATATCCGGATAATTATCACCGCTGCCAAGCAAAGGAACCAAAGTCCGGACCATTTATTGTTTTACGGCAACTCGGGATTGGGTAAAACAACTCTGGCCTATCTTGTGGCGAATGAAATGGGCAAAAAAATAAGATCTACGTCGGGACCGGCGCTGGAAAGGGCCGGGGATTTGGCGGCGATTTTAACTAACCTGGCCGAGGGGGATGTTTTATTTTTAGACGAGATACACAGAATAAATAAAACCATAGAAGAATATTTATATCCTGCTATGGAGGATTACAAATTAAATTTGGTTTTAGGAAAAGGCCCGATGGCGCGCACAATGGAATTAAAATTACCTAAATTTACTTTGATTGGAGCGACAACAAGACCGGGATTATTATCAGCTCCCTTAAGAAATCGTTTTGGCGCAACGTTCCAACTCAATTTTTACAGCAAAGAAGATGTTAAAAAAATTATTGAGCGGTCCGGTAATTTATTAAAAATAAAAATGGAGCCGGAAGCAATAACAGCCATTGCCGAGCGCTCAAGATTCACCCCAAGAGTCGCAAACCGCCTCGTAAAAAGAGTTCGCGACTTTGCCCAAGTACAAAACGCGGAAATTATTACAAAAGAAATCGCCGAGCATGCTTTGGACTCTTTGGAAGTTGACTTGATGGGTTTAGAGCCAAGCGACAGGTCTATATTAAGGGCCTTAATTGAAAAATTTAACGGCGGTCCGGTTGGGTTGCAATCTTTATCAGCAGCTGCCATGGAAGAAGAAGACACTATTTTGGATGTTTACGAGCCATATTTAATGCAATGCGGTTTGCTTGAACGAACCCCAAAAGGCCGCGTAGCCACAAATCTTGCTTATGAGCATTTAGGCTTTAAAACGAAAAAAAACCAAAACCAATTGATATAAGCTGACTGGTGTTGCGTTTTATTGCAATATGTTGCTATAATATAGTTGATTTATAATTAAATATAAAAATATGTTTGACATAGGAACAAAAGAAATAATTATTATTGCAGTAGTTTTGGTTTTATTATTCGGGTCAAAGAAAATTCCAGAATTATCTAAAAGCATCGTAGACGCTATAAAACATTTGAGAGGGGCTTTCAAAGAAGAAGATCACCCGCAGGATTCTTCAGTCAAGATTACTAAAAAAGAAAAATAAAACTCATAAAAATCACCCTCATTAAGGGTGATTTTTTATTTTACGTTTTCCTATTTTTTCAGCCGCCTTTTTTGACAGTAATCGAAAAGAATATTTTATGGGCAACATATTCCATTTATTATATCATAAAAAATATATGCAACACCTGTGGATAACAAGGCGCTTTTAACTGATGTATAATTACAAAATATGAAAAATATTTTTCTGTTATTTCTGATTATATTATTGTTCCCAATTTTTGTTTTGGGAGCAGTTAAAATAGATATCAACACGGCAACACTGGCGCAGCTAGACGGGCTAAACGGAGTTGGGCCGGTGATGGCGCAAAGAATAATAGATGCCCGGCCGTTTTCGTCTGTTGATGATTTGGACAGAGTTAATGGAATTGGACCCGCGACCCTACAGAAGATAAAAGACCAAGGGCTAGCTTGTGTTGGTTGTGAGTCATCGATAATTTCTTCCACAACAACTCCAGTGCCAAGTCCGACAACGTCGCCGGTAGAAACGCTGAAAATAATTTATCCAGACGGAGTTTTTATAAACGAGATTATGCCAAATCCGAAAGGCGCCGATGAAACCGACGAATGGGTTGAATTATATAATTCTAATAATTTTGAGATTGATTTGTCGGGTTGGCGGATACAGGATATAAATGGCACGCCAAAAACTTTTACAATTCCAAAAAACACAAAAATTTTAGCAAACGGATTTTTGGTTTTTAAACGGCCGGAAACTAAAATAATGTTGAATAACAATAAAGACGGCTTAAATCTTTTAACGCCGGACGGCAAAATAGTTGACTCTGTAACTTTTACTTCAGCTCCTTTGGCCCAGTCATACAATAAGATCGGCTCAAGCTGGACGTGGAGCGCGACACTGACTCCTGGAGCAAAAAATATAATTCCTGCAACAAAAACCTTGCCAAAAGCAAAAAATTCTGTTAATAGTAAAGCTACAACTGTAGCAGCCGCGGATTTAAGCCAAGCTATTAATTTAAACCAAGACAATACGCAAAACAGCAATCCTTGGTTTTTATTTTTCGCAGTTTTAATAATAACCATAATTCTATCTGTAATCGTATTAATAATAAAATTAAAATTTAAAAACAATGTCAGGACATAGCCATGCAAAAACAGTTATGGGCACTAAAATGGCCAATAACGAGAAGAAAGGTAAAATATATTCCAAATACGGCAGGCTAATTACAATTGCAGTTAAAGAGGGCGGAGGATCGGGAGACCCAACAAAAAATTCCAAATTAAAAGCATCCATAGAACAAGCCAAGGCTATGGATATGCCTAGAGAGAATATCGAACGAGCAATTAAAAGAGGGACTGGCGAGTTGGCCGGCGAAGCATTGGAATCGGTTTCTTTTGAGGGTTTTGGCCCGGGCGGGATTGCTTTAATTATTGATGGGATTACAGATAACACAAATAGGGCATTAGGAGAAATTAGAAGCACCTTAAACCAAAATAACGGCAAAGTGGCAGGCGAAGGAGCCGTCAGATGGATGTTTGACAGGAAAGGAGATATAGCAATAAACAACGAACAAAAGACTATAAACAAAGAGGAATTTGAATTAACGGCGATAGACGCGGGCGCCGACGACATCAAGTGGGCCGAAGCAGAAATTTATGTTTATACAAAGCCCGAGGAACTGGAAAAAGTTAAAAAAAATCTCGAAGAAAAAGGATTTAAGATATCCTCTTCAACATTAAGCTGGGTTGCCAAGGAAGAGGTTGAACTTTCTGAAAGGGATAGAGAATTGGCGCAGAGGCTTTTTGACGCACTGGATGAAAACGACGCCGTAAATGATATTTATTCAAATATCAAAAACTAGTCTCTGATGATAATTTTAGGCGTTGATCCGGGATCGGTAATCACGGGGTATGCAATTATCAAAAAAAATAAGGGGCAGGAGAATTGCCTTGAAGTTATCGATTTTGGATGCGTAATCACAGATAAATTTGCTACGACAGGAGAACGGTTAAAAAAAATACACGAGGAAATAATAAAACTTATAGAAAAATATAAACCCGCCCTGTTATCTATTGAAACGCTGTTCTTTTTTAAAAATCTTAAAACCGTAATGCCAGTAAGCCAGACTCGAGGCGTTATTTTATTGGCGGCGGCGCAGAAAAAAGTAAGAACCTGCGAGTTTACGCCCCTGCAAATGAAGATGGCAATCACGGGATACGGCAGGGCGGAAAAAAAACAGGTCATTGAAATGATTAAAAAAACTATTGATATTAGTAGATTTGATTTGAAAAAAAACAACAGAAAAAAAGATGACGCCTTTGACGCCTTGGGGGTGGCAATTTGCGCGGCATTAAGAGCTTATTAGTGTTGACAAAAGCGCTGTGGAAAAGAGGCTATTGACAATAGCTCATGAAAAAATATAATGGATATAAATTAAAAGACAATATAATTAAAACGCATAATAAAAATGGAAGAGGAATTTTTAACCAGGTTTATTAATGAAGACGACGATCTTGAAGACACTAATTGGGACGACGATAATGATGACGACAAAGATGACGACGCTGACGACGACGCCGAGGTTGCTGACGACGACGCTCCGGCAGAAGAAGAGGAATAAAATAATTAAAAACAAACAAAATTGCTGCTTACGGCGGCTTTTTTGTTTGCTATCTTTCCCGGAACGGTTCTTCCCAAAATCTATTTTAAGTGGTATTATATAAAAAGATTCTAACCATGGAAACAAAAAACAATATAAAGCGCATCTTAATAATCGCCGGAAAATATCTGGCATTTTTATTTTTGGCGGGATTTTTACTGATTTTAGTATTATTTATTTATTACACTTGGAATTTGCCCCAGCCAGAAAAGTTCACCGAAACTCCTTTTATACAGTCAACAAAAATTTACGACAACACCGGCAAGGTGCTTCTTTATGATATCTATGGGGAAGAAAAAAGGGAAATAGTTTCTTTTGACAAAATTTCAGATAATTTAAAACACGCTGTTTTAGCATCAGAGGATTCCAGGTTCTACCAGCATGGCGGGATAGATTTTGAAGGGATACTTCGCGCCGCGTGGGTTGACCTAACCTCTCAAACAAAAAGCCAGGGCGGGTCCACTATAACCCAACAACTTATCAGGTCTGTGTATCTCACCAACCAAAAAAGCATTGCAAGAAAAATCCGCGAAGTTGTTTTAAGCATAGAGTTGGAAGGTAAATATTCAAAAGACCAAATTTTTGACTGGTATTTAAATGAAATCCCTTTTGGTGAAAATGCTTATGGAGCCGAGGCTGCCAGCCAAACATACTTTAGCAAGCCAGCCTCCGACCTTTCTTTGGCTGAAGCAACTACCCTAACCGCCATAATTCCAGCCCCAAGCCATTATTCGCCATATGGGCCCAATAAAGCCGAACTGCTGCAAAAAAAGGACGTTATTTTAACAAAAATGCAAAAACTCGGGTATATTACTGAAAAACAGCTAACCGAAGCAAAACAAGAAAAAATAGTTTTCTCTGAAAACATAACCTCAATTAAGTCGCCCGATTTTGTGATGTATGTTAAAAAATATTTAGACGACAAATATGGCGAAGATTATTTAAGGGAAAAGGGGTTAAGGGTCTACACTACCCTAAACTGGGACATCCAACAATATACCGAGCAGGTGATAAAAGATTCCGATAAGGCAAATAAGGCCAAAGGAGCAAATAATGCGGCGATGGTTGTTTTAAATCCTAAAACCGGCGAGATATTAGCCCTTGTTGGCTCTAAAGATTATTTTGCTGATTCATATCCGGCCGGTTGCGACGAAAAAGCCTCTGGAAGCTGTTTATTCGACCCTAAATACGATGTAGCGACGATGGGCCAAAGGCAGCCCGGCTCTTCTTTTAAGCCAATTGCTTATGCAACCGCGCTCAAAAAAGGATACACGGCAAATACAGTATTATGGGATGTAAAAACCGAGTTTAACCCCAGTTGCGACCCCAGCGGAGATGCATATACCGGCAAAAACGGGACTAAATGCTACAATCCCCAGGATTATGATGGAAAAAATAGAGGACCGGTAACTATACGCACGGCTTTAGATTGCTCTTTAAATATCCCCTCTGTAAAGGTTTTATATTTGGCTGGTATCCCTGATACTTTACAAACAGCGAAAGATTTAGGCATTACAACACTAACCGACACAAAAAATTATGGCCTGTCTTTAGTTTTAGGCGGCGGAGATGTTAATTTATTAGAAATGACATCTGCCTACGGGGTTTTCGCGGCGGAGGGAAACTATATACCGCCTGTTAGTATTTTAAAAATTACTGATACCGACGGGAATATTATTGAGCAAAACAATGAACAGCCGACAAGGGTTTTAGATACACAAATAGCTAGGCAGATGAGTAATATTTTATCTGATAATAACGCGCGGGCGCCAATTTTTGGCGCCAATTCTCCTCTGTATTTGCCAGGGTTTCAAGTGGCTGCCAAAACAGGGACCACGCAAAACTTTGTTGACGGCTGGACAATAGGATATACTCCATTTGTCGTTGTCGGCGCATGGACAGGGAATAATAATAATACCCCTACAAAAGACGAGGGCGTGGGAATTACCGCGCCAATGTGGAACAAGGTTATGCAAAAAATAGTATCGACAAATCCAATTGAAAACTTTACTCCGCCAGACCCGATTACGGGCCGGAGCCCCGTCTTAATGGGGCAACTTCCAGCTGGCGACACCCACACTATTTTATATTATGTGGACAAAAATAACCCTTTTAGCCCGCAGCCGCAAAGCCCTGAAGTCGATCCGCAATACCTTTTGTGGCAGATAGGAATTTATAATTATATTCTAAAAAGCGGACAGTTTTTATCTCCGCTGCCAGTTGCAACGCCGAACCCATAAACAAAAAAGGCCGGGATATCCCGGCCTTTTTTGTTTACTTTAATTTAAGTAGATTTAATCGGCATTACTACATAAATGTAGCTCACGTCTCCCACTGGCTTTAATATGCAGGGCCCCTCCTCTTTGCTTAGATCAAATATAACTTCCGAGCTTTTAATATTTAACAACCCGTCAATTAAAAATTTGTGGTTGAAGGATGCCTCTATCGCGTCGCCGTCGACCTTAGCCGAAATGCTGGATTGGCTTTCTCCAATATCCGGGTCTTGGGCCGATATTTCAACCTCCTTGCTTTGCGGATTAATTTTTATTTTTATTTCATTAATCTTCCCGGAAAAAAGCGATGCGGCTTTCACTTGGTTTAAAAATTCGTCCCTTTTTACAATAACGTGTGTTTTAAATTTTGTCGGAATAATTTCTTCATAATTTGGATATTCCCCCTCAATTAGCCTGGAAATTATTTGCACTTGCGGGTGCGAAACTTCTTTCATTGGAAACTCAAACATTGTTTGGTTTGGAGAAAAATAAATTCTAAGTTTTCCTTCTTTTTCCCCAAGTGTATTAATTATTTCCCTTGCCGGCTTTTGGGGCAGAATAAAGGAAGATTCTTTTTTAACTGCACCATCTAATGTAATATTTTTTTCCGCCAGCCTAAAACTATCTGTCGCTACTATTTTTATTGTGTTTTTCGAGAATATAAAATAAACTCCGGAAATCTCCGGCCTTGATTGCGAGGGGGAGGCCACGTCCACAATTTGGGCCAGCCCTTGGCAAAATTTCTTATTATCAACTTCTAAATATTCTAAATCTTTAAACTCTGGAATCAGTGGAAACTCTTCGGGGTTAAACCCCTGAATCTGGTTCTTAAAGCTCTTACATTCGACATAAAGGCCTTGTTTTTTTTCTTCAAGCGTAATTTTTTCATTGGGCAACAAAGAAATAAAAGAGGAAAGGAATTTGGCCGGGACCACCACTTTTCCCTTTGTAATTATTTTGGTCAATATCCAAATTTTTATGGCGGTCTCCAGGTCGGTGGAGCTTAGGCTTAAGAAATTATCTTCGGTGTTAATTAACACGTTGTCTAAAATTGGCAGGGATAAGTTTTTCCCGACAATTTTTTCTACAACCCCTAATCCGTTTTTTAAGTTTTCCTTTAATA
>CAISIO010000007.1 GCA_903885445.1 Candidatus Staskawiczbacteria bacterium
TATACTCAACTTTTGAGTATATTCTGGATTCACTTTTAATTTACCGCCCTTTTTGCGAAGCGGTAAATCGCGTAAGTTTTTACCCCGTCGGATGACGGGGTCTAATAGATACAGATTTTATGTATCTTATGAACTTAATTTGTATGCTTTGTTTTACCTGTATCCAATTAAATAAAGACCCCATGTCTAAAGTTTAATTGGTACAACCTGTTAAAAATTGCTAGTAGGCAATCTTCCATTAAAGGAATTTAACAGGGTTGAATTTTCAAATTACTTTCCTAATTAATCCACAGCTATTTACGAAATCTTTTCATAAATAATTGTGGACCAACTTTTTAAATTAAAAACCGCTTTTAAGCGGCAGTCTGAAAAAAACAAAATTTCAGATTTTTATCCGCTTCTTTGTTTTGTGTTTATTACTAATTTATTTACCATGTAGTTACCATCTTATTACAATTATAAATCCGTGTCAATAGCTAAGTTAATGAAATGTTGATTTATTTGTTTTTTAAAAAAATGGCGGGCGGACATAGATCTCCTTTTGGAAGATTTTCTGTCCGCCCCTGGCGTGTCGTTGGCTACTGATGGTGGCATCTGGCCGACCATGCCCTCAAGCTCTCCTGCTCCTTTCGAAGCGTCCTTCCCCCTTGCGCCAACAGTCTCTTCTTGTGGGCGCACTCGGCCACTGTGAAGCAGATGCAGATGAACAGGACTCCTGCTCCGAGACAGATTCGAGCGATGAGCTCCTTCGGAACAAAGGCCGCCGCTACACCCGCCGCAGCGCTCAGAACAATGCCGGTTACGAAACACTTCTTGATGCTCACTTTCCGGGCTCCTTCATTCTTCGGAACTAAGTCAGCGTCAGAACAACACACTTTTATAATAGCATCTATTTTAGCTTGTGTCAATAGAAGGCGTAAAAACAAAAAGGCGCGGTACGTACGCGTCTTTTTGCATTAACTTTTCATGTCCGCCCTCGCGGGCGAGACGATCAAGTGTTGAAAATTACCTCTCTTCCATCTTCCTGTGCATGTCGGAAATAATCTTTCCTGCTGTTTCTTTTCCGCCAAGCCCAATCGCCAATCCAACTCCCAATGCCAATGAACCCACTATTCCATAAACAATTGATGTGTAGAGAGTTTTTATCAAAAGGCTTTCCGGAAGAACCAAATCCAAAATCAACAAGAATGTGAAAATCCAAATCGCCCACTTCACAATTGAAGATGCAATATAGCCATAGCCAACTTTTAGCCTTTCAACTGTTGCCCTTACAACTTTTTCTACAATGTCAGAAACGATAATCGCAACAACAAAAACCAAAACTGCTACGACTACATTCGGCAAATATTCTAGTACTTGCGTCAAAAGTCCGCCAAAAGCTGTCAGCCCCAACACATCTACGGCCACCAGCAAAGACACAATAACGAAAACCCATTTAAAAATCACTCCAATAAATTCGGCCGGGTTTACTTCCACATTGGCTCTCTGCAATGCCCTTCTCCAACCTTCTTTTTCAAATAATTTATTGAATTTTACCGACTTTAATATCTCGGAAATTAATTTCCCGATTCCAATGGCAATTAAATAGCCGATTATAAAAACAATTACAGCCAACAATAAGTTTGCAATAAAAGAAATGAGTTGTTGCAAAAATGGCTGTATAACGTTTAGAGACCACTCTGTATATGTCATA
>CAISIO010000008.1 GCA_903885445.1 Candidatus Staskawiczbacteria bacterium
ATTTATTTAGCGTGTTCGCCAAAATCCAATTCCGCGACCTTAGCTATCGGCGAAGCTTTGAAAGACGTGGAGAACGAAGAAAATCAGGAAGTTCCTGAACATATTAAAACCAATTCCAAAGATTATAAATACCCTCATAGTTACGGCGGGTATGTCCAGCAGGAGTACGGAGCTAAACGGCAATATTATTTTCCTAAAGAAGCCGGCCAAGAAAAACGCCTCAAAGAATTCCTTGAACAGATTAAAAAAATTAAGGAATAGAGTCGTTCCGGTGTATTTTCACTGGAACGTTTGTTCCGACCCGGCGTGTCGGGCCTGCACTCGGCAAAAAAACGTCGTTCTGCCTCGCCAGCTCGGCAACCATGCCCGCTACGGTTTTTTGACGTCCAGTTCAAACACCCCGGCCCCCCTCACCTAAATAGAATTAATCATTTAACAGGAATTACTTCTGCTAGCTAAAGATAATGAATCAACAACCTATATGTGATAACCTTAATTCCAGTCCCGCACCGGAATTCCGAAATCAAAAAACATTTTTGAGCGAAAGCAACACATCCTTATTCCTCCTCCCCGATACCCGTATTTTCAAACTAGGAACTGGAAGGGACATCGTACCCCCTCTGAGCCGTAAAAGCAAATTTTTTATTAAGTAAAGCGTCTAGATCGACCGGCGGTAACATCAGTGCTTCTTGAGAAATATTTTGATTTTTTTCTTGAGCCAATTGCCAGGGTGATTTGTTCTCTTTGTAAGTGTTTGGTCTCTCTAAATTAAAAAATAATTGATAAGCATAAGCTTTTTGCATAAAATCATCTCGATCTGTAAAGTTCTCAATTTCATAGAACTCGAATTCGATTAAGTTGTGTACAGTTTCAACATCTGATTGCCATCTGTGAGCGCCTGGCGGGATTGTTGAATGGATAAGTCCTGCTTTTTCATTAGCGATAGTAAATGCGGAAGGATTTTTAGCCGACCAAGCGCCACAGTATTCAGCGCCGTTATCAGTTTGACGATAGCCTTTTGGTAACAAAAGTTTAAATCTCTTTAAATGTTCATTGATATATTCGGTAAATAGAGTGGCGTGGGTTAAGGAAAGCTCATCAGCAAATCCTAGAAATTGAATGCCCGTACTGACTTCCCGAAATGTGTATTGGATTTTAGGCAATCGTAGTTTTTTCATTTGAATCCAATATTCTGGGATGTCGTATAAATGTTTAGTATCTTCGCAAGAGCGTTCAAACAACCCGAATTGCTTTTTAACTTCACGCAGATTTTGTTTGGTTATATGTTTTTTCCGGCGTTGTCTGCTGGAAACATCAGCATTTCGCCAAGTCTTGCGTATAGTACGGCTGGAACGTGATAACTTCTCAAGTATTTTGATTTGATCGGCGCCGATGCGTTTATATTTTTTCTTTAATCTGATAAGTTCTTTTATTTCATCATCAGGCAATGCGTTAGGAGAGTGCTTAGGCCGCCGAGATATATCAGATAAGGCTTCATAGCCGCCTTGTTTAAAGCGTTTGACCCATTTACGCACGGTTTTAGGGCCGGTGTTATAAGCGCGTGCGGTTGGTTTTATGCCGTGTTTGAAAGCATACATGACCAATTGATACCGTTGTTGTTTTTTATCTTTAACTTCTCTCATAATTTGATAATATGTAACCGGGCACATTTAACCACCTCCTTCTTTTAGACTGGAAAGAGGCATTATATCCCGGTTTATTTGTGCCCATTTTTATTTTGTATCATTGATATAACGTTCCCAAGCAGCTACCCTGCGCCAGCGCCAGAATAGATTATCGTAGGCGTTGGTTGCATTGCTGGGTTTATAGGCGCTAGCAGGGTTTAAAACCGCTTCGCCACTCCCGAAAAGTCCAGCTGGCCGTTCCGGGAGTGTTTTAAACGTCGGTTGTTTAATTAAAGTTCTTCTTATTTTAGGCTGCGGCTTAAATTTATTTAAAAGCTTTTTAAGATTTGAAAAAGCCTCAAGTCCTATTCTTTTAATCTTTGTTAATCTCTGGGGAGAGGGGGTACGATGTCCCTTCCTATTCCCATATGTTTGGAATTTACCCGTTGCTAGTTCTTGCCAAATCGAGTAAAATTATCTAATGGCTGATAACGTCGAAAATAAGACTAGAGAAGAACTTATTGCTGAAGTTTGGAAGC
>CAISIO010000009.1 GCA_903885445.1 Candidatus Staskawiczbacteria bacterium
AATGCCAATAGTACCAACTATTGTAGAAAGAAGTCAGCGCGGTGAGCGCGCATACGATATATTTTCAAGGCTTTTAGAAGAGCGCATAATTTTTCTTGCGGGTCCTGTTACCGATATGAATGCGAATGTGGTGATTGCCCAGATGCTTTATTTAGCATCAAAGGACTCAAAAAGAGACATAAAGCTCTATATCAACAGCCCCGGAGGTTCGGTTACAGCGGGATTAGCTATTTACGACACAATGCAGTATTTGAAATGCCCGGTTTCGACCATTTGCATAGGACTGACGGCTTCGATGGCGGCAGTTATCTTGGCGTCGGGAACAAAGGGAAAGAGATTTTCTTTGCCCAATGCTGAGATACTTTTGCACCAAGTTGCCGGAGGCATGCAAGGGCAGGCCGCAGACATTGAGATTACCGCAAAACAGATTGTGCACATGAAAGAAAAATTAAATAAAATTATCTCTTCTCACACCGGCCAGCCGTTGGCAAAGGTGGAAAAAGATACTGACAGAGATTTTTATTTAACCGCTGAAGAGGCAAAGAAATACGGGCTTATTGACGAAGTTATAGGAGGCAAACAATAATTAGAAGCCTGGAAAATATATCGTTGTATCACAGCTCACCACGCTAAGGTGGCTTTTTTTATAAATAATAAATATATGAATCAAATTATTTTAAGCATCATCGTGGCGGTTCTAGCCTTGGCTATTGGAACAGTCGTCGGATATTATATAAGGCAAAATTTAGCCAAGAAAAGAGCCGGAACTCTTGAAGCAAAACTGCAAAAAAGAGTTATAGACGTTAAGCAGGAAACGTCTGAAATGGTGAAATCAGCGGAGAAAAAATCTTCAGAGCTTTTGGAAAAAACCCAAAAAGATATAGACGAAAGAAGAAAAGAGTTTTTAAAAGCCCAACAGCTTCTGCTTGGCAGAGAAACATTGCTTAACGACAGGATTGTTTCTTTTGAGTCGAAAGAAAAAGACCTTCAGGACAAAGTTGAGAAATTAAAAACCGTGAAAGAAAGCTTGGAGCAATTAAGGCTTGAGGCCGAAGGAAAATTGGAAAAAGTAGCTTCCCTTTCAAGGGAAGACGCCAAAAAAGAATTGCTGGCCTTGGTTGAAGTGGAAAACGAAAAAGAGATTTTGGACAGGATGAAAAAGCTGGAAGAAGGAAACCAGGAAAAATTGCAATTAAGGGCAAAAGAAATCGTTGCTTTAGCAATTCAGAAATGCGCGGTTCCACAAACCCAGGAATTAACTACGACGACAGTTGTGCTCACGAACGAAGAATTAAAGGGAAGGATTATCGGAAAAGAGGGCAGGAACATAAGGACGTTTGAAAAATTAACAGGAGTTGAATTGATTGTGGACGAAACTCCAGAATCGGTTGTTATCTCAGGATTTAACCCGATAAGACGGCAAATAGCCAAGGTTACTTTAGATAAATTGATTGCCGACGGAAGGATACAGCCGGCAAAAATCGAAGAGAAATATGAGGAGGCAAAAGCGGAAATTGCTGTTAAAATAAAAGAAGCCGGGGACAAAGCAGCATATGACGTTGGGGTTATCGGATTGAGCGAGAAATTAATCCAGATTTTAGGCAGGTTATTTTACAGGACAAGCTACGGACAGAATGTTTTATTGCACTCAATGGAAGTGGCCTTGATATCAGAAACAATCGCCTACGAGCTGGGAGCTAATAGCCAGATAGCAAAAAGGGCCGGGCTTTTGCATGACATTGGAAAAGCAATTGATCAGCAGATTCAAGGCTCGCATATTGAAATTGGAATTAAGATTCTGGAAAAGTTCGGCGAGTCTGAAGCAATTGTGAAAGCGATGAGAGCCCATCATGGCGACTACCCTGCCGAATCTTTAGAAGCTTCAATTGTTACTGTTGCTGACGCAATTTCAAGTTCGAGGCCGGGAGCCAGAAAAGACACGATGGAAAATTATCTGCAGAGATTAAAAGAGCTAGAAGACATCGCCAATAAATTTGAGGGTGTTGAAAAAACCTATGCAATTCAGGCCGGAAGGGAAATCCGCGTGTTTGTAAAATCAGACAGAATCGACGACCTGGGAGCGGCAAAAATTGCTAAAGCCATTGCAGCTGAAATTGAAGAAGAACTAAAATATCCGGGAGAAATTAAAGTCGTAGTGATAAGGGAAAACAGGGTCATAGAATACGCCCGATAAAAGATATATAATGGCTAAATGGGTCTGAATATATTTACCATTGCCATACTATTATTCTCGGGGTTAGCCAACCTGTTTTTGGCTATTTACGTTTACCGGAAAAACCCGCAAGAGAGGGTAAATAAATACTTTTTTTATTTTGATTTATTCTTTTCTGTTTGGTCATTTATTTCTCCTTTAGTTACAATTACTCAAAATTTATTTTGGGTTAGGGCAACCTACTCTATGGGTTCTGTTCTGCCAATAGCAGGCATTTTTTTTGCCTATAGTCTTGCAGACAAAAAAATTGACGAATGGATAAAAATATTTTTATCTTTAATCGGCGCTATAATTTTTATAATTGTTTTTTCTACTCCTCTTCTAATAAAGGGTGTTATTTCTTTTTCTGATTTTGGCTACGAAGAAAAACTCGGTCCGCTTTTTATCCCTTGGGGGATTTATTTGGTTTTTTCAACCTTAATAGCTCTCTACATCCCCCTTCGAGTTATAAAAAAGGTTAGCGAACAAAGGAAAAAACAGATACTGTATTACTTAATAGGAGCGTCAATGTTTTCTGTTTGGGCCGTGACCGTAAGCATAATTTTGCCTTTTTTAGGATTTGCTAAACTTTCAAATATTTCCCCGGTTGCAACAATCTTTATGGTCTGTTTCACCAGCTACGCTATTATAAAGTATCACTTAATGGACATTAAATCACTGCTATTTCAAGCTTTCATTTATTCTCTCGTTATTGTCTTGATTATAGCTTTTCTCCTGGCCATGGTATTCATCAGCTCATTTCTCTTCGAGCACCTGCTGGTATGGCCCATATACCTAATGGTCGCAGTGGTATCCGCTGTGCTGTTTTTCATCGGCCGGTTGTTTTTCATAGAAAAAAGAGATTTGGAAAAAGCAAAAATTAATTTAACAGAGTCTCTTAAAAATTCCGAGGAAAACCGCGTAAAAGCTGAAATGGAAAGAGATAAAACAGCCACCATAATAAGCAACTTTTCCGATGGCCTGATACTTTTAGACAACAAAGGCAAGATATTTTCGATTAATCATGAAGCCGAGAATATTATTGAGCTGGACTCGAAAAAGTTGTTGGGAAGACCGCTCCAGATCTTGGACGATTTTCCGAAATTATTGCCGGTAGCTGTTGCTCTAAACGCCGGCCTTGGTAACATTTCTAAAAAACAAATTGAGCTGGCAAAGGATTTTATCGTTGAGCTTTCTGTCATTCCTTTGAATTTGGAGCAGAAAGACATCGGCCACCTAATTGTGCTTCACGACGTGAGCAGGGAAAAG
>CAISIO010000010.1 GCA_903885445.1 Candidatus Staskawiczbacteria bacterium
CGGCTGTAATTAAAAAAATCGGCCTCAAGAAATAAATGCAGCAGCCAAAACCAAAAGAGCAGAGAGTAGAGGTATTAATAGACGTTCAAAACCTATATCACTCGGCAAAAAACCTTTATCACGCAAGGGTTAATTACCAGGAAGTTTTAAAAAACGCAGTGGCAGGAAGAAAGTTCATAAGGGCTTTTGGTTATGTGGTTCGCACAAAAACTGGCGAAGAAACGCCATTTTTTGATGCATTGAGCAAAATTGGAATTGAAACAAGGGTAAGAGATTTGCAGGAATGGTATGGCGGAGCCAAAAAAGCAGACTGGGATGTGGGTATTGTTATTGACGCCATAAGGACCGCGCCCGGCGTAGACGTTGTTATATTGTGCTCGGGAGACGGTGATTTTATCGCTTTGGTGGAATATTTAAAAAACATGGGCAAAAGAGTTGAAGTGATGGCTTTCGGCAAAACAACCTCCTCCATTCTAAAAGAAACCGCCGACGAATTTATTGACCTAGACGACGGCCTCCCAAAATTTTTGTTCAAGAAGTAATTTAAAAAATAAATAATCGCGGAGGAGAGGAAGAAGTGTACGGCTATATGAAAGGGCTGGAAAATCCAACTTTTTCACATATTCGTACAAATCGTCTCTCGCTGCAAAATATATGGCAGTAAAAGAAACGTTTGAGATTAAGGTTGGCGCCAAGCCAATCACAATTAAAACTACCAACTGGACCGAGCAAGCATCGGGTTCTTGTTTGGTTGAATGCGGAGAGACTGTGGTTATGGTTACCGCGGTTTTGTCGCCGTTTTCAAGGCCGGACATAGATTACTTTCCTTTGACAGTTGAGTACGAGGAAAGGTTTTATGCGGCCGGTAAAATATTCGGCTCGAGGTTTATGAAAAGAGAATCCAGGCCAACGGAAGAAGCAATTTTGACAGCCAGAATGATTGATAGGGCAATCAGGCCATTATTTCCGAAAGATTTTAAAAAGGAAGTCCAGGTAATTGTAACTTGCTTGTCTTGGGACGGCGAAAACGACCCGGATATTTTGGGAATGATTGGAGCATCATTTGCCTTGGCAACTTCAAATATTCCGTGGAATGGGCCATTGGGAGCAATCCGTGTAACCAAAACAAACGGCGAATGGATCTTCAATTCCAATTACGCGCAGAGAAAAGAGAGCACGATGGATTTAACTTTGGCAGCCTTAGAAAGAGATGGAGAGATTTTAGTTAATATGATTGAAATGGGAGCTAAAGAAGTTTCTGAAGATGATGTTATGACGGCTACAAAAATGGCCGAAGGCCAGCTTAAGATAATTATTGAAGCCCAAGAAAAAGCTGTTAAAAAAATCGGCAAGGCAAAAGACGAATTCAATCCGGCTGTTGAGTTAGACATTGAAAATGAAATTAAAGAATGGCTGGGAGATAAATTGGAAAAAGCGATAAGCAACGCGCCGAAAGGAGAAAAAAACCTGGGAGCTGCTGAAATTTTGAAACAGGAATTGATGAAATATTTGGCAGAAAAACATCCGGGCGAAGGAAAAGAAAAACAGGTTTTGGCTTTTTTTGAGAAGGAAATAGAAAGAGTAATTATCAAAAATATAATTGAAAAAGATTACAGGCCAGACGGCAGAAACTCAAAAGAAATTAGGCCTTTGTCTTGCGAAGTTGCTGTTTTGCCAAGAGCCCACGGCTCTGGAGTATTTTTCAGAGGATTGACCAGAGTGCTTTCCATTTTAACTTTGGGAGGCCCCGGCGACCAGCAAATTTTGGAAGGCATGGAAATTGTTGGCAAGAAAAGATTTTTGCACCATTATAATTTTCCGCCATTTTCATCTGGAGAAACAGCTCCAATGAGAGGGCCGAAAAGAAGGGAAATCGGGCACGGAGCTTTGGTGGAAAAAGCATTGTTGCCAATGTTGCCTGAAGTTGAAAAATTCCCATATACTATAAGAATAGTATCTGAAGTTGTTTCCTCAAACGGTTCAACTTCGCAAGCTTCTGTTTGCGCAGCCTGCATTGCTTTGATGGATGCTGGAGTGCCAATCAAAGAACCAGTTGCCGGTATTTCGGTTGGTTTGGCAAAAGATGAAGTCACAAAAAAATATAAAGTTTTGACAGATATCCAGGGACCGGAAGATCATTATGGAGATATGGACTTTAAAGTTGCCGGAACTCGCAATGGGATTACAGCAATTCAGATGGATGTGAAGATTGACGGCATTGATAAAAAAATAATGGAAGAGGCAATGGAAAGGGCAAAAGATGCAAGATTGAAAATACTTGATATAATAAAGAAAGAGATTCCAGAACCAAGAAAAGAGTTATCGCCGTATGCCCCGAAGATTGCTTCGTTTATGATTAACCCTTCCAAGATTGGAGAAGTGGTTGGACCGAAGGGAAGCGTGATAAATAAAATTATTGAAGAGTGCGGAGGAATCGCGATTGATATTGAAGATTCAGGATTGGTTTGCGTAACAGGCCAAGACCAAGTAAATGTAGACAAGGCAGTGGCCTGGATTAAAGGAATTGTCAGGGAAGTGGAGGTTGGCGAAGTATTCCAGGGAAAAGTTGTAAAGATTATGGACTTTGGAGCTTTCGTTGAAATATTGCCTGGCACAGATGGATTGGTACATATTTCAAAGTTTGTGAAAGAACACATTAAAAGCGCTTTTGAGGTTGTAAAAGAGGGAGAAACAATCCCGGTCAAAGTAATGTCTGTTGACGACTTAGGCAGAATAAACTTATCTGCCATAGACGCGGGATTCAAGCCAAAAGCAAAAAACTAAAAGTTTTAAAAACTCGGTAAAAAATGGTAACTGAGACTGAGGAAATACAAGCTAAAGAATTTTTGAAACGGGCAGAGATACGGACAATGAAAAAGGACCTAAGGGCCCTTCGCGAGGTTGATTCCCTGAAAGAAAGGGATAAAATAGTTAAAATAAAAACACTGGAAGAACAGCAGCAGGAACAGGCAAAACAACTACAGATAAGAGAGGTTGCTGAAGCTACGGAGGAAAAGATCGAAAGGGAAGAAATTTTGCAAAAAAATGAGGGCCAGGAAAGAATCGCCGAAAAAGATTTAAAAGATTACGCCACCGAAGAAGAGCGCCAGCAGATATTTTTACTGGAGTCACAGCGACTTGGATTTGAAAAACAAGTTGACGACATTGACCTGCAAAAAGATCCTGCGCTAAAATTAGGAAAAAATAAATTATTGCTGCAAAAGCGCGACCAGCAGGTAAAACTGGATTCTGTTTTAGAACAGGAAAAAACATTGGAAGGCGAGGAAAAGGTTATTATAGAAAAAGAGCAAGCGACAACTGTCCCGGCAGAAAGAAAAGGACTAGAGCAGGCAAGATGGGATTTGGATAAAAAAGTAAAAGAAGTGGAGAGAAAAAGATGGGAAGCGGAAAGGGCGATACAAGACACTGACGCTAAAATTGCAGAAACAGACAAATTCTCAGAAGAACTTGTTATAGAAAAAAACGGCCTGCGAGACAAAGTTTTAGGTGTTGACAAGTCGTTAAGAGAAATATATTCTGTTATTATGGCTCGCGAAGAAGAAAGGAGAAGGGGCCAAACTCAAGCGCAAATGGCGGAGAAGAAAGAATTGTCAGACGCCAGGACAGAAAGAAAAGAACAAATTCAAAGGGAACAATGGTCTCCGGCTTCAGTAAAAAAATCTGCAACCGACGGCGGGTTTTTAACGGGAGTGCCCTCGCCGGTCAGAAAAAGAATTCTAGAAACAGGAATAGAGGAAGAAGGCCAAAGAAAAAAATTTTTGCAGGATGTTGATACTTGGTCAGACAGCAACTCTCCTAAAATCGCGCAACAGGAGAATATAATACCGCCGCCTCCGGTACCGCCCAAAAAAATAAACAAGTAAACAAATAAATAAAAATAAAAGAAATGGATAAAAAACTGCTTGCAGAATTAAAAGGAAAATTAGAAGGGCAAAAAGCGGCTTTGCAAAAAGAGCTGGAAAGCTTTGCGACAGAGGACCCAAATTTAAAACATAATTGGGATGCCAAATTCCCGAACAGGGAAGACGCCGACAAGGACGAATCGGCTGATGACGCGCAAGAATATGACAACGCCCTGTCTTTAGAGCACAGCTTGGAACTAAAATTAAGAGACGTAAGTATGGCCTTAGAAAAAATTGGGCAAGGAAGTTATGGCGTCTGCGAAGTTTGCGGAAAAACAATTGACGAAGAAAGATTACTTGCCTGCCCGGAAGCAAAAACTTGTTTGAAGTGCCACCAGAAATAAATTAACACAAAAAAACAGCCCCAATAACTGGGACTGTTTTTTATTTATAGTTAATTGTCGCCCCTTTTACGTATGCTCCCAAAGGATTTCTAGCTCCCACAACCTCGAAGTGCACATGGCATCCTGTTGAATTGCCGGCTCCGGCCATTCCCGGAGCTCCTCCCATCAAGGCAATATTTTGCCCAGTATAAACTTTATCTCCTGGTTTTACTAAAAGCGTCATTAAGTGGCCGTAGTAAGTAACAGTTCCATTGCTGTGCAGTATAGTTATATTGTTTCCCATGCCTTTATTCCATCCGCCGCCTCCAACGGCCCTTTGTACAACTCCGGCGGCAGCAGCGTAAATTGGCGTTCCGCATTTGTTGGCAAGATCAACCGCGTTATAATAATGAAGCCCTTGTGTTATGCGTCCCTGCGCAGGGAAAATAAAGAAATTGTCCGCCAAAGGGATCTGGTTGCTTATTATCGGGCTGGCTTTCTTGGGTATAACACCTCCCGGCACAATTAAAATGTCTCCGGTATATATATCGTCTTGGTTTGCCAAATCATTGTAAGAAATTATTCCGTCTGCTTGAGTTTTGTATGTTTGGGCAATTCCCGAAATTGTGTCTCCTGATTTTACAACGTGTAAAACTCCGTCTACCGGCAAAACAGACAAAGTTTGCCCAACCTTGATTGCCGAAGAAGAAGATAAATTATTCGCCCACAACAACGTGTTAATAGATAAATTATAAGAGCCTGCTATAGACTGGATTGTGTCGCCCGGCTGGACGGTATAATCAACAACCTCTTTCTGGTTTTGGTAGTTTCCGCCAAAAACATCTCCTAAAACCTTTCCCGATACAACACATGGAGTCGCAACTCCGCAAAGAGTATTGTCTTGCATTATCTTTAAATCCGGGGCTTCCAGTGGAATCGCGGCCGCTTGGCTGGAAAATAAAACACCCGCGTTTGCGCTAGCGGGCTTATCAAAAAATGAATTCAACGCAATGTTTCCGACGCCTAAATTATTCGCGCTGGCGGGGTTACTGCAAGATGCATATATTGCTCCGAATAGAACAAAACAGACCAGCCCGAAATAAAACAAAGGGTTTTTAAATAAACCCTTGGAACCGGCCCTTTTCTGCGTTTCTTTTTTATTAAATAGATTAAACAACTTAATCTAAATTTACCATTAAAAGGAGCTCTAGTCAAACAGTTATGCACAGCAAATCCATATGCTTTTAGATGTGATATAATGTCGTAATGGACCTAACTTCCCCAAAAACAATTAAAGAACTTTTGGCAAAATACGAAACTCGGCCCTCAAAAGGATTGGGCCAGAATTTTTTGATAGATAAAAATGTTTTAAACAAAATTATTGAGTCTGCGGATTTAAAACCAACGGATTCTGTTTTAGAAATTGGTCCCGGGCTTGGAATATTAACCGGCGGGTTAGCAGAAAAAGCAGGGAAGGTGATTGCGGTGGAAAAAGACGAAACAATGATTGAAATTTTAAAAGAAACTCTGAAAGATTACAAACACATCGAAGTTATTGGCGGAGATATTTTGAAACTTGACCCCATGGCAAATTCCTTAAACTACAAAGTTATCGCAAACATTCCATATTATCTAACTTCTCCTTTAATTAGAAAATTTTTAGAAAGCAAAAATCCGCCAAGCGAAATAATTTTGATGGTGCAAAAAGAAGTGGCGCAAAGAATCTGCTCAAATCCGCCTGATATGAGCTTGCTGTCTGTGTCTGTGCAATTTTACGCTAAACCGGAAATTACTTTTTATGTTTCTAAAAATTGTTTTTGGCCGGCTCCAAAAGTTGATTCGGCAATAATAAAAATCGTGCCTGAAAAAAAATACGACATTTCTCCTGATTTATTTTTTGAAGTTGTAAAAGCCGGTTTTTCCCAGCCCAGGAAACAGCTTGTTAATAACTTGACTGGCTTGAAATTATTAGATGGTGTAAAATTAACAAAGGATTTTATTTCCGATTGGCTTTTAAAAAATAATCTCAAACCCAGCCAGCGTGCCGAAACTCTTAATATCTCCGACTGGATTAATTTAGCAAAAAGTTTAAATAAATAAACTTGTTATGAATTTTCTTTCAAAAATTTCAACACATAAAAAGGCAATCTTTTTTGTTTTTTTGTGTTTCTTTATTTGCTCTAGTTTACTATTTGTTTCACGTGCGAACAGCCAACCACTTACGCCCGCAGAAGAAGCTGATTTTAACACTATAATGGCCGGTGGCACTACAAGTGGTGGCATGACCCCCGAAGATCAGGCGATAGCAAACCAAGTAGATGCCGACGTAAAAGCGCTTACCGATCAATCAAATGCGGCGATTGGTGAAGTAAACGCGGTAGCTGATTCATTAGATAAGGCTTGTCTTTTCTCAACCAAAGATAAATGGTGTTGCTATAAGCCCGTGTCCAAAAATAGTGCGGGCAAAACGGAGATGACCCCTTGTATTACCGACCAAGAAGTAGATTCGGTGGGAAGTATAGACTATGGAGCAGGAGATTTTATATATGCCGTATCAACGGGAATTTCAAGGCTTGTTTTATGGGGGGCGTTTTTAATAGCAGGATATTGCAGCTACATACTTGATTGGGTGCTTCTTAAATTATTAAGTGCGCCAATAACATCAGACGCCAGATTCGCCGTTCCGTGGTCAGACGTGAGGAATTTAGCTAATATGATAATTGTCCTCGGATTTGTTGTCGTTGGCATAGCAACCGCTTTAAGAATTAGAGCCTATGCCGCCGGACAACTTTTATGGAAACTAATTTTAATTGCTTTAGTGGTAAATTTTTCTGGATTATTTTGCGGTTTAATTATTGACGCTGCCAATTTAACAACCTCGGGAATTCTCAGCTCACAAAATGGAAATATGGGAGAAATAGTTCTTTTTAAAATGATGCCTGCGTTTAAGGGCACCAATGTAGGAGGACCAAAAGCATCGGCGGCAATAACAGCAAAGGCGGGGGCGCTTACCTGGTATACCGCAAAATGGTTTCCATGGAAATTTGCGGGAAATTGCATAATATTTTCAGTAGTCTATTTAGGAACTGCTTTCACTTTTTTGTATTTAGCCGCCGTATTAATCGCGAGATACATCATTTTGATAATATTATTTATTTTGTCTCCCTTAGCTTTTGCATTCTGGGTTTTCCCTGCGTCTCAAAAATACTGGAGTGAATGGTGGGGCGCGTTTTTGAAATGGGCTTTTATTGGCATCTTTGGTTCGTTTGTCCTTTGGCTTTCATTGAGCTTTATTAACGCTATAGACACCTCAACGCTATCGAGTACTGTTATCACTTGCGTTGAAGTGTTGGTTATTCTTTATGTAGGATTTAAGATGACATCTAAAAATGGGGGGGTTGCATTCGCGGCAGCCGGAGCGGTTATGGGGTTAGCAGTGGGTGGAGCAAAATTAGCAATGGGCGGGGTGGGCAAGGTCGCCGGCTACGCCGCTAATAGAACTGGCGCGTCTAGAGTTGGGAATTGGGCTAAGACAAAAGCGTTGCGAGCGGCTGAAGCCATGCGATGGATTCCGCCGGGATCTGCAAAACTAAGCGAACGAAAAGCAGTGGATGAAGCAAAGAAAGGCGGCATAAGCACATTAAATGGCCAGGAGACAGCTAAAGCCCTTAATAAACCGATGGTGTATACTCAAACGGGCGTAAGGAGGCGAGCCGCACTGGCAGAACGAGCCATAGAGCAGGGCACTTTTGATCCTACTAATGACCGGCACGTGGCGGGTCTTAAAGACGCTCAGGCCAGAGGATTCGCTTTAACTTCTGAGCATATAAATAAGGACCCGCGCTTGGCAAAATTTGACAACGCCAAGATGACTGAACTTACAAACCCAATAAAGAAAGGCGGCAAGGGGTTAAAACAAGCGGATGCGGAAGTAGAGGCGACCAAGCAGGTTGTGGAAGGAATGACTCCCAAGGAATTTAGGGGCAAGGTCGGTTCTGGCGCGCTAGGAGACATAAATGTCTTAAAACATGCCAATAAAGATCAAATAGATGAAGTTATCGCCCATGGGTCGAAAAAGAAAAGAACAACTCTTAAAGATTTTGGCAACGGAGGAAGTAAAGAGGCGCTTTGGAATGCCCATGGGACTTCTTTGGGCGCTGGGCCTAGAACGAATGAGTGGACAGCAATGAAAAATGCGATAAACCTCATACCATAATATAATATTTTAAATCATGGCAAAAGATAACCAAAATCAAAGGATAACCTATAAAGAAGGAGTCGACTTTATTAAAATCATTTTTGAAGTCCTAAAAGATAACGGGCTAGAAGAGGCGCAAGAAGAAATTGATAAAAAGTGGAAAGAGAATAAAATTCCAAGGTACGCTATTATAAACAGACTAACACTGGAAGCCGGTGGAGGAAAAATTTCTAATAGCGAGTTGGCTTCTTCACTCCAAACACAACTGGAAATTTCCAGTGAAGCAGCTAAAAAATTAGCAGATGATATAATAGCAAAGCTTGTTACTCTGACGGAAAAATTTACAGATGAGGCGGAAGACGAAGAAGAGCCGACGGTGGCAAACGAACTAGATAATTTCCCGGACGAGCCGGGTGATTCTGAAGTTTTCCCGGGAATTAGACCACTTTCAGAATTGCCCGGAATAGAAAATATAGAAACCATTCCGGTGGAAAAAACAACAGTTAAACCGCTAGAAAAAAATAATATAATTTCTCCTCTAAAATCTAAAAAAAACCTGGAGGAAAGAATAAATAAAGTCCCCGAAAAAACAACGCCTAAAATAGCGCGCAAAGACAATTACAGAGAGCCGATTGAATAAAATTGTAAAAAAATTGGAGAGCTAGACCCTGCGGTCTGGCTCTCCTTTTGTTCTCGTCCAACACCTTTGGACGAGAACCTACTTCTTTTTCTCCTTTCTCTCCTTTTCTTCCTCCTCCTCATCGTCGTCGTCCTCTTCGTCCGCGTCCTTTTGCGCCTTACTGCGCACCTTTTGAGTCTGCCTCCTTTTCCTCCGTCTTGGAGCGCCTTCGTCGTCGTCTTCCTCGTCGCCACGTCTGCTGACTCTCGGGTTGTTCCCGGCAATACCGCCGGCAATACCGCCGGCGATGCCGCCGGCAATACCGGAGATTGGCCCCTGCTCGAGGGAACTGCCGTCAGCATTCGCAAGTCGAACATCTCTCAATCCGCCGGACTTAGCTGCCTGGTCGCGAAGGAGCAGGTTCATACAGTACGCCTCCACCTTCTCTGTCTCTGCAAGAATCAAATCCCGTCCGCGACGCTCTTTCATTACACGAAGCTGCTGGTCAACCAGCTTAGTCAAAGCGCCGCCACTCCCCGTCGCCTCTGCTTTCGCGTCTTGCTCGGCCTGCCAATTTTTTAAGGTGGCTTCGCGATACTCGGGTGGCGGATCAATATTGACCGTCTCTAGGGCCATCAACCAAATCCCGTAATCGTAGTACAGAATTTGGAGGATGCTCCAGCCTCGAGGGTCAGCTTCGTAGGGAAGCCCCAGTGCCCTAAGCACATCTGCGTCCAGCTGGACTTTTTCGTCTGAGATAATGTCCTCGTACGCGTGCTCGGTGATGTACTGACGCACGCGCGGAAGCACTCGTGAAACTAAAGCATCAAACCAGTCGCTAACCAGGAACAACGCTTTGCGCGGGTTGACTATCATGACCGTCGCGGTCATTTGCCCGCTCAACGGCAACCTGTTAACGTCCTCAGCGCTGGCAAAGCGCAACGCGTACTGATACTGAGTTCCAGTGAGCATGAACGCAGTCTTTTCGTCCGCGTGGTCTTCGTAGCCTCCGTCAGGCAGCGCCTTCACAAACTTCATGGTTCTTGTGTATATCTGGTCGATTCCCAGGGGATATAACAAGCTCACCCAATGGAGACCTCCCGGAAGACGCAGCCTAAACCATGGCGCCACACAGAGCTCACCATCTGCGGTTACCTCGTAGCCCTTCTTTGTCAGGAGGGTTTTATGGTATCCTTCCCAGCGAACCACCTGTTTTGACGTTCCTTCCTTAGCGGTTGTGAAACAACACACTATATAGAGAACAGTAAACACGACGGCCACCCACAAAGCAATCCACGTGAAAAGCGAAAACGATGACAGCATATGAGCCTCTCTTTCTTGCCTTGATGTTTTGTATCTGTTGATGGTTATGCGGTATTTCCGCAAACCATTTTTGTTCAGGTGCAATCCCTTTTAACCATATCATATAAATTAGATATTGTCAATATGTTAAGAACTGTTATTGCTTATACTTTTTTGTGCGTGATATAATAGATAAATCTTACTAAATTATTCTGTAAATAATGGAACAATATCCGATACCTCAATTTATTGAACAAGAAGGAAAAATTATTTCCTTTATTTCTTTCAGACAATTTTTTTATCTGGTGGGAGCGGGGATTGCCTGCTTTTTCCTTTACTGGGTTTTGCCGCGCTTTCTCTTTTATCTGGTGGCTTTTGTAATTTTTGCTGGCACGCTAGTTTTAGCTTTCGGGGTGGTAAACGGCATGCCAATTTTAGATATGATTTTAGGGGCAATCGGTTTTTCAATGCACGGAAAAGATTACACCTGGAAGAAAAAGGAATCTCCATATCCTTTTAAACCCATTAAAAGAACAATAATTAAAAGGATTGACCAGGGGCCGGTTTTACAGGCGCAGAAAAGCCAATTGAGAAAAATACATACCCAAGTGGAAACACAAACTAAAAACTAAATTATGCCAGAATCAGCAACACAAGCATTTTTGGAAGTGCAGGATATACGAGAGGGAATTTTACTTTTGAAAAATAATTCCATAAGAGGAATTTTGATGGTTTCTTCCATAAACTTCGCCCTAAAATCAGAAGAAGAGCAAACCGCAATTATTTATGCTTTCCAAAACTTTTTAAACTCTTTGGATTTCTTTTGCCAGGTTGTAATCCAATCAAGAAATATAAACATCACCCCATATTTGGACAGCTTAAAAGATTTAGAAGACAGGCAAACCAATGAATTGTTAAGAAGGCAAACTTCTTCTTACCGCGAATTTATAAAAAATATGGTTGTGGGAGATGTGGTTATGACAAAAAACTTTTATGTTGTTGTGCCTTATAATTTAATGGAAATTTTCGGAGTAAAGGGCGCCAGTAAAGGTTTTTTTCAGCAGTTTTCCGGCAACAAACAATCTCAACAACAAAGTGCTCCAATGAAAGACGATGAATTCCAGCGATGTAAAACACAGCTTTGGCAAAGATTGGAATATGTTTCAATGGGATTGAGAAGGTGCGGACTGGAAGCTGTGCCACTGACAACTCCAGAGCTGATTGAACTTTTCTGGTCCATACACCATCCTGACCAGGCGGAAATCGGATATTATCCGGAAATTTTGCCCGAGCTTTTAAAATAATTTTAAAAATGGCTTTTGATTTTTTAAACAACTTACTCGGTAAGAAGCAGGAAAACCTGACCGAGACAGAAAATATTTTCCAGGAAGAAGCTTTTGACGTGCGCGATATTATCGCGCCTCCATATATAGGGGTAATGCAAGACCACATAAAATTAGGCGAAAGGTTTGCCAAATCTTTCTTTGTTTTTTCATATCCAAGATACTTAAACACCGGCTGGTTTTCGCCTGTAATTGATTTGAATACTCCAATGGATATTTCATTTTTTATCCACCCGGTCAGCTCGGAATTAATTCTAAAAAAGCTAAGGAAAAAAATCACAGAAGTTTCTTCGGAGATTTTGGAAAGGGAAGATAAAGGCCTAATAAGAGACCCGGCCCTAGAAACTGCCTATAAAGATATTGAAACTTTAAGAGATAACTTAATGACCGCGCAGGAAAAAATGTTCCGCTTCGGGCTTTATATAACTATTTATGAAACTTCCGAGAAAGAACTGCGCGACACGGAATTAACTTTGCGGTCAATTTTCGAATCCAGATTAATTTATATAAAACCGGCTTTATTTAAGCAAAAAGAAGGGTTTGTTTCGTGTAATCCCTACGGAATGGATTTATTGGAAGTCCATACTCCAATGGATACAGAACCCTTATCAACTTGTTTTCCGTTTATCTCTTTTGACTTAAGCTCCAACGAAGGAATTTTATACGGGGTTAATAGGCATAATAACTCTTTAGTTTTATTCGACAGGTTCAGTTTGGAAAATGCCAATATGGTTGTGTTCGCAAAATCCGGTTCGGGAAAATCTTTTGCTATAAAACTGGAAATTTTAAGATACTTAATGCAAGGGGTTGATGTAATTATAATCGACCCGGAAAACGAATATGAATTTTTAGCTGATGCTGTTGGCGGAGCATTTTTAAAAATTTCTTTGACTTCGCCAAACCACGTTAATCCTTTTGATTTGCCTTTGCCGGGCCCCGACGACAATCCCGAAGACATTTTACGATCTAACGTTATAAACCTGGTCGGCCTTTTAAGAATTATGTTGGGAGGACTAAGCCCGGAAGAAGACAGTATTTTAGACGAAGCGCTGACAGAAACTTACGCCATAAGGGATATTACCCCCGAGTCTGATCCTAAAACCTGGCAAAACAACACTCCATTGATGTCTGACTTCCAGGAAGTTTTGGAAAGCATGACCGGCACCGAGTCTTTAGTTAAGCGTATTGGAAAATTCACCAAAGGAACTTTTTCTGATTTCTTCGACCAACAATCGAACATTTCCATAGATAAAAGCTTTGTTGTTTTCGGGATCAGAGACATGGAGGATTCCTTAAGGCCGATAGCCTTATATATTATAATGCGGTACATTTGGAATATTGTCAGGACTAAATTAAAAAAACGGCTTTTGGTTATTGATGAAGCGTGGTGGCTTATGCAATCAGACGATGGGGCATCGTTTCTTTTCGGCTTAGTTAAAAGGGCCAGAAAATATTGGCTGGGGGTTACCACAATTACCCAAGACGTGGCTGACTTTATGAAATCTGATTACGGCCGGGCGATTGTGACCAACTCGTCTTTGCAATTTTTAATGAAGCAATCAACCGCAACAATTGATGTGGTACAAAAAACTTTTAACTTAACCGAACAGGAAAAATATTTGTTGATTGAGGCGGCGGTTGGCGAAGGATTGTTTTTTGCCGGCAAAAAACACGTTTATTTATCGGTGGTTGCCAGCCAGACTGAAACTCAGATAATTACGACCAACCCCCAGGAAGTTTTGCAAAACCGCGAAGCAAAGAAAGCCATAGATGCGGCTCAAAATTAAAACTTTTTTAATGTGCAAACAGCTTGGCAAAATAATTGCTTTTTTAGGAGCAGTTTTCGCCCTTTTTTTAAGGGCTAATTTTGTTTTTGCCTTAGAAGTCACCTATCCTCCTATTTTAGGGAAAACCCTAAACGACACTTCTTCTTTGGGCGACTTTGTTTGTTATCTTTTCAGCTTTGGCGCGGGAATAACTGTTTCTATAGCCGCCGCTACAATAATTTATGGCGGGGCTCTTTACTTGCTTTCTTACGGCAGGGGAAAATTCACAACCGAAAGCAAAGAAATAATAAAGGCCGGAATAACCGGACTTTTAATAATTTTATGCGCATTTTTAATTATTAAAACCATCAATCCCGAATTAACTAAATGCAACATCAGTTTTTTACCAAATTTTAATATTTTCCCTTCAAGCAACTCGCCGGACATCCCTCCGGGAGCCAAAATTATAACTTATAAAGAAATTCCCCTTGGAATTTTAACTGAAAACCTTTTAACAAAAACAACTAATTGTTATGGTTTTGACGAAACCGGCGCCCCCGTTGATGGAGATAAAATAAAAACAGACAGCGGAGACGAAATCCCCGGCCCGACCTTTTTAGACCACGACAGGGCTGATTGCCTTGTGCAGCTAACCGATGGCGCCCAGAAAAAAGCCGCTTTAATTGCCGGGCTTTCAAACGAAATAAATAAATTAATGGACCAGTGTAAATGTAAAGATCCTGCAACTGGGGCCAGTAAGTGCGACCCGGTTTGTGGAGGCCAATGTAATCTTTATAATTCAGATAAATCATTGGGGAGCGGAGCAGTCTGCGCTCCGGGGCTTTGCGCGGGCGATTGCGTTAAAGGCAACCCATTGTCAGGATGCAAAACAAAGCTTGGCCAAACCGGCGACTGCTGTCCGGCGGGAGTTAAAGATAAAATTGAAACTGGAGGAAAAGACGGTATAAACGTGTCCGTTGAAGTTGGTGAAACTAATAATAACGGCGGAAAGTGTAAAACCAAAAGCGTGGCAAAAAAAGGACTGGATGAATTCCGGTCTAAATTTGACAATAATTTTGACCGCATAAAAGACACTGTCGAGCAGGAGGTAACGGTAAACGATAAAAAAATACAAATTATTAAGAGCAGTTCCTGGGACAGTTTGCTATTGATTGACCAGCTCACCTATTTAAAAGGAAAAATAGATGAATTAGAACAAAATATTCAAAGCGACAAGACTCAATTGGCCGGTTCGGCGAGTGAGTTAGCCAAATGTTATTTGGCGATTCCGTACATTGATCTTCTTAAAATTAGGCAAAGCACAGATCAGGCGCAGACTTATATAAAAATTAACAAAACAACAGATTCTTCAAAATATTGCGCGGGATTTAATTATAATAATTCCAGCTGCCTGAAAAAATGCAACGACATGTGCCCGGACACAAGCCCGGAGGCAATTTTGGCTTATGGAAAATGCGCCAACAATAGCGATAAAAACATAAGCCAAGAAAAGTGCATAGAAAACGCATATAATTCCAGGCCGTGCACATATAGCGATAAAAAATCAGCCGATGGCAAACCTCAAAAATTTTCAGAGTGCATAAGCTCCTGCCAAGGGGACTGCAAAAGCAATTGCGCAAAATTATACACGATATGCTCTGACGAATATAAATTTTGCGCAAGCTCGTGCGGAAACAACTCGCAATGCGTTTTAACTAATGCCAGCGAATGTTTATTCAACGCGCAAAACTTTACTAATTGCGCGAAGACAGCCCCCGACCAAGGCAACAAAAATTATTGTATTAACAACGCCTATTTCTGTAAAAATGGCTCAGACCAATTCGCAGGATACCCCGACTGCGTTGAATCGGCTGTTATAACAAAATGCGCGGCTATAGAAAGCCAGGGGAGTTGCCAAAATACCGACGGATGTTTTTGGGACGGAAATTATTGCCTGCAAAATTCTTCCGCCTCATTTTTATACGACAATCCAAAAAATGAGAAATGCTACGATTCCGCTTTTGATTTTGTTAATTCATATAACTCCGCCGAAAAAGGGTCTGATTGTTACAGCCAGACCAGCCCAGACGCTTCATGTATAGGTGTTTGCCCGGAAATTTCAAAATGCCCGGCAAATTCCAAGTGCCCGGACTGTCCGTGCGACCAATTACGAGATTCGTCTTCTCCAACAAAAAAACAGAATATTAATTTTTACGTCCCTCTTTCCGGTATTGGACAATATAAAACATCAACCGAATCAATTTCGGCGCGCCAAATAGCCGGGCCGGAGTGCAACGGATATTCTTACAACGACGACCCATTAACTTTTTATTGCGAAGGGAATAAAAGCTGTAAATCTAATAAGGATTGTCCAAGCGGTCAAATTTGCAGCGCAAGCACTAATACCTGCAGTATCGGCAGCGGCAAAAACTGTTCTTCCGATACAGACTGCCCAAGCGGAACAGGAGAGATATGTGATTCGGGCATTGATAGATGTGTTAGGGATGGACAATATGCGTGGTACGACGACCCAAATAAAGAACAAAACGCCACGCCAATTGGAGCGGAAAGAACTTGCTCTAAGTCGCAGGAAATACCAATTGGACAAACAGTTGATGGCGCAAAAAATTGGGCCGATAACCTTATAAGCAACGCAGATACCGTAAAAAAAGGCGCGCAAAAAATGATTGACCAAATGACAAAAATAGGAACCGCCGGCGTTGTTGGAAAGGCGTATAATTATTGCAAATGCGATGCAAAACACGACACCGGCAATACTCCGGTCTGCACTACTGATTGCAAATTTAATCCGCCCGACGTAAACGGCAATAACTGCAACTGCGAATTTGTTCCTTGCGAAGGAAGCCCGTGCGAGCAAATGGCAGATTATTTATCAGAACTCTGGGGCGATTACGGCGAATTAAAAAATAACTTCATAACTTTTTACACAACTATGCTCACAGAGCCCAGAAGTGATATTATAAAAGAATTAAGTTATTCCAGGCAGCAAACAAACCAGTGCAGCACGGTAAATAACACTTCAGGGTTAATTGAAAGATTATTAAACTGCACAAGGGCTATGGATGAGATAATTTCTCCCATCAAAAATGGGTATGTTATGTTTAACAACCAAAAAATAAATAACTATTGCTACGGAAAATATTTAGGTAAACTTTTTAACCAGCCGTTAACAGATAACTGGTACTGTTGCCAGTCAACTGTAAAAGATCCCACACCAAGGCAGGGACAAACACAATAAATAAAAAACATATGATAAATAAAAAATATTTACTTTTTTCAACATTCTTTACTATTTTTATCTTCGCTGGCGCCAATCTCACTCTAGCTCTAGAAGTTAAAAATTATCCTCCTTTTTTTGGTAATTCTGTAACTGACACCTCTAACCTTGGCCAGCTTGCCGTATATCTCTTTTCTTTTGGTATTTCAATAGCGGGAGTTATTGCCCTTATATCTTTTGCCGTAGGAGCGGTTATGTTGATGATTTCCGGAGACGACCCAACCCTACACAGCAATGCGATAGATAGAATGAAAGGCGCAATTTTAGGATTAATGCTAATAATTTCTTCCTACTTAATTATACACACCATCAACCCCAATCTTGAATCGCCAACATTAACTCCAATTACTCCAGTCTCGCTGGCGCCAGTGGAAATCCCGCCCGGGGTTTATTTTTATACCCAAGCCGGTTGCACGGGGCAAAGTTCTCCCGGGTATGTAAGCTCCACCGATAGCATAGATAAAAGTTTTGCCGGAAAGATACAATCTGTTAAAATTATCAACAGCCCGGCAGACAATGCTTATTATGGAGTTATTTTTCATAGAACAACCGGTCTAGATCATGACGGTCAATGCACTCTTCCTATAATAAACACTGGAGACGACGAACAATGCTTGAGTGTTAACACCCCCGCCAACACCAATGCAGCTGATATTTTTACATTAAATAAAACTCCGGAAGGCGGAGGAGGCAGCGTAACTTTTTACAGCAAATCATTTGGAGAGCTATCAGAACAGGATGCCGGTTTTAAATCGCTGACAAGCAGTGAAATAGTCTCTCCTTACTACATAGTGGCCGCAGACGCGTTGTGTTATGATTATACGGGAATTGACGCGCCCCCTATGTATGAACATAAATGCACGCCGAGTAAAAAATGCCAAAAGGATAGCCATACCTGCGCCAGCCCTAGCGACTGCAAATCCGGCGAAGTGTGCACGGCCGGCAAATGCGCTATTAGTTTAAGCGCCGAAAAAAACACTTGCTCACCCAACGCCTGCGAAACATTCGAAGATTGCCCGGGCTCTATAGAAATAACCGGCAGTTATTTAATTGCCCTTTATTCAGAAGATTGCTGGGAGGAATGTTCGGAAAGCTCCTCGGGCAGTTGCGATGAAGATTGCTTAAGTGGCAAGGGTACAGGGAAGATCGTCAATTGCCGGACGTTTTCTCCGAATTCTGAGGGTGCTAGCAATTTGGGGACACAACCGATTATAGCGCCGGGAAGCGACTCTCTAAATAATATTTATATAATTCCTACCGGCAGTTAAATATAAAATGAAAACCGATGACGGAAAAAAACAATAGAAAAATTTATATTGAACTTTTTTTCTTTGTTTTTTTGAGCGCTGGATTTTTTTGTTTGTCCCCAAATAAAATATTGGCGGCTTTGGAAGTACAATATCCCGCAATATCCGGTAGTTCACTAAACACAAATTCAACGCTGCCTGATTTTGCAATATATTTATTTAAGGCAGGAATGTTTTTAGGCTTTTTTTCTGTTTTTCTTTCCTTGGTAATAGCTGGAGCGACGTGGATTTTATCTCCTTTAAGCCCCGAAGCAAGGTCTATTTCCAGGGACAGGGCCTGGGGGGCAATATCCGGCCTGCTTCTTCTGATTTTGACATATCTAATTATAACCACCATAAACCCCCAACTGGCTATTTTTAAAACTAGCAACCTTCCGTCTATACAACAATCGCCGGCAGTAAGCGCGCCATCGGGTGTTTATTTTTACACCAAAGACGGGTGCCCCGACGAAGAAAACGTTCAGGCGGTTACATCAAGCGGTCCGCTCGCAAGACAAATAAGTTCTGTAAAAGTTGCGCAAGACTCTAATACCGGGACATCTTATCTTTCAATTTTATACCAAAATCTTAATTTTTCCGGCAAATGTTTATTTATTAATGGCAACCAAGATTGCCAATCTGCGATAAGCCCTCAAACTAAAAAACCTTTTGCATTGTCGGCTTCAGTTTATAAATATAATCCCAACCCGAACGGCGACGGAGTATATTTCTACCGCAAATCAAACTTTGACAGTTCCGGCGGCTCCTTATATATTTCAAATAGCACAATTAAAAATAGCGGCAGTAAAAATTTGTACGAAACCGATCTTAACCAATTAAGATTTAACGGCGTACCGGAAGACGAACAAGATTGCATTAAATACGACGCAAACGGCAAATGCGCCAAAGACGGTCGGACTCCGCCCACCCTTGCCGGAGAAAATATTTCCTCCATAAAAATAAAAGGCGATTATCTTGTTTTGCTTACTTATTATAATCCCAAGACTGACACCAGTAATTTTTGGACGTACTGCCAGGAATTTCCAGCAGCCGGAGACATAAGCCAATCCGGCCCGCAACAAATAAAATGGGAAAATATAAGAAATAATGGCGGAGTGGTTGCTAATTATGTTATGATTATCCCCATTTAAGACATAACCAACTAAACATGGCCGGGCGCATAACGCCACGGCCATTTTTTATATTTTTTATTTTGGCTTTATTATAATATGTCTCTCAAAATCCTCTCCCCAGCTTTCGGTCACAACATCCGTCCTTTGCGACAATTCCGCATGTATAATCCTTCTCTCATAAGCTGACATCGGCGGAAGCGTTTTTTCTTCTCCGGCCAGCGCCGCCTGATCGGCCAGTTCTTTAGCTAAATTTTTTAAATATTCCACCTTCTTCCTTTTGTAATCGTTAATGTCTAAATTAAAATAAAAAGTGTTTTGCAGTTTTTTATTTAAAATTGTCCTTAAAAGGCGCTGGATCTCAAAAAGCGTCTGGCCCTGCTGACCTATTAAAATCTGTGGCTCTTCCAGTTTTACATCTATATCAACCGCATCTTTCTCGGAAGTTAAACTAGCCTCTATGCTAGAGGCGGGGATTGTCATTTTTTCAAAAAAATCTTTTACCGCTCCCTTAATTATATCAACCTGGTCTTGCTCTAACATAATTTTAATTATTAATTATTTCTGGTTTTTTATTGTCTTTAAAGGCCAAATACTGTTGGATTATGGAAAAGATCCCGCTTATTATCCAGTATAATCCTAAAGCAGACGGTAAACTTATAAGTATTATCACCGTAAACGCCGGAAAAAAATAAAGGGTTTGTTTTTGCATAATCTGGGAAAAATCAGCTTCTTTGTTCGGCTGTTTTTGTTTACCTCCCCCTTTTGGAATAAGCATTTTTGTCTGGAAATATTGTACAACTCCCGCTAAAACCGCGAAGATATAATTAGGTTTTGATAAATTTATAATATTTAAAAAAAGAGCGTTTATATGGCCGGGGTTTAAAACAAAACTGTATAAAGAAGCAAGCTCTTTTGGGTTTAGCCCGTTCCAAAAAACCCTATAAAGAGCTATCAATATAGGCAGTTGTATAAACGCCAATAACAGCCCGGAAAACGGATTGATTTTTTCGGTTTTATAAAGATTTAAAATCTCTTTTGCCTGCTTTTCTTTGTCATTTTTATACTTATCCTGCACCTCTTTCATTTGGGGTTGGAGTTTCTGGAGCGCCTTTTGCGATTTTACCGCTTTTACTGAGAGAGGATATAGCACAACCCTGATAATTATTGTCAAAAATATTATAGCAATACCAAAATCATGCCCGGGAATATAGTTATATAAAAGCACCAATAAATTAAATAACGGCTGGTATAATACGATATAAAAAAAATTTGCTACAGATTCAAACATTTTATTTTTTTAACGCTATTTTTAACTCCGCCAACGCCGCACCTACCGCTTCTTTAATTTCTAAAAAATTTCTCCGGGTCATTTCTGGCAGGGCAATAAAAACAATGTCCGCGCCGTTTTTTATCTCGCCCTGATACATTTTTGCCGCCTCAGACAATCTTCTCTTAATTTTATTTCTCACAGTCGCTTTTTTTGACACCTTTAGGCTGACCACAAAGCCAAACCGGGTTAAATTTAAGCTGTTTTTCGCAATCCTTAAAATAAAAAGGCTGTTTCTCAGACACTTTGAATTTTTAAAAATAATCTCAAAGTCTTTTTTCTTTCTTATCCTGTTTATTTTAGGCAGCATAAAACAAAGCTTATTTTATACGCTTAATATAGCCCTGCCCTTCCTTCTCCTTTTTTGAAGCACCTGCCTGCCGGTTTTGGTTTTTTTTCTTCTTAAAAACCCGTGCGTGTTGGCTCTTTTTTTCTTTTTTGGGTTATATGTAAGGCTCATTTGTATATAATTTTTTATTAAGTATAATATAGACAGTATAGCTCAAAAAATCTCTATTTACAAGATGCCGGTATTTTTATTGTGCGTCTATAATAACAGCGCCCCGCACAAGTTATCCACAGTTTAATAACAACCCCTCCTATTTTGTTTCCATTTGACAAGGGGACTAAAAAAGTGAAAAATACATTATTAAAACAATTTCCCCAAAACTATAATCATGAACAATATAGAGCTCTGGCAGTCAGTACTGGCGCAAATGCAGTTTCATATCTCTAAGGCCAATTTTGCCACTTGGTTCCAAAATACAGAAATTATTTCTAAAGACAATGAAAAAATAATAATTTCTGTCCCAAACGCTTTTTCTAAAGAGTGGCTAAGTAATAAATATAATAAGTTAATTTTAAAAACCCTGCACGACATAGACGACTCTATAAAAGAGCTGGATTTTGTTATAAAACCGCAAACAGCCAGAGGGGTTCAATTAAAAGCTGCTCCAGGAGGATATTCTGAGAGCGAGAAACAAGAAGATCCTCAATTAAAATTTGAAGAATTTAAAATAAACAAAGAAACCAACCTTAACCCGCGGTATATGTTCACTAATTTTGTGGTTGGCTCTTTTAATGAACTGGCCCACGCCGCAGCCTTAGCTGTCGCTGACAATCCCGGATTCACATATAACCCGTTATTTATTTATGGAGGCACGGGGCTAGGCAAAACACACCTTATACAGGCAATTGGTAATAAAATAGGCGAAGACTCAAAAAAAAGAAAGGTAAAATATATTTCCTCGGAAAAGTTTGTTTCCAGTATTGTTTCAGCTATTAGAACAAATACAATGGAGGTATTTAAAGCCAGCCTCGCCCCTATAGACGTTTTAATCTTAGACGACATACAATTTATAGCCGGTAAAAATAAGAGCCAAGAAGAGTTTTTCCATGTATTTAATTCTTTATATGAAAAAAACAAACAGATAATCCTTTCTTCGGACAGGCCACCGAACGCCATAGCAGAGCTGGAAGACAGGCTAAGATCGCGCTTTGAGGGCGGGATGATAGCTGATGTCAGCTTACCAGACTATGAAACGCGGCTGGTTATTTTAAAAACCAAACTCCAAGAAAAAAACGCCGATCTCCCAGAAGATATTTTAGATTATATAGCCGCTAATGTTAAAAAAAATATCCGGGAGCTGGAAGGGGCGTTAAATAAAATACTCATCTATAATAAAATTAACCAGGAGTTAAATATAGAAACCGCTAAAAAATTACTTAAAGGATTTGTTTTTTCCCCATTTGATATAGCTAATTATAAAAAAATTATAGAAACCGTCGCTAAATTTTACAACCTAGAAGAAAAAAACCTTTTTGATCCCACCCGTCGCAAAGAAATCGTAAAACCAAGGCAGATTGCTATGTTTCTACTTAGAAGGGAGCTAAAATATTCTTTCCCGGCAATTGCCAGAAAGTTTGGGGGCAAAGACCATACAACCGCCATTTATGCTTATAAAAAGATAATGCAAGAAAACGAAGAAAATAATAAATTAACCGAGGAACTGAATTTAATAAAACAGAGAATATATAGTGCATAACTTGGTAAAATTAAATAGAAGAAATTAACCCCAAAAAAACACACACTAAATTATACTTTTTATTCAACTATTTTATCCACACTATTTCCACAAAAAAAATCCCGACTAAATAAACTTTTTCCAGCTTGAATTTATTAAAAAATTATTAAA
>CAISIO010000011.1 GCA_903885445.1 Candidatus Staskawiczbacteria bacterium
AATATTTTTGAAAAATTCCATTGCTTCTTCAACTGTCATATTTAAAACTTCGGCAATGTTTTTGTCTTTTTAAGTAATTTCCAAAACTTCTTTGCTGTATCTTTTTCCGTGGCATTCTTCGCATTCAACATAAATATCTGGCAAAAAATACATTTCAACTTTTTTCTGCCCCTGCCCTTCGCATGCCTCGCATCTTCCGCCCTTTACGTTAAAACTAAACCTGCCGGCCGAATATCCGCGGACCCTGGCTTCTTTTGTTTTGGTAAAAATATCTCTTATATGTGAAAACGCGCCGGTATATGTTGCAGGGTTTGACCTTGGAGTCCTGCCAATCGGCGACTGGTCAACTAAAACAACTTTATTTATATTTTCAGTTCCCAGGATTTCTTTATGCTTGCCCGGCTCGTCTTTTGCCCTATAAAACTTTTTTAGCAAAGATTTTGCCAAAATATCATTCACCAAAGATGATTTTCCCGAGCCAGAAACTCCTGTAACGCAGACAAATTTACCGAGTGGAATTTTTACGTCTATATTTTTTAAATTATGTTCTTCTGCTCCAATTATTTCCAAAAACTTTTGTTTTTCGTTTTTATCTCTCTTGCTAGCTTTCTTTCCTTCCATTTCCACTTTTTTCCTCCCCGATAAATAATCTCCGGTCAAGCTATGGGATTTCAAAATTTCTTTGTAAGTTCCTTCAAAAACAACTTTTCCTCCGTGTTTTCCCGCTCCTGGTCCAATATCAACAATCCAATCAGACGCCTGCATTGTTTGCGGGTCGTGTTCAACCACAACAACTGTATTTCCCAGTTCTTTTAATTTTACCAGCGTATCAATAAGTTTATGCTGATCTCTGGCATGCAAGCCGATAGAAGGCTCGTCTAATATGTATAAAACTCCGGATAATTTTGAACCGATTTGAGTTGCTAATCTGATTCTTTGCTCTTCTCCGCCGGCCAACGTGCCGGCTTTTCTGGACAAAGTTAAATATGCTAACCCCACATCATTTAAAAACTGTGTGCGCTCAATTATTTCCTTTAAAATTGGCTGACTGATTTTCGCTTCGGCGGCGCTCAATTTTGCCGGTAATTTTTCAAAAAATTCTTTTGCCTGGTCAACCGGGAAATCAACAATTTTATCAATTGATAAATCTCCTACGGTCACGGCCAAAACTTCGGGCTTTAATCTTTTTCCGTGGCATTTCGGGCAAATTTTAATTACCATATGTTGCTCAATTTCCTGGCGCGTCCAGTCAGAATCTGTTTCGTGGTATCTTCTTTCCAAATTAGCAATTACTCCCTCGAAACCGCCTTCTTTTCCTTCCCCGTATAAAATTATATCAATAAATTTTTTAGGCAAATCTTTTACTTCTTCATCTAAAGAAAACTTATATTTTTCAGCTAAACCGGAAAGTATTGAATAGTAATATCCCTGCCTGCCAACTTTGTGCGAAGCGCGCGACCACGGCCAAATTGCGCCCTCGGCAATCGTCAATCTTTTATTTGGAATTACCAACTCAGGATCAACTTCCAATTTTTCGCCCAGACCGGTGCATTCCGGGCAAGCTCCGTAAGGATTGTTAAAAGAAAATAATCTGGGCTCTAATTCGGGCAAAGAAATTCCGCAATCTTCGCAAGCAAAATGTTCTGAAAAAATCAAATCTTCTTCTTTTTCTTTTCTTCCAATAATCACAATTCCTTTACCTAATCTTAAAGCAATTTCCAGAGAATCAACCAGTCTTGACCTGTCCAATTCTTTATCCAAAACTAATCTGTCGACAACAACTTCAATGCTGTGTTTTTTTTGTTTGTCCATTGGCTTATTTGAGGATTCCTCAATCGGAAAAATACTGCCGTCAATTCTGACTCTGACAAATCCGCCCCTTTGAATTTCTTCCAAAACAGCGTGGTGCTCGCCTTTTTTATCGCGAATAACCGGACCTAAAATTGTAATCTCAGAGCTCTTGGGCAATTTCAAGACTTGGTCAACAATCTGATCAACCGTCTGGCGCGAAATTAATTTTCCGCAATTGGGGCAATGCGGTTTTCCAATTCGCGCGTAAAGCAATCTTAAATAATCATATATTTCAGTAATAGTCCCAACTGTAGACCTTGGATTATGCGTAGACTTGCGTTGGTCAATAGAGATTGCAGGGCTTATTCCTTCTATCTTATCAACATCGGGTTTATCCATCACTCCCAAAAATTGCCTGGCGTAAGCTGACAAACTTTCAACATACCTTCTCTGCCCTTCGGCATATAAAGTATCAAAAGCCAGCGATGATTTTCCCGAACCGGAAAGCCCGGTGATTACAATCAATTTATTTTTCGGCAAATCCAAATCTATATTTTTGAGATTATGGACTCTTGCGCCTCTGATTTTTATAAATTCGTTCTGCATAGAAAAAGATTAGTGAGTCATTATACAATTTTATTTTTAGACTTTCAAGTGTCTGCCTGTCTGCCAGCAGACAGGCAACAAAAAAGCCGCCGTGCGGCGGCTTTTGTTTTCTATTTACTATTGGCCGAGGAGCACTTTAACTTGTTCTAATAACTTTGCGATTGCATCTGAAATAGACGCCAAACTATTTTCCGCTTCGTTCAACGCCGCTCCCGAGCCTATAGCAAAAGCGCTATCGCTATAATCTGTCAACCCCGAAGATGTGGCAATATACACTTTAAATCCGGCGCCGGAAAGATTGCCCGGAACTCTCCAGGTGTACATTCCATTATTCGGGATATTGGTTGCGATAATTGAATTCGTGGCGCCGTTTTGCACAAGAGATAAGCTTACATTTGTTTGGCTGGCGCCGAAGCTAATCCATCTTATGGCGTATGAACTGCCCGGGGTTATTCTTCCTCCGTTTGGCGTAGTAATTGTTATATATGGAGCGGAACTATCGCATTTACCAGCTAAGCATCCGGCAGGGCAGGTAACATTCTCTGACACAGCCGTATTCCCGGAGCAGTAATACTCAGTTAATGTCCGACCCGTGCAATAATCATCGAAAGCTCCATTCGTACCCGTAGTTTTTCCCTTTACATTGTAATTTTTCCCCGTGTCGGCATCAGTACAGGAAGTTGCTGTGGAGGTCGGCGCAGTAATGCTAAAATAATTATCGCTCTCATCGCCTACAGGAGCGCCCGCCAGAGTAGATCCCAAAACTAAAATTTTGATTCTGGCGTTTTCCGGCAGTAAGCCACACTTTAAAGTATTGCCGCCCTTGATAGTAAATGTTCCGGTTGAAGCGGGAATTAAATCTGTAACCCTGCATTCCGCCCCGCCATTAATAAGATCTCCGTTTATGGGATTGCTCGCGTCAAGGATATTATTTGCAGTATAATATTGCGCCTGAATAAATACCCCGTTTACTCCTTGAGACGACCACCTGACAACAATGTCATTTCCTTTTGTGAATGTTTCTCCGCCATTTGGCGAGGTCACGGCTACATACGGCTGATTAGCGGCGCGATTGCATGCTCCATCTGTGCAGCCATTCGGACAAACATAATCTTCTCTTGTTATTTTTGTGGCGGACACGCCGGTACCACAGGAATATTCGTATAAATTATTCCGACCTGCATAGGTATTGCATGCGTCAACATAGGTTTCAACCTTGCCAGTCCAAGGGCTCATACCCGTGGCCGATCCCTTACTTTCATAATTTACTCCGCCATCGGTATCAGTACAGGAAACAGTTGTTGTCGACGTTGTAGCTCCAGTGGTGATACTAAAAGCATTGCTGAAAATAGTTTGGTAACCCTTGTTGTCCTGCATCTCGATCGAATAAGTGCCAGGTAAAACGGTGGAAGGAATTTTCCAGCTATAACTCCCTAAACTCAAAAGAACTGTTTGCGGTAACTGCACGCCGGAAGAACTTGTTGCAAGGGGGGTAATATTGTACGAATGTGAATAATCTGGATTCCCATAAGAACCGCGAGCAACCAAGAGAATCCCCATCATACTGTTTGCCGGCTGGCCCGACGAACTCCATGTAATGTTATGAGTTTCTCCAATTTTCCATTTGTCCCCTATGGTTGGCGAGGTTACCGTGAGAGACCGGGAAACAACAGCAATAGAGAAATTATCATCGCTTTCGTCGCATACAAGAGTGGCATTATAATTACACACCTTAACTTTGTAATCATTGCCGGCGGGCAAGCCGGCTAACGACCAAGTGTACGCACGATTATAGGCGAGAGAAACATCAGGAAAAATGGTGCTGTAAAAAACTCCTCCCTTGAAAAGTTGTATAAAAACGTTTGTGATGGGTAAGGGGTCGCTTCCCGCCGTCTTAGTATCCCAAGTAATCTTAAAGGTGGAACCTAAGGTCTCGACTAACTGTTCTCCTCCGTTCGGTGAAGTGACAGCAATGGATTGTGATCGCGGGATTACAAAAATTGAAAAGTTGGCATTACTTTCACCGTAAACAGTAGCGTCTCCGGAATTACTAATGCGAAAATGATAATCACTGCGCGCCGGCAAATTTCCTGCAACCTTCCAAGCGTAAGAACCGGTATTGGGAGCGTTGAGGGCAACAGTATTTTGTATATCTTGCCCAGCCGCATAAAGAACGATTTTAACTTTTGTAGCATTTAGGTCTCCATCCGATGTCCACGTGATGGTTTGTTCTGACCCTGCGGCAAATGACTCTCCGCCATTTGGAGAAATGACAGTAACGGAGCGCAGCGGTTTAACGGCGCTGAACGAAAAGCTAGCATCGCTTTCGTCATAGATAGTTGCGTCTCCAACTTTGCTAATTCTTACTTTATAATCATTGCCAGCTGCCAAATTAACCGGCACAGACCAGGCATAAGTGTTACCCATCCCATATGTACCGTTGCTGGCAGTGCTTGCGACAATCGTCTGCAAAAAATTTCCCGCCTTATAAAGATCGATTTTTACCGTAGGAATAGCCGCGACTGCATGCCCGGTTGCGGCATCATATTTTCTCGTAGTGTCCCAAATTATTGTTGAGGTAGATCCGGGGGCAATAATATCTCCGCCGTTTGGAGTATTTGTGGTGATGTCAGAAGCTCGAGAAATCGAAAAATTGGCGTTACTTTCATCATAAATGGTAACGTCTCCAGATTTGCTAATCCTAATTTTATAATCAATGGCACTTACTAAATTGGCTGGCACAGTCCACGCATATGTATTGCGCGTCATATCATAAGTACTGTTATTAGCAACATTATCGGCAATGGTTTGCAAAAAAGCTCCTGCTTTATAAAGATCGATTTTGAAATTAGAGATAGGAGTTGTGGAGTCGCCCGCTCTAGCCGGCGCATCCCAGGTAATTTGCGCAGTACCGCCCAAGGCGATTTTTTCTCCTCCATTCGGCGAAGTCACCGTAATATATGGCGCGGTTGCCGAACGTTTGCATGCTCCATTCTCGCATCCATTCGGGCATTTTGCGTATGTTAACGCGAAAGAACCGCCGGCCTGACAGGAGTATTCTCCCAAATCCCCAGGCGTCCCATTGGCAGTGCAGAAGTCATCGTGAGTTACGGTTATTGTTCCATTTATAGTTACCGTTCCTTTTGCGTCATAGTTCATTCCTCCATCCGTATCTGTACAGGTAGCCCCGGCAAGCGTACAAGATTGGTTTTTTTCCGGGCCCTCCAACCCACAACTATTTAAATCGGTAACCGTCCGTGTCTGTATCGAGCTGCCATTACTATTCGTTGCGCAAGAACCCCAATCACCGATTTGCCAATTGGGAGTGCAAGACGAAGTACACGATTGGGTCGTTGCAGGATTACCATAATACGCTGAAGGATTTGCAATCGTCCTTGTTTGCTTGCCATTTACGCAAGAACTCCAAGGGCCGACCCACACGAACAGATAATTTGGGTCAGAGTCGCAAGGTTGAGTTATCACAGTGTTGTTTGGCAATCCGCAGTTGTCAGAACCATAGGCATAGTAAGTTATTTTTTGCTGGCCGCTCACACAAGTAGATATATAAATATCTCGCCTGTTTGGAGTACAAGTAGCGGTACAGGGCTGACTCGTAAATGGCTTGCCTATTGTTATCCCACAATTTCTAAGATCAGCGGTTGTCCTTGTTTGCACGCCATTTGTACACGTACTCCAGTCGCTATACTGCCAGACGGGATTACATGGAGTACAAGTAATTGACGTCACGGGGCTTCCTCCCACGCAACCAGAGGGAGAAGAAGAGACAACGGTTCTTGTTTTAGTTCCTGGATTGGCGCAGGCAGACCAGTCTGAATATGCAAACGAAGTACAGGTGGGTCCTTGATACGTACAGCTGACTGTTTCAGTTGAGAGATGGCTCACTCCGCCCGAGCAAGTTCCGATTTTAGTCCAAGTTTTTGTTTGAATTCCAGTTGAAGGGCAATCTGAAGGAGACGAAGAGCTTGTCCAGTCGCTATCGGCGCAACCTGTTGATCCGGGAGTACAAGCCTGAGTGGTAGATGGCCTGTTTGTCGCCACGCTACAATTATTAGTGTCGGTGACTGTCCTTGTCTGCTGACCATTATTATTGCAAGAACTCCAAGTTCCGTATTGCCAAACAGAAACACACGCTGAACAAGGCTGCGTTGTCGCGGGCTTGCTTGTTGTTATCCCGCAATTATTGCCATCGTAAATATATCTTGTTTGTTGTCCATTATAACAAGAACTCCAGGTTCCGTATTGCCAATAAGGCGTGCAAGACGAAGTACACGATTGGGTCGTTGCCGGCGCGTTTGTCGAATATCCGCAGTTATAATAATCCGTACAAGTCCTGGTCTGCCGTCCGCCCGAGCAAGCCCCCCAATCTCCGCAATACCAATTGGGGTTGCAGGACGAACTGCATGATTGCGTTGTGTTCGGCTTGTTTGCTGTCGTATTGCAATTATTAGAGTCTGTGCAGATTCTTGTTTGCTGGCTGCCAGAACAAGAAGACCATGTTGTGCATTGCCAGTTCGGCGTGCACGAGGTTATCGGATTAACGGGATTTACCGGACCTACAGAACAGCCATAAAGCTGATTTAATTTCGTTCTAGTTAACGGGCCCGTGTAACCTTGCTGCGGAGAAATATTATACTTTGTCTGAAACTGCGCGACCGCATTGATGGTTCCTGTACTATAAGCGCTGGCACCATCCGGAGAATAAGAGAATCCTTCTTTTACCAAGGCAATATGCAACTCCATAACGTCCGTACCCGAACTCGAAGTTCCTAAATTATTATTAAAAGTATAACACCATTGCTGCTGGGCGGAAACCTGGACCACTTGTTGCATCAGTTGGGCAATCTGTTGCTGCAACTGAACGATTAGCGCCTGTTTTTGCGCGTCCGTCATTGTCTGAGCAAGCCCATTTCCCGCGCCACAAAACAAAAACATTAATAGCAATGTGGCTAAAAATATTTTTAGCTTCATAAGTAAATTATTAATTAATTCTAAATGTTACTTGATTATACCTTCTTGATAATTTTATGCAAACTATGGTAAACCATAAATATGGACAGATTCAGACTTATAAAAGGAAAAGACTTTGGCGAACTCCCGAAAACAGCAGGGGTTTATTCGTTTTACGCAAAAAACGAGGTTATTTACATTGGCAAAGCGATAAACACGCAGAGCAGGGTAAAAAATCATTTCAGCCAACCGTCTTACAGAGACGATTTATTTATAGAAAAAGTTGATAAGGTTGGCTATCTGGAAACAGGCTCGGAAATTGAAGCTTTAGTTTTAGAGGCGAGCCTGATTAAAAAATATCAGCCAAAATTTAATGTTGTCTGGCGCGACGACAAAAACTATTTTTATGTCGCAATTTCACAAAACGAGCAAAAGATTCCCTATGTTTTTATCACTCACCAAAAAAATTATGAGAGAACAGAATATGTCGGGCCTTTTGTTGAAGGGACAGCCTTAAAAAAAACTTTACGATTTTTAAGGCGCGCATTCCCCTATTACACCTCAAAAAAACATCCTAAAAATAAATGCACATGGTGCCATCTGGGACTTTGCCCCGGGCCAAATCCGGATTTAAAAAATTATCGCGACAATATAAGAAAATTAGTTTTAATTTTAGAAGGCAAGCGCAGCGCGGTTTTGAATTCCCTCAAAAAAGAAATGGCGGCTTTATCAAAAGAAAATAAGTTTGAAGTAGCCGCGGAAATCCGCGACAAAATTTTTAATTTACAGCAAGTTATGGCCCACGCTCATGTAATTGAAAGCGGAAAACAAAATTTATCCGCATCGTCTGGAGCCGCGGCTTTAGAAAAAATTATTGGATTAAACAAAAAAATATCCCGGATAGAATGCTATGATATTTCAAATATCCAGGGAAAATTTGCCACAGGTTCCATGGTTGTTTTTATCGATGGGAAACCCGCAAAAAGCGAGTACAAAAAATTTAAGATAAAAATGGAAAACGAGCCGAATGATATTGCTATGCTAAAAGAGGTTTTGGGAAGAAGGTTTTTGCATCCGGAATGGAGTTATCCCGAAATCATTTTAATCGACGGCGGAATCGCGCAACTTAATATCGCAATAAAAGTTAAAGCCGAAAAATCCGAAACTAAAAATATTAAAGTAATCTCAATTGCAAAGGGCAGACAAGAATTATTTATAGAGAATAAAAAAGAGCCAATTCCCTTAAAAACCTTACCGCAGGAAATTTACAACTTGGTAAAGCTTTTAGACGACGAAGCCCACCGTTTCGCCATCGCCTACCACAAAAAACTTCGCAAAAAAAATTTGCTGGATTGATTGTTGCATTGAAGCTGAAAATCTGCTATTATAAATCAAGATGAAGAGATTACTCTCTCAGATTGTCGCGGCCATATTTGGTTTATGGCTTTCGTCATTGTTTGTGCCTGGAATTGTAATTCGGGCGTATCCATCGTCAAATTTTTTCGGCTTTGCGCTGAACGCCCAATGGGAAATTATTTTGGTTTTAGGAATTGTGCTGGGCCTTCTGAACTATTTCTTAAAACCGCTTCTGAAAGCCCTGGCATTACCTTTAGAAATAATCACCCTTGGACTTTTCACCATAGTAATAAATATGGGCTTGATCTGGATTTTGGACAAGATGTTTGACGAGCTCTATGTCCCCCTATTTCTTCCATTACTGTACACAACCCTGATTCTTTGGGCTTTAAATATTGTTGCCGGATTTTTCTTAAATAAAAATAAATAAATTTATGAATCAAATATTATTTTATACGCAATTAGCAGTATCAATAATTTTAATTGTGCTTGTAGTCATACAGCAAAGAGGAGCCGCCTTGGGAGCGGGATTTGGCGGAGGCGGAGAAGTTTACTCCACCAAGCGCGGAGCTCAGAAAAAAATATATTACGCCACGATTGCAATCGCAACCGTTTTCCTTGCTTTGGGCGTATTAAATGTATTAATACCATAAAATACGGATGAAGTTTCCCAAGTTTTCCCAGTGGAAACAACTTTTTAAAGTATTGAAAAAAACTGAAAAATCATTTTTTTTAGTTTTTGTTATTTTATTAATTTCTTCCGCAGGATATCTTGCGGTTAATTTTTATTCCAACAGCACAAAGCTGGCTCCCGCATACAGCGGATCATATACGGAAGGAGTTATCGGCCAGCCGAGATTTATAAACCCGATCTACGGAGAAACAAATGACGTAGACAGGACATTGATTGACCTGATTTATTCCGGCCTGATGACTTATGACAAGGACGGAAAAATAATCAACGATTTGGTTAAAAGCTACCAGATTTCAGAGGACGGTAAAACTTATACCTTTCAATTAAAAGATAACCTTTACTGGCAGGACGGAACCAAATTAACAGCCGACGACATTATCTACACAATTAAAACGATCCAGAACTCTGATTATAAAAGCCCTTTAAGGGCTAACTGGCTGGATGTTGGTTCAAAAAAAATATCGGCGCAATCCTTTTCTTTTTCTCTTAATTCTCCTTATAATTCCTTTCTGGAAAACTGCACTGTAAAAATAATTCCCCAACACATTTGGAAGAATATATTGCCCGAAAACTTTGCTTTATCTTCTTACAATTTAAAACCAATCGGGTCTGGCTTTTATACTCTTTCCGATATACAGGGAAACAATAACGGATTTATAAAAAACCTTACGCTGGAAGTTAACCATAAGTATTACGGCAAACTGCCGTATATACCGAAAATATTTTTCAAATTTTTCAGCAACACGGGCGATCTGATAGCCAGCGCCAACCAAAAAACAATCGACGGCTTTTCCGTATCTTCTTTGGACGACAACGAAGCGACAGTAGAAAAACAAGTCAGGCAGGGGTGGACAGCCGAGGAGAAATTCAGCGTTTATTCTTTTTCTTTGCCCAGATATTTCGCAGTCTTTTTTAACGGGCAAAACAACAAAATTTTATCAGATACCGGGGTAACGCAGGCCCTCAATTATTCTGTCAACAAACCGGGGCTCATTCAAAAAATCGAAGACACTTTCAAGGGAAAGATTTCCGCAGTTGACTCCCCAATCTTATCGGAATATTTCGGCTATTCAGGTCCGGCAGTAAATTATGATTTTAACGCAGACACGGCAGAAAAGCTATTAGACAAATCAGGATATATGGATTCGGGCAACGGACAACGGGCCAAAGCAAGCAAAAAAACACCTGCTTTCCAATTTAAAACATATCTAAAAATAGGCTCGTCTGGAAATGAGGTGACAGAGCTCCAAGGATGCCTTTCAAGACTAGACAACAACTTTAAGACTATCTTGCAGGGAGAAACAAGTGGAAAATTCGGTAAAGCAACTGGCGACGCGGTAACCGCGTTCCAAAATAAATATCTGCCAGGCGTGCCCGCCACAGGAGAAACCGGAGCGGGAACCAGAAAGGAATTAAACGCAAGATGCCTTGCTCCGCAAAACAATTCTACGCCCTTACAGTTTACTTTAACTACTATAAACCAGCCGCAGTTAGTCCAAACAGCAAATCTGTTGAAAGATTACTGGCAAAAAGTTGGCGCATCGGTACAAGTTAAGATTGTGGAACTTTCGGAATTAAAAGATACGATTAAAAACAGAAATTACGACGCTTTGCTTTATGGTGAAGCCTTCGGTGAATTGCCGGACTTGTACCCCTTTTGGCACTCAACTCAAATAAATGATCCCGGGTTAAACCTCTCAGAATACCAAAATAAAAAAGCTGACCAATTATTAAAAGATGCAAGGGAGGCTCTGGATGACTCTGTAAAGTCCCAAAAATATGAAAGCCTGCAGGATATAATTCTTGGCGATGCCCCTGCCCTATTCTTGTATAATCCTGACTATCTTTATTGGGTTTCCGGAAAAGTGAAAGGAATAGATACCACAAAAATAGTCGACCCAGCAAAAAGATTTGAAAATATTGAAAATTGGTATGTCCAGACTCACAGGGTTTGGAAATAACAAAATAAAAATGGTAAAAAATAACATCGACAAGTCTGATATGAGAGAGGTTATAGTTAGCTCGGCAAATCAACTTGCGAAAGGTTTGGATTTAGCAAAAAATATTAAAGTAGGAGGAAGTTTCAAAAATGTCATTATTTGCGGGATTGGAGGCTCTGCATTGCCGGCAAACATCATAAATTCCCTGGTTCTTCCGTCTGTCCCGGTTTATATCCACAGAGATTATAACTTGCCGAAAACAGCGAACGAAGACAGCTTAATAATATGTATTTCATACTCAGGAAACACCGAGGAAACCGTCTCGGCCCTGCAGGAATCAATAGATAAAAACATAACATCTATAGCAATCGCCACCGGAGGCAAGATCGAAAAAATGTGCGAAGAGCATAATATAGCTTTAATAAAAATTCCTTCGGGGATCCAGCCAAGATCAGCCACCGGATACTTATTCTCTGCTTTGTCTGTAATTTTAGCTAACTGCGGAGTTATAAACGATATTTCGGATAATATTTCAAAAACCGCCGAAGAGCTTTTAGAAATAAACTCTGCTCTGGAGAAAGAAGGAAAAGCCCTCGCTAAAAAATTGGCTAAAAAGATACCGATTGTTTACGCTTCAAACAACTTAGAGTCCGTGGCAAAAATTTGGAAAATAAAATTTAATGAGAATTCCAAAATCCCGGCTTTTTATAATTATTTCCCGGAACTGAACCACAATGAAATGGTTGGCTTCACGCAAACAAAAAAGGCAAATATTTTTCACGTTTTGATAATAAAAGACAAAGACGACCATCCGCGGATAATAAAAAGAATGGAGCTGATGTCCTCGCTTTTGAAGAAGAAGAGAGTTAGAGTTGATTTTATAGAAACAAAAGATGGATCTTTAATGTTTAGATTATTTTCCAGCCTGCTTCTGGGAGATTGGACTTCTTATTATTTGGCCATAAATAATAAAATCGATCCCACTCCGGTAGCGATGGTGGAAGAATTCAAAAGCCTGATGGTAAAATAAATTCACGCGGGTATGGCGGAACAGCAGACGCACTAGCTTCAGGAGCTAGCGGGAGTAATCTCGTGGAGGTGCAAATCCTCCTACCCGCACTAAAAAACTCAAAAAATAAATAAAATTAATAGCCTTTTATCAATTTTTAGATGAAGGGTGCAAAATATGATACAACAAAAAAACCTGGCCACTGCCAGGAAACCCCTTGACAGAACTCAGGATAAACAAAATTTTGTTCAAACAAGGACGGAAAAACCTTGGCACGAAATAAATCCGGCGCCGAAGAAAAATTGGAAGCCGGACAATAGTTTAAAAATAATTCCGCTTGGCGGGTGCGAAGAAGTCGGGAGAAACATGACCTGTTTTGAGTATGGACAAGATATTGTTTTACTTGATATGGGTTTACAATTTCCCGAGGAAGACATGCCGGGGATTGATTATGTGATTCCGAATGTGGAATATTTGGAGGGCAAAGAAAAAAATATCCGCGCGGTTATTTTTTCTCATGGACACTTAGACCATATTGGGGCCGCAGCAATATTGCTGCCAAAACTTGGAAATCCACAAATAATCGGCAGGCCGTTGACCTTGGAAATGGTAAAACACAGGGTTGAGGATTTGCAACGCGGAGCTTCAAAAAAATTAAGGACAACGTATGTAAAAGACCTTAACGAAAAATTTAATTTGGGAGCCTTCACGCTGTCTTTTTTCCAGGTTGACCACGCAATTATGGACGCGATGGGAGTCATCTTGGAAACGCCCGTTGCCACTATAATACATCCGGGCGACTGGACAATTGAAAGAGATCCGGTTGGCAGAAAGGCAATAGATTATTCTCAACTCTCAACCCTGAAAAGACCAACCATATTAATGCTTGAATCTTTGGGAGCCACAAATTCCAAAGAGCAAGTTACCGAAGAAGAAATGTTAAGCAATCTTTACCGGCTCATTTCAGAAGCTCCGGGCAGAGTTGTAATAACAACATTTTCTTCACAAATTCAAAGAATAAGGCAAATATTGGAGTTTGCGGCAAAGAACAACAAAAAGGTTGCGCTTGACGGATTTTCAATGAAGCTGAACATAGAGTTAGCAACAAAATTAGGTTATATAAATCTTCCAAAAGGAGTTATAATCACAACGGACAAGGCCCACACCTATCCGGACAACAAAGTAATTATTGTTTGCACCGGCGGACAAGGAGAAGAAATGGCTGCTCTTTCAAGAATTGTCGCAGGAAACCACAGGTTTATTAAAATAAAAAAAGAGGACACTGTTATATTTTCTTCTTCTGTAATCCCAGGCAATGAACGCACAGTGCAGAGAGTAAAAGATAATCTTTACCGCCAGTCTGACAACGTTTACCATTCTGATATTATAGACGTTCACATTTCAGGGCATAGCAACGTGGAAGGCATAAAAGAAATGCTGAGAGAAATAAAGCCGGATTATTTTATTCCTGTTTACGCAAACCATTATTTTCTTAAAGAGGCGTCTAAAATTGCGCAAGGAATCGGCTTCAGGAAAGATAAAATATTTGTGCCCGACAACGGTTCTATTATAAAATTCACTCCAAACAACGCCGAGATGCTAAAAGAAAAAGTTCCGACAAGCTATGTTTTCGTTGACGGCTTGGGAGTTGGAGATGTCGGAGAAATTGTTTTGAGAGACCGCCAAATGCTGGCTGAAGATGGCATGTTTGTAATTGTGACCGTAATAGACAAGCTTACGGGCAGGGTAAGGGGAAGCCCGGATATTATTTCGCGCGGGTTCGTCTATCTGAGAGAATCAAAAGATTTGCTTAGCCAAACGCGCAGAAAAGTCATAGAAATAGTAGACAAATCAGCCGGCGGAGGAGGCGCGGTAAATTGGACTTACGTAAAAGACGAAATCCGCAACAAAATTGGAGACTTCTTAAACACCAAAACCTCGCGCCGCCCCATGATTCTTCCAGTCGTCATCGAAGTCTAATCTTATAAATTTTAAAATAATTATATGAGAATATTTTCGGGAATCAGGCCGACGGGAGGCCTGCATATAGGAAATTATTTAGGAGCCATAAAGCAGTGGATTGCTTTGCAAGAAAGCAATGAGTGCGTTTTTTGCATTGTTGATTTGCACGCTATTACAACTCCGTACAACCCCAAGGAATTGCAAAAAAATATTTTAGATACCACGGCGGTTTACCTGGCTGCGGGAATAAATCCTGAAAAATCAATTATTTTTGTTCAGTCAGAAGTAAAAGAGCACGCCGAGCTCGCCTGGCTCTTGGGCACAATAACTCCTATGGGCGAACTTTCCCGCATGACGCAATTTAAAGAAAAATCAAAAAAGCACAAAGATTATGTAAACGCCGGACTATTCACCTACCCGGTTTTGATGGCAGCTGACATTCTTTTGTATAAAGCACAAGCAGTACCGGTTGGCAAAGACCAAGAACAGCATGTTGAATTAACCCGAACTATTGCAAAAAAGTTTAATCAAAAGTTTGATAAAATTTTCGCCGAGCCTGAAACAATTTTGCCAAAAACCGGAGCAAAAATAATGAGTTTGACCGACCCAAAAAAGAAAATGTCTAAATCAGACGATCCAAAAAGTTGCATTTCCCTTTTTGATTCACCCGAAGATATTACCAAAAAAATAATGTCGGCAGAAACCGATTCGGGCAAAGATGTAGTTTACAACGTTACAAAAAAACCGGGCATCTCCAATCTTTTAACCATATACTCGCTTTTGACAGGAAAGCCGACACAAGAAATAGAAAAGGAATTCAAGGGTAAAGGATATGGAGACTTCAAAAAAGCTTTGGCAAAAGTCGTAATTGACTATTTAGAGCCTTTCCGCAGAAAACAAAAAGAGTTGCAAACCAGAGATGTTTATGTAAAAGATATCTTGGCCAAAGGCGCCTCAAGAGCAAAAACTATAGCGGAAACCACCATGAAAGAAGTCCGCGAAAAAATGGGTTTAATATAGGAATCCATCGGGTCAGCGCGCTGACCCGATTAAAAAACAGCCTTTCTCGGGCTGTTTTTTATTGTATTTTCTACCGCTCTATGTTTATGTCTATCAAAGAATCGGGGTCGTCAGGGTCAGGTTCGTTTTCCGGCACTGCTTCGGCGTTTCTTTTACCTCTTTCCATTGCCTCTTTATAAAGTTCAGCAGTTTTTCCAACAATATCCACCTCAGGGGCTTTATTAGACTCACGCCTATCCAATTCACCCTTGATTCTTTCATATGCTTCATGCATAGCCCTAAAAGTTTCGTCACTTCCCCCTGCGTCTTTATGGGTTTTTAGAACCGCTTTTCTATATGCTGCCCGCAGATTTGCAGGGGTCACGGTTTTTTTATCTAAACCAAGAACCAGCCAATCACCCTCTCTCGGCGCTTCTATAACTTTTGGATATTCTTCGTGTTGTCCGAGTCGTTCTCCCATACTTTAATTGGTTATTTTTTATCTAGATAATCCTGATAGAACTTTTGCGCTGTCGGATAAATATTTTTCTGATATTTACCGGGAACTATTTTTTTATACAAATCCGTTTTCCTGCCACTGTAATGCACCAACCCATCCAAATAAGAAAGGCAATCTTTTTTATTTGACCCGCCCGCATGCCCTCTCATTTTAGCATCAGTCCCCGACCTCCTTATTTGCGCGAACATATTGCCGTCAAATTGGAAAAATGTTGAGTCTCCCGCAAATTTTATTTCTTGGAGGCGGGAAAAATTTAACTTTGGCATCGCGTCGGACAACACTTCTCTTACCTGGCCGATATCTATTTCTTTATTTTTAAAGGCAAAAAGCAAAGATAAATAAAAAGTGTCCAGCTCATCTCTTATTCTTTCTCCATCGGCTTTCTCTTTCGCCATTCTGGCAGGATCGGGCTCGCTCTCGTTATAATAGGTTATGTCCGCGCGCTCTAAAAATGTGCTTTTAATGTCGTTATCCTTAAATCTTTCTTCGAGATATTCGGATATTAATTTTTTATTTTTGTACAGATATGCCGCTAAGGCTGTCGCTATAATACTTGCCTCTCCCGCGCTCTTTTGGCGCATGCCAAGGGCTTTGCGGCCGTTCTTACTGGACACAAAGTCTTCCAATCCGGTTATCATCCCTCCACTCTCTTCCCCTCCAAAAATCATTCTTGGATTTTTACCAAGATTGATCTTTTCTCCGTATATATCATCCATCACTATTTCCTCGCCCGGATTATTTAATATCCTATTTTCGACCTTCATTAAAACATGGGCGATATCTTTCATTCCAACTTTCACCGTGACAACTTTTATGCCATTTTTCTCAGCCCATTCGTCCCAAATTTTTGAGGAACAGGTTGTAGTAACAATAAATCTTGGGTGATTATCAAATGTCCCTGCTTCGCGCAACTGCCTTGCATAATAATCCATTACAAGAAAAAAAGAATAAGTCGGGTGGTAAACGGTAAATATTTTATCTTCGCCGACATTTATATAATTTGCCCCGACTTTCTGCACGGCCGAGATTCTGTCTTTTGATTCAACCTGGCCTATAACCAACCTGTCTCCGTCGGGATCGGTTATGAGGACAACATAACCTAGCGGTTTATCCTTCAAATCTTTTTCCAAGTTTGCTGCTTTCACCACGTCGAAAGTACAAAAATCACACGATAAATCAAAAAACTCTTTTTTACCGGTTTTGGGATTCTCTTTCCATATTTTGCCGATGCCATGAAAAAACGGGTCTTCTTCTTTATTTCTCCAATCAAATGCATCTATAATGCTTAACTTTTCAAGAATTGGCTTCATTCCCTTATACATGCATCCCCCAACCGTGTCATACATAAGTTTAAATCCTTTTTTTGTTTGCTCTCTGATTAAATTCAGGTTAGCATCGCTGGCAACGGTTTTTCTGAGATAATCTGCATACATGTCATAGCCGTCAAAATCTTCAACAATCAAAGGATCGCCGCTCCTGGATAATTTTATAACTACATCTTTCCCCGACTTAGCTTCTAATAAAAGTTTTTCAATTTTATCTACAAATCTCAAAGACATTTCCGGTAAGAAGCTGTTTCCCTGGCTGTCTAAATCTTTTGTCGCGGTTTTACTGCTTATCGCATGGCTGGAAGTCACAAATTCCGCGCCGTCGTAATCAAGCATAAAAGCAAGAAAAGAAACCATCCAAACTGGCGTTGTTTCTCTTGAAAATGGAAGATGAGTGCGGATTCCCAGCTTAGCCTGGATTCTGGCAATCAGTTCAACATACTGCTTGGTATTATATCTTACTTCTCCAGCCGCAATTTTATTAATCTCCCTGTCTTTGATGTCTTCTTTTAAGACCAAACCCTTGGCAAGCGTTGCCAAGGCCATGCCTATTTGATTAATTGGAAAACGGGTGTCCCACGGATAAATCACATTCTGGGGCCCCCTAATGCCTCCGGTTGAGACTTCTGCCTCTTTTTTGTAGTTAGCCAGCCATGCATCCAGTTTAAGTTTTTCCACTAAATCTTTTGTCAGAGTAAACTCCGTTTCTGAATTGTTATCTAAATCAAAAAACGGACGATTTTTTATGTCCTCAGGAGTAAATTTTTCGACCAATTCAAAATATTCTTTTTTAAGTTCTTCTATTTCTTCTTCCCTATTCATAGCTAAAAATATTTAAGATTTAATTAAATAATTATACATAAATCATAATCTAAAATCCAGCAAAATGGCCCTTGATTTTATAGTGATAGTCTGATATAATCACGATATATAAATTAATCAAAATATGATTTTCCACATGCTTGTTTACAAGCGTCTTGAGGTAAATTATTAACCCCAGGATTTCATATTTTACAAATAGATGAAGATATACGAGCTTACATACATAATTTCTCCGGAAATGACATCCGAAGAAGCCGAAGCAAAGGCAAAAGAGTTAGAGTCTGCTATTACAAGCCGGGAAGGAACGGTTTTAAAACAAACTAATCCTATTGCCAGGACTCTCTCCTATCAGATAAAAAAACATGCTTCCGGGTTTTTTGGATTTTTAGAGTTTCAGTTAGAACCTGAAAAATTGCTGGAATTAAAAGAAATTCTGGTAAAAGATGGAAAAATTTCCCGCCATATGGTTATAATAAAACAACCCATTGAGATGAAGAAAGAAAGAAGGACAAGGACGAAACCGATTACAGGTTTAGAAATAGAAAAGAAAGCAGAAGAACCCGTCTACGCTGAAGGTTCTAGCGAAACGAAAGAAGAAAAACCAGCAGTTGAAACTAAAACAAAAGAAAAGGAAAAGGTCGAATTAAAAGACATAGAACAAAAATTAGACGAGCTGCTCGGAGAATAACCTATGAATCTAAATAAAGTATTCGTTTTAGGGAATGTCACCCGCGAGCCGGAGGTAAGAGCATTGCCGTCAGGACAACAAGTAACTAATTTTAGCATCGCGACAAACAGATTTTACACTTCAGGCGCGGGAGAAAAAAAGCAAGAAGCAGAATTCCACAACATAGTCTGTTTTGGAAAGCTGGCTGACATAAGCTCGCGATACTTGAATAAGGGCTCTTTGGTTTTAATAGAAGGAAGAATAAAAACAAGAAATTGGACAAACGCCCAAGGAGTGAAACAATACAGGACAGAAATAATTGCTGAAACAATGCAATTGGGGCCAAAAGGAGCCGGTGCGCCAAGCGGTAATTCAAATTACTCAAGGCAATCTTCTCCGTCCCAAGAACAAGAGACTCCAAGGCAAGACGATATTCCGATTATTGAAGAAAACTATTCCCCTTCCCCAAGCGATAACGCCCCCGACCAAAAAACAGTTTCGTTTGAGGGCGACGCCGCAGATGAGATTGACGTAAAAGACATTCCGTTCTAACTTTTAATTCACAAACTAAACTATAATAATTTTATTATGTGCTATTTTTGCCAAAAAAACATAGATAATGTAGACTTCAAAAACATAGAGTTGTTGTCTGGTTTTATTTCCGGATTTTATAAAATAAAACCAAGAAAAAAAACAAACCTGTGCGCTTACCACCAGAAAAAGATTGCCGTAGCAGTAAAAAGAGCCCGCCAAATGGGACTCTTGCCCTACACTCCTAAGTAATAAAGTCCATCAAAAAAACAGCCCCCTCGGGCTGTTTTTTGTTTATAATAACTTAATATTCTTTTGCTTTTTTTATTACAACCAGCTCGCCTTTCATAACTTCATCTTTTATATTCTTCATAACTTCCGGATGCTCTTTTAAATAAGTTTTGGCACCCTCTGTTCCCTGGCCCATTTTTTCTCCGTTAATAGTAAAGTAACTGCCGGATTGTTTTATCAAACCGCGGTCTATCGCAACCCTTAATGCGTCGCCCGATTTTGAAATGCCTTCGTTATAATAAATATCAAACTCAGCTGTTCTAAAGGGAGCTGCCACTTTATTTTTTACAACCTTTGCCTTCACTCTGTTTCCAATAATTTCGTCACCCGATTTTATTTGCGCGGTTCTTGCCAAATTAACTCTTACTGACGCGTAAAACTTTAACGCCATTCCGCCAGGAGTTGTTTCAGGGTTTCCAAAAACCATTCCAATTTTCATTCTTGTCTGGTTTAAAAATATAACCATTGTATTGGTTTTTGCCATTATGCTAGACAGCTTTCTGCAGGCCTGCGACATTAATCTTGCCTGCAAACCCATATGCTGGTCACCAATTTCTCCCTCTATTTCAACTCGCGGCGTAAGCGCGGCAACGGAATCAACCACGATAACATCAATCTTTTCTGACTTCACCAAAGTCTCAACAATCTGCAATCCTTGTTCTCCAGAATCAGGTTGTGAAATTAGCAAGTCATCCACGTTAACTCCAATGCGTTTTGCGTAATCAGGGTCCATTGCGTGCTCTGCGTCAACAAAAGCGCACGTACCGCCCTTTTTCTGCGCTTCAGCTATGACGTGCAGAGATAGCGTTGTTTTACCCGACGATTCAGCTCCATATATCTCTATTATCCTGCCCCGGGGCATTCCGCCCACTCCCAAAGCCAAATCCATGGCAATAGAACCGGTTGGTATGACATCCACATTAACCGCATGGATTTCCCTCATTGTCATAATCGCCCCTTCTCCAAATCGTTCTTTAATCTCATTTACAACATTGTCCACGTCTTTAGCCTGTTTTGCTTCGTCTTTTTTTGTATCTTTTTTATTTTCTTTTCCCATATATTTATTTTATTACTTTGTAAATTTAAAAGTTAAAACGGCATTCCTTAATATGGCTGGGGTAGTAGGAATAATCTCGGGCAACCTATAAACAAATCCATTTTTAATCATAATCGTATTTCCATTGCCGACATCAGAGAGCATGTGTATATTAGCCGCTGGGTAGCCGTTTAATTCGAAATAATTAGTATTTACTTCCACGCCTTTTAAGTAAAAATTTCTTACTGTTTTTCCAAGATCTGGCTCAGTGCTGGTCCAAACTGCTACATCAAAAAAATCAACTTCTCCTGCTCCGTCCGGACCAGAAAATTTAACATAATAAACAAAAGCAGGATCGCTTACCTCTTCGGCTATCCAAAGAGGCGGTATTTTCAGTTCAAAACCGTATTGATCATTCCTATATGTTTGCCAGCCATTATTTTGATTTACAGATTGATAGCCTGCCTTTCCTCCCATAAAGTATTGATAGGCAAAAACTCCGCCAAAAAAAACGGCTACGGCAATAAGAATAATTATTGTCCCGAGCAGAGTCGAAACTTTTTTCATCAATATCATAATTATGTGCGTTAAACTTTTTTCCAGTTGGGGTCTTCATCCGGCTCTTCGGCGGCAGGAATTTCAGATTCATCAGGACTGGTTGCGGGAATGTTTGAAATGGTGTCGTTTGGTGAACGTCCTCCGCCCTCAAAAACTTCTCTTGGTTTGGCTCCATCAGCCGGGCCGACAATTCCCTGTTCTTCAAGCATATCAATTAATCTGGCGGCTCTTGAATATCCAATTCTTAGCCGTCTTTGTAGAAATGAAGCTGATGCTTTTTTGGTTTCTAAAACAATTTTTTTTACCTCTTCAAACAAAGGATCTTCTCCTGCTCCGCCAAAAAATTCGCCGGCTCCTCCCCCCTCTTCTTTGGCGGCATCAGTACGTTCCAAACTTTCTTCCAAACTTTGGGTAAGCGCGGACTGTGAATCTTGTATTTTCTTTCCCTGCTCGCCAATAAAAGCGGAAACTTTTTGCACTTCTTTTTCAGAAATATACGGGCCCTGGATTCTAGTAATTTTGGACGACTTTGAAGAAAGAAAAAGCATATCTCCCGCGCTCAACAACTTTTCAGCTCCGGAGGTATCTATAACCGTCCTTGAATCAATCTGCGAAGAAACCTGGAAAGTAATCCTGGTTGGCACGTTAGCTTTGATTAAACCTGTAATAACTTCCACCGATGGCCTCTGGGTTGCCAATACTAAGTGAATTCCGGTCGCTCTGGCCATTTGCGCCAATCTCACAATTCCAGCTTCTATTTCTCTTCCTTTTGCCGCCATTAAGTCCGCCAATTCATCAACCACGAAAACAATATATGGCATTTGCAAACCAGAAGCAATTATAGATTTATTAGAATTATACGAGCCGATGTTTCTTGCCGGCACTTCAGAGAACACTTCGAATCTTCTTTCCATTTCATGGGCGAGCCAAGTCAAAGCGTTTATTGTTTTTGCGGCATCATAAATTACCGGACACAATAAATGCGGGATATCATTATAATGCTGGAACTCAACTCGTTTTGGGTCAACCATTATCATCCTCAAAGTATCCGGAGTGCATCTATATAACAAGCTTAAAATCAAGGTATTCAAGAAAATAGTTTTTCCGGTACCTGTGGCTCCGGCAACCAATAAGTGCGGACCGTCTGTTACATCTGTAAAGACTGCTGCGCCAGAGACATTCCTTCCCAAAGCTAATAGTAGCGGGCTTGTGGCGTTTTGATAACCGGGCTGAGCTATTAAATTCCTTAAAGTGACAATTGACCTTACTTTGTTTGGCACCTCAATTCCAACCAAAGATTTTCCCGGAATCGGGGCTTCTATTCTAATTGGATGGGCTGCCAAAGCTAAAGCTAAATTATTCGACAACGTTGTGATTTTTGAAAGCTTCACGCCTTCGGCGGGTTTAAAAGCATATTGGGTAACAGTCGGGCCGACATTAACTTCCGCCATTTCCACCGGAATGCCAAAATTCTCAAGCGTGCTTTTGATTATCATCGAATTTTCTTTGATATTCCCGGAAGTCGGAGCCGCCTCGTTTTTATTTAGCAAATCTAACGGAGGCAAAACATATTCGCTTTTATTAACCACCGGTTTTTTGATATCCGCTTTTTCAATTTCTTCATTGCCTTTTTTAAATAAAGTAAGTTTTGATGCCACCACAGGCCTTGGTTTTTCAATTTCCTTTTTATCATTTTCCAGGCCCTTAATTTTTACATTCTCATCTGCCTGGCCATGAACTGCAAAAGTCGGCTGTTTTACTTCCTTTTCTTCTTTTTCTTTCCTTGGCAACTCAGACCAAATAAATTGCAGGAATATAAACAAACCAATTAGTAAAATTGCGCCGAAAATAATATTGGCAACTAAAATTCCAAAAAGCCCGGCAAATAATTTTGCCAACCAAAACCCTATAAATCCTCCCGTGGCGCTGCCAGCCAATCCCGAAGTTAAGTCTTTAACTGCTAAAATCCCCGCAACTCCAATAAGAGAAATTAAAACCGCCAAAGCCATTGCCAAATTTTTCCCCTTCTTTTTTGTTTTCAAAAATATTAAGCCGGCAATAAATAAAAACAAAGGAATTATATAAAAACCCTTTCCAATTAAAAATACACAGGTCTTTGCAAAAATCTGCCCGGCGTAACCGGCCTTATTAAAGTATGGGAAAGACAAAACAATAATCACCGCAACTAAAAATAATAAAATCGCCTTTATCCATCTTTTCGTCCAACTACTTAAAATGGTATCTTTAGGCTTGTCTTCCTTCCCGTTCCTTTTATTTTTACCGTTATTTTTTTCTTCTTTGTCTCTTTTGCTCATAATTTAAAATAATTCAGTTCCACTAAATTACTCCATTATACCACCCACACTTATTCATTCAAGCCAATTTTTGCACAAAAAAAATGACCCTCCCCTAGCTCAAGAGGGCCCTCGTGCATCGGCATCAACCGCCCTTATGCCGAGCGGGCCTAGAGATTCAGAATGACGCCTCAATGCTTCTGCCACTTCTGCCTCCAGCTGCCCTGCGATTGAAATCAGCTGGTCAGACGTGGCCACTGGCATTTCGTCGAGGAAGACTCTTGTTTTCGTGCCTGGCACATAAAAATCTGATCCGTCTATCTCCAGGTGCAAGTCTCTGGCAGCCTCCTCTCTTGAACCAGCGTTGACAACGAGCCACTGCTTCCAAAGACGGAACCCTCCCTCATCCAACCCGCAACGAACCGCCAAGACAACGCTGTAGAACATGGCTTTCTCCTTGTTTATGCCTTTATCTGAATCTAGCACAACAAATGATAAATGCAAGCAAAAAAACAGTGCCATAGCGTATGCCATGGCACTGCCACAAATCTCCTCCTCGAGAAAAGTGACCTGTAAACTGATGCTTACTTACGATTGTCGCCGGCGACTGGCGAGAAGGCTCAGCAGACCGCCGGTCAGCAGAATCAACGTCGCCGGCTCCGGCACGGTAATCCGGTCCAGCGGCAAATCCTGAAGCAGGTAGCCATTGAACCAGTCCGACGACGAGCCGTTCCACGTATAGTCGTGGATCTGGGCTGACTCATCAGACCAGATGAGGTTGGCGGCTAAGCCAGTTCCCATCTTAGCGACGTTGTCGTTCAGCGTCTGAACAAAACCGTCGCCGGTGGAGTCCAGGAAGAACTTATCCTGGGCGTCCATGGTATTACCCGCCGTCGACATTGAATCGCCGGCGAGGTAAGTCGAGACCCAGTCATGACCGGTGAGACTTTCGGAGAATCCGGTCGGCGTCGCCTTCAGCGAATAGCCGAAGGTCATACCGGCCGGGATGATTCCCTCTGTGTCGAAGGTCACAACCACATTGGTCGTGCCTCTACCGACGGTGTTACCCGTTTCCAGGCTAACACCAGACTCGGTCTGAATGGTCACCGAATCTGTCACGTCCACCGAACCGCGGAAAAGTCTGAACGAACCAAGCTTCTCCACGCCACTTCCGGTGCCGTCTGCTATGGTCGTCGGGAACTTCAACTGTTTGATGGCGACCGAGCCGGCCGGATCAGCAGAGACACCGTACTTGTACAAGGTGGTTTGCGCACCCGTGTACAAGTTGCCTTCCTGCCCAGCAGGAATGGACCCCACCGTGAAAGTGGGTACCGACCTGTAAACAAAGGTCGGGTTGCTGGCGATTGCAAGCGTCTGGCTATTCGCGGTACCCTGGCTATCCCTGTATTTCAGATAGTTCAAGGTCGTCATTACGTCCTTCCCGGTCGTATTGATCGTCGGGAGTTGCGTCGTCCCGGCGTATCCAATGCCGTGGCCGTTTGTATATGGCCATGCCAGATCCAACTGGACGGTCAACGTCTTCGAAGTATTGGCCGGAACCATGAAGTTCAAGCCTGCCACCTCGAACATGTTGGTAACGGCGTCGTACGGCACCATTGCCAGCACCGTACTTCCGTCCCTGACAACCAAATCGTTGATCACGCCCGCCACCGCGTCGGCGTCGGGATTGCCGATTCCGAGGCGCAGCTCCGTCACGGTGTAATTGTCGCCAGAGGCGACAAACTTATACTTCCCGACCGTCACGGTCTGATACCCCGAGACCGCCTGCGCCGACGGCGATGAGCCGTCCAGCGACACGAACAGATCCGCCTGAGCCGAGGCCACAAGGCCACCAAACACCGCCAGAACCATCATTGCAGTCTTCATTGCCGATCTCCCTATTCCTTTGCGTTTCATTTCGCCTTCCATTACCGGAACATCCGGAACAGAATTGCGTAGGTGTCACTTTTAAACTCTCTTCTAAAAAGCTTAAAAGTGACACCTAAATCGTAAGTTATTGAATGTAAAAGTACATTTTTACTACTAATTAATTATAGCATAAATACACAAGCTTGTCAATGATTTAACCCAACAAAATACTCCCCTATTTTGGAGAGCATTTTGCGAAAAAATTACTTTTCTTCTTTTGGCTTTGGAATAAATCCTGTGCCGACTGGAATGAGTTTTCCAATGATGACGTTTTCTTTTAATCCGCGGAGCTTATCTTCTTTGCCTTCAAGACAGGCCTTAATCAAAACTCTTGAAGTTTGCTGGAAGGAAGCTGCTGACAGGAATGATTCCGAGTTCAAGGCAACTTCTGAAATTCCGAGCAATATCTGGATTCCGGCCGGCGGGGTTTGTTTGTCCGCTTTTAGCCTTTCAACCTCTTCGTTAAAGATTACTCTTTCAACAACTTCACCCTTTACCCATTCAGAATCTCCCTCGTCTTTAATTCTCACTCTTGAAAACATCTTTTGGATGATTGTTTCAATATGTTTGTCGTTGATATCAACTCCCTGCGAAGAATAAATCTTCTGGACTTCCTGCAAAATATATCTTTGAGTTGCTTCAACGCCAGATGTTTTGTAGAGCTTTTTCAAATCCAAACTTCCTTCGCATAGCGCCTGGTTTTCTTTGACGTCCTGGCCTTTCTCAACAATAATTGCAATTCTGCCTGGAATCTTATATTCCATTACATCTTTTTTGGCGGATTTTTTGCCGTCGTCTTTCGTTACTGTAGGCTGGATTTTAACAATCTTATTTTCCTCATCAATACCAATAACCTTTCCTTCAGTCAAAGACATTATTGCTTCTCCTTTTGGAGCTCTGCATTCAAAAATTTCTTCAATTCTAGGCAAACCCTGAGTAATATCACCGGCTCCAACGATACCTCCCAAATGGTGAGTTCTCAATGTAAGCTGAGTGCCCGGTTCTCCAATTGCCTGAGCGGCTACAATTCCAACTGCCTCGCCAAGTTTTACCAAATTGTTTCTTCCCAAATCCCAGCCATAACATTTCTGGCAAACTCCCGTTGAAGCCCTGCAAGTCAAGGGCGAAGCGACAACAACTCTTTCAATCCCCGGCTCTTCGGCAATTGCTTTTGCCTCTTTCCATTTGATTATTTCCCCTTTTTTAGCAAAAACCAATTTGCCGTGTTCAACAGTTTCCATTGCCGTTCTGCCGACTATTTTGAAAATAAAGTTCTGCTCAATTGCTGCTGCATCTTTTTTGTATACAATCAATCCTGTCTTATCTCCGCAGTCTTCATCGGCGACAATAACATCATGGGCCACATCAACCAGCCTTCTGGTCAGGTACCCGGCAGAAGACGTTCTCAAAGCTGTGTCAGCTGTTCCTTTTCTCGCTCCGTGAGTTGAAATAAAATATTCCAAAACATTAAATCCTTCTGTGAAAGATGATTTCACCGGCAATTCAATAATGTCTCCAGACGGATTGTTCACCAATCCTTTCATACCAGCCATCTGAACCGGCTGAGCCCAAGTTGCCCTGGCTCCAGAACCTATAATTGTCATAACCGGACCATCGGCGGGCAAACTGGTTTTCAGCAATGCTTCAATTTTTGACTTAACAGCCTGCCAAATCAAAATCTTCTGTGAGGTTTTTTCTTCCGGAGACAAAAGTCCTTTTTCAAAATGGCTGTCAATTTGTTTTACCTCTTTTTCAGCTGCGGCAATCAATTCCGGCTTTTCTTTTGGAACCTGCAAGTCATCCATTCCCCAGCTCACGCCGGACAGTGTGCAATATTCAAATCCCAAAGTTTTTATGCTGTCTATTACAACAACCGCGTCTTCATTGGGATATTTTTCAATAACTTCCCTTACTAAACCTTTTAATCCTTTGTTATCAATAACTTTGTTCACGTAAGGATAGTCGTCAGGCAAACTACCATTTAAAATTAATCTGCCTACAGTCGTTTCCAGCAATTCAGATTTTTCTTTATCATTTAAAGGTTTTGGATGAGGCACCTTAATCAAGTCGCCCTGCTTTAAAAATCCATATTCAAAAGCCATCTTGGCTTCCGACGCACTCGAATATACTTTAATGTTTTTCGGGTCTTTAACATCCTGATTAGGATTTAATTTGCTCAAAAAGAAACATCCCAAAGAAATATCCCTGAAAGGACCCATCACCGGCATTCCGGTTGCTGGTCTCAAAAGGTTCAAAGTTGAAAGCATTATTTCCCTGGCTTCTTTTTGCGCTTCGTCCGACAAAGGCAAATAAACAGCCATTTGGTCGCCGTCAAAATCAGCATTAAAAGCTTCGCAAACCAAAGGATGTAATTTGATTGTTTCTCCTTCTGTCAAAAGCGGCCTGAAAGCCTGGATGCCAAGCCTGTGCAAAGTTGGAGCTCTGTTCAACAAAACCAATTTGTCTTTGATAATTTCTTCCAATATTGCCCAAACTTCCGGAGTCTTTTCCTCAACCAATCTGGCTGCTCCTCTAATGTTATAAGCTAATTCTTTATCAAGAATTCTCTTGATCACAAACGGTTTGAAAATTTCCAAAGCTAATGTTTTTGGCAAACCGCATTGTGAAAAGTGTAATTCCGGTCCAACAGCGAT
>CAISIO010000012.1 GCA_903885445.1 Candidatus Staskawiczbacteria bacterium
GGATTGCCGGAATCGGGACAAGTTACTGTCTATGACGGCAGAACCGGTTTGCCATTCCCAACTCCAATTACAGTTGGATACATGTATATAATGAAACTGATCCACATGGTTGACGACAAAGTGCATGCCAGATCTATTGGTCCTTACTCGCTTATCACTCAACAGCCGTTGGGAGGAAAAGCCCAGTTTGGAGGCCAGAGATTTGGAGAAATGGAAGTTTGGGCTTTGGAGGGCTATGGAGTCGCCCACACTTTGCAGGAAATGCTGACAATCAAATCTGACGACGTTCAGGGAAGGGCTGCAGCCTACGAATCAATCCTAAAGGGCGAGCCAATCAGGAATCCTAATATTCCCGCCTCGTTTAATTTACTCGTTGCCGAGTTAAAATCGCTCGGTATGTCGGTCGAGGTAAAAGAAAGGCCAAGAGTTGATAGGGATGATTACAGAGAAGATCGCCACGACAACCGCGACGACAAAAAATAAAATTACTAATCTTTTAAACTAAAACCCATGCGAGTATTAGACTTAGAATCAATAAGAATAAAAATTGCTTCGCCCGAGGATATTATGTCCTGGTCTCATGGCGAAGTAATCAAACCGGAAACCATTAACTATAGAACACAGAAGCCTGAAAAGGATGGGCTTTTTGATGAAAGAATTTTCGGTCCGGAGAAAGATTATGAATGCGCATGCGGAAAATATAAAAGAATTAGATACAAAGGAGTCGTTTGCGACCGATGCGGAGTGGAAGTTACAAAATCTTCTGTCAGAAGGGAAAGAATGGGGCATATCAAATTATATACTCCGGTTTCGCATATTTGGTTTTTAAGGGGAGTCCCCTCAAGAATGGGTTTGGTTTTGGATAAATCCTCGCAGCAATTGGAAAAAGTTATTTATTTTTCTTCTTATATAATCACCAAAGTTGACGCCACTGCCCGTGACAGGATTATGGAGGCAATCGAAGACGAATATAAGTCAAAAGTTAAGAAAGAAAAAACAGAGGCAGCTAAGAACGATTTGAAACAGGCAAGGGAAAAAGCCAAGGAAGAACTTTTGGAAATAAAAGAAATGAGGATTTTAAACGAGGTTGCTTACCACTCTCTATCTTTGAAGTTTGGAGAAGTTTTTGAAGCCGGTACGGGAGCTGAAGTTGTAAAAGGAATATTTGAAAAAGTTGATTTGGCGAAAGAGACGGAAAAGATCGCCGAAGAAGCTAAAATTGCTCCGCCGGCAATGAAAAAGAAAGTTTTAAGAAGATTAAAATTATTCCAGGGAATGTTGAGGGCAAACATAAGGCCCGAATGGATGTTTATGGATGTTTTGCCGGTTTTGCCGCCAGATTTAAGGCCAATGGTGCAATTGGACGGAGGCAGATATGCTTCGTCTGATTTGAACGACTTGTACAGGAGAGTTATCAACAGGAACAACAGGTTAAAATATTTACAGGAAATAAAAGCTCCGCCGGTAATTGTCAGGAATGAAAAAAGAATGTTGCAGGAAGCTGTTGACGCTTTGATTGATAACGAAATGAGAAAAGGGGTTACAACAACTGCCACAACAGGAGGAAAGAGATTGTTGAAATCTTTGGCTGCAATGCTGGCTGGAAAACAAGGAAGGTTTAGGCAGAACTTGCTTGGAAAACGTGTTGATTATTCCGGCCGTTCCGTTATTGCCGTAGGACCAGAATTAAAGTTTTCTCAATGCGGTTTGCCAAAAACATTAGCTTTGGAAATTTTCAAGCCGTTTGTAATCAA
>CAISIO010000013.1 GCA_903885445.1 Candidatus Staskawiczbacteria bacterium
CCGGCTTTAATTCTTGAGGGCGTTGCAATTGTTATCTCACCTCTTATCTCATTAATGAAAGATCAGGTGGACTCGCTCACTGCAAATGGTATCGCGGCTGATTTTATTAACAGCAGTCTTACTCCTAAAAAAATCGCTGAGGTTATGGATCGCGCGCTAGCAGGGAAATTAAAAATTATTTATATAGCCCCCGAAAGACTTAGCGTCCCTGGATTTGAAGATTTTTTACATACACTTTGTATCAATGTTATTGCTATAGATGAAGCACACTGTATCTCACAATGGGGGCATGATTTTAGGCCGGACTATCGCAATTTAATGGTGTTGCGCCAAAATTTTCCCGGCATCCCGATTATTGCGTTAACAGCCACCGCCACCGAAGATGTGCGGGAGGATATTGTAAAACAGCTTTCTTTAGAAAGCCCTAAAATGTTTATTTCCAGTTTTAACCGACCGAATTTGAGCTATGAAGTATTGCCTAAAAAAGATTCTTTTGCTTCGATTCTTGGGCTTGTTCGCGAGCATAAAGATTCCAGTGTGATTATTTATTGCTTCTCGCGTAATGATACCGAAACAATGGTTGATAAATTGAACGGCCACGGCTTTGGCGCGGTTGCATATCACGCCGGCTTAAATGCTAAAACCAGAAAAGAAAATCAGGAAAAATTTATTAAAGACCAGGTCAATATTGTTGTTGCTACCATTGCTTTTGGTATGGGAATTGACAAGCCCGATGTGAGACTCGTTATTCATCATAGCTTGCCAAAATCTATTGAAGGATATTATCAGGAAACTGGGCGTGCCGGAAGAGATGGACTGCCGGCCAGATGCGTTTTATTTTTTTCATATGCCGACAAATTTAAGCAGGATTATTTTATTAATAATATAAAAGATGATGACGATCGGGAAAAAGCACAGGAGAATCTTAGCCGAGTGTTAGACTATGGAAATCTGTACGGTTGCCGGCGCAAATTTTTGCTTAACTATTTTAATGAGGATTATAAGAAAGAAAATTGCGGAAATTGCGACAAATGTGTGGAAAAGCCTTCGCTTAAAGTTGTTTCCGGCTTGTCTTCTTTTATGGATGGAGTAAGAACCAGATTGTCGCAACAACCCGATTTTGAAAATGATGTTTACGACAAAGAATTATTTGAAAAATTAAAAATATTAAGGACACAAGAAGCACAACGATTGCACGTGCCGCCTTATGTTGTTTTTGGAGACAAGGCTCTTATCCAAATGGCTAAGGATATGCCAGAAACTCCGGAAGCTTTTTTGGAAATTTACGGCGTGGCTGATCGTAAGCTCGAACAATTTGGCAAACAATTCATGAGGGTTATCCGTGAGCATGCGGAAAATTTGTAATATAATTTAAAAATCGCTTTCCGGCGGTTTTTTGTTTTGATTCTTTGGTCAGGGTCAGTTATTGACATAAATAAAAATAAATGTATAATACATAGACTACAGTTGGTACTGTGGTTTCGTCTTTAGGACGAATTTGTACATTGAATTTTTAAAAATAGAAATTGGTTTTGTCTGATATCAATGGAGGGATCAACATGATCTCAAGTGAAAAAGAAAAACATGCAAACCTATTCACGCCCGCGTTTGTAGTGCCACTGGGCAAATCTTTGCACGAGGTCCACGATACCGAAAGACCGGGAGCTGACGATGTTAAGATCGTAGATGACTTCAGGGCTATCATGGACCTTTATTCGGTTGGTACCCCTGAGTATACATATTGCACGGCGTTATTGGCCTCTGCACTTATGATCAAAAAGGGCATAAACACAAAGGTGAAACGGCGCGACTCTTTGCTTGAGGACTTGGAGAAAAGACGGGACGAGGTGGGAGATAGGATTGACCAGAGGGATCGTTTTTGGGAGATCATCCGGGCAGGCAAAGACCTATTACTAATGGGTGGTTTTTGCTCAATGGCTTTCCTTTTTTCAACGTCCATGCCGATCTTTGCGCATGTTCTGAAAGAGTCAAACGAGACGTTTGGGACAATAGCCAGCACTATTGGCGGGGTTATGATATGGTCAGCTGTTCGTAAAAGGCTAGACCAAATTCGCTCCGCAAAGGCCACCCGGTATTATCGCTGGATGGCGAATAGGATCTGGCGGCAGTATCGACTGGGCATAAAGCGTGAGTATCATGATGCGATTACTACAGTTAATATCGCCTGGAAACAGATGACTGGGGAACATCCCCAAGATGTGGAAATCTCCCGACAAATATTCGAAGCTCTTTTAAAAGAGGGTGAAGAATATGACGAGTTGAATGGAGACGGTTATGGAATTTCCTTCCGCGACATTGCTGCGGCAATCGGCTTTCGGCGCGGTAAAAAGCCGAGAGGGTCAGCACTATCCGGTGTGCCCACCGCAGAAGACGCTTCCTAATAGCAGACCGCCTGGTCGTTTTGCAATGATTTGTTTAATGCCCGAGGATTAATTTTAGATCCCGGGTCTTTTTTTTGTAAAATTTCTTTTTGAGTGATTTTCTAGTATAATTGAAAAATATAAATA
>CAISIO010000014.1 GCA_903885445.1 Candidatus Staskawiczbacteria bacterium
GAAAGTTTGTGTTATAAATATCTATATATGCGAGGGCGTGTGGCTGAGCAGCAAAGGCAACAGACTGTAAATCTGTCGGGGTTTCCCCTTCGTAGGTGCAAGTCCTACCGCGCCCACACTTCGTCCCGTCAAGCGGGACTCTGTCGATGTAGCTCAGTGGTAGAGCACTCCCTTGGTAAGGGAAAGGTCGCCAGTCCAATTCTGGCCATCGGCTCAGAAACTATTAGTAGTAATTATTAAAAGTAAAACAAGATTATATGGCAGTTAAAAAACCGTTTATAAAAATACAGTGCAGCGTATGCAAGACAACAAACTATTTCACAAAGAAATCAAAAAAAGCAGCCGAGAAAAAACTTGAGCTGAAAAAGTTTTGTTCAACCTGCAGAAAGACTACTTTGCATAAAGAAGGCAAAAAGGGATAATTTATTTTTAGACAAAAAGGCCCGGGTAATACGCGGGTTCTTTTTTTACATTTTTTATTCGTGGTATAATAAAAAAATAGTTTTATGATTATAGAGATTTTATTAGCAGCCGTAGCTTTCTCCTTGATTGCTCTCGCAGCGGTTTGGTTTTTTAATTTACAAATAAATAAGGAAATGCGGCGCCAACCGACCAAGAAAGCAGATGACGAGAAGAATAAAATGTATGAGATGGAGATATTAAACGAACTGGGCGATAAAATGGATTACTCGCTGGATGTGCAAAGCGTCATTGAAACAATTACCGGATCTTTGCATAGGTTAATGGAGTACAGTACCGTGTCGTATATGCTATTGAGTCCGGAAAAAATAGTTTTTAGGGTTTCGCTTGAAAAACCGGTCTCCCGCGATTTTGTAGACTCTGTAAAAATAAAAATGATTGATTCTATCTCGGCTCTTTTAGGCGAGGATTTTAAAAATAAAAGTGTTGAGGAGACGCTGTGGGGAACTGTTTCTAGCGGCGAAATAGAAAGCCAGGTTAGCTCGTTTTTTAATATTCCGCTGGTCGTGTCGGGAAAACTTGCCGGATTGCTTAATGTTGCCGATACGAGAGCCGGCTTTTTCAAGGAAGAAGAAATGACCACCCTGTATAAAATAGCAAAGCAGGCGTCAGCGGCGGTTACTCGGTTGCAGGGAGTTGTTGAATCTGAAAAAAGCAAACTAAACGCAATGGTCTCCAGCATGGCAGATGGAGTTTTGATGACGGATATAGATTATAGAGTTCTTGTTGTAAATCCAACCGCAAAAAAAGCCTTTGGTTTTAAAACCGATAAAGATCTTGAAATATCCGATTTTACGGGCGAGCTTGATAAATATTTTGATCTGAAAGATAAAATTGAAGAAAGCATAAGGCTGGATAAGATTTTTTTCTCAGAAGAAATTTCTCTTCAAGGCGGGTTTTTCAAAATTATAGTTTCTCCGGTTAAAAATAGCTGGAAAACGCAAGGATGCGTTGTTGTGTTCCGCGATATAAATCGGGAAAAAGAAGTTGAAAAAATTAAGGATGATTTTACTTCCATGATAGTGCATGAATTGCGGTCTCCCCTAGATTCAATTAAGAAAATGATAGAGTTAATAAGGGTGTCAAAAGTCGCAAAATCAAAACAGTCTGAGTGCCTGCAGATGATATATGGCAGTTCGTCTGAAATGCTGGAGCTTGTTAATAATCTTCTGGATATGGCCAAAATTGAAGCCGGAAAGTTCACGCTTTTCAAACAGCTCTCGAGCATAAAAGAAATTATCGCCAGCCGTGTCTCATTTTTTGACATATCCGCCAAAGATGCTAAAGTGAAGCTGGAAAGCAACTTCAGCCAAGATGTGCCGGACAAGGTTAATTTTGATCCGCACACAATTTCCCAGGTTTTGAACAATCTTATTTCAAACGCCTTGAAGTTCAACAAAGAAAACGGAAGCGTAGTTATTCAGGCTTTACTGCACAAAAAAGGGGGAAGTATTTTGGCGGAAGCAAAAACCGCGAAAATAGATTGGTTTATTAAAAACGATATCGCGGATATTCCTGATTCATTGTTTGTTGCGGTTACCAACAGCGGAGAGGGCATAGCTGAAGACCAGATAAACAAGCTTTTCAATAAATTTTTCCAAGTTAAAAGCGTTTTCGCGCAAAAAGGCGGAACTGGCCTGGGCCTGGCTATAACTAAAAGCATTATTGATTCGCATGGTGGTTTAGTGGGGGCAGAATCAGTTGAGGGACAGGGCGCAACATTCTATTTCACAATACCGTTAAATTTATAAATTTATAACTCTAAAATATGGAAAAAATCGGAAAAAAAATTTTAATTGTAGAGGATTCAAAAAATTATCGCTGGGTTTTAGAGCAAAATCTTATGCAGGCGGGTTTTGACGTAGCTACCGCCGACGATGGCGAAAAGGGTTTAGCAGCTGTAAAAGAAGAGAAACCAGACCTTATACTTTTAGATATTGAGATGCCCAGGATGGATGGAATAACTATGTCTAAAAAATTGAAGGAAGCTGGTGAAAACCTACCGATAATTTTTCTAACAAATATGAGCGATATGAAGCATATCAGCGGCGCTCTTGAAACCGCGACAGGATATATTATCAAATCAGAGTTGAGCGTCGATGAAATCATCGGCAGGGTCAAAGAAAAATTAAACTTAAAATAAAAGTTTTTAAACGCTTACCAGTTTTTAAACCCAAGTTGCGCTTGGGTTTTTGGTTGAGGCTTATTGATCCGTGATTTATGTTTTCTCCTGGCGGTGGTATAATTACCGAATGCAAGGTCGGCAAAAAATTTTTATTGACAAGGGTTCCGATACTGGAGTTCTAATGCTCCACGGGTTTTCTAGCACTCCAAGACAATTTAAGGAATTGTCTAACTATATGTCGGAAAAGGGTTTTAATGTGTCCGCTCCATTAGTAGCCGGGCACGGAACTTCCCCGGAAGATTTTATAAAGTCTTCGCCCAAAGATTGGACGCGCTCGGTGATGGAGGCATATTTAGAATTGAAAAAAATATCAAAAAAAATTTTTATAATCGGCAATTCCTTTGGTTCTAATCTTGGCCTATGGCTGATAAAAGAATTAGATAACGAGCCGTCGGGGATTATTACCTTGGGCGCTCCGTTATACTTAAGATATCAATGGTTAATTAAATTACGATATTACACTTACGGCAGGTTTTTAAAATATTATAAAAAACCGAAAAGCATATATAAAGCAGATTGTACTGATATGAACGGCGAGATAACTTATCCTGTAATTCCCATTAAAAATTTGAAGGAATTTCTGGATTTTTTAGAGCAGGAAACAATCCCCAATTTAAATAAAATAAGGATTCCTATTTTAATAGCATCAGCCAGTGTTGACCCGATTATACATCCTAAAAGCGTAAAATGCATTTACAAAAATGTATGTTCGCCCAAAAAAGATATTTTTTGGTTTGAAAGCAACAAGCACTCCGCCGTGAGCGAAGAAAATTTGGAAATACTTTTTAAAAAAGCATACGATTTTATTAAAGAGTTTTCATAATTTATGCTCGAGACAATTCCCGAAGTTTTTTTCGAAGCCGTAAAAAAATACCCTGATAAAGCGGCGCTTTTGTATAAAAAAGAGGGAGTTTATACTGCAATCACTTATAAAGAGCTTTCAGAAAAAGTGGAAATTTTCAGCGGATGGTTTTCTGATTTTGGAATAAGCAAAGGCGATAGGATCGCCATTTTATCAGAAAACAGGCCGGAGTGGGTGATTTCCGATTTATCAATTATGGTGGCAGGAGCAGTCGTCGTGCCGTTGCACACGACCCTAAACGATAAAGCGGTTTGTGATATTTTAAAACATTCAGAAGCGGGGATTGTAATTGTTTCAACCAGCGGGCTTCTAAACAGGTTTTTATTAAACAGCGAAACGTTTGAAAAAATAAAAAAAGTGATTTGTTTGGAAACTTTAACGGCAGAGCAAAAAGATATTTTAAAAAACAAAGCCGTCAGTTGGGGAGAAATATTTTCTAAAAATATAAATTGTAAATTTGAAAAGACTTTTTTGAATCCGGAAGATTGTTGTTCGGTCATATACACTTCCGGTACAACCGGAGAACCGAAGGGCGTAATGCTTACGCACAGAAATTTTTTAAGCAACGTAGAGGCGGTGAATAAAGTTATTCCGGTGAAAGAAAGCGATATTTTTTTATCTTTTTTACCCCTGTCTCATGTTTTAGAAAGAATGGCCGGTTATTATATGCCAATTTGCTTCGGAGCGACAATCGCATATGCGGAAAGCGCGAAACATCTTCCGGCAGATTTGAAGGAGGCTAGACCCACGATAATGATTTCCGTTCCTCGCATTTTTGAAAAGTTTCACGACGCCATTTGGGACAAGGTAAACAGTTCCGGTAAATTGCAAAGGATAATTTTTAAATGGGCGTTGCGCCAAAAGAAAAACACCTTACGATATAAAATAGCGGATTCGGCGGTTTTTAAAAAGATAAGGCGGCAAATGGGCGGTAGGCTGCGCCTTACAATTTCCGGCGGCGCTTCTTTAGATGAAAGTATCGGCAAGTTTTTTTCGAAAATTGGAATTACAATTTTAGAGGGGTACGGGCTGACCGAAACCTCGCCGGTGATTTCCGCCAACCAAGAAAGTGACTTTAAATTCGGAACGGTTGGGAAAATAATCCCAGGAACAATAGTTAAGATTGCCGAAAATAAAGAAATTTTAGTGAAAGGCCCCGGGGTTTTTAAAGGATATTTCAAGCGCGAGCCGGTTGGTTGTTTTGACAAAGACGGATGGTTTTGTACCGGGGACCTTGGGTTTATCGATAAAAAGGGATTTTTGACAGTTATTGGCAGGTCAAAAGAAATGATTGTCACTTCCGGGGGGAAGAATGTCTGGCCCGAGCCCATTGAAAGCTTGCTTAACAACGACCGTTTCATCTCTCAGTCTATAATCATCGGCAACAACAGGAAATTTATCTCCGCCTTAATTGTGCCCGATTGGCAGGAAATTGAAATATATTTTAAACAGAATAATCTTTTTCTTCAGGGGCATGATAAGTTAATAAATAGCCAGTCTGTCCTGGAAATTATACAAAAAAGAATTGATGAAAAAATAAATTCCGGCCTAAACGATTTCGAAAAAATAAAAAAATTTAGATTGCTGTCGCAAGAATTTTCGCAAGAGCAGGGCGAGCTTACAGCCACCTTGAAGCTCCGCCGGCACGTTATCGAAACCCGTAATGACAAGATTATAGAATCGATATATTCATAAATAAATCATATGTATTGGATTATAAAAAAAGTTTTTGGCTGGATTATTGGCTTGATATGGATAAAAAAAATTGAGGGTCTTGAAAACCTGCCCCGGGCCGGCGCATTTATTATAGCCGCCAATCATTCCAGTTATCTCGATTTTATCTCGCTTATCGCCGCCCTACCAGAAAGAGTTTATTTTTTAGCTGCTGAGAAATTTTATAAAAGCTGGTTTTGGCGCCCTTTGGTTGTAGGCACCGGACAAATCAGGGTTGATAGAAACAGTCCGGACAAAAAAGAAGTTTACCAAAAAGTTTTTGCGGTTTTGCACGCGGGCAGGGTTTTAGGAATTTTTCCCGAAGGCACGCGGTCTCCTGACGGAAAAATTGGCAAGGCGTTTACCGGCGTTGCCAAATTTTCTTTGGGCGCGAAAGTTCCGGTTGTACCGGTGGCGATAAAGGGGGCCTACGAAATTATGTCACGCCACGACAAATGGCCGAAATTCAGGAAAAATATAGAAATCAAAATTGGCAGGCAGATATTTTTTGAGGAATATTACAACAAGGAAAACGATGACGCCGTTTTGCGCGAAGTAACGGATAAGATAATGGGAAATATAGAAAAACTTTTAATTTCATAAAGATGAACGGATTGGTAATTTTAGATATGGATGGGGTTATAGTAAAAGGGCAAAGCCACCTGATTTTTTTAAACTATATACTCAGGAAAAAATTTGTCGGCGTATATTATTATTTAAAAATATATATTTGGTTTTTATTTTATAAAATGGGATTGGCAAAAAATCCGAGGAAGATAATGGTTTTCGCGTTTTCTTTTTTGCGGGACAGGAAAGCGGAGGACATAAAAGATATTGTTGATAAATTTTTTAGTGAAGAGCTGCATAAATTTATCTTTCCGGAAATAATTGATATAATTAACAAACATAAATCGCAGGGCAGGGGATTGGTTATTATTTCGAATGCTGCTGACATACTTGTCCAAGCGGTTGCAAATTATGTGGGAGTTGCCAATTTTATTGGCACAAGGCTGGAAATTGCTGATGGCAGGTTTACGGGGGAAATCTCGGGGGATATTGCTTATGGAAGGAATAAGGTAATTCTTGCGCAAGAGTTTGTTAAAAATAATAATCTTAATTTTGAAAACAGCTTAGCGTATGCAGACCATATCTCCGACTTGGACCTGCTTTCGAGGGTTTCAAGCCCCTTCGCGGTTAACCCGGACAGATTCCTGATGACGGAGGCGAAAAAAAGAAGTTGGCCAATTCTAATATTTAAAAAATGATTACCTTAACCCTTTTCCAAGTTTCCGCTTTATTGACCGCCGCCGTCAGTTTGTTTTTAGGTTTATTTGTTTTTTTCAACGGTGAAAAAAACCGGCTCAATTTTTCGTGGTTGCTTACTTCTATTGTCATTAGCGTTTGGAGCCTTGGACTGTTTGGGGTTGTTTTTTCCACTACCAAAAACATCGCCTGGTTTTGGCAGTACATTCTAGACATCGGCGGCATTTGTGTTCCGGTTGTGTATTTAAATTTTTTGCTGCATTTATTAAAAAAAGAAAGGAAATGGTTGGGACTGCAGATATTTTCGTTAGCCGCCGGCTCTTCGCTGATAATATTGAACTTCACTAATTTTTTTAAGACGGGAATTTCCCCCAAGTTCGGCATTAATTATTGGATTGATCCCGGAAAATTATATCTTTCTTTTCCTTTGTATTTCGCTCTTATCGTGGCAATCGCAACAATTGTCGTTATCAGGGAATATTATCTTACCGCGGACAAGGGTCTTAAACAGCAACTTATATATGTACTGATGGCTCAGATTTTAGGTTTTGGCGGAGGCCTTACGGATTTCTTCCCGCAGATATTTAACATTTATCCTTTCGGGAATTATTTTATTATTTTATATGTAATTTTTATAAGCTATGCGGCGCTCAGGCATCATTTGTTTGACATAAAAGTAATAGCAACGGAATTATTTACTTTTGCCCTATGGGCCGTGCTTTCTATTAAAATATTTTTGTCAACCGGCATGCAAGATTTGGCGCTTAACATAGGCGTATTCGCTGCTGTATTGTTATTTGGCGCGCTTTTAATCAGGGGCGTTTTAAAAGAAGTTAAACAAAGGGAAAAAATAGAGAAAATGGCTGAGGATATTGAGAGGGCATATGAAGTTGAAAAAAAAGCGAACTTTGAGTTGGAAAAAATTGATAAAACCAAAAACCAATTTTTAATGGCAATTCAGCATCATTTGAAAACTCCGCTTACCTCCATGGTGGGATATTCAGAATTATTGCTGGACGGTACTTATGGCAAGCAAAACAAAAAAACTATAGAGGTCATAAAAAGATTCAAGCTTTCCTCATCGGGCCTCATAAAAATGGTTAATGAATTTTTGGATATAACGCAATTTCAGTTGGGCAAAGGCGTGATTAATTTAAAGCCCGGAGTTGATGTTTCAGCATTGATTGAACAAATTGCCAGCGAATTAAAGTTTCAGGCAGAGCAAAAGGGTATTTATTTGAAATTTGAAAAACCGGAATATATTCCTTTGATAAAAGCCGATTTGGAAAAATTACGGGTGGCGTTGTTTAACATTTTTGACAATGCGATAAAATATACCCAAAAGGGCGGGGTTGAAATAAAAATTGAAAACGGGAAAGTTTTAAGAATTATTTCGTCTGATACCGGTATTGGAATGTCTAAAGAAAGATTGCAGAAACTTTTTAATAGCACATTTGAAAGGGGGGACGATGCGAAAAAAACCAATGCAACTGGGCGCGGGATTGGGCTGTATCTTGCCAGTGAAATAATTAAGGCGCATAATGGAAGTGTCCGGGCGGAATCTGAGGGCGAAGGGAAAGGTTCAAGCTTTTATATTGAACTGCCGATAAGCTAAAAACATGGAAAAAATTGATAAAAAAATATTAATAGTTGAAGATGACGAGGATTTTTGTTCTATACTGAAAATAAAATTTATCAGCGAAGGATTTTTTGTTGCCACTGCCGGAAGCGGAGAAGAGGGGATTAGCATGGCGGAAAAAGAAAAGCCGGATATGATTATTTCCGATGTTTTGATGCCGAAAATGGACGGCATTGAAATGGCAAAAAAAATAAGAGAAACCAATAAAGATGTTGTGATTGTTTTTTTAACAAATATAAAAGAAGTTGATTATACAAAAGCCATTGAAGAATCAGGAGAGTTTGATTATTGGATTAAGTCGGACTTGCCCATTGCCGAGATTGTCAGCAAGGCCAAAATAAAATTAGGCCTGAAATAACCCATTTCTAAAAATCCGGACACTGTCCGGTTTTTTGTTGTAGTTTTATGCGACGGTTGACAAAGATAATAATAAGCGTATAATTAAGATTCAACTGGTTCGTTCACATTTTACATGGGCAACGTTTGCCTATGTCTGACGTAGCGTTTTGTGCGTGTCGAACCCGAGAGAGTCTCTCGGAACCTCGAAAGGAGCCTCACAATGCGAAGTTGTTTGATTGTCTCGGTTGTGGCGTTGGTGCTTGCGCTGGCAGGATCCTCGGCTTTCGCCGATGCGATTGACCAGTCGCAGGTGACACAAGACACCGGCGTCCGGGTCTCTGCGACCCGACTCCTGTGCCAAACCTTTACCGCTGGGTCGTCGGGGAATCTCGAGAAGGTTTCCCTTTGGTTCAGTGCCGCTGCGGACGAACTGTATCCGGCGACCATCAGCGTCGTCGGGACCACAAACGGGGTTCCGAACGCTGGAAGTCCTCTTTGGACCGGCTACTTCGCCAATCTGGCGAAGGGCTGGTTCGACGTGAACACCTCGTCCACTGCTCCATTCCTGACGGCGGGGACTGTTTACGGAATCAAGCTCGTGGTTACCGACACTGTAGTCGGTGATCCTGACGACCTGTGGAATGTGGCACTCACGGGAAACCCATATCCCAGAGGTAGCTTGCTTGAAAACCGAGGGAATGGCTGGGTGCCCGTAACCATAGGTGGCGTGGCAAAGCCGGATGCCGACGCGGCTTTCAGGACATACATGCTTACGGCGCTTCCGGGTGACGCCGATCTCGACGGTGTCGTCGGCGTGTCCGACTACCTCACTCTGAAGGAACACTTCGGCATGACGGGTGCTAGTTGGTCGGATTGCGATTTCAATGGCGATACCGTCGTAGACCGGGCTGACCTTGCGATTCTGAGCGATAACTTCGGCGCCAGTCGTGCCAATGGAGGAATACCGACTCCCGAACCGGCAACGCTCAGTCTATTGGCAATTGGCGCGTTGGCGTTAATTCGCCGTCGCGCTTAGCGATCCTGTTCTGTTGGATGCAATGGGGCCCTACTTGTGGTAGGGCCCCACTTTTTTTGTAATTTTTCTAAACACTTGACAAGGTTGTTTAGTATATGGTAATATTAATCAACGTAGTTTATTTGACTTTTATGCGTTAAAAATAAAAAGTGGTATAATAAAAATATAAATTTA
>CAISIO010000015.1 GCA_903885445.1 Candidatus Staskawiczbacteria bacterium
CAAGTAATAAATCGGCCGAAGCTCTTTCGGGTATACCAGATATTCTTGTTTCCACTTTTAAATTTAATCCAAATATGGTTCAAGTCCTAGCTCCAACATGCAGTATTCAAACCGATAAGAAAACCTACAAACTGGGAGATGTTATAAATTTAACCTGGCAGTCTCAAAATGCCACCGGGGCTTTTTGGAATCAACCGCTTGAAACCGGAGGGACAAGAAAAAACATTGTTCCACCTGATGGCAATCCACCAACCAATGGCAGCGCTTCCACCGTGGCGAATATTGAAGGAAATCAGGCAATAGATTTTAAAGTTTCTGGTCTTGGAGGGGTTGCAGATTGTTCGGCCAACATTAATGTGGCTCATTCAAGTGCCATGCCTTCAATTACAATAGATAGCGGCACAATTTCATCAATTTCTGGTGCAACGGGGAATTCAGATGTTATTCTTAAAGGAACGGCAACTAATGGATCGCTATATAACGATGATATAAACATTGTTTTATTTAATTCTAATTATGCAGGTCCGTTTGATGAAGCAACAATTTATCAATCTGCCTTCAATCAAAATCGTGGCACTGAATGGTTTTCCGGTGGCGTAGGTCCTGATTTACGAGATGATAATCTTCCATTTGAAAATTGGTCTGCCAAAACATACGCACCGGCTGGAACAACTAGCGTAAGGGTGCTTGCATATCCACTTTATTCATCGTCAACAACTTCTCCAACACAACCAATTACAAATATTATAATTAATTTAACTCCGGCACAGTAGTTTTTGTGAAACTTTTTAAAATTTAATAACGTATTAAAGAGCGTAGAGTAAAAATAATTAAATAATAAAAAATTATATGAATACGAAAAAAATTATTTCGTTAGTAATAGCAGCAGCGGCGATAGGGAGTTTTGTTTTAGTGGCTCCCGTTTTTGCTCAAAGTAATCCGCAAGGGCAAGGAGGCGGACGTTTTGGAGGAATGGCTCGCGGCGGACAAAAGCCGGCGGTAATGGGTACGGTTTCTTCAGTAAGCGGAGATACAATAACGGTTTCTGGTAGACAAGGATTTAACGGTACAACTGCAGCTGCAACGTATACAGTTGATGCGACAAAAGCAACTGTCACAAAAAATAATGCGACAAGCACGGTGGCAAGTGTTGCCGTGGGAGACACGGTTGTTGTTCAAGGAGCAGTCAGCGGTACAAACGTTACTGCCACAAATATACGTGACGGCGTAGCAACAACAGGGCTTCGTGCCGGGATGGGAGTTAACGGTACGGTTGCGTCAGTGAGTGGCACAAGTCTTACCGTAACCACAAAGGCAAGACCCAATGGACCTGCGGCAGCAACTTATACTGTTGATGCTTCAAACGCCACGGTGACTAAAAACGGCGCAAATTCGCTAGTCTCAAACATTGCAGTGGGTGATACGGTTATGGTTCAGGGAACGGTTACTGGCACAAATGTTGTTGCAAAAACAATTCGCGACGGAGTTCCTCAGCAGCAGCCTACAATTGAGGGCAATGGCCAACCTGTTGTGGCGGGAGCTGTAACCACAATAAATGGGAACACAATTACAATCACAAATAAAAATGTTACATACACAATTGATGTGACAAGCGCCAAAATTGTTATAAACGGCGTGGCAAATCCGACAATTTCTAATATTACCGTTGGAGACAACGTGATAGTTCAGGGAACGGTTAGCGGGACATCGGTTACCGCTTCGTCTGTAATTGACCAAAAAGTAAGAGCAAAAAATAACAGCGACCAGACGAACGGAAACGGCAACGCAAGGTGGGCAGGGCCGCAAAGAAGGCGAATACCCCTTGC
>CAISIO010000016.1 GCA_903885445.1 Candidatus Staskawiczbacteria bacterium
AAGATAATGTTCCGTCACAAACCGACCCTGTTGTGTTACTCATGGTTAACGTGGCGGTGCTGTCATTTTTCGAGGCGGTAATTATTTTGCTCTGGGCAGGACTTGTGTTTGGATTAACTATTGTGATAATCGGCGCGGTGGTATCAATGATAAATGAACTCGTAGAAAAACCAACGCTTCCCACTGTGTCTTCGGCATAAGCAGTATAAATATGATTACCTTCGCTCAATATAGAACTATGGTTTATGTCGGTCGCGTTATATAAAGCCGTAATCTCGTCTTGGCTGAGCGCCCTATTAAAAATCATTACGTCGTCGACTGAACCGTTAAAAAATTTGGTGCCGCCACCACTGCATCCATTCACGCTATTGCAGTTAATCCCCATGTGGATTATTTGGTCTGTAGAAGAGTAAGGTTGTCCCGAAGGAGACAATTCTGTAATTTGTTTTACTCCATTTACATACATCGACAACTTTGTGCCATCCCACCTCAAAGCCACATGAGTCCAAGTGCCGCTGGCAACATTATTGTCAGAATATAACTGCCCGGAGTGGTTAATACCACCCACCCCTCCTATTCCGAAACTACCATATAATTTGCTGTCGTGAATATTGATTAAAAAATTAGTGTAATAATCATTATAATTGGAAGTGGTTCCTCTTTTTTCGATTATTTCATGGTCATTGCCGTCTAGAACAACCTTGAACCAGGCTCCAACCGTAAATTTTTGAACGTTTAAATTCGTGTTATTAGCAACGTTAATATAACGCCCATTAGTAAAACTAAATGCTTGACCAAATTTTCCGGTTGCGTATGTGGGAGTTCCGCCATACCATATTCCATTGTTATGGCTAGTCATGTAATCAGTCGCATTGTCTTCTCCTTTCCACCAGCTTACCAGCGAATTATCAAAATTTGGAATTAAAGAACCCAAATGAGCGTCTGTCGCTGAAGCGCTAAAGATAACCGACGTGTTATTAGAGGTTGCGCCATCTACGGGCAAAGCTATTGCAACTAACGGATTGGTCGTATCTATTGCGTAACTCAAAACCGTTCCGCTAGTGTCTTCATTTAGAGATTCATCCATACAGGCGATATAAACCGTTTTGGGTCCATCGGTCCCTAAATCAGGAACATCACAGGAAACAACCGTTGCGACTCCCGCGGTGCAAGAAGCATGGTTGGACATCGAGCTATAACTGCCATTCGATAATGAAAGCCGGCAGTTGCCGTTTTTATCAAGATTAAATGAAATCGAAGAAATAGCCGCGGAAACAAAGCCGGATGCAGGATTCCAATTAGACTGGGCAGGAGGTGGTTGAGGAACAATTACTGTCACCGTGTATTGTTTACTGCTAGTTCCATCTTGCGCTATTACTAAATACTTAACGGGGTCAGATGAATTAGAAAAATCGGAACACTGAGAGCTAAAACAAGATAATATTGCTCCGTCGGAAACCGTAATTGTTGGACTCAAGTTTGTCACAACCGTGTTCATAGGAAGAGTCACTATAACTGTACCCATATTTAAATTAATTGAGACTGACTCTCCTATAATTTCAAAAGTAAAAGAACTGATATCTGTCGCAGTCCCTGCTGCAACTATTGTAATCGCATATGTAGCTGTCGTCCCGTCCACAGCGGTAACCACTAAAGTGTTTCCGGTTGCCACCGGGTTTGTTATCGCACTGTCATCCCAAGTTTGACGGTCATCGCCCTTTACTAAATGATCGTTATCTAAAAAAGTTAGCTTCGCGGGGCCCGAAGGATTGACGGGATCATAATGAACCGTAATTGTTTTTCCGACCGTATCCACGGAATAAACTCCAGATGTCACCACGGTATTATTACCAGTCGGAATATTATTTACGACAAAGCTTTTTATGTCATGATAAACTAACTTGCCGGAGCTATCTACGCATTTTTTATCGGCACTACAAGTTTGCCCGATACTAACAAAACAATCATTATCTACTTTGCAGTCACCGTCGCTCTTATTCCCCAGTTTATCTGTTGCAGAAATATTTATCCAATAATCTACATCCGAGGTCCACGATCCGTCAACAACAACCGCTATACTATAAATTCCATCTCCTGCCGTTAAGTCCGGCACTTGGCCGTCGTCGTGCATTACGTTTCCATTCGTCAACTCCACGTATTGCCCGGAATCTTTGGGGTATTCAATGCTTAATAGGACACTGCCTAATTTGATATCGGACTTATCGCTTACGTGGGCCGTTATAACAACAACATTGCCCGACCCCGGATAAACTTGGGGATTCTCAACTAATGGATAGGGTGTACAATTTTTACCGGTACCGCAAACTGAATCATAAAACTCAAAAGTGGGCTGGCCTTCCGCGGATGCGAAAAACCTCGGCCCGGAAACGATAGCCAGAAAAAATATGGTTGCTGATAAAATTGATAAATATTTTTTCATATTATTCGCAATACTCCGGCTCGCCGCAGATGCCATATTCAGAAACGCTATGGCACGTTTTTACATTAGGCGTGCACGATGTATCTCCTTCTACGCACGACGCATCAATGGCTTTTATGTCCACATAATAAACCCCTACGTTGCTTGTGCTCCAGTCCAGCGACCAATCGCAATCTGCAAGAGAAGTGCAATTTGGATTACCGGGATCGATATTTAAATCCGGCGAAAGCGGTAAAAATCTCTCGGCGCTGTCACTGGCGACTTCCATACCATCTAATCCGTAAAAGGTTCCGCCCGAGGGAGCATCGTGGACTATAGCCCAAACATTGCCCACTGTGCCCGATAGCGCCACCACTTGGGCCGCAATATTAAGCGACGTCCCCTCTTCGGTAGATTTTGGATTAACGCACGTTTCTTTTATTGTAATAGCTTCCCCGGCTTTAGGCAAAGAAATAATAATTTCAATTTGCCTTTCAGCTCCGCCAAAGGCCCCCAAAGATTGTATTTGAAAATTAGAGGACTTGCCATCGCCTGAAGGATAAACCTCCGCCGATGTGGAATAATAATATTTGTTGCTATCATCAAAATAAGTCGTAAAAGAAACTTTGCAGTTATTGCACTTGTCTAAATCACATCCGTGATTATTGGTCGAGCCAACAGGATATACTTGCGGTTCGGCGAAGCCATCATTAGGAGTACAAAAGACACTGCCGCTTTCTCCGGTATCGCAGGTCTTGGAGTTTACGCCTTCAGAAGCATACATGGTGCACAAACCTCTGGCCACGTTTACTTCAGGGTCGCTACCAATTAAAACCGGCACCACCTTCCTGTCGTAATAAAGCACCTTTTCAATTCCGCTGTCAGCTGCAAAAAAACTTACCATGGCGTCTCCAATGTTCCTTATGATTTTAATTTCGCTGTATAAAATTATGCTTACAAACAAAACAACAGCCAAAATAATCAGCATGATAAAAAAAGTGATAATTAGCGAAACTCCCCTTTCCGGATTTATAATTTTAAAATAATTCAGCATTAAAAAACTATCTCACGTTTAATGTTCTTCTTGAAACTGTTGTTTGAATGGTTCTTACCGGATTTTCACTGTCGCCCGCAATTTTAACATTTAAAAGCACTGTCACTCTCGGCTGGAGGCATTGGTCCGCCAAATTTCCGCACTGCATAATTCCGCACTGGTTCGGATCACTGCACCCCATTCCGCTCACCGACCCATCGGTTCCATTTATTGCAAACCTGACCGGGTTTGTGAGATCAATTTGCGTATTGGTTGAAGTAAGCGCAACCGGCGAACCATTATTCCTTACCTCCTTTAAAACAGGATGCTGGGCGTCGGTATTGTCTACAAAAAATTCCTGGCAGATAGGATCATCATCAGAAGAAGCGCCAGATTGATTCAAAAATTTGATTCCCCTACAAACTCCAGTTTCGCAATGCTTAAGCATATAAATATATCCTTTGGGCAAGCAAGCTGCGTCAGAGTCGGTTGATGCCGCTTTTGCCATTCTTAATGCCTTTGACATATATTCTTCCACATAACTGATTTGATTTAGAAGCTCCTGCTCAGCTAAAACTTTTTTCTGATTTTGAAAAATAGAAATAAAAATAGAAATGGCAGCTCCAATAATAAACAAAAATATGGCAGTAACCACAACCAGTTCTATCAAAGTAAACCCTTTATTTTTTTTATTAATACCAGTCATATAATGTTTCTTCAGCTGCTATGCAATTTTTTCCCGGCACGCATGTGCCAGCCGAAAAACCTGGCGAATCAAGAATTGTCGCTTTTTGATCCCAGGAAACTTCTATCTTAACCATTACAATATGGTCTGTATTCCCGTCTACATCAGCAAGCGGGACAATTGTAATTTTTCTTTGGAACTTTGTCTTCTTTGAATTATTTTGTTGGTCGTAAACATAAAAACCGTTTGAATTTTGATATAAATAATCTCCGGGTGTAAAAGGAGACATCGTTATCGCTGTCGTTTTATAATCCGCTTTGCAACCCGTAGTAACGCATTCTGCCAAATTAAGCCCGCTAAGCCAGGAATTAAGCCCGGGATGAATATCCATATTTATCCAATTACTGTCTCTTATATTTCTTACTATTTCCATTCCCTCCTGCGTTAAATATGTTGCTGTAAGATTATCGGCGGCATTTGAAGTTAAAATAACCACTATTGAAAAGGCGCTAAAAACTCCGACAATCCCGACAGACAAAACAAAAATGGAAATAATTAATTCTATAATTGTAAAACCATTTTTCATATTATTTTACCTCTATAAGCCCGGATGTATTTATCCGAACTGTTTTAGTAGATTCATCGTCAGATAATCCCAAGATAATCCCAACAACAGAACTAGTCGTGTCGGAAATATCTATAGCCGGGCGTGGAGGTGTAAAGTTTATGCTCACAGAACCGCCGGTGATATTCTCCAGCCCTTCTATATATAAATTAGGATTTTCTTTGAGTACGTCAATTATTTCCACGATGCAATCTGATTGGGGACTATCTTGTTTTAAACAAAGGTTATTTTCGTAATCTTGGCTGCCACTGTATTTTTGCCAGTGGGCCGAATTGCCGTCGGGTATGTCTGCGTATATAATATATTGTTTAGGGTGGGCAAGGTCAACGTAAATGCCAAACCCCGTAGCCGCAGTTTGTTCGCCTTTCGCATCAACTGTTTGCGTGCCAGACCCGGACAAACCCAAATCTTCAGCTCTTCTAAAATTTTGCGCCAAGCGGTAGGCGGTTCTTGAAAGCGCGAATTGCTTTTGGATTTTAGGATAATCGGAAATCAAAATTACAGAAAACAGCGCGACTATCGCAACCGTAACAATAACTTCTATAAGCGTAATGCCTGTTTCTGAATTTTTCAAATTTGGAAAAAATTTAAATACCATTGAATTATCTGGCTTCCGAAAAGCATCGCTATAAATGTTCCCATAATCAAAAACGGGCCAAAAGGTATTTCGCTTTTCAAGCTTTTTCTTTCAAAAACCATCAGTATTACTCCTATTATAGCACCAAAAAAGAATGCTAAAAACAGGGCTGTTAAAACATTGGGCAAACCCAAAACAAGTCCCATTATAACAGCTAATTTTACGTCGCCAAAACCCATCCACTTCCCCCTGGAAATTAAAAATATCAGCAAGAAAAAACCCGAAGCAATCAGGGAAGCAATTATTAAATTTGGAACTAATTTAAAATTAAAAACAAGCTGGTAAATAAAAGTTATTATAATTGCCGGGAGTAAAACCTTGTCTGGAATTATAAAATGTTTTAAATCATAAACGAAAATTATCACCAAAACCGCCGTTATATAAAACAAAAATACTGTAGAAATAGGGCTGAAAAAGCTAGAGACTAAAACGAATAAAACTCCCGTGGCAATTTCCACCAGCGGATATTGTATAGATATTTTTTTATTGCAATATCTGCATTTGCCCCTTAAAAATAAAAAGCTGAAAATCGGAAATAAATCCAGCCAAGATAATTCGTGTTTGCAACTTGGGCAGAAAGACCGGCCCTTCAAGGTTTTGCCTTCTTCTAACCGATAAATAAAACAATTCAAAAAACTGCCAATGCATACGCCAAAAATAAAAACAAAAATATCGAAAATTAAAATTATGTTTTGCATTACGGTATTTTTATTACCTTTTTTACCACACTGTCGCCGTCGACTTGAATATCAATATAATTATGGAAATCGTGCGCCGGATTGTTCCCAACCGCTCCTCCTCCCGAGCCACCGGTGGTTATGTACTCAACGCCGTTTCTGGTCCAATCGTAATAAGCGTGTATATGGCCAAAAAATACAATGTCCGGTTTATATTTTTCCATTAACGCGCTGGCAAGCTTGGCCTTCAGGTCGCCACTTGGAAAGGCGCCCAAAGCATGGTTTATACTGGGCCGGGGATCGTAAAACGGAATATGCATAAAAACAAACTTATGCCGGTAATTTCTCTGCAGTTGCGCCTCCAGCCAAGACGCTTGTTGTGCGGTAACCATGCTCTCGCTGGCGTCTCCGGCGACAATAAATAAAGAGTTGCCGTAGCTGAACGAATAATAAAAATCGCCAAAAACACTTAAATAATTTTTGCCGCCATCGCTTTCTATATCATGGTTGCCAACCGCAGTTAAAACCGGAATTTTAGACCCCTTTATAATGTCGTAAAAAAACTGACCATTTTTTCCATCGCCAGCCACCAGGTCGCCTACATCAATAGCAAAAGCATAATTTCCCTTGTCGATATCTTTTAAAATACTCTTTAACGTTTTCGAGTTGCCTCCGTCTACAGGATTAACATGGCTGTCCGACAAAACAGCGAAGCTAAATTTATCAGACTGGTTTTGCTGTATTTTTTCAATCTGTTTTTGGTTGTTTCCCGAAGGCGTGCCATACGAGTTGATTCGCGGGAAATTGGCTTGAGGAAAATTATAGAACTTGTGAGCTACAACCGCGAAAGACGCCGTAATGGCGCACAGAGAAAGAACGACTGTAATTACCTTTGAAATAGACTTCTTGTTCATTTTGCTATTTTTTAAATCTATATTTTAAAAGCGTTAAAACCGCCGTAATGCCGTCTTTAAATTTGATTTTCTTGCCCTGTTCTTTTCCTCTCGCGTTATAACTTATCGGCACTTCAAATATGCTAATTCCTTTTTTCGCAATTTTAGCCGTCACTTCCGGGCAAAATTCAAACCCTCTGCTTTCAATTTCAATCGACTTTAAAACATCCGCCTTAAAAAGCTTGTAGCAGGTCGGCTCGTCAGTCAGGCGTAAACCGTAAAGCAAGTTAGTCAAAAGCGTAATCACTCTTCCGCCCAAATAAAACATAAGTCCGCCCCTTTTGCTTTTTCCTAAAATGCGCGAACCGTAAACAACTTTTGCGCTTCCGTTTATTATTGGAGTCAGCAATTTGTTATAATCAGCCGGATCATACTCCAAATCCGCGTCTTGAATAATAATAAAATCTCCGGTTGCCATTTTTACTCCATCTTTCACCGCACACCCCTTTCCCCCGTTTTTTTTGCGCTCTTTTATAACCAGACCATATTTATTCTCTAATCCTTTAACAATTTTTAGAGTGTTATCAAAAGAGCCGTCGTCAACAACAATAATTTCTTTCTCAACAGGCAAAACAACCTCCCCGATTTTTTTAATTATCTGGCCAATTGTTTTTTCTTCATTAAAAGCCGGAATGATTATTGACAGCTTCATTAATTAATTCGCAATATTTTACCTTGCAAAACGTCTTCTTCTGAAACTTTTATATTCTTTGAATAGCTTCCTATTTTAATTAAATAACCGCCGGCTAAAATATCAGAATTTTTCTGCGTTCCCGTTGAATACGGAACAACAAATTCAAAGTTTCCATTTTCATCCGCGACAACTTCGTTTTGATAAATAAAATCTCTTTTTTGATTAGTTGAAACCTCTGTTGAAAGCGCCACCTCTGAACCGGGCGTCGTCCTGCCGGTTATTTTTGCTCCTTTTACGTATTCAAAAACTTTTACTTGCTTGGTTGTTTTATAATCCTGCTCCCAAAAAATAGAATTGTCGCTTTTTGATTCGTAAACCAATCTGAAGCTGCTAAGCGCCGGTATGATTAAGTTTACTTTATTTTTTTCAACTGTTTTGGGCAGCGAAACTAAAGAGCCGTCCAAAAAATACAGGCGGGTGCTCATTGCCAAGTCATACTTTGTCGGTTCGGTTTCAGAAATATTGTCGCCTACGTAGTCGTCCATATTAGCGTTTACCCAGCGGACGTAAGAAGCAAAAACGCCATTGGGGTTGGAAAATCCAGAGTCAACAATAACGTATTTTGCGCCAAGCTCGTCTAAATATCCCGTTGCCTTTTTTTCATCTGTTGAAAGAAAGAAAGTTCCTTCGCCCGGCTGGACAGTCCCATCATTGTTTATATATCCGATGCCTTCCTGAAACGGATTGGAAACCGGAATTCTATGGCTATAATAAGTTATGTCGTGCCCGACATCCCATTGCGCCAAAATGCCGTATGCTTGCGAGGGATATTTATACGGCTGAGAGGCTTTATACAGCGAGTAATAATCTACGCCGGGGTCGGGAGTATTGGTTTTAAGCCATTTTAAAGTATCGTACCAATCTGCGCTAAGCGCGGGTGAGCTTACAGCTATGCCAATAGCGCCCTGCATAAACGAAGGCAAATTTGATGGGAAGGGGTCGTCTATATTAAACGGAAATGGATAGAATAAGAAAAAAATAACATTAAATAATATAACTACCGAGCTTACATAAAAGTAAAAACGCAGATAAGATCTTTCGGCAAATTCATCTGCCTTCCTAAGCGCTTGCCAGCCCAATTTAAAACCCTCAATAATTATAAAACTTGCAAGTAAAGATATAATTACCGAAAGATAATAAGAGTTTCTGTTTTGTCCAAAAGCAGGGATAATACCTACGGCAAACAAAATAATCGAAGTCCAGATAAAAAGCAAAAATTGCTCGGGTTTCTTCTCTTTTATAAATTTGTATAAAGATACGCACAATGATACTACAGACAGATAAAAAAGAGCAGAAAAAGCGTTAAACGCCCCGCGAATCCTAATTGGCGACATCTCGCCGACAAACTGCCTTGCAGATTTATTGTCTACCATGCCAGAATTAACTTCCATGGCGGTTTTTATAAAAATATTCCAGACAAACGGCGCCACAAATTTTAAAGCCAACGCAACAATCATCCCGCCAGCAAGTAAAATTACCGGCAAAAAATACCTCTTAATATTTTTCTTGCGTAAATAATTTCCAAGGAATCCCATTACCGCAAACACCAAAATACCGGCAACAAAACATAAAAAGTGCTGAATATTATATATTCTGCCGGTCACAAAATCAGGGTTTCCGAAAAACGGGGCAATCATTAAAAGCGCAATTAAAAAAATCACGCCACCTGACAGCAAAATCCATTCTTCGTTGCCGCCCTGTAAATACCTGATTAAGTAATAAAGAGAAATAAAACAAAAAGTAATAAAAAGAAAAAGCAGGGCGCCGGTCCAGGTTAAAAAATACAACCCCAAAGAAACGCCCGCTAAAACCGTCCACAGCCAAAATATTTTCCCTTTTTTTGGACCGGTTATTAAATAAACCAAAAACAATACAAAAAGCGATGAAAAGAAAACCTCGGCAACATGGTGGTCTGTAATGCCCAACAAAGACCTGCCCAGAAAGGGCGGCATCACGGCAATTAAAAAAGCTGAGAGGATAGCAATTGGATTCGACCAAATTTTCTTTCCGATAAGATAAACTAAAAATACAACCAAACCGCCCATGACAGCCGGATAAAACGGCGCAATTTTGTTTATTAATTCCAGCGTTGGCTTGCCAAAACTAACCAGCCATATAATTAAACAAAGCAAAAAGTCGTATAAGGGTCCAAAATGTATGTATGTTCCATAGGGAAAATAAGTATAAGGGTCAAAATTAATGCGCCAGGGAAAATGATTGCCCAAAAGCTCGTTTTCAACCAGGCGCATATGATAGACTCCGTCATCTGGAGAATATTTTACCAGGCCCGAAGAGTAATCTGCCATCACCGCGCCATAGCTGAAATAAATCCTCAAAAAAAGGGCGAGGGCGAATATGGCAACAATTAAAATTACAGTGATAATTTTAGCTTTTGTTTTCATAATTGCTTTATCTTATCAAAAATACTCGCCAAACAAAAGAGCCCGGCAAGTGCGGGCTCTTTCCTGAAAAAAATTTAATGGCAGGTAAAAGCAGGCCCGCTAATGTCATTACAAGCCACTGTATAACAATTTCCAGCCGAAATATCTCTCATTGTCTTTTTTCCCGTGGAATCAACGCAGAAAGCATTGTTTTTATTAGTGACCAATCCTGAACAGGTACACCAATTTGTACCATTGGCGTAGCACAACGCATTCAATCCAGAAGCAACATTGGATATTGCGTTAAGAATAGAATACCCGTATGTTGCGCAAACATTAGTGCTTGTGTTATTATAGGTTCCGGTTTTCTCAAAAACTACTGCCGCGTCTGTCATGAGCGAGGACAGGTTGCCCTTGATGGCTGCGTCCTTGCCTTTGTTGATAAACCCTGTAACGTTAACCAGCACAATAGCGGCCAATACCGCGATGATGGCAATAACCACGATTAACTCAATGATTGTAAAACCTTTTTGCATATTAAACATCAAATTATGTTTATATTCTACTATTTTATCATAAAGCCGTTACAAAACAAAAGAGCCCCGGTAAAACCGCGGGCTCTTTTTGTGATATCGGGAATAATTACGGACAGACGAACGAGGAGGCGCAAGTAGTCGCCGCGCAGTTTGCCGCTGTAGTTTCTTTTTTTGTTCCGGTGTAGTCAACACAGAAATAATTACCGACAGTGTTCACTAATTGTGCGCAGGCGCACCATTGAGTGCCGTTATTGCCACAATTCATCAAATTACTATTTGAGCCAGCACCGATCATAGCGTTTTTAATTGCTGCCCAAGGACCAGAAGCGCCGCAAACGCTATTAGTGGCGTCTGTGTTATATGCCGCATTCTTTTCGAAAACTACTGCCGCGTCTGTCATGAGCGAGGACAGGTTGCCTTTGATGGCTGCGTCCTTGCCTTTGTTGATAAACCCTGTAACGTTAACCAGCACAATAGCGGCCAATACCGCGATGATGGCAATAACCACGATTAACTCAATGATTGTAAAACCTTTTTGTTTTTGCATTTTTATTATTTTATTTGTAATTATAATTGTTAAGCGTTCGCCCAGCGATTAACGCCGGGCGCCAGGTGTTCATCACCCGGCGACCTTTAGAATAAGTTTTCCCTTATTATACAATAAAGACAAACAATAGTGTATGTGTATAACTCGCGCTTGTGGATAAACGGCACAAATAAAAACACCCCGCTTTTAAACGAGGTGTTTTTAAATCTTAAATCTTTATGGGCAAACTGTCGCGGTCCAAGCGGTAACACAGGTTGCGGCTGCAATCGTCTTTTTTGTTCCAGTCGAGTCAACACATAGGGCGTTAACTTTATCGTTTACCAATTGAGCGCAGGCGGCCCAAGTAGTTCCAACTGTAGCTGTTTCGCTGATGTCCACGTTACAGGCGGACTTTCCAGTGTCTCCTCTTGTTGCATCCACTGCATCCAGCGCAGCCTTAACTGTAGCGCTCGTGCAAAGACCCGTGTAGGTGCTGCTGTGTGTATCATAGAAAACTGCTGCATTTGTCATGACGCTGGCCAAATTTCCTGTAATTGACGCATCTTTTCCTTTTGCTATATACTGGGTGACGTTAACCAACACAATGGCGGCCAATACCGCGATGATGGCGATAACAACGATTAATTCAATGATTGTAAAACCTTTTTGTTTTTGCATTTTTTATTGTTTTAATTAATTTTTTCTTAATTTATTATCTTAAGCAGATTCGCCAAGTGATGAACACCTGGCGTCCAGTGTTAATCACTGGACGACCTTTATAATAGTTTCCTCTATTTTACAAGATTAAAGCTGGCGCTACAATACAAGGGGGCTGTGGATAACTTAACTTCCGCAAACTTCCGGCACAATTTCAGGGCATTCGGTTAGATTGTTTGCTGAACAATCCAAACTGCACATTTCTTTTTTCACTCCCCTGCTATCAACGCAAAACGCCATATTTGAATCGGTAAACTTCTGCGCGCAGGCAGCCCAGGATTGATAGTTATTGCCGGAATCAACATTACAATTAAAAATAGCGCCGGGAGGCATTTGCGCGATGGCGTTTTCAACCACGTTTGAAGTGCAAAAATCATTGTCGCTGTCGCCATAAGCGTTGGGAAATCCGTTATAATAAACCTCGCCTGCTGGCACCAAAACAGCCAAGTTTCCGGAAATGTTTGAATCTTTTCCCTTGCTTATATACTGGGTGACGCTAAACATAATAATTCCCGACAAGACAGAAATTATCGCGATGACAACAACCAGTTCAATAATAGTAAAACCCTTTGAACAGTTCATTTTCAAAAATTATATCGTATTTAAGGCTCCGTATAGCGGCTCTATGACAGAAACCGCCAAAAGCGCGACAGCGGCTCCCATAAAAATAATCAAAACCGGCTCCAAAAGCGCAGTGAAGGTTGCTACTGCCTGCTTAACCTCTTTTTCGTAAAATTGTACTATCTGCATCAAGTTTCTGTCCAAGGTTCCTGTTTCTTCGCCAACCTGTATCATTTGCACCACAAAAGGCGGGGCATAATTGGGATATTTTACCAGCACAGAACTTATTCTTTCTCCTCCCGAAACTCTTTCTTCTGTTTCAGCCAGCATTTTTTTGTAAACAATATTTCCGACTGTTTCTTTTGTAATGCTCAGCGCGTTATTAATTGAAAGCCCAGCGGCAATTAGAGTGGAAATGTTTTCTGCAAAACGTATCAAAAATATTTTTTTTAAAAATCCGCTCAAAATTGGCACTTTCAAAGACAGTTCATCGTATCTTTCTTTCCCTCCTTTGGTGGTGAAATAATAAATTATAAATAAAATCAAAGCGATGAAAGCCAGCATCAAAATCCAGCCGTAACTTGCTATAAAACCGTAAAAGTTAATCATCAGCATTGTGAAAGCCGGCGGTTTTGCCGTGGTTTGTTTTAACAAATCAATAAGACGGGGCATAACGAAGAACACGACAATCGGAATTACTATAAGAAGAACCGCGATAACGAAAGCCGGGTAAATTAACGCTCCTGTTATTTGGGAAGAAATATCATGCTCCCTTTCCAAGTGGTCTGAAAGATAAGCAAGCGATTCGGAAATTTTTCCGGACGCTTCTCCTGTTTTTATCAAACTTACATAGAAGACATTAAAAGTTTCGGGGAACGCGGCAAGCGCCACAGACAAAGAATTTCCTTCTTCAACCAGCTGGGAAATTTTTAAAATCTTTTCTTTAAAATTTGGGTTTTTTATCTGGATTGCCAAACTCCGCAAGCTCTGGGTCACCGCAACCCGCGATTGCATCATCACGGAAAGCTGGCGGGAAAATATCGCCAAATCTTTTTTGGAAACCTTATTTAAAAAATCTATCCCGCCCGAACGGAAAATCGCAGGAGCTTGCTCTTTTATGGAAGTGACGAAAATATTGTACTTTTGTAAAAGCGCGGCAGCCGCCTCTTTTGACGACGCTTCAACCGTGCCGGTTTCGGCCTTGCCCTCTTTAGACCTGGCCTGATATATATATTTCATCTTAATAAGTTTCTTACTTCGCCAGGATCTAACGCGTAATCAACAGCGTTTTTCAAAGATATTTCTTTCTTTCTCACCAAATCAACCATTGCCCTGTTTGAAGAAATCATCCCCTCTTTGGCGGAAGTTTCTATAACAGCAGGAATCTCGTGCGTCTTGTCTTCTCTTATCAAGGTTGATATTGCGTTATTACAAATCATCACTTCACAAACCGGAATAAACCCGCCTTTAATTCTTGGAATCAGTCTTTGAGAAATTATTCCCAAGAGCGAACTGGACAATTGGAATCTGATTTGGTTTTGCTGGTCGCCGGGAAAAACATCAACTATCCTGTGGATTGTCTGCGCCGCCGAGTTTGTGTGCAAAGTTGCGAAAACCAAATGCCCGGTTTCCGCCGCGGTAATTGTTGTAGAAATAGTTTCAAGGTCGCGCATTTCTCCCACCATAATCACATCCGGGTTTTGCCGGAAAGTAGACCTTAATGCTCCCGCAAAACTCAACGTGTCCAATGAAACCTCTCTCTGGTCTATAATCGCCCGGTCAATCGGATAAGTATATTCTATGGGGTCTTCAATTGTTATTATGTGAGATGACCTTGTGTGATTTATCTCGTCTATCATGGCGGCCAAAGTTGTGGTTTTACCCTGACCGGAAGCTCCTGTCACCAAAATAAGACCTTGGGGACGGGACACAAAATCGTGCAAAATCGGAGGCAAGCTAAGCTCTTCAATTGTTCTTATATCGGAAGGAATAAAACGCAACGCCAAACTTATGGTTCCTCTCTGGAAAAAAGCATTAATCCTGAACCTTCCTTTGCCTCCGTGGTCGTAAGAAAAATCCATTTCTTTTTCCTCTAAAAATCTTTTTTTCTGAACTTCCGACATTATTGAAAAAGCTATGCCCTCAGAATCCTTGTCGGTAATTATTTTTTCCTGGCCCAAAGGAACCAATTGGCCGGTAATCCTTATATTCGGCGCGTGCCCGACGCATATGTCCAAGTCAGAGGCCTCCTCTTGGACTGCTATGTCTAAAAGTTTTTTTAAATACGATAAATAATCCATAAAACTAATTTTTAATTTCTATTTTTCTTCTGTTGCCCTTATAATCTCTTCAACTGTTGTGAGGCCCTTCAAAACTTTTAAAATACCCTCCTGTTCCATGGTAAGCATGCCTTGCTTTTGGGCAGATTTAAAAATCTGGCTTTCAAGCGCGTTTTTCTGTATTAATTCCGCTATTTCGTCCGTCATTGATAAAACTTCATAAAGCCCGACCCTGCCGGCATAACCCGTCAAACCGCACGCGTCGCATCCTTTTGCCTCGTAAATGAAAAGCGGATCTTCCATTTTCAATTCGGCTCTTGCGGCTGAAGGCAAGTTTTTAACTTTTTCCAAAATATAACTTCTTATTTTTTCTACCGGTTTGATTTTTATTTTACATTTCGGACACAAAGTCCTGACCAATCTCTGGGAAATGACAACCCTCAAGGTGGAAGGGATTAAAAACGGCCTGACGCCCATATCAATCAATCTTGGAATCACTCCCACAGAAGAATTGGTGTGCAAAGTTGAAAGCACAATATGCCCGGTCAAAGCCGCGTTTATTGCCAAGCTGGCTGTTTCTTCGTCCCTGATTTCTCCGACCATGATAACGTTCGGATCTTGCCTTAAAATTTGCCTTAATCCGTGAGCAAAAGTATATCCTATCTCCGGCTTTACTTGCGACTGGTTAATCCCCGCAATCGAATATTCAATCGGGTCTTCAACCGTGACAATGTTTACCGAATCCTGGTTTAAAATTCGCAAAATCGCGTACTGGGTTGTTGTTTTTCCAGAACCCGTCGGACCTGTGAATAATATCATTCCGTACGGCTTTTTTATCGCGATTTTTATAACATCCAAACTTCTTCCTGTTATTCCCAGATCCTCAAAAGACCTTGATGCTGTTGTGGCGTCCAAAACCCTCAATTCAACTTTTTCACCGTAAAGGGTTGGAAATGTCGAAACCCTGAAATCAACGTCGGTGTTGTTTATTTTTATTGAAAACCTTCCATCCTGGGGAAGCCTATTTTCATCTATTTTCAGCCCCGAAAGAATTTTAATCCTGGCAACAACCGCCGGATGGACTTTTAAAGGCAAAAATAAACTCGGATGTAAAACTCCATTTAATCTGAAGCGGACGGTCAGTTTATCTCTGCCCGGCTCAATGTGAATATCAGAAGCGTGCCCCTCTACCGCGTGCCTTAATATCACCAAAACCATTTTAATTATCGGCGCCTCTTCCGCTATCGCTTGCACCGACGCGTTTTCAGACAGGCTTCCTGAAGATTTTTCAGAATATTCTCCTGTTTCCCCGCCCAACGCTTCTAGGGCCTTTTTAGTTTCAGTTGATATGTTTTTGCGCTGTTTTAACAGATTAGCCAAATTCCCGGGAGTAATCAGATAAACCTGATAAGCGAAATTTTCCTGGTTGGCCAAAAATCTCAAAGCGTTCTGGGCGGCTATGTCTTCGGGATAAACCATCCCGATTTGCAAAGAATTCGACTGCGATTTTGACGGCACGTCGGTTCCTCTGGCTATGGCGGCCATTTTGTAATTAATAGACGCTTCTTCGGGTATTAACTCCAAAACATCAGCAGGGACATCTTCCGCCCTTATTTTTTTTAAAGGAATGCCTAAAACCTTGCTTTTTAAGTTAAAAAGAAAATCCTCCGAAACAATGTTTTTGCTCAAAATAATTTCTTCCTCCGTCCTGCCGGTTTCCTCTACTTGTTTTTTTAGTTCGCCCATCTTCTCTTCGGAGAAAAATCCTTGAGCGAATAATTCTTGTAATAATTTCATGCTTTATCTTTTAACTGTATTATTTTGCGCGGAAGTGTTTGTTTCAAGGGTTGGCTGTAAGCCCTGTTGGTAGTACGGGGAAAAAGGATTGTCTCTGCCAATTTTCGCCTCTTTAAGTTCGGACACGGACAGCCCGCTGTTTTCTAAAATCGCCATGGCCGCTTCCTTCGAAGCAGCCGTTATAAAGCCAGTTTTAAAACTATTTTCTTCATCAGTGGCTTCATAGCTGTATTGTGTCTGCATTTTAGCGAACGGCTGGAGACTTTTAAACTGGGCTGAATCTAAAATCTTCGTATCAACATTGACTTTCGGCTTGTTAAAAACCAGAGTTGCCGGGACTTCTTTCGGGCTCGACAGGAAAACACCGAAAAAAACAACTGCAATAAACAGCAGAAACATTACTGTAATTCCCAGGAAAAAAGTTTTTTGCCGTTGTTTTGGTGATATAAAAACTACTGCCATTTTAGTATGAATGCGTTTTAACTTGCAGGCTGAAATTGTACATTTGTTGCGTTTGGGGCTGCGGATTTAAAGATGCCAGCGATGAGCCCGATCCGAAAGAAATATTTGTAACCTCGAAAATGCGGGATGATTTTTCCAAAGCAATAATAAACTTTTCTAACGACGCATAGTCTCCAACAAGGTTTATTGAAAAAAATAAATCCTTAATTGCGCCGTTACTGCTGTCCTGCGCGCTGCTCAAGGCCGATTTAGATAAAAACAAACTTTTCAAAATAATCCCGTTTTCCGTTGCCATTTTTTGTACCGCGTAAACAAGCCCTCCCAGATTGGAATCTTGAGGCAGCGCGTCGTCAATTTTTTGGATTTCAGCTTTCCGGCTTTGCAAATTGGCATAGGTATTAGCTATGGCATTATAATATTCAAATTCCGCGTTGTACTCCGCATTTTTTTGGGCAAGGTCTGTTTGTAATTTACCAAACGCCTTGTACTCCGGAGCCACCAAAAAGAATATCATTAATATAATGATGAAAAGCGCTACTGCGATTGTGATGGGTCGGTCGATTTGCATAATTATTGTTGGATTGCGGGCTGGTCCGAAGGCGTGCTATTTGTTAAAATCGGAGACGCCGAGGAAAGATAGTCAAATATGCTTTGGTCTAACATAATGTCCATACTGAACTGGATTCTGGCAGAATCCCCCAGCGAAGTATTCAGATTGCCGATGTTTTTAATGTATTTTTTGTTGCTTTCACTTTCAAGAACCGTCACTTGCCTGGAAAATGCGTCCATGCTGTCGGCCTCGCCAGACAACTGGACTCCGTTGTTTTTTTCATCCAAGCCAAACTGCTTGAACCAAATATTCGGCATTGTCTGTTTTTCCATAAAAGCGAAAACATTCGAAGCAAACTCGTGGCTCTTTAACAAGCCAGCGAAATCGCCAATCTTTTTTTGGTAGCCGATAACTATCTGCTCGTATTCTTTTTGCTGGTTTGTGCCCACTCCCTGCAGTTTAACGGCTTCTTTTTTTATGTCGCTTTTTACCATATTATTTTTGACAAGAAAAATAAGCCAGCAAAACAATGTGGCTATCAGCAAAGATATCACAAAATAAAATATCACATCCATCCACCAGAATTTTTTTTCCCTTAGTTGGAAAATTGTAGAAAAATCCATAGCTTATATTAATTATACAACGAATTGTCCGCGTGCGTATTAAGTTTCAAGACCTCCCAACGCCACGCCCGTGGCTACAGAAAAGCTTGGCGCCATTTTTTCAAGGGTTTCTCCTAAAATGGGCGGGTATAAAAGCTCGGAAAAACAATTGGGAATTTCAACTTTCTTTTTTAAAACTTCGGCGAAATACTCTTTCAAACCCGGCAAATTTGACGTACCGCCGGTTAAATAAATTGCGCCAACTTCCTTGCCCTCCTGCTGGTAAAAATCAGACAAAATCTTCTTTACTTCAATTAGCAACGGGTCGATTAAAAGATAAAGCGTTTTTGATATTTCTTCTTTTGAGGAAGTTAATCCTTCTTTGTTTTTTAGTTCCTCGGCTTCTACGTGGCCTAATCCTAAAGCGGAAGAAATGCTATAAGTCAGTTGGCTTCCCGCAAAATCAAAACTATAGCTCTTCTTTAAACTTTTCCTGTCAACTATATTTATTGTCGTACTCTGCACCCCTATATCCACTAGGCAAACGCAACCCCTGTCTTCCCTTGCCAGCGCCCTTGATAACCCCAAAGCTTCGGCTTCCACCGCGTAAAGATCAAGGCCAGCCTGCTGGGCGACTTTTTGGTAGTCCTGTATAATCTGGTTCGGAATTGCCACTAAGAATATTTTAAGCCCTGACTGCTTGTCGCCGGGAGTCCCCGAAATTAATTTCCAATCCAGGGTTGTTTCGGTTATCGGCAAAGGAATATATTGCGGAGCATTGTAATAAACCGCTTCTTTTAATTCGCCCGCGCTCATTGGGGGCAATTCAAAAGAAGTGCAAAAAGTTGAAAAATCGGGAATTGAGAATATAACTGCTTTTGTCCTTATTTTTGCCTCGTCTAAAACAGCTCTTATGGCCCTGGAAACGAAATAGTTGGACAACAAATAACTTCCCTTTTCAACACTTCTAAACGGCTCCTTATAAAGGGATACTGATTTGATTTCTCCATAGTTTTCCAATGTTTTCCCCTGGCCCCAACGCGATATTTCAACTACCTTAATAGACGCGGTGCCCACGTCAATTCCAACCATTTTTTTGGGAAAAAACATCTTTAGCGGATTGGAAAAGATGTTCAATTTTTCTATATTAAAATTGCTTAGGAAATTTGAAGCCATACTTATGTATATTATATAATGAAGTCAATAAAATAACACTGTGGATAACAAAGAACAAAAAAACAAGGATTTTGTCCTGGACTTATTCTTCCCGAAATTTTGTTTGGGATGCCAAAAAGAGGGCTCTTATTTATGCGACGACTGCCGCGCGCTCCTGGATATTTCAGAATTCGATTATTGCCTCTGCCAGGTCCAAAAAGCGCTCAGGCCTTCCCGCCTGCTGCAAGACCCAAAAAGCGCCCAAAAAGATGGAAAATGCCAAAAATGCAGGAATAAAAATCTTTCCGGGCTATATTCCGCGCTTCCCTACAAAGAAAAACAGCTTACAAAAAAGTTGATTTACCAATTTAAATACCAGCCGTATCTAAAGGATTTAGCAAAAACTTTGGCCAGTATTTTAATCGAACATTTTATAATTTCCGGAAAAAACACCAACGAAATCTGGGAAAATGGAGTCTTAATCCCGATTCCCTTGGACAAAAAGAAACTAAAAATCCGCGGATATAACCAGTCAGAAGAAGTTGCGAAGGAATTATCAAAAGTCCTACAAATTCCCTTGATCGCGGATAATTTAATAAAAATAAAATCCACAAAACCGCAAATGGAACTTTCGAAAGAGGAAAGAGAGAGAAATTTGGCGGGCGCGTTTATGATAAAAAATCCATCCGAATTGGCCGGAAAAAAGATATTCTTAGTTGACGATGTTTACACCACCGGCTCTACCATGGAAGAATGCGCCCGCGTCTTGAAAAATGCAGGCGCCAAATCAGTTTGGGGAATTGCAATCACACGCGAGGAATAAAACCAGAGAATAAAAAACACAGAAGGAATTTTCCCTCTGTGTTTTTTTGTCTGATAATTTTAAACAGTTATGCAGCCGCCTGGGTTTGGCCGTATTTTGCGTCGCCAGCTTTGGTTTTTTGAGCCAAAAAGACAATCAAAATAATCGTACCAATTAAAGGAATCAGGCCGATAAGAATCCACCATCCGCTGCGGCCTGTGTCGTGAAGTCTGCGCACAAGAACGGCAAGAGAAGGCAAAAGGACAGCCAGAGAATATATACCGCCCAAAACATCATTTGACGAGCCATCTGCTGTTTTGCCAAAAATAAGGCCAGAAATTATGCCTATGATAATACTGATTATGACGTTATATAGAACGAACATCCAGTATTCTTTTCTTGTTGCACGTCCGCTGAACACCGCGTATTTTTTTAGAACTTCTACGTAATAATTCATATTTTAGCTATTTATTTTTTTTGATTTTATTATTCTAATCGACCTTTACTTTTTTTATTATTCCATTATACTACCCTCTCAACCGTCTGCCAATCGCCGTCAACCCACAACAAAATTACTTCCACCGGAAATCCAAATGCTTTTGCGGTTTCCCTTGCTTTTTTCAAGTGCCCAATTTGGACGTCTTTTTCTGTTGGATTTCCAGCGCATCCAAAATGCCCGATAATCGCAACAACTTTTGAGCCGTGGTGATGCACGGAAATTTCAACTCTTTTTTTAATATTCTCTATTACTGCCTCGTCAGAATTATCCGCCAAAATTTTGTTTGGCCCCGGTTCGGTCACCATGTCCACATAATCAACGCCGTAATTTTTCTTCATATAATCTTTCACGGCATCCTGCACTCTTCCGTCCATGCAATTTATCGCGCACGCAAACTTACTTGTGCCCCGAGGGGTATTATCTGTGCTCATGGTTATATTTTTTCTTTAATCAATTTTTGTAAAATAATTCCGGCCAAAAGCGCCTCCACCAACCCGCTGATTAGCCAACTTGAAACAATTGCCAAAGAATAAGGCATACTGCTGTATGTCGCAAACATTCCGGGAATTGTGGCAATAATCCAGTAGGTTAAACCAAATTTCATTCCGCCCTTTATATTCTCGCCAAAAATGTTTTTTGTTTTATTCCAAAACCATGCCAGCAGAACTCCCACCAAAAACGGATGCACAAAAAACAAAAGCATTAACGGGTCTTTAAAAGACCTGAATAAATTAGGATTTTGGTATTCCGCTGTTATGGAAGGGAAAATCATGCCGAATATCTGGTTTACAACCTGCGACGCCAGAAAAAGCACTAACCCCGCGAGCAACCCCGACAAAATTACTTTTTTCGAATTCATATTTTGACTACTTAATTATATTTTTTTATTTTACCACTTTTTTGAAATAACAGGTACAATGTAGTATGGAAGATTTATTAAAAAAACATTTTGGATACGACACTTTCCGCCCGCTTCAAAAAGAAATTATTGAAAGAGTTTTACTTGGAAAAGATTCTGTGGTTTTGATGCCTACCGGCGGAGGCAAATCATTATGCTTTCAATTGCCCGCTTTGATTCTTGAAGGCGTGGCGATTGTTATTTCTCCGCTTATTTCATTGATGAAAGACCAGGTAGATTCGCTATGCGCAAATGGTATTGCGGCAGATTTTATCAACAGCAGTCTTACTCCGAAAAAAATTGCCGAAGTGATGGACCGTGCTCTTGAGGGAAAATTGAAAATTATTTATATTGCTCCCGAAAGGCTCAGCGTGCCAGGGTTTGAAGATTTTTTGCATTCGCTTTGCATTAATGTTATTGCCATAGACGAGGCGCATTGCATTTCGCAGTGGGGACATGATTTCAGGCCCGACTACCGCAATTTAACAGTGCTGCGCGAGAACTTTCCCAACATCCCGATTATTGCGCTAACAGCCACAGCCACCGAAGATGTGCGCGAAGATATTGTAAAACAACTTTCTTTGCAAGACCACAAAATGTTTATTTCCAGTTTTAACCGTCCCAATTTAAGTTATGAAGTGCTGCCAAAAAAAGATTCTTTTGCTACGATTCTTGACCTCGTACGCAGTTATAAAAACGAGAGCGTAATTATCTATTGTTTTTCGCGAAATGACACCCAGATAATGGTTGATAAATTAAATAGCCATGGCTTAAATGCGGCACCCTATCACGCGGGCTTAAACGCCAAAACCAGAAAAGAAAATCAGGAAAAATTTATCAAAGATGAGATCAATATTATGGTTGCTACCATTGCTTTTGGAATGGGAATTGATAAGCCCGACGTGCGTCTGGTAATTCACCATAGTTTGCCAAAATCCATTGAAGGATATTATCAGGAAACCGGGCGCGCGGGAAGAGATGGATTGCCGGCTCGATGCGTGCTCTTTTTTTCATATGCTGACAAATTTAAACAAGATTATTTTATCAATAATATAAAAGACGACGACGAGCGTGAAAAAGCGCAAGAAAATCTCAGCCAAGTTTTACATTATGGAGATTTAAACGGTTGCAGGCGTAAATTTTTGCTTAACTATTTTAACGAACATTACCCAGAGGAAAATTGCGGGAATTGCGACAGGTGCGTAAAAAAGCCTTCATTTAAAATTACTCCTCAATTATCGTCGATGGTTGGCGGAATAAGAATAGAAGAAATACAGCAACCCGATGACGACTTGTCTTTTCAAGAAGAATCCTACGATAAAATATTATTTGAAAAGTTAAAAACACTGAGGACCAAAGAAGCCCAGCGTTTGCATGTGCCGCCTTACGTGGTATTTGGAGATAAAACTCTAATCCAAATGGCCCTGCATATGCCAAAAAATTCTGAGGAATTTTTGGAAATCTACGGCGTTGCAAACAAAAAGCTCGACCAATTCGGCGAGCAATTCATCCAGGTCATCCGTGAATATATTGACGAAAATATGTAGAGCGGAGGAGGTGAGACTCGAACTCACGAACCCCGTGAGGGGTTCCGGTTTTCAAGACCGGTGCAATAGCCACTATGCGACTCCTCCGAGTGCGGAGAGGGTGGGGCTCGAACCCACAAGACGGCAAGCCGTCAGAGATTAGCAATCTCTTGCAATACCATTATGCGACCTCTCCAATTGGGTTTAATTCTAGCTTTAAAAACTGATAAAGTCAATTTGCAGAATACATAATTTTGTGCTATTTTGAAGGCGGAGGAAAGAAAGCATGAATTACAAAATAATCATTTTAACCGCAGTGTTGGTTGTTGCCGGATTGGCGGTGGGATATTTTTATGTTCTCCCTATTTTCAAAACCCATGAGCCGGATGAAAATGCCGACTTAACTGAGATAAAAACAGATATTATTATACAAGATAAAAAAATAACCGACGAGACAAAGCCCTTTAAAATAGACATTGTTTATCCGCAAGTTGCAAGGCAGGATGAGTTTAATAAAATGGTCCAGGATATAATAGATAAAGAAATAAACGATTTCAAAAAAAATTCCTTGGAAAATGATACCGCAGTAAAACAAACCGACCCTGTAAGTTATGCAAAATATCCAAGAGAATATGATTTGCAAATCGGATACGACAAAGGTGTTGCTGATGAAAACACAATAAGCGTTGTTATAAATATTTATAACTTTGAGGGCGGAGCCCATGGAGCGAGCTATTCAAAAGCTGTAAATTATAATCCTAAAACAAAAAAAGAAATAAAACTGGCGGATTTATTTCCTAACGACCCGGACTATCTCAAAAAAATTTCCGGCTACTGCATCATAGACTTAACTTCGCAAATGACTAAAAGCGGGGCCGTAGATATGAGCAACACGGAATGGCTTCAAACAGGCGCGGGACCAACGGAAGAAAATTATTCTATTTTTCTTATAAATAAAGATCATATTACGTTTTACTTTCAGCAATATCAGGTGGCGGCGGGCGCGGCAGGAGACTTTAAGGTAACAATGCCAAGATAAAAACGTCGTAAATATAATAAGCCCTCGTGGTCCAATGGATAAGACGCAAGGTTGCGGACCTTGTAATGCAGGTTCGAATCCTACCGAGGGCACACAAAAGTCCCAAGTACCTTCACATAGGAAGGAGGTGCACCATGAAGGACAACGGGAAAAAGTGGAAGACGGCTCTTTACGAAAAAAGAGAGCTGTCCAGGCAAGGGCGAGTTTTGCAGGTTGCACAGAAGCATGCCGCACGCTATCTTCGCCACCTGCAAGAGAAAGAATTTCCCGGGAAGTCGCTCATCCAGCTGTTGCTCGTCGTCGCAAGAGACGGGCCGTTGCTGGCTGGCGCAATGGCGGTTGAGCATGTTGAGCTCAACCAAAAAAACCTGTCTGCAGATGACCGAGAATTCCTGCAACAGGTAAAAGTTCTGCTCGCAAAGCGGGCAGAACAAACAGGCTGTCCCGTGTCCTAACGGGTACCAGGAGAAAAAAAGCATGAGTCCCATTCACCTCTTCTAAGGGCGCCATCACCAAATCACATCTTGATGGCGCCTTTAACTTGGTTTTTTATCTATCTCTGATAGAATAGATTTATAATGAACGCCATAACCCTGGAAACAAAAATTGAGGAAGTTCCAAAAATTGGAGTTGCTTACGCTAAAAGGTTAAAAAAGTTCGGCATAAAAACTGTGCAGGATTTGCTTTTTTATTTTCCGGCTAGATACGACGATTTTTCGGAGATAACAACCATTGACCAGGCGCGGAATAAACTTGGCGAAGTCGCCTGCGTTCAGGGTGAAATTATAGAAATAGAAACCAGTAAATCTATATATGGAAGAATGGCTGTGACAAAGGCCGTTGTGCAAGACAGAACAGCGCAAATTAGCATTATTTGGTTTAATCAGCCATATCTGGAAAAATCTTTAAAAGAAAATGATTTTATCTGCGTGGCAGGAAAAGTAAGTTTAGGCAAAGAAGGGTTATTTTTTAACAGCCCTGCTTTCGAAAGAATAAACGAAATTGGAGAAAACGAAGAACTGACCCACACTGGCAGAATTGTCCCGGTTTATTCTGAAACAAGAGGAGTTACTTCGCGCTGGCTAAGATATGTAATTAAGCCGTTGCTTTACAGATTTTGCGAACAGATTCAGGAATCTTTGCCGAAAGAAATTATCAAAAAATATAAATTTTTGCCCATTCAAGAAGCTGTCTGGCAATTGCATTTTCCCGAATCATTTGAACATGCCGACGCCGCCAAATCACGCTTTTTATTTGAAGAGCTTTTTTTAATTCAGCTGAATGTTTTGAAAGAAAAAATAAAACTGATGCAGAAACGCGCCCACGCCTGCCCGATGGATGCCGAGCTGATGAAAAATTTTACCGATTCTCTGCCTTTCCAATTAACCGATTCACAAAAAAAATGCGCCTTTGCAATTCTAAAAGATTTGGAAAAAACAGTTCCAATGTCGAGATTATTAGAGGGCGATGTTGGTTCTGGTAAAACAGTTGTGGCGGCAATGGCGGTTTTGAACGTTGTAAAATCAGGGCATCAAGTTGCTTTTATGGCGCCGACTGAAATTTTGGCAAAACAGCACTTTAAATCTGTTTCTGAAATGCTAAAAAAGTTTGATGTAAAAGTTGGAATGCTGACAGGAAAAGATGCCAGGATTTTTAAACCTGCCTCGCCGAGTCAAGGCGGGGATGGTGAAACATTCGAGGTTTCTAAAAAAAGTTTTAACGGAGATTTAGAAAACGGGCAATTAGATATTGCAATTGGCACGCATTCTTTAATCCAAAAAGGAGTTGAGTTCAAAGATTTGGCCTTGGTGATTTTAGACGAACAACACAGATTTGGAGTTGAACAAAGAGACCATTTAATTAAAAATAAGAAACTTGTCCCCCACCTGCTTTCAATGACCGCCACTCCAATTCCGCGCACTTTGGCTTTGACCGCTTATGGAGATCTGGATTTGTCTTTAATAGACGAAATGCCAAAAAACAGGAAAAAAGTTAAAACAATTATCGTAGAACCCCAGCAAAGAAAAGAAGCTTATGAGTTTATAAGAAAAGAAGTTGCCGATGGAAAAGGGGTTTTTGTAATTTATCCGAAAATTGATTCGGCTGCCAGTAAGCTGAAAGAATCGATTGAAAAAAATGGGCAAATAACAGGTTCGGCAACAGAATCTTTTGTACCGCAAAACTACGGGCCGATGTCTTTAGCTTCCCTGACAATTAACGAGGTTAAAGCTTTGAAAGAAGAATACGAAAGATTGTCAAAAGAAGTTTTTCCGGATTTAAGGATTACAATGCTCCACGGAAAAATGAAATCTCCCGAAAAAGAAAGAATAATGCTGGATTTTAAAAAAGGAGAAATAGATATTTTGCTTTCCACTTCTGTTGTGGAAGTTGGCGTTGATGTTCCGCGCGCCACGATTATGATGATTGAAGGGGCAGAAAGATTTGGCTTGTCGCAATTGCATCAATTCCGCGGAAGAGTCGGCAGAAGCGACATGCAATCTTATTGCTTTTTATTTACCACAGACCCAAGCATGCTAAACAGAAAAAGATTAAAAGCTTTAGTTGAATCAAATAATGGTTTTGAATTAGCTGAAAAAGATTTGGAAATAAGGGGCCCTGGAAGTTTATATGGCACACAGCAATCGGGAATTCCCGATATTGCAATGCAAGGACTATCAAATGTATTTTTGGTTGAAAAAACCCGCGCAGCCGCCAAAGAAATTCTAGAAAAAGATCCCGAGTTAAAAGATTACCCCGAGCTCAAAGAAAGGTTAAAACAATTCCAATCCCGCATCCACTTTGAGTAAAAACCCATCGGGTCAACGCGTTGACCCGTTAAAAAACCGCCTCCCGGCGGTTTTTACTTCCTAACTTTTTCAGTCACCCAGAAACCCATGTATCTACCCAACATTAAACGGATTTGGGCGTCGAGGGCTGGAAACGAGCCGAATAAAATTAAGGTTATCGGCAGGAAAATCCATTGTAGGAAGACGGTGGATTTTTTGTACCATCGCACATACCATTTAAATTCTCTTGGCACCGGAGGCAAAAGCATTGTGCTTAAAATTGCCGAGATAATCATTCCAATCATTGAGAATGTCATAATCCGGCTGGTTAAAATTGGCAGGTTGAAAGACAAGACCGTAAAGTTAAATTTTTGCCCGCCCAAAAGTATCGGCAGCCAGCCCAGCAGAAATAACAAAAGAGCTGCGGTTGCCCACGACCAAAATCCATCCATAACCGTGTAAAGATGCCCGATTTTATGCCAAATGGATATTTTTTTATTATTTAAAAATCCGAACATCATGTACGGTATTTCGTCGCATCCCCATGCCCAGCGCTTTTGCTGTTTGTACTGGTTTAGAATTGTGCGCCAGAAATTTTTCGCCATAACCGCGTCCATAGAAACCAAATAATAAATTGGCACTGCCCGGTAATTTCCGTCGTAATGTAAATAGGCTCTCCAAAAAATCCGGGAATCGTCTGACACGACATTGGCGGGGTACCCAACTTCAAAAAAAACCTTAGCCGGAGTTGAGTGCGAAGAATAAGTTGTTAATTTTTCAGACCGTTCTTGCTGAATCATTTGCCAAAAAGTGTTCGAGGTTGAGACAACCCTGGAAAACGCGGAGGCAGACCAGATGTTATTATTATAAACCGGCACCGGCTGGTAGCTGGCGTTTATGGGGTCTTTTTCTGTCAGATAAAAATATGTTACGCAGGCAAAATATTGCGGGAAAACTTTTGTATCAATATCAAAAGTGGAAATTAAAATATTTTCGTATGGAATTTTTAATTTATCGATGATTTTTTCTTTAATTTCATTCCCGGCAAAAGCGGTGTTTGACCCCTTTCCGCTGATTTCCCCCACAACGCCGTCGGGATGCACGGAAACCAAAAATTTATAAAATTGATTTGAATATTTATCGCCAATAATTCTCGCCTGTTTTTCAAAAATTTTCCCGGCTCTTTCTTCAACCGCCAAAACAACAATCATTTTTTCTTTTGGATAATCAGATTTTATCAGGGTTTCGATGCTTTCCTCAATAATTTCTTTGCTATCTTTGTATGTTGGCAGGATAACCACGTGATAAATTTCTTTCCATGACTTTCCGCTTGCCTTCTTTAGCTCTTTCATCCAATCTTTCTTCATGTTTGCCTTAACTTTAAAATAACCGACCACTTGGTGCAGAGAAAAATAAAATACCCTGAAAAGATAGTAAAAACAAAAACATATTATAAAAATCGCCACCTCAGAAGGAAACAACCAAGAAAAAACCAGCACACCAAAAAGTGTGCCCAAACTAATGATTCCCGGAATTGTTTCGAAAAACCTGTACAATCTCCTTTCGCCAGGATTTTTTATGTCCGAAGCTTTGGAGATATTCAGATATTCTTTTTTCTCCATAAAATAAGAGTGGCCCCAACCGGATTTGAACCGGTGTTCTTGGCTTGAAAAGCCAGTGTACTAGACCAGGCTATACGATGGGGCCAAAAATCACAATCGATTTGACTGAATTTTAACTCAAAAACCTGAAAAAGGCAAGAAAAAAGCTCGCGCAAAGCGAGAGCCGGTCGAATGGAGATTCCATTCTCCATATCAAACCTTCAGCGGACTTCACCACAAAAGTGCAATTACCGCTCCGACGATTGCAAGGACTACTGACAACGCACAGAACGCCGCCAGCCAAAGGGATCCTCTAGTCTCCCTCTCGTCTAGCAAAGCTTCCCTTTCGCGCTGCTCAACTCCACCAGGCCCGACTCCTACTTCTACCTCGTTCATGGGAGCCCCTTTCGTAAGAATTGGCCAAATGGGACATGACATCTTTTTTATACCAGAATATTGAAAAAAAGCAAGTCTTCGGTTATAATTCACATATGAAAATTTTAGCCGTAGAAACATCTTGCGACGACACTGGAATTGCAATTTTAAAAATTTCAGGCGATAAAAAATCGCCGAGCTTTAATGTGCTTTCAAATATCGTTTCCTCTCAAATAGAAGTGCATAAAAAATATGGCGGAGTCTATCCTGCCATGGCAAAACGCGAACACCAAAAAAACCTGGTGCCAACTTTTGTAAAGGCGTTGAAAGAAGCCGGATTATTAAAATTAGGAAAAACAAATAAAAATCCTGATTTAAAAGATATTTTAGAAAGAGAACAAGATTTGCAAAAAAAATTAATTCCATTTTTAAAAAAATATAAAAAGCCGGCCATAGATTTAATTTCTGTCACAAACGGCCCGGGATTAGAGCCGTGCTTGTGGGTGGGAGTTAATTTTGCCAAGGCGCTTTCATCTTTTTGGAATATTCCAATCGTCCCGGTAAACCACGTAGAATCGCATATTTTGGTTAATTTACTGGAAAATAAAGATATAAAATTCCCGGCGGTTGCCTTGGTGGTTTCTGGCGGACACACTCAAATTATTTTAGTAAAATCAATTGGAAAATACCAAATACTTGGAGAAACAAGAGATGATGCTGCCGGAGAATGTTTTGATAAGTGCGCCAAAATTTTAGGATTAGGTTATCCCGGCGGACCGATTATTTCAAAATTAGCTGAAAACGTAAAAACGGAAAAAGCCCTGCCCCGTCCAATGATTGGCACAAAAGATTATGATTTTTCTTTTTCAGGATTAAAAACAGCTGTTTTGTATGCTGACAGAAAAATTACAAATAAAAATGGTGAGTATAAAAAGCAAATGGCCTCGGAAGTCCAGCAAGCGATAATAGACGTTTTGATTAAAAAAACGATAAAAGCTGTAAGAGATTTTAATGCCAAATCTTTAATTTTAGGCGGCGGAGTTTCGGCAAACAAAGAATTAAGAAAGCAATTCCAAGCCAAGCTGGAAAAAGAACATTCAGCAACAAAATTTTTCGTTCCAAAACCTAATTTATCAACCGACAATGCTTTAATGACAGCAATAACCGGTTTTTATCACAAAAAAAATACCGTTGGCTGGAAACTAATCCAAGCCGACGGCAATCTGCGGATCTCCAAATAAAAAAAGTCAGCACCGAGTCAGCGCTTCATAGCGACGGCAAGCCATGAAACGGTAAGCGTTTCCCCTTTTATTGTCTTGAGTCCGAAGGGCACAAACTGAAAAGCCTCAGCCTTGCCCCGAAATCTACGCTTTACTTCCAAGACAAGCCTTATGAACGCCTCCGCAATGGCTGCCTTGCCCGTTAAGCTTTCTCTGGGAATTTCAACGAGCAAGAAGACTCCCACAGAGTCAGAGCCCTCAACACCAACCTCGCAAACGCCACCACTATTCTTCGCCATGGTATTTCCTTCCACGATTAGGGACAGGGTCACATTGTGATTTACTATAATACAAGGCTCACGGCGCGTCAAGATTTACTGAGTGAATTAAGTTTGGTAAAATGTATCAATGGAATTGCCATCTCAATACAACGCAAAAGAGGTTGAAGATAAGATTTACCGGCTTTGGGAAGAAAGCGGGTTTTTTAATCCGGACAAACTCCCCTCCCGCAACAAAAAACCGTTCTCCATAATAATGCCTCCGGCAAACGCCAACGGAAATTTGCACGCAGGGCACGCTTTGGTTATGACAATTGAGGACATTATGACTAGGTACAAAAGAATGCGCGGGTTTAAGGCTTTGTGGCTACCGGGATTAGATCACGCAGGATTTGAAACGCAAATTGTTTATGAAAAAAAACTAGAAAAAGAAGGCAGGTCGCGGTTTAAAATGACGCCCGAAGAACTGTACAAAGAAATTTTGGAATTTACCGAGGCAAACAAAACAAATATCCAAACGCAAGTTAAGAAAATGGGGGCCAGCTGTGACTGGTCAAGATTAAAGTTTACTTTGGACAAAGATATTGTTGATATTGTCTACCAAACATTTGAAAAACTTTACAAAGATAATTTAGTTTACAAAGGCAAAAAAATAATAAACTGGTGCCCAAAACACCAGACTTCTCTTTCTGACCTGGAAACACTGGACGCAGAAAGACAAGATAAATTTTATTATTTAAAATACGGGCCGTTTACTATTGCCACCGCCAGGCCAGAAACAAAATTTGGCGATAAATATGTGGTGATGCACCCAAAAGACAAAAGATACAAAGACTATAAAGACGGGCAAAAAATAGAATTAGAATGGATAAACGGGCCGATAACCGCGACTATTATAAAAGACGACGTAATTGATATGGATTTTGGCACAGGAGTTATGACAATTACTCCGTGGCACGACGCGGTTGATTTTGGAATTGCAGAAAGGAACAATTTAGAAAAAGAGCAGATTATAGATTTTTATGGAAAGCTTTTGCCAATTGCGGGAGAATTTGCCGGAATGAAAATTGCGGAAGCCCGGCCTTTGATTATAGAAAAATTGCATTCAAAAGGATTGGTTGAAAAAGTTGAGGAAAATTATAAACACGTTGTTAAAACGTGCTATAAATGCGGAACTTTAATAGAGCCTCAAATAAAAGAGCAATGGTTTTTGAAAATGAAACCTTTGGCAGAACCGGCAATAAAGGCAATCAAAAACAACCAGATAAAAATTATTCCCGGGCATTACAAAAAAATTGCTTTGCACTGGCTAAATAATATTATTGACTGGAATATATCGCGCCAAATTGTCTGGGGAATACCGATACCTGCAAAAACCTGCGAAAAGTGCCAAAACATAATTATTGACACTGAAAATAAAATAAACACGTGCCCGAAATGTGGAGAAAAAGATTTGATAAAAGAAAAAGATACTTTTGATACATGGTTTTCTTCCGGGCAATGGCCTTACGCTACACTTGATTTTCCCAAAGGCAAAGACTTTAAAACTTTTTATCCGACTGATGTCATGGAAACGGGCGGAGATATTATTTTCTTTTGGGTAAGCAGAATGATTATGTTTTCGCTTTATAACACTAAAAAAATCCCTTTTAAAAATGTCTATTTGCACGGATTAGTTTTGGACGCAAAAGGGCAAAAAATGTCTAAGTCAAAGGGAAATGTTATAAATCCTTTAGACCTAACAGATAAATATGGCACAGACGCTTTAAGGATGGCGCTGGTGGTTGGCAACACTTCTGGCACCTCTTTACCATTGGACGAAAACAAAATAAAAGGATACCGAAATTTTGCCACAAAAATTTGGAACGCGGCCAGGTTTGTTTTACTGCAAAACGATAATTCAAAATTAACTAAAACTGACAAAAAATTACTCGCCGATTTCAAAAAATTAGCGAAAGAAATAACAAAAGAAATGGATGGCTTTAAATTCTACGTCGCCTCTGAAAAAATATACCACTATTTCTGGCACACTTTCTGCGACAAAATTATTGAAGACTATAAGAAAAAACTGGTAAGCTATGATTTATTAGCAACGCTTCTTTTTGAGTCGCTGAAACTTTTGCATCCTTTCATGCCGTTTATAACCGAGGAAATATACCAGCAGCTGCCGATAAAAAATAAGAAAGAGTGTATAATGATTGAAGAATGGATTACACAATAATCATCTACATAATTTTGGGAATCATGCCCAGTTTGACCTGGCTTATGTATTATCTTAGCAAAGATTTACATCCTGAACCGAAAAGAATGATTCTCAAAATATTTTTATGGGGAACGCTGATTACTCTGCCGGTTTTTTTTGTGCAAATAGGCCTTTCAAGACTTTTAGACGTAAGCGACATAAGCAACACGGCTTATAACTTAATATACTGGTTTATAATAATTGCTTTTTCAGAAGAACTTTTTAAATATCTGGTAATCAAATTAAAAGTCATAAACAGTCCGCACTTGGACGAACCCATAGACGTAATGCTTTATATGGTGGTTGCCGCCCTTGGGTTTGCAGCTCTAGAAAACGTTCTTTATCTTTTCGCGCCCGCCGGTCAAATGTCTTTTGACCAGATGATTAGCCGGGCTTTAATTATAGATTTTGTCAGGTTTATCGGCGCCACGTTCCTGCATACTTTATGCTCGGCAGTCATCGGGTATTCACTTGCGCTTTCTTTCTGCCAAGTAAAAAGAAGGTACTTGTCAGTGGGGGTGGGTATAATTCTTGCCACGCTATTGCATGGACTCTATGATTTTTCTATAATGACATTAGACGGCAATATAAAATTTATTATCCCAGCAGTTGTTATACTGACGCTCGCTTTTCTCGTTTTCTGGGGGTTTGAAAGATTAAAAAAAATGAAAAGCATTTGCAAGATTAGATAAAAAATTAATTATAAAAATTATGAGCGCTAAAAAAATCAAACCAGAAAATATTACAGAAGAAGCGCCAGTCGCGCCAGCTGAAAAAATATTTGAAGAAACTGGCGAACTTGTAGTTGACGTTTTTGAAACAAACGCTGATTTTGTGGTTTTAGCCGCCATTGCCGGCATACAAATAAAAGATTTGGACATCTCATTGGAAAAAGATATGATGGTTATAAAGGGAAACAGGTGCGACCCGCATGAGGGCGCCGACAAAAAATATTTTTACCAAGAATGTTATTGGGGACCTTTTTCCAGAAAAGTTGTTTTGCCTGAGAATATAGACATAGACAAGGCCGATGCCCAGATTGACAAGGGAATCTTAACTGTAAAAATTCCCAAAAACGAAGCAGGAACAGGAAGCGGGAAAGTCGGAGTAAAAGTTTCCTAAAAATTATAAACAAAAAATCCCCTAACACCAGGGGATTTTTTAGTGTGCCGGCGGTGGGACTCGAACCCACAATTCTTGCGAAACATGCTCCTAAGGCATGCGCGTATTCCAATTCCGCCACGCCGGCATTGGTTATTTATACATAAAAAAATGGGGGGCGTCAACGCGATTGCGTCAACACCCCCCTTCAACTGTACCGCCACAAGTGGCGGACCTACCTCCCGGCGGGTCTTTCGGGGGGACGAACGTCCCTACCTTCCGCCGGCGTGGCGGGCCTGACTTCAACCCACCTTCCCGGCAGCCTCTTGGTGCCCTCCTCAAGCCGCGAAACCTTGCCCTGCAACGTCGGGATGTCGGCGCTGTCGCTGCCCCAGAGGTGCTCATGCATTCTGTCCACCCTTCTGGCGGTCTCAGTTGCGCCTTCGTCGACGTCGCCAAGAATCTTCTTGGTGACGATGAGATCGGTGCGATCTCTAACCGCGTCAACCTGCAACTGCCCGATGTCCTTAGCGCCCTTCTTGGCGAGGGCGTCGGCGCCCTCGGCGATGTTCACGCCCTTGCGAGCCGTGTACAGCGCTTCGTTAGCGGTGTCTTCAATCGCCAACGGTTTCATCAGCAAGACGAATGCGTCGCCCTGCTGAACGGGACTGCCTTCCAGGAAATCCCTGGCCAACGTCTGGTTGGCCATCGCGAACAAGACGATTGTCTTAGCCCGCGAAATGAGCTGGCGTTTGGCCTCATCCTTGGCCACATAGGCATCCTCCGCTCGCTCGTCGAGCGCACGGAGACCAGCCTCATCCAACGTCACCAGCGACCTCAGACCGTCCTTCTGCCTGTCCCTGTCGGACAAGCAGGCCAGGATTTGGTCTACCCGTCTGCTGGTCAGGCGGTCTCGCCTAACCTCAGGCACTTCCCGAGCCTCCAAGGGCAGCGGTTCCGCTTCCCTGGGAACCGGCCTGACCTCCAGAGTCCTGAGCCGGCCTTCCAGACCGGTCAGGCCGTCCCTGGTCGCCGCCCTAACATTCCTGTCGAGGCGGCCAACTAGGGCCCTGCCGAGCTTGCCCGTGTTGGGGTCCAAGGCCTTGCCGAAGTCATCCAACTTGGCGTCCTGCTTGCCAACCTTGTCGAACACCTTCACCATGTTGGCGTCGAGGCCAGCCATCTTCTGGTCGCTCTTGCCGGCCAAATGGCCGGTGTACCAGTATCCTCCCGCGATGCACAGCCCCAAGACCACGACGGCGGCGATGCCGCCGATAATGGCCCTGGTAAGGCTGGTCATGGGTGTCCTCGGAGCAGGTCCGAGAGGTGGCCCAGCGGGCGGGACGAGCGGAGACGGTACAACCGCCGCTGCTACTCCTACCGCCGGAGGCGGTGGCGGAGACGGTACAACCGCCGCTGCTACTCCTACCGCCGGAGGCGGTGGCGGAGGCGGCGGGCTACCCGCTCCTCCTCCTGCCGCTGCCGCTGCTGCTGCCGCTCTTCGTGATGCTGATGACATGGTCCTTCTCCTTCGCAAATGTGCCCCCTTTCAAGGAGGCTATTCCGTGTAAAGTTGCCCGGCGCTATTGCGCCGACTAGCAACAATGGATTCTATAGATTCGATTGTCAAAAAAACAGGTTTCCTATCTTGTCCATATTCTAGCATATAACAAAATCCTTGTCAAGAGTCAACTAGCTTTTAGCGCGCCCTTGATAAAATAATGTAGGGACACATCTATTGACAAGGTTAATAGTATATGATATAATCTAAATATAGAATAAGTTCTTTGAAATACCTTGGATCACGAAATTGGGCCGTAGCGCAGGATAAAATAATTTTGCAACAGGACCCAGCTTCGTGATTCAAGAAAAACAACCCGAAAAGAATAACCCCGAAAAAGCAAGAGGAGACGATGATGACCACTAGGACAAAGCTTGAGTTGGCAGGAGCAGCAGTGGCGGTTTGCGTGACGGGAGGATTGCTGTGTTGGGCGGTCTTCAGCAGCGACGACAAGGTCGTTGAGAAGCCGACCAGCCTGGTCAAGCAGGCCACAGGGGCCGAGAGAACGGTCCCTGAGAAACGAATCCATAGCCCCGAAGCGCGGTACGAGGCCGACGCGGAAGCCGGAGAAAAAGACATCTCCGTGGTCCGCCGGCACATCGCCCTCGCCCTCCGAGGCCTGGACGACCCCGACCTCTACGACGCATCCATACGGACGATCGTAGACAATGGGATGCTCGGCATCAAGGTGTTGTTCAATGATTTCGTGAACAGCCCCAACGAAAAGGTGAGGAAAAACGCCGTAAGGGCGCTCAACATCCTCAAGTCTAGTCCTGCCACATACGAACTGCTGCGCAAAGCGGCAGTTCAAACAACGTGGCCAGAGGTCGCCGCGGCAGCAACGAAAGCACTGAGCTACGACGACCGCACAGGGGAAAAGGTGGACTGGCTTCACAAGGAAGTTGGCGGGCTTCACAAGGACGTGAAGGAACTGGATAAGAAAATCGAACAGGTCCGCACGGCCGAGGCGCCAAAACCGCCGACAGCCAAGCCCGAAGCCCCCACGCCCACGGCGCCCGTAATCGTCGCCAAACCCGAAGCCAGGTCTTCAATCGACTCGGCCGTTGCAAGGGACAACGAAGCGCGGCGGCGGGATCGCATCGAATTCCTCCAGAACGAGATACTCGATGACGAAGGCGTGCTTTCGCGGTGGAAAAATGCTCAACGGAGTGTCATCGATCCTGACATTAAGGACATCAGGAGGGGGGAGATCCGACAGTTCGAGCAGAAGCTGAATAACAAAAAGCGTGAGCTCGTTGAGCTCGAACGAAAATAGGGCGCATTGCGCGGCCGAATGAAAAGGCGCGAATGCGGTCAACTAAAATACCCGATCGTCACGGATGATGGTCGGGTATGTTTTTTTACAAAAAATTTAAAATAAACGTAGCACTACTTTGTTATTAACAAATACTTCTTACATTATTTATAAATCCGCAATTTCCGCCCGCGCCGGTTAAAGTATTTATAAAGGTGCAAGCCGTGCCCGCCAATAAAATGATAACTATTCCTATCACCGCAGCAACTAGCGCGGTTTTTGCTGTTGCCATTAAGGACGGATTGGCTGTTGAAGCAATATAGGTTATACCTGCAACAATAAAACCGATTGTGGCTAATCCTCCGCC
>CAISIO010000017.1 GCA_903885445.1 Candidatus Staskawiczbacteria bacterium
CCATAAAATTAGTCTTTCATTGGAAAACCCATTAATTTATATAATTCCAATCCTTCTTCTTTGCTTTTTGCGTTTGTAACAACCGTTATTTCCAATCCGAAAATTGTTTTTTCTTTTTCTGTAAAAATCTCCGGGAAAGAAATGTGTTCTTTAAATCCAATGGAAAAGTTTCCGTTTCTATCAATAGACTTAGGATCCAATCCTTTAAAGTCTCTGGACCTTGGCAATGAAAGATAAATAAATCTTTCCAAAAAATCCCACATTCTTTGCTTTCTCAAAGTGACAACAGCTGCGATTTCCAATCCTTCTCTCAATTTAAATCCGGCAATTGATTTTTTGGACTTAACCAAATTTGTTGCTTGTCCGGCAATCAAAGACAAATCCTGTGTAATAAGTTTTTGAATCTTCTCCCTTTCTGAGGCAGATTTTCCCACAACGTCTTTTCCAAAAGAGCTGTTCAAAACCACCTTCTTTATCGAAGGGACAGCCATCGGATTTTTATATCCGAGCTTTTGCATCATTGCCGGGATAACCTCTTTTTTATATTTTTCTTTTAAGCTTTCCATGTTAGATAATTTGTTTGCACTTTTTGCAAATTCTGTTTTTAATATCTTTTTCAGTTGCATACCCGACTCTTGTGGCTTTTCCGCATTTTGGGCAAATCAATTTCACGTTAGACATATCCATTGCCGCCGGGATTTCAACAACCTGCCCCTTTTCTCCTTCTCTTTTCGGCCTGACGTGCTTCTTTTTTAAATTTATACCTTCAACCAAAATCTTCAACTCTTTTGGTAAAGCTTTTATTATTTTTCCGGTTCTGCCCTTGTCTTTTCCTGCTGTTATTAAAACGTTATCTCCTTTTTTTACTTTCATGTTTTTAATGTTTAGAGAAGTTCTGACGCCATCATTGCTATTGTTCCAAAACCTTTGTCTTTTAATTCCTTGGCTGTCGGACCCAAAATTCTGGTTCCTTTCGGCTCTTTGCCATCTCCCAAAATCACAGCCGCGTTGTCGTCAAATCTTATGTAAGAACCGTCCGCCCTTTTGAACTCCTTTCTTTGTCTGATTATTACAGCCTTAACTTTCTCGTGTTTCTTTACAAGCTTTCGGGGTTCTGCTTTTTTAACAGCGCAAACAACAATTTCTCCCAACTGGGCGTAGTGTTTTCTTGTTCCTCCGGGCACGTTAATAACCTGGATTATTTTTGCTCCAGAATTATCAGCGACTTTTAACATTGTTCTTGGCTGTATCATATAATTAAATCTTTTTTATAGCTATCCAATTCTTGTCTTTTGAAATTGGCTTTGATTCTTCTATCACAACTTTATCTCCAATATGAAATTCTCCCTTTTCGTCGTGGGCTTTAAATTTTTTGTGGACCTTAAATCTTCTCTTGTACTTAGGGTGTTCTTTGATGCTCTCCACTTCAACCACAACGGTCTTTTGCATCTTGTCAGAAACCACAATTCCTTGTAATGTTTTTTTTGCCATAAATTTATTTAGCCTCTTTTGTTTCTTTTAAAACAGTGAAAATTCTGGCTATTTCCTTTTTCGAGCTATTGATTTCTTTAACATTCTTTAATTTCCCGGATGAAAATTTGAATCTGAGATCGCTCAGCTTTTTCCTCAATTCAAGAACTGTTTTTTCCAATTCTTTTTTATCTCTTTTCCTTAATTCAACAGCTTTCATAATTAGATATTATCTTTTTTAACAAATTTTGTCTTGACCGGCAATTTGTTTCCAGCTCCTTCCAACGCTTCCTTGGCAACATCTTCCTTCAATCCATCCAATTCAAAAATCATTCTTCCTGGCCTTATCGGATAAACATAATGGTCAACGCCTCCTTTTCCTCCGCCCATTCCGACCTCAGCTCCCTTATAAGTAATTGGCTTATCCGGAAAAACCCTTATCCAAAGTTTTCCTCCTTTTTTCATATATCTGATTATATGCCTTCTTGCCGCTTCCAATTGCCTGGCCGTAAGCCATTGTGTTCCTAAAGATTTCAATCCAAAACTGCCAAAGTCAATTTGAGTTGCCCTGTTTTCAATCCCTCTGGAAACCCCTCTGTGCCATTTTCTGTGTTTAACTTTTTTCGGCATTAATATTCCCATATCCTTGTTTTATATATTATTCAAATTTATCTCCTTTATATACCCAAACTTTTATTCCAATTTTTCCGTAAGTGCACTGTGCTTCGTCATGCGCGTAATCTATGTCAGCCCTGATTGTGTTTCTCGGCAATCTTCCTTGTCCAAGCCATTCTCTTCTTGCAATTTCAATTCCATTTAACCTACCGGCAACTTCCATTCTTATTCCCTTAACTTCCCTGTTTGTCATAACTCTCTCAATTGTTTTTTTCAAAACCTGCCTGAATGGCATACGTTTTTCAATCTGCTGGGCTGCCATTTGCGCAATCAATGCTGCTGAAATCCATGGATTTTTTATCTCTCTGATTTCTATCTTAATATCCCTTATGGTTTTTGGCTTCAATTTCCTCTTTACTTTATTTTCGACTTCTTTTTTCAAAACTTCCACACCTTCTCCTCCTCTGCCGATAATCAAACCTGGTCTTGCTGTTTCAATAATCACATTCACTTTATTTGCTGAATGCTCAATTTCGATGTTGGCTACCGATGCTTCTATTAATTTCTTTCTCAAAAAATCTTTTATCAAAAAGTCTTCCTCCAAGTACTGGGGCATTTTCCTGCCATAAAAGCCTCTGATATTCCAATCCTCTGTTCCTTTTATTCTAAATGATTTTGGATGGACTTTGTGTGCCATAATTAATTAGTTTGTTTCTTTGTTGTTTTTTTAACTCTTGGTTTTGTTTCTTTCTTGACAGCTTTTTTAATTTCCGGCTGAGCTATTTTTTCTTCCGGTTTTGCCTGGACTTTTTCGCCTGCAGAAGTCAAATTTAATTCTTTCAAGGTCAAAGCAACGTGCGCAGATCTTTTAATAATCGGGTATGCCCTTCCGCGCGACATTGGGTGCCATCTTTTCAATTTCACTCCTTCATCCACTGTAATTTCGGAAATAAACAAATTTGATTCTTCCAGGTGTAAATCGTGTTTTGCGGAAGCCACTGCAGAATTTAAAAGTTTCAAAACAGGTTTAGCCGATTTATTTACCGTAAACAAAAGTATTGTCTGCGCTTCAAGCACTTTCTTCCCTCTCACCAGGTCAACCACTTGCCTGACTTTCCTTGGAGATGTCCTTAAATTGTTTAATTTCACTTTTAATTGCATGTCTTTGTTTTTTATTTCTTAGCTGCCGGTTTAGCTGTAGGAGTTGCGGCGGCTTCAACCTTTGCCGCCTCTTTTTGTTCTGCTCCGGCTTCCATTTCTCTCTGCATTTTTCCTCCATGCCTCGAAAACTTTGTTGTAGGCGAAAATTCTCCAAGCTTGTGTCCAACCATATCCTCTGAAACAAATACCGCGACAAATTCTTTTCCGTTATGCACTCCAAATGTATGCCCCACCATTTCAGGAGATATCGTAGAATGCCTTGCCCAGGTTTTGATTATTTTCTTTTCGTCCTTTCTCAAAGCCAAAACCTTTTCAAGCAACCTGGCATCAATATATGGTCCTTTTTTTAAACTTCTTGCCATATGATTTCTATTTCTTTCTTCTGCTAATAATTAATTTGCTTGACCATTTTTTCCTGTTTCTTGTTTTTACTCCCAATGCCGGTTTTCCCCATGGAGTTTTCGGATGCTTCAATCCAATCGGCTGTCTGCCTTCTCCACCTCCATGCGGATGGTCAACCGGGTTCATGGCTGACCCTCTAACGTGCGGCCTTCTTCCTTTCATCCTTGATAATCCGGCTTTTCCAAGCCTGTAAAATCTATTTTCCGGGTTTGAAACCATTCCAATTGTCGCGAAACATTCCCCGCTAAATCTCCTGATTTCCGAAGACGGCATTTTCAGGTTTATAAATCCTTCGTCATGAGCCAAAACCTGAGCGGCAGACCCCGCTGACCTTACAATTTTTCCTCCTTTTCCTGCCTCCAATTCAATATTATAAACATTTGTTCCAACCGGGATGTTTTTTAATTTTATCCTGTTTCCTTCTGTTAACGGCGCAGTTTCGGCAAAAACTATTTCCTGTCCGACTTTCAAATTTTGCGGGGCTATAATATATTGTTTTATGCCGTCTTTATATTGTATCAAAGCAATAAATGCTGTCCTGTTCGGGTCATACTCTAAAGCGGTCACCTTTGCGGGCGAATCAATTCTTGTTTGTGAAAATTCAATAATCCTATACATCCTTTTTACTCCTCCGCCCTTGTGCCTTGTTGTTATTCTTCCTGTGGAAGCTGATCTTCCTACGTTTCTTTTAACATACTTCAAAAGGCTCTTCTCCGGATCCTTCTTGGTGAGCAAGGAGAAATCTATTTTTGTCATTCCACGTCTGGCTGGTGTTGTTGGTTTAAACGTTTTCATGTTATAAAATCTCTATTTTTTGCCCTTCTTTTATTTTAACAACTGCTTTTTTATAAGCCTTCCTGAAACCTTCTGTCTTGCCTAATCTTCTCTTTTTTGACGGAATCTTTATAATATTTACCGACAAAACATTCACTCCATAAAGCCCTTCAACTGCAATCTTGATTTCGTTTTTGTTGTATCGCGAAGAAACATCAAATGTATACTGGTCTTTTTCCGCAAGATAGCTGGCCTTTTCTGAAATGTGCGGCTCTTTTATTGCCTCGTATGAAAACTTTGAATTGGCTATTTTCGGGCTGGCAACTTTTGCCGAAGATTCCGTTTTTTCCTCTTTCTTCTCAACGGGCTTTGCTTCTTTCTTTACAGCCGAAACTTTTGCGGGCTTTTTTGCCGCCTTTTTTGATTCCTCTTTCTGTTCTTTACTTTTTAAAAAATCTAATATTGCCATGGTTAATTTTTACCTGCGAATGTTTTTTCAATAGTCTTTATGCTTTCCTTGGTCAACAACAAATATTTGTGGTTAAGCAATTGTAAAACATTTAAATTCCTTGCGTCTTCAATCGATGTTTTCTTTATGTTTCTTGTTGCTAAAAAGATTTTCTTGTCGTAGTTTGGCAATGCAAGCAATGTTGCTTGGTTCGCGCACGGTAATTTCACAAGGGACTTAGCCATTTCTTTCGTTTTTCCTTTTTCCAGTTCAAGGGTATCCAAAACTACCAATTGTTTGTCAGCAGCTTTTTGGCTCAAAACCATAAGCAGTGCTTTTCTTCTCATTTTTTTAGGAATTTCCCTTTCAAAAATTCTGTCGTTTCTCGGCCCGTGAGTAACTCCTCCGCCCTTCCACAATGGCGAACGGATAGATCCGTGTCTGGCTCTTCCTGTTCCTTTCTGCCTCCACGGCTTTTTGCCTCCGCCCGAAACTTCGCTCCGTGTTTTTGCATGAGCTGAAACTTGTCGGCTGTTGGCCGACATAGAAACAGAAACTTGATGCACCAAATCAGCGTTAAATTTCACATCAAAAATTTCCTTCGGCAAAACCGCGCTTCCGGTTACTTCCCCATTTTGGTTATAAATATCTATTTTCATGAAAATTAACCCTTAATCTCCAGCAAAGTCCTTCTTGTTCCCGGGACCGCGCCTTTAATTACTAACAAATTATTTTCTTTATCAACTTTCATTATTTTCAAATTTTTGACAGTTGTTCTTTCGTATCCCATTCTACCCGGCATCCTTCTTCCTTTTATGACGTGCTGGGGAAACCTTTGGCCGGTTGAACCAATTGTCCTGTGCTCGTGTTTATTTCCGTGAGTAGCCGAAAGCTTTCCTTTAAATCCGTGTCTTTTAACTCCTCCCTGAAATCCTTTTCCTTTTGAAATTCCGGAAACATTAACATCTTCTCCTTCCTGAAAAATTGAAGCATTTATTTCATCTCCAACATTCAAAGCGTCCGCAACCAATGTTCTGCATTCTTTTATGTGCTTGTATTCCTTTCCTTTCATAGTCTTGGTTATCTTGTTTTTCTTTTCTATTTTTTGATAACCAATCTGCAGCGCCTCATATCCCTCCTTTTCTTTTCCTTTTTTCTGCAGAATATAACAAGGCCCGACAGAAAGCAAAGTAACCGGCGTTAATTTACCGTTTTTATCAAACATCTGGGACATTCCTAATTTTTGGCCTAATATAAATTTCATCTTTGAATCTTATTAACTAAAAGCTGGGCAATTGCCCAGCGCAGTAGCAATGTTGTTACCTCGTTAGCCCTCGCGGACAAAACGGGAAGTTAACTATCGCGCTATTAAATATCTTACTAAATTTTAATTGTGATGTCAACACCTGAAGGCAAATTCAAATCTCTCAATGATTCTATGATTTCCGCGTTCGGGTTTAGAATATCGATAATTCTTTTATGCACCCTCATCTCAAATTGCTCTCTGGCATTTTTATGCACGAAGCTGGATCTGTTCACGGTGTATTTCAGAATTTCTGTGGGCAATGGCACCGGCCCTAAAACTTCAGCGCCAAATCTGTTTGCGATGTCTATAATTTGGCGAGCTGAATTATCAATTATTTTATGGTCGTATGCTTTGAGCTTTATCCGAAGTTTAAGTCCCGCTTCCGGAACCTTAACTTCGGACTTCTTCGCAACCGCCTTTTTTACAACTGGTTTTTTGGTAGCGGGCATTTCTATTTGATTATCTTTGTTACAACTCCGGATCCGACTGTTTTTCCTCCTTCCCTGATTGCAAACTTTCCTTTTTCCTCCAAAGCAATAGGAGCAATTAATTTGACTTTCAAATTAGCTGTGTCGCCGGGCATTACCATTTCTGTTCCTTCAGCTAATGTTACGTCCCCTGTAATATCGGATGTTCCAATATATAATTGCGGTTTGTATCCGGAGAAAAATGGAGTGTGTCTTCCTCCTTCATCTTTGGACAAAACATAAACCTCTGCTTCAAATTCTGTGTGAGGGTTAATAGAACCTGGTTTGCAGATAACTTGTCCTCTTTCGATGTCTTCTTTCTTTAAGCCTCTCAACAAAATTCCAACGTTATCTCCGGCGTTTCCCTGATCCAATGATTTTTGAAACATTTCAACGGAAACAACAACTGTCTTTTGTGTCGGTTTAATACCAACAATTTCAACATCTTCGTTTGGTTTTATAACTCCTCTGGAAATTCTTCCTGTTGCAACTGTTCCTCTTCCTTCAATCGAGAAGACGTCTTCAATTGCCATAGAGAATGGTTTGTCCAATTCTCTGGCTGGCTCTTTAACATAATTGTCAACTGCGTCTAACAATTCAATGATTGGTTTAACTGCGGCGTCATCAACTGAGGTTGCTTCCAAAGCTTTTGTGGCTGATCCTCTTATAATAGGTGTTTCATCTCCAGGGAATCCGTTTTTCTTCAAAAGTTCTCTTACTTCTGATTCAACCAATTCCAAAATTTCAGGATCATCAAC
>CAISIO010000018.1 GCA_903885445.1 Candidatus Staskawiczbacteria bacterium
ATTATCTTTTGTCGCCTACTCCAGCCAGACATTTTCCAGTGAATCCGACAACGGCAAGAAAGTTTGCTACAAAGCAGTTGACGCGGCAACCAATACATCTTACCTTATGTCAAACGCCATTGCCGGAATCGACGCCACCGCACCAACAATCACTATAAACAATCCAAACACAAGTCCGGCTCAAAATAAAACAATCACAGCTTCGGCCGGCGGAGAGACGTTATACATGAGCACCACAACAGGATCGGTCTGCAACGGAACATTATCTTTCGTCGCCTACTCCAGCCAGACATTTTCCAGTGAATCCGATAATAATACAAAAAAAGTTTGCTACAAAGCAGTTGATGCGGTATCTAACACATCCTATCTTATGTCAAACACCATTTCTGGAATTGACACCACCGCACCGATTATAATTTCTTTTACTATTCCAGCAACGTCAAGTTCCCTTACTGTGCCCATAAATTCATTTACTACGTCTGGTGGCAGTACTGGTTATCTGGTTACTGAAACCTCCGACATTCCTTCCGTCAATAATCCAGGCTGGTCATCTTCGGCTCCCGCAAACTATATTCTTGCCTCAGAAGGAGCCAAGACCTTGTACGCCTGGGCTAAAGATGGGGCGGGCAATATCTCTGGAAGTCTCTCTAGGTCTGTTTTAATCGCTCATACAGTTGAACTTTGGGGAGGCAACGCCGAATCAAGCACCACGCCAGGGAGTACGAGCACTTACCATGTTTACAACACGTATTATAAAGAAACCAGAGATCAGTTCGTCGTTCTTTCTTCAGAATTGTCTTCCGCGGGCTTAATATCCGGAGATACAATTATAGGCATAGGTCTGAAATCGAACGTGATATCGGCAAGACCAAATTTAGCTAATTTTAGAATAAGAATGCAACAGACTTCCTTAAGCCAAACAAACTCTTGGATTGGATCGAACTGGACAACATGTTTTGCTCCTTCAAGCGTCCCCACATCTAACTTGTCCCAAGGGCAATACTACGATTATATGTTCACAACCACCCTGCAATGGGACGGAACCAGCAATATAATGATAGATTTAGGCAGGCAAGATACCGTGAGCAGTAACTCCGGTTCGATGATGTGGAGGACCGTTGTAGGCGCCACCGGTGTTAATAGATCTTTTGCTGGCCGTAATTCAACCGGCCTATATGATGCATCTAGCGGTAGCTCCGGAGGCATGGCTACAAATGCTTGTCCAGACTTGCGAATAACCTACACCAGGGCGCATTAAAAGATATTTTATAATGGATAAACAACAAGCAAAACAAAGAATCAAAAAACTTAGAGAAACTGTAAATCATCACAGGTATCTCTATCATGTTTTAGATAAGCAGGAAATTTCTGATTCGGCTTTAGACTCCTTGAAAAAGGAGCTTTTTGACTTAGAACAACAATTCCCCGATTTAATAACTCCTGATTCTCCAACGCAGAGAGTTGCCGGAAAACCATTGAAAGAATTCAAAAAAATAAAGCACGGGCAAAGGATGATTTCTTTTAATGACGCTTTTTCCAAGGAAGACATGGAAGATTGGCGTACAAGATTTATTAAATTAGTTCCGGAAAATCAAAAGAATCAAATTGATTATTACTGCGAGTTAAAAATTGACGGTTTGGCAATTGAGCTAATTTATAAAAACGGTTTTCTGCAAACCGGTTCTACAAGGGGCGATGGAAATGTCGGCGAAGATATAACTGAAAATCTAAAAACAGTTGAGGCAATTCCGCTAAAAATTGAAAATAAAAAAGATATTATAGTAAGGGGAGAAGTTTTTATTACCAAAAAAGAATTTGAGAGAATAAATAAAGAACAAAAAGAAAAAGGATTGCCGGCTTACGCAAATCCAAGAAATATTGCGGCGGGCTCTGTAAGGCAATTGGATCCAAAAGTTACAGCCTCAAGAAAACTGGATTCTTTTGCTTACGAATTGCTGACTGATTTTGGGCAGATTACCCACGAAGACAAGCACAAAATTTTAAAGGATTTGGGATTTAAAACCAACAAGCATAATAAATATTGCAAATCTTTTGAGGAGGTTTTACAGTTCCGCGAACACTGGATAAAAGAAAGGGAAAAATTAGATTACGAGATTGACGGCACGGTTGTGATAATAAATAATAATGAAATTTTTGAAAAACTTGGCATAGTCGGCAAAGCACCTAGAGGAGCGATTGCCTATAAATTTCCGCAGGCGGAAGCAACGACAAAAGTTTTAGATATTAAAGTGCAGGTTGGCAGAACGGGAGCGATGACTCCGGTTGCGATTTTAGAGCCGGTTCAGGTTACGGGAATTACGATAACCAGGGCGACTTTGCACAATGAAGACGAAATCAAAAGATTAGGATTAAAAATTGGAGACACGGTAATTGTGGGCAGAGCAGGAGATGTGATTCCCGATATTATGAAAGTTTTGCCGGAGTTACGGACAGGAAAAGAAAAGAATTTTAAAATGCCAGAAAAATGCCCATCATGCGGAACAAAATTGATAAAAACAGAAGGAGAGGTGCTTCTAAGATGCCCGAATAAAAATTGCTTCGCGCAAAAGAGAAGAAATTTTTACCATTTTGTTTCAAGGACTGCTTTTAATATTGATGGGTTGGGCCCAAAAATCATAGACAGATTGCTGGACGAGGGCCTTGTGCAGGACCCAAGCGATTTATTTGAATTAAAAGAGGGAGATGTGAAGAATTTGGAAAGATTTGCGGAAAAATCAGCAGAAAATTTAATAAAATCAATCCAGCAAAAAACAGAAATTACTTTAGCAAAGTTTATTTATGCTTTGGGAATTAGGAACATTGGCGAAGAAACCGCGATTGATTTAGCAAAGTATTTTGGAAATATTAAAAAGATAAGGGAAGCAGAACTGGAAGAATTTGATAAGATTATAGATATTGGTCCGGTTGTTTCTAGGTCGGTTTTTGATTGGTTTCAAGATAAAGATAATTTAAATTTTTTGGATAAATTAGAAAAACAAGTTAAGATTACAAATCCAAAACCGGCGAGCAAAAAATTAGAGGGAAGAACTTTTGTTCTGACCGGAAGTTTGGAAACTATGTCACGAGATGAAGCTCGCGCAAAAATCAGGGAGTTGGGCGGAGACACTTCTGAATCGGTATCTTCTAAAACCAGCTATGTTGTAGTAGGATTAGAGCCGGGAAGCAAGGCCGAAAAAGCCAAAAAAATAGGCGTGAAAATTTTAGATGAGCAGGAATTTTTGAAAATTATCAGTTAATCTCGCTCGGCAACAAACTTTTTTCCGGCTATCAGGCACTTCGTGTCTCTGAGGCCTGCAAAAAGTTCATTGCCTCGCTATAACCGTGAGCATTCTGACAAGCCAGTTAAAAAAAATTGATTGGGGCATGATAATTCCAGCAGTGTTGCTGGTTTGTTTTGGCTTGGCGGCGATATACAGCACCTGCGTGGCAAAAAATAATTTTTCAAATTTTGAGAAACAGATTATTTTTTTCGTTGTTGGACTGGCGGCGATGCTTGTAATAAGTTTTTTTGATTACAGAATATTAAGAAACAACTCTTATCTCATTTTAATCTGTTATTTTGTTTGTTTGCTTTTTCTGGCCGGCCTTCATTTTTTTGCCCCCATGATCCGCGGTACGCGGGGTTGGTATAAAATTGGAATTTTATCTTTAGACCCTATTGAGCCGATGAAAATTGTTTTAGTGGTTTTGCTGGCGAAATATTTTTCAATGCGCCACGTTGAAATGTATAAATTCAGGAATATTATATTCTCTGGCCTTTATGTTTTAATCCCGGCGTTGCTTATTTTTATCAAGCCGGACATGGGTGGAACAGCAGTTTTGCTGTTGATCTGGCTAGGAATCCTCCTTGTATCAGGGATAAAGATAAACCATTTTTTAATTCTTTCTTTATGTTTTTTATTGGTGGCTGGTTTTGCCTGGGGATTTTTATTGAAAGATTACCAAAAGCAAAGAATCACAGCTTTTTTATTCCCTTATGATTATTTGGGCGCATCATGGAGCCAAAACCAGACAAAAATTTCAATTGGTTCGGGACAAATTTTCGGGCAGGGGCTGGCCAAAGGAAGCCAGGTGCGGTACGGGTTTTTGCCCGAGCCGCACACAGATTTTATTTTTTCAGTGGTAGCTGAAGAATGGGGGATAACTGGAGTTTTATTATTATTTGTGGCTTATGGATTTTTGGTTTGGCGTGTTTTGAAAATTGCCATAGAATCTCGGTATAATTTTCCGCGTCTTTTTGCAACCGGGTTTGCGATTATTTTAACGGCACAATTTTTTATAAATATAGGGATGAATTTATCTTTTCTGCCGGTAGTCGGAATATATCTGCCGTTTATCAGTTATGGCGGTTCGGGGCTTATAGGCAGCTTTGTTTCTTTGGGGATTTTACAAAGCATTAAAATTAGGAGGTAAAAGTGCTATAATAAAATAAATCATTAATTTGAAAGAGACATGAATATTTTTTCAAAAATAAAAAATAGCATATATGGTCCGGAATATTATAACGAGGCGTTAAAAAAACCATTCGCCGAGTCTTTTAAGTATTATGTTATATTTGCTTTGCTCTTTGCCATACCCTTTACAATTGTCGCAACCATAAAATTCGCGCCCGGCGTTAAATTTTTAGCCGATCAGGCTCCGAAGGTTGCGAACTATTTTCCAAAAGACCTAAAGATAAACATCAAAGATGGCAAGGCGGCAACTAACGTCCAAGAGCCATACTTTGTAAAAATGCCGCAAAGCTTCAAGGGTAGTACCAGCACGAAGCCCGACATTTCCGGATTAAGTTATGTTATTGTGCTTGATACAAAAGACAAATTTAACATAGATGCGTTTAACTCCTATAAAACATTCGCGCTTCTGAATTCAGATAGCATCGCATATTTAGATAAAAACAACCAAATTACCGTAACCCCCCTGGCCGGCATTAAAAATTTTTCTCTTAGCAGGGTAGAGATTGCCGGGTTCATAAATAACTTAAAGCCCTTTTTTGACGCTTTATACCCGTTTGCGTTGGTTGGATTGTCCATTGGGTTATATGTATTTGGTTTTATAGCTGTGATGGCGCACATGGTTTATCTTTTTTTCGGCGCATTATTGATTTTGCTGACTGCGGACTTAAAGGGGTTGAAAATTGGCTATAAAAAAGCATACCAGGCGGGATTGCACCTAATGGTCGCTCCTATTATAATCACAGGTATTATTGGCGCAATTCCCGGCATGGTTGCAATCCCATATTTATTTTCTATCTTGCTGGTCTTGTCAGCGGCGTTGAATTTGAACAACACCCTTGACACTTCTACTGAAAAGGAATAAGATGTAATTACATTAGGTTTATCTGATCAATAAACCATTTATAAGAAGTGGCCACTTTACTCTAAGGAAAATTCAGCACCATCATTTTCGGTTATTTTTTAGTACCGAAATTTTTTGTTTGTAAGAACCTAAAATATTTTTAATAATCTTTTAATATTTTTAATTTGCAGGGTCGAACTCTCCCTGCAGCAAATTTATAAATGGCAGAAATTATAAGCAAAGTAAGGAACTTTTCAAAATCTAAACTCCAATTTTCAACTCCCCACCTTTTGACGATGCAAAAGGAAACTTGGGAAGATTTTTGGAAAGTAAGGGTAAAAGAACTTTTCGAAGAAATTTCGCCAATCCGCGACTATACCGGAAAAGAGTTCGAACTTTATTTTCAGGATTATAAGCTTTCAAAGCCGAATTACAAAAACGGCCTTGAGGCGAAGAAAAACAATGATTCTCTTGAAGCTTCTTTAAGGGTCAAAATCAAGTTGGTAAACCTGAAAACAAAAGAAGTAAAAGAGCAAGAAGTTTATCTCGCCGATTTCCCTGTCATGACAGAAAGGGCGACTTTTGTTGTAAACGGAGTGGAAAGAGTTATTGTCTCCCAGCTCATAAGGTCTCCTGGAGCGTTTTTTACAAACAGGACTTGGAGGGGAAAAAATTATTTCGGTTCTAAGATTATTCCAAACAGAGGCGCGTGGCTGGAATTTGAAACGGAAGAGTCGGGATTTATCGGGGTTAAAATTAACAGAAAGAGAAAAGTACCTGCTACTACTTTGTTGATGGCTCTTGGTTTGGACGGAGTTGAAAAAGTTGAGAAAGCTTTCAAGGATGTTGATACAGGAGAAATACAATATATAAAAGAGACTTTAAAGAGAGATACTTGCAAGGACCAAAAAGAGGCTTTGGTTGAAGTATATAGAAGGTTGAGGCCGGGAGATTTGGTTACTCCAGATACCGCGCAGGATTTGATTTTTAATATGTTTTTCAATTTTGACAGGTATGACTTGTCGAAAGTCGGCAGATGGAAAACCTGGTTGCGTTTGCCCAATTTGGCTCCTAAAGATTTAAACAAGGAAATCACAAAAGAAGATAGGATATTAAAAATTGAA
>CAISIO010000019.1 GCA_903885445.1 Candidatus Staskawiczbacteria bacterium
ACAATAGTTGGTACTATTGGCATTTAATTTTTAATTATTAATTCGTAATTATTTTGAATAATCTTCCAGCAATTGGAATATTTTTTCATTATTAATTACTCCTTTAGTATACTCTTTTAGCTCGTTTATGTCAATTTTGGCCAATTGCTCTTTGGAATAACTTTTAATGGATTTTTCTACTTCTTCTTCAATTTCTTTTTCGGAAACTTCAACTTTTTCTATTTTCCCAAGCTCTCTTAAAACCAAAAATCCTCTTAATCTTTTTTCGGCTTCTTTTCTATAGGTTTCTTTTATTTCAGCTTCAGTTTTTTTTATGGAAGCTAAATATTCATCAAAAGTAATCTTTATGCTTTGAGTAATTTTATTTTTCAAGTCTTCAAGCAATCTTTGTTCTTCATATTCAACCATGGCTTCTGGCATTTCAAACTTTGCTTTTTCAGCAATCTTATTTAAAATTTCTCCTCTTTTCCTTTGCTTTTCTTCTTCTGCTTTTTCCATTACAATTCCTTCTTTCATGCTTTTTTTCAAAACCACCAATGTGTCAAATGCTCCAATTTGTTTGGCAAACTCGTCGTTTATTTCTGGCAGCTCCATCTTTTGCACCGAAATCATTTTTATTTTAAAAACGCTCACTTTGCCCGCCAAATCTTTCCTTGGCAAATCATCGGCAAATTTTGCCGTAATTTCTTTTTCTTCCCCGGCTTTCATGCCAATCATTCCGTCTTCAAATCCTTTCATGAATCCGCCATCTCCTAAAACAAATTTATCATCGATTTCTTTGTTGTTCTCAATATCTTTGCTGCTGTATTTTATTTCAACATAGTCTTTCAGTTCCGCGCCTTCGTTTTTTAAAGTAAACTTTGCCCTGGTTTTTTGCAAATAATTTATAGAATCTTGGATTTCTTCTTCGGTAACCGTAATATCTTTTCCTTTAACAGTTTTTGCAATTTCTTTGTGGTCGGGCAATTCAACTTCGGGCAACACGGTAATTACCGCCTTAAAAATAAAAGGGGAGCCCTGCGCAATTTTAACAATAGAAACTTCCGGATTTCCAACCGGCTCTAATTTATTTTCTTTTATGTAATCAATATAAACATGCTGGACCGCGTGGTCTCCCGCTTCCATAAGCAAGGCTTCGGGTTTTAATTTATCTTCCACCATTGAAGCTGGCGCTTTGCCGGGCCTAAAACCATCCACCTTTACGTGGTGCGCCATATGCTCTAAGGCGTGAGCTGTATGCTCTTTAAATTCTTCTGCAGTTAACTCAAACTCTATCTCAATTTGCGATTTCGGCAGTTTTTTTTGTGTAGCTTTCATATAAATTTATTAGTAATAATATCGTCTAATTTATCATTTTTTCTGCAATAAATCAACTTCCAACCAAAAAGCGGGGGAACCCGCTTTTATTGTTTTTTATTTTTTTGTAATTCTGATTGGCACTTCGTTGATGCGGTAAATAATTTGGTGTTTCTGGTCTTCACGGATTTCTTTGTCTAATATCGGATACAATTCTTTTTCCTCGGCTTCACGGTGGCCTTCCAGCAATTCATAAAAATCTTCTAAATCCTGGTTTTTTATTTCCGGCAAATTCGCTGAAAATTTTTCCAGATAACCAATCATTGTAATGTGCTCATCTCTTAACTTAATTATCTTTTTATAGATGCTCATTGTTTTCAACGGCAAAAAATCAAATATGGCGTTTTCCTCAATAAAAAAATGTTTTTTAACTTCCCATTTAAATTCGGAAAACGACGCTCCTGTTCTTGGAGATTTTTCTTTTGCCTCGTCTCTAAACAAAATAAACAAAGACTCTATCAGCGCGTGGTGCGCCACCATCAAATTTAATATGCTGTTTTCTGCCATAAATTTATTTTTTAATTTTATTTAACCGGGCAGCCTCCTGCCTTTATATTTCCAAGACTGTCCCAACTGCCTCCATTATATATTTTTTCAAATCCATTGGCTTTTAAGATTTTCACAGCTTGGCCGCTTCTGTTGCCCGATTCGCAAACAATAACCGCAGGCACATCCTTTATCAACCAAGACATTGCCTCGTTGATTTCATTTAACGGAATGCTGAGCGAGCCCTTAATGTGCCCCTCTTTATATTCTCCGGGCGTTCGGACATCAATAATCAGCGCGCCATTGGCAATAATAGCTTTTAAGTCCTCCTCCATAAAATCATTTTTTATTTAAATGCAAAAGCCATCAGCACAATAGTTAAAGCGTTAAGAACCACCAATGCCAACCCCATCTGCCACTTTGCCGGAAGGGGATTCCATAAAATATAAACCGTGTAAATTATTGCGACAACCGCCGCGCCTATAAAATTTCCTCTTACCATATTTTTATTTTTTAATATTATTTCTTAATTATATACTTGTTAATTTAAATACGTTTAATAAACGGCAAAGATTGCGTTGGTAACTATTTTTTATCTGCAATAAAAATTCCATACCCAAGAAGACCTTTTTTGTACATGCTTTTTTGGCTTTTCATCGCAAACAAATTTTCTCTTTCTGTTTTACTTATAATACCGAGAAAATTTAAAACATACCCGCCCGGAGCGTATATAATGCCTTTCCGCCAAAGGTCATTAACCGATTTGCCTATTTCTTTAGTTTTATCAATATATCGCGCGTTAATGAATCCTGCCTTCTGCAAGGCGTTAATTATTTCTTCTGGCGTGTTCCAGCCGGACATTTTAAATCCTTGTAGAAATTGATTTGATATTTTTTCTTCGTACTTATTTTTCAGGTGATGCAAAATAACTCCGTCTGATACAAGCATTCTGCCTCCGGGCTTTAAAATACGAAACATCTCTTGATAAAGCGCCAAAGGATTTGGGTAGGCGTAGCAAAAACTTTCTATCGCAAAAATTTTATCAAATTTTTCAGCTGGAAACCCCGTGCTAAAATAATTCTTTTGGCAAAAGCTGGCTTTACCCGCTAGCTTGCGCTTTTTAGCATAATATTCGGCGAGTTCAACCTGAGTTTCAGACAAAGTAATGCCTAAATATGAAGCCGGAGTATTCTGCGCAAGCCACAAAGACGCGCCTCCCACTCCGCAACCTGCGTCTAAAACCAGTTCTCCTTGCTTGGGGTCAATAAATTTCTTGACCGCTACATACTGGTTTATAAGCGCTTCTTTACGCGAGATGCCTGGTTTATCCCAAAACCCATAATGGATTGCCAGGCTTTCTCTGTCGTAATAGGCAAAACGGTACCACTTCGTGCAAGCTTCGTAGTAATTTTTGACTGCCGAAAGATTATCTAAGGGGGTTGCGGGCTCCATAAATTACTTTTTATTTATATAAAGTGTCTATTTTGGCGGCCAGGATAAAATCGTTTTCCGACAAACCGCCGATTGAATGCGTCCAAAGAAGTATATTAACCTGGCTGTAATTTATAGAAATATCGGGATGGTGGCCTTCTTTCTCCGCCAGAACAGCCACTTCGTCTACAAATTTTATTGCCTCTTTAAAATCCTTGAACTTGAACAATTTTGAAATCTTCATACTCTTTGAAACTTCCCAGCCGTCCTGAAGCTCGCTCATATATTTTTCAATATCTTTGGCTTTAAGAACGGCCTGTCTCCCTTCGCACGGAACGCATTTTTTTTGTATTAGACTAGACATTTTATTATTAAATTATTTTTTATTTTGTTTTACAAGCAAACGCCAAACCAGCAGGTTGGCAAATCACCGTCTAAATACCATCTGCTGTTATATTTTACTATTTTAATTACTTGCCCGGAACTAATTTTACACGTTCCGTATGCATCGTTTTTTTCCAGCAACTGCGCGCAACCGCGAAACGCATAATAATTTTCAAAAGTGCTATGGGCTTTCCGCAAATAAGCAAAATAACTTGCCGCAATATAAATCCCCGCATCCGCTAAAACAATCGCCAAAATTATTAAAACTAAAGCTGCTTTCTTCATAAATTATCTTTCAGGTTAACCATGGTTAACCTGCGCGGTTAACGCTGTAATTCCGATGTTAACTTTTTTAAATCGACGTCTTTTTTAAAAATAACAAAATCGCGTCCCATTTTTTGTGCCTTAATTGACCCGCGCCGAACTCTTTTAAAAACTGAAATTCTGCTGATTCCCAGCAACTTGGCCAATTCAACCGTTGTATAAAAATCTTTTTGCACTAATTGCGCCATCTTATTTCTATTTTACACTATTTTTATCAGGTTAACCATGGTTAACCTGCGCGATTTGTTCAGAGATTTGATTATGATTGAGGGTCATTTCTTCCATTTGACCCTCCGCCATAAATTATTTTTTAATTATTTAACTTTGACGCGGTTGGAATAAAAAGTCAAACGTAAACCTAACGGGGCTATACGGGTTGTTGACTTTCAAAATAAAATTTGTATACTTCATTTAGCACTTCTTAAGCGGACATTAACCATTGCGCGGGTTAATCTATCCGCACCTATCCCAACCAAAAACGCTCGCGCAAAAGAAAGGAGGCAGCCATGGCGCTGCACTTGTACAATACGAGCCTAAGTCCGCCGTAGCGGCTCTCTGGCTCCGGGCGTGCGACACACGCCCAATGGGGACTACGTCCTGACCCACAACACGTCTGGACAGAGTCGCCGCGTACAAACCTTTTCAGGCCGGACTGCCCTGGTTACCCCTTGGCAGCCCGGCCGTTTATTTTGCAACAAAAACCCGCCTTTTGGGCGGTTTTTTATCGGCTCAACGCGCTGACCCGTTGGCTGCCATAAATTATTTTTCTTCTGGATATTCGTATGACATGTAAAAATTATGCGGGTCTTGGTCGGGAGCGACCTCCTGAAATCCGAGTTTCTTATATAAATGATACGCTGGATTGTCTTCATATGGAAAGGGCGACAAAATTATTTTCGTTGCGCCCTTCTGCCTGGCTTCTTGCATAACTCTTTCCATTATCTGCCGGCCAAAACCCTGGCCTCTAAATTGGGCTTTAACATCGACCTCTCTTACACAAAAAACCCTTTCGCCTTCCCTGGAAAAAATTTCAACGCCCGGAATCTCCTTTTTTAATTCTTCTTTGTATTGCTCGTATGTAAAAGCGCACCCAATCAGTTCTCTGTCTCTTCTTAAAATCAATTCTGCGGCATTTGGTTTTTCAAGATAATAGTTCACCCTTTGCTCTGCTTGTTCAAGGTTAAATTTTCTCCTATGGTCTTCTCCTGTGCGAAGGACCGAAATAAACCCCGCGACTTCTTCAATCGGGCACTCGTGCTCAAAAGTTATCTCCGGTTCTTTTTCTGTTGTTTCTCCCGCCATAAATTATTTTTTTGATTACCAAACCCCTTCTTCGATAATATCCGGTATAAGTTTCTCTGAATCGTGTTTTATCATAGGAAATTTTTTGTTTTCTAAATCTCCTTTTGAAACCCAAATTGCGCCTTCAATTTCGTTGTTTGACTTTAACCCGCCCTCAATTTCTGAAATATACATTCGCTCCGTCAATTCTTGCTCCGGGCGATAAAAGGCGGGATACTTGTATTCTTTAAAAAATTTGCAGTTTGAAAGTTTAACTCCAATTTCCTCTTCAAGCTCTCTCATCAAACAAACTTCATCACTTTCCCCGGCCTCCAATGTTCCGCCCGGAGTCCAAAGCTCATCATGCCCTTTGCCTTTGAGCATAAGGAGTTTTCCATTTTGAATTATTATTGCTGCAATTCTGGTTCTCGCCTCCATAAATTATTTTTCAATTAAGGGTTTTAATTTTTCTAGCAAATGGGGGAATTCGGTGTAACCGGCTTTTTTGTTGAAGTGGCCGGCGTTTGGGATGAAAGTCAGCTCGACTCCCAATTCTTTTGCCAGCTTTTCTCCGTTGCCAAGGCCGACATAAGGGTCGGTGTCAGATTGGTAGACAATAAAATTTTTGGCTTTATTCTTTATATTATCCCATTTAAAATCAAATCCGCAAAAAGCGCTGTCCCTGTCCCAATTTAAAATTGGCCTTACCCCAATTGGAGCTCCCACAAAAACTGCCGTATGCACCGGATGATTTAATTTTTCCAAAACCCGCAAAACAAAAAGTCCGCCCAAACTGTGCCCGATTAAAATTGTGTTTTCAGTAATTTCGTTCTCGTACTTTTTTAACACATCAAACCATTCATAAATCTTCGCCGGCACAACCGGCGGGGAAGGAAACTGCGGAACAACAACTTTGCATCCCTCAGCTTCTAATTTTTCTTTCATCCAAGGAAACCAGTTCTCTCCAGGATACCCTTCAGTCCCATGAAATATAAAAATATTCGGTTCCATAAATTATTTTATTTCTAAATTTCCGCCATCAATCGGAATTTCTATTGCATATGCACCGAAATCTATCTCTTCCTCATTAGAAAACTCCTGACGAAGTTGATTAATAAATTCACTTTGAGTTTTTTTAAATTCTTCTCTTGTAATTTCTTTCGCCAAAAACTTTATAAATTGTTCTACGACGCTTTCTAGTTTTTTATAGCTAGCATTAGATACCAAGATTGAAAATTTAAAATATGAATCTATAAATTCATCTCTAAATTTTTTCTGCTCTTCTTTGTTCATATAATAAGGCTCGTTCAGAAATAGTCTTAAATTTTTAACCATTTCTAAGCATAACTCCAGTTTTTTATCTTTTTGATTTTTTTCAACTTCCAAATCATGAACGATATAGTATCCGCCAAAAATCGCTATGGCGGTTATTAGCGTTGCGATGATATTTGCATCAACTCCCAAGTAGTTAAAAAGTGCGTAAGCTAACACCTCAAGAAAGATAATTACAAAAACATAACAAGTGGTGTTTTTCATAAATTTATTTTTATTATCTTTACTTTATTCCTAAAAAGGGAGACTTTCAAGCTGATAAAATAAAAAAAAGAACCCTTGAGGATTCTCGGATGAGAATGGGTTCGTACCTTGTTGCGAGCAATCGCCCGCGTTTACTTTTTGCGGCGGAGAAGCAGGGCTGACAATCCGCTGAATAGTAGGATTATCGTTGAAGGTTCGGGGATTGTGTAAATAAATCCGTGGTCATTCTGCCAATTGCCATCGCCATATCGGCCGACAATTGTGTCACCCGAAATACCATATGCATGTGACCATTTTGCCCCCTGTGGCTCGATGGTGGCCCATGTCGTCCCATCATAAAGAAACCCACTCATAAGACCATCGTGGTTATACCACCCAACCATATGATCTCCATCAATACCAGATATATATGTGCTGGTCGCTCCCGGCATATTGAGGTCAACCCATATCGTCCCATCATAAAGAAAACTGCCATCACCATTGGGAGCACCTTCTTGGAAGCCAACAACCTTGTTGCCGTCTATACTCCTTAGATATGTGCTGGTCGCTCCCGGATAATCCATGGTAGCCCATGTTGTTCCATTGAATAGGAGTCCATGATTATTCCGAGTGGCACTACTATAATAATTTCCGACGATGCTAGTTCCTGAAACGTCATACAGCTCCATATAAATAGCCCCAGGAACATTGTCAAAAACATTCCAGCGTACCCCATCGTATAGAAAGCAATGCCACTTGCTATCATCACCATAGTAACTGCCAACTATCTTGTTGCCGTCGATGCCCAATCCACTGGATGCTATGCCACCAGAGTTTGGTGGGTTAAAATCGGTCCATGTTGTACCGTTATAGATATATCCTATCCCATCAGCGTAACCAACGATATTCTTGTCGGATATCCCATTTGGTTGTGAATGTGACGAGCCAGGATAATCAAGATTCATCCATGTTTCTGCTACTACTGAACCCGTGCCACACGCCAACACTGCCACAAGAATCGTAATCAAAGTCTTCATCGCTATTTTCCTTGTCAAAGAAAGTCCAAACTACTTGTTTTAGACACAAATATAGATTACAACGAAATACGATAAATGTCAATCTGATTTGCTAAATTAAAAACTTTAACGTGCAGTTAACGTAGTAATCATATTATTGATTAAAAGAGTTTTTTGTGGTAATTTGAGGTTAACAGACAAAATATTAAGCTAAAAAATATGAGCCCAAAAAATACGCTAAAAAGCGGAAGTGTAAGGCATATAATTTTTAAAGACGGCGATACTTGGTATGGCGTGGCTTTGGAGTTTAATATTGTAGAAGAAGGAGACAGCCCGAAAGAGGTTTTCAACCTGCTGTTCGAGGCGATACAAGGATATGTGGAAACAGCTCAAAAATTAAAAATGAGACCGAGTCCGTTAAACCAAAAACCCGATAAAGAATATCAGGAATTATGGGACAAAATAGAAAAATCGGAAAGGGAAAAATCAGCTGCGCCAGAAAATGTTTATAACTTCGGATATACTCCTATAAAGCCTTGCGCGATGGCTTACTAAATATGGCAAAAAGTGTTTTCAATTGGACTTTTACCGAGGTAGAAAAATTCTTAAAAGAAAACCCCTTTTCCTGCTCTCATATTAAGGGGAGCCATTACTATTACACAGGAAATTATAACCACCAGCCCAGAATCGTACAAGTTCCTCGTCATAATTCAAAGACGTTAAAGCCAAGAACATTCAAGGCCATCGTGAAACAATCAGGAATACCATTAAATATCTGGCTGAGGTAAAAAAGAAATAAACAAAAACCGCCCGAGAGGGGCGGTTTTTTTATCGGGTCAACGCGGTGAGCCGATGGACTAAACTAAGAAAGCGACTATTAAGAGAGCGACGATGTTAAGCACTTTAATCATTGGGTTGATGGCTGGGCCTGCGGTATCTTTGTAGGGGTCGCCGACGGTGTCGCCGGTGACGGCGGCTTGGTGGGCGAAAGAGCCTTTGCCTCCGTGCGCTCCGCCTTCAATGTATTTCTTGGCATTGTCCCAGGCAGCTCCGCCGGTTGTCATTGAAATGCCAACAAATAATCCTGTTACTATACTGCCAATTAGCAATCCTCCAAGCGCTTCAGGGCCAAGAATGAATCCAACTAAGATTGGCGCGATTACCGGAATTAAAGCCGGCAATAACATTTCTTTGATGGCGGCTTTTGTAACTATATCAACGCATTTTCCATATTCTGGTTTTGCGGTTCCTTCCATTAAGCCTTTTATATTTTTAAATTGCCTTCTAACTTCTTCAACAACTTTTCCGGCTGTCTTTCCAACAGCTCCCATTAAATACGAAGCAAACAAGTAGGGGAGCAGTCCGCCGATTAAAAGTCCGGCGATAACATTGGAATTGGTCAGCGAAAAGTTTATCGAGCCGTTTACTCCGACTTTTTCTACATAAGCTGAAAACAATACCAAAGCCGCTAATCCGGCCGAAGCAATGGCGTATCCTTTTGTAACTGCTTTTGTGGTATTTCCAACCGCGTCCAAGGCGTCTGTAATTTTTCTGACATCTTCGGGCATTCCAGCCATTTCGGCAATTCCTCCGGCGTTGTCTGTAATCGGGCCGTATGCGTCAACTCCAACAACAATTCCCGAAACCGACAACATTGCCATAACTGCCAATGCCACTCCGTAAATACCTGCTAACCAAAAACTTAAAATTGTTCCAAAGGCAATTAACAAAACCGGAAAAGCGGTTGACTGCATTCCCAATCCAATTCCGCGGATTATGTTTGTGGCGTGGCCTGTTTCGCTGGCCTTGGCAATTGATTTTACCGGGCCATAATTTTTGGATGTATAATATTCTGTGATAATAAACATACCGGCGGCAATTACCAATCCAACCAATGTTGAGAGGTATAAATTATTTACTTTAACCGCCTGGCCCGCCATATATTTTACAATTATGGGATAAAAAGCAATTGCTGACAAAATAACTGTGGCGGCAACTCCTTTATACATAGAACCCATAATTGACTGGCTCTTTCCAAGCTTTACAAAGAAGCTTCCTATAATAGAGGTCAAAATGGAAACGCTTCCCAAAATCAACGGAAGCAAAACAAACTGCGGAGATGTCGGGAACAGCAAAGCTCCCAAAATCATTGTGGCGACTGTGGTGACAGCGTATGTTTCAAAAATGTCAGCTGCCATTCCGGCGCAATCTCCCACATTGTCTCCAACCTGGTCGGCAATGACCGCCGGGTTTCTTGGGTCGTCTTCCGGGATTCCTTTTTCAACTTTTCCAACCAAGTCAGCTCCCACGTCTGCTGCTTTTGTATAAATGCCTCCGCCAACTCTGGCAAAAACCGAAATAAGCGAAGCTCCAAATCCCAAGGCAATAAGCCCGTCAATTCCTGTTAACAAATAATATGCTGAAACAGATAATAATCCCAAACTCACAACCATCAAACCTGTAATCAATCCGCCTTTAAAAGAAATATCCAAGGCACGTGCTAAACCTTTTCTGGCGGCCTCGGCAACTCTGGTGTTTGCTTGAGTAGAAACAATCATTCCAATAAATCCCGACACTCCGCTCAAAACTGCTCCCAATAAAAATCCAATAGCGATTTTCCAACCCATCATAATAAAAAGCAAAACAAACAAAACAATTCCAACTATGCCTATTGTCTTATACTGCCTTTTTAAATAAGACATCGCGCCCTCCTGCACCGCGGCCGTTATTTCAATTGCCTTTCCCCCGGCAACCGGCGCCTTCTTAATTTGCATAACCAAATACCACACAAACGCAATCGCAAACAACGACACTATTATCGG
>CAISIO010000020.1 GCA_903885445.1 Candidatus Staskawiczbacteria bacterium
CAACTTCCATTACTGCATGTCTGGTTTCCCGAGCATGTTGTTTGTAATTGCGCGTTTGTTGAGTTGGCACATGAGCTATATGCCGTGCCAGGATTGTTGCATGTATATGTGGTGTAATTTTGGTAAACGCCATTGCCTTGGCAAAATGGACCTCCTGTAATGCCGCTGGTTCCGCACTGGCTGTTTGAGTGGCAGGCTATTACTGGCGCTGGCGTTGATGCAGCCGCCGCAGCCGCCGATGATGCAGACGATGATCCTCCCGCAGCGCTTGATGACGACCCTGCAGCCGCCGCTCCGGCTGATGATGGATGAGTTGGTCTGACCGCTGCGGCAGCAGCCGAAGATGCCGCTGAAGATGAGCCCGCCGATGCGGCTGCTGCAGCTGCTGCAGCTGCCGCAGATGAAGACCCTGCTGATACGGCTGCAACTGAAGATGACGAAGAAGAAGCCGTAGCCGCTACAATAGCCGCTGAAGATGAGTATGCCACAACAAGTATCGCCAACATAAAAGCGACCCTGCCAACTATTTTTTTTGTCTGGTTCATATTTTTGTTTCCGAAATTAAAGTATGTATAATATTATACACTTAATATTAAGTTAGTATTAACCTTATAAATATATGCCGAGCTACGTTGTAATATATTACAACACGAAAGGCTCTTAATTAAAAGGGGTTTATTTGTATTGCCTAGTCAACAGATTAATGTTGCTTCTTGAAAAAAATAAAAATAAGATATAGAATAGAAACCAATAGATTATTGGGCTCCGGCGTAGCTCAATGGTAGAGCAAATCCCTGTTAAGGATAAGGTTGTAGGTTCGAGTCCTACCGCCGGAGCTTAGTAATCTATAAAACAAAATCCTGTTAAAGCGGGATTTTTGTTTTGACTGTGGTTTTTTGTTAAGATTAGCGTATTATGTTCACGAGAAGGAGGTTTACAGTTGAGAAGCGGGAATATGCCAGGAGGTTTGTGGAAAACAGGCTTAGTTTTTTTAATAAAATTTATAAGTTTGATATAAACCGGGTGGCCATTAAAAACACTTCAACCAGGTGGGGGAGCTGTTCTTCAAAGAAAAATTTGAATTTTAACTACAAAATTATTTATTTAAGACCTGCGCTGGCCGATTATTTAATAGTGCACGAACTTTGCCATTTGGGAGAGTTAAACCACTCAAAAAGATTTTGGCTGCTGGTAGCCAAAACAATCCCCGATTTCGTAGAAGTTAATAGGGAATTAAGGAGAACTAATGCAAAATTAATTTGATGAAAGATTTTGGCGGGTTAGCAAAAGACGAATCAATTAGTAAAACAAAAGATGCGTTAGAAAAAAACGGCATTGCGGTTTTTGTTGTAGAAAACGGCGCAGAAGCGAAAGAAAAAGTTTTACAGATGATTCCCGAAGGAGCGGAGATTATGAATATGACATCTGAAACCTTGAGGACAACCGGTATTGCCGACGAAATTAATAAGCTGGGGAAGTATAATTCTGTCAGAAACCAGTTTGAGAAAATGGATAAAAAAATACAAGGATTAGAGATGAATAAGTTGGGCGCGGCTCCCGAATGGACGATAGGAAGCGTCCATGCTGTAACAGAAAACGGCGAAGTTATAATTGCTTCGGCAACAGGAAGCCAATTGCCAGCTTATGCATATGGTTCAAGCCATGTTATCTGGGTTGTGGGTTCACAAAAAGTTGTAAAAGATATAAAAGAGGCGTTCGAAAGAATCTCTGACTATGTTTTTCCGTTGGAAAACGAAAGAGCTATGAAGGCATACGGGATAGGTAGCGGCGTTAATAAGGAACTCGTTATCAATAAAGAAGTGACGCCGGGCAGAATCACAATGATTATTGTTAAAGAGAAATTAGGATTTTAATTAAACTTTAATAGAAACTATTTTAAAATACATACGTAGTATAGATATCCAGCCCCTGGGCGACGATAATGGAATGCAATAGCTCGGGGACAACTAGTTTTCAAAGGGCACTCTACAGCCTTGCGTAGAGAACAAAACACCTCTAAGATGGGGTGTTTTGCTTTGTATATTTTTAAAAACTATTGCACGTTTGTGAAAATTGATATATAATACAACTGATTTTTTATCACATGGAAGAGATATCATTAAAAGCGCAGCAATTATTCAGCATTGGGAACTTTAACGTAACAAACGGGCTGTTTTTGACTCTCATTGTCTCTCTGATTTTGATAACTTTTTCTATAATAATAAGAAGCAAGGTTAAGTTAATCCCGGGGAAATTGCAGGGAGCCGCTGAAATGGGAATAGAAGCGCTTTTGGACTTGATGAAATCAACCTTGGGCTCGATGGAAGCGGCCGAAAAATATTTTCCTTTAATTGCGTCAATTTTTATTTTTATATTAACTTCAAATCTTTTGGGTATTTTTCCCGGAGTGGGATCTTTAGTATTGCATGAGGAAGGGGGCGGCGTAGTGCCGCTTTTTCGTTCTCCGGCGGCTGATTTAAACTTCACTTTGGCGTTTGCGGTTATATCTGTTATAGTTACAAATATAATAGGAATGGTTTCAGTTGGATTGTTCGCGCATTTGGGAAAGTTTTTTAATTTTAAAGGCCCGATAGAATTTTTTATAGGGATTTTAGAGCTGATTTCAGAAATTGCAAAAACTATTTCCCTGACTTTCCGATTATTCGGCAACGTATTTGCCGGAGAAGTGCTTCTAACTATAATTTCTTTCCTGGTCCCGTATTTTGTCCCCTTGCCGTTTTTATTCCTGGAAATATTTGTCGGGCTGATACAGGCGTTTATTTTCGCTATGATCACGCTGGTTTCGATATCCCTTCACACGGCAGTGCACGGCGAGGAGCATGAACATTAAAACAAGAAGTAATAAATACAAAGGTCAAATAAAAATAATAATTAATAAAAAAACAAAAACATGGACATAGAATCAGTTCGTTTGTGGGCAACAGCCGGAGTATTGGCAATTGGAGCTATAGCTCCAGCCGTTTCAATCGGGCACATTGGAGCGTCAGCCGTTAAAGCCATCAGCAGAAACCCGGAAGCAGCTTCAAAAATCCAGACAGCTATGATTTTGTCAATTGCTTTCGCCGAAGCCGTCGCTATTTACGCTTTGGTTATCGCTTTGATTATCAAATTCGTTGCTTAATTCAAGCTTAAAGCTTGCCCCGCAGAGCCGTCAGGCAACGTGGGGTAGGATTTAGTCTTTAATTAAATAATATATGGAGAACGCATTATTATCGCAACTTGGGATAGATTGGAAATTGTTTTTAAGCCAAGCAGTCAACTTTGGCATACTTTTGCTGGTTTTGACTTTTTTCGTTTATAAACCTTTGATAAAAGTCATAAAAGAAAGGAATAAAAAACTGGAAGAAGGTTTGGAAAAAGCAAAAGAAGCAGATATTAGATTAAAAGAAGTTGATGTAATTGGAAAAGAAAAGATAAAAGAAGCTGAAGCAACTTCGGTAAATATCATAAAAGCCACTGAAAATAAAGCAAAAGTTTTAGAGCAGGAATTGCAGAAAAAATCCGAGGAAAAACAATTGCAAATGCAGAAAGATTTGGAGGCGAGCTACAAAAAACAAAAAGAACAATCAGAAGAGCTGGTTTTGAAAAACGCGCTTGATCTGGTCAGAAAGACAATTATAAAGACAGTTGAATTAAAACCCGACGCCATTGACGAGGCGCTTATAAAGAAGGCCGTTGAAAGTGTAAAACATGAATAAGCAGGCGAAAATAAAATTATACGCGAAGGCGCTGGCGGAAATACTTGCTAACAAGAAATTTGATGAGAAAAAAGTCATCGCGAATTTTGTTAAACTTTTGGTTGGGCAGGGATATGAAAAGAAATCAGGGGAAATTTTGAACTTGGCGGAAAATATGCTTTTGGCAAAACAAGGGAAAAAGAGAATAACTTTTGAGACAGCGAGGAAAACAACTGCCGGGCAAAAAAAGATTTTGGAAGGAATTGCCCAAATCGGAGATGTTATAAATGAAAAAATTAAACCCGAATTAATTGCGGGAGTAAAAATAATAATTAATGATTCAAAGCAATTTGACGCTTCAATGCAAAGCAAGTTGCAAAGGATTATCTAAAAAAAGCCATGTCGCAAGAAATAATTGAAAAAATTAAGCAGGCCATTGAAGGCTACAAAGATAATGCCGAATGGGAAGAAATTGGCAAGGTATCTGAAGTGGGCGATGGAATTGCCAAAATTTCCGGATTGACCAATGTGCAGTCGCAGGAGGTTTTGACCATAGAGGCCGGCGAAAATAAGATTAGAGCAGTTGCCTTAAACTTGGAAGAAGACTCTGTGGGAGCTTTGATTTTGGGAGACGGCGCTTTGGTAAAATCGGGCAACACTGTAAAAAGAACAAAGCAAATTCTTTCTATTCCGGTTGGAGAGCAATTATTGGGAAGAGTTATCGACCCAATGGGAAATCCGATAGATGGAAAAGGCCCGATTTTTTCAGAGAAAGATAAACCGCAATTAAACTTTTTAGAAAACGACGCGCCAAACGTAATTGGCAGAGAAGGGGTAAATACTCCTTTGCACACCGGAATAAAAGCAATTGATGCTATGATTCCAATTGGAAGGGGCCAGAGGGAATTGATTATCGGAGACAGGCAAACAGGAAAAACAGCCATTGCTTTGGATATTATAATCAACCAAATCCAAGATAACCCGAAAAACCCGCCGGTTTGTATTTATGTGGCAATTGGGCAAAAAGAATCTAAAGTTGCAAAAATAGTTGAAACATTAAAAAAGCATAATGCTTTGGCTTACACGGTTGTGGTTTCTGCTGCGGCCTCAAGCCCGGCGGCATTTTGGTATTTGGCTCCGTTTGCAGGATGCGCGGTTGGAGAATATTTTCGCGATAAAGGAAAAGACGCGGTTATAGTTTATGACGACTTGTCTAAACACGCTTGGTCTTACAGGCAAATTTCTTTGCTTTTGCGCAGACCACCAGGAAGGGAGGCGTATCCTGGAGACGTGTTTTATTTGCATTCTCGTCTATTAGAGCGAGCTGCTAAATTAAGTAAAGATAAAGGAGGTGGAAGCTTAACTGCTTTGCCAATTATAGAAACACAGCTGGGCGACATTACGGCGTATATTCCCACAAACGTAATTTCAATTACAGACGGCCAGATTTATTTGGAGTCGGATTTGTTTTATCAGGGTATGAGGCCTGCTGTAAACATTGGTTTGTCAGTTTCCAGAGTTGGTTCGGCAGCGCAAACAAAAGCAATGAAAAAAGTTGCCGGCAAATTAAAACTGGAACTTGCCCAATTCAGGGAATTGCAGACATTTATACAGTTTGCCTCGGATGTTGACGAAGGCACAAAGAAAAAAATCAGCAAAGGAAAAATTGTCACCGAAGTTTTAAAGCAATCTGATTTGTCGCCAATTTCATTTGAAAAGCAAGTTGTGGTTTTGTACGCCGCGCTGAATGATTATTTTGCAAAATACAATCCCGAAGAAATCCAGGCAGTTGAGAAAAAGTTTTTGGAATATGTAGACAGCCTTCACAAAGACTTTTTGGAGAAAATAAAATCCGAAAGAGCCATATCCGACGAGACAGAAGCAGAGATGAAAAAAATCATCAGTTCATTTGTAGAAGCAAATTAAAAAAAGAAGCCCCGCGCGCATGAATGCGCTCGGGGCGGAAGTCGTCGGCTGAATCACTTCGGCATCTTGACGACGCATCTTCCTCCGGGACCGTCCCATTCGACGTTATGGACAAACAATCTTTCCAGGAATATTCGTTCGTCCACATTGTCCATCTCCACAGAGAGTTCGAATAGATCGTAGTCCTTTTCCGCCTTGAAGCCTCTTTTTTGGGCTTCTGCTAGACTAAGTGCTTTGACTTTCATGTAGCACTCCTTGCCCTGAGGGCAAAAGTACAAAAGTTGTCACATCAATAAATTATCATAAAAAAATAGTATTGTCAAGTAAATGGATTCACCGCAAAACATAAAAAAACGCGTCAAAAGCGTCAACAACATTAACAAGATTACCAAGGCAATGGAAATGGTTGCCGCTACCAAAATGCGCAAATCGCAGGAGATAGCTTTGGCATCCAGGCCCTATGCTTTTGCGGCATTGGATTTTTTGGCGACTGTATCGAGTCTAGACCAAAAGCTTCCGGAATTGTTTGAGGTAAGGGAAGTCAAAAAAGTTTTGTTTGTGCTGGTTTCTTCCGACAAAGGATTGGCCGGCGCGTTTAACAGTTCGGTTTTCAGGAAATTCGAGAAACACGAAAAGGAATATCCCGCCTCCGCCAAAGGCTCCGGCGCGGCAAGGGAAGAAAAGTTTTATATTGCTGTCGGAGAAAAATCTTGCAATTATCTTGAGAAGAAAGGATTAAATATCGTGCAGAAGTTTAACGCGGTGGGAGACTACACAACGCCAGAGCAAGTCCACCCCATAACAGATTTTATTGTAAAAGGATTTATTGAAAAAAAGTGGGACAGGGTAATTGTTGTTTCAACGCATTTTAGGTCTGCATTAAAACAAGAGCCGCATGTAAGAAGAATTTTACCAATTGATTTTGACCATATAAAAGAAACCGTTCAGCAAATCATTCCTGAAAGAGGAAAGTTTGCCGAGTTGATAAAAGAGCACCAGATAACTTTTGTGCCAGACAGAATGCGGTTAAAACAATTTTTAATTGAGCCATCGTCGGAAAAAGTTTTACAGCAATTAGGAGAGCATTTATTTTTTATCCAGTTTTACCATTTGATTTTGGAAGCCAACGCTTCCGAACATTCAGCTCGCAGAATGGCAATGAAAACCGCTTCCGACAACGCTTCAGATTTAGGAGAAAAATTAAACCTGCAATATAACAAATCCCGTCAAAGCAAAATCACAACGGAAATTTCAGAAATCAGCGCGGGAGCCGAAGCACTTAATTAATAACGTTCGCCAAACGAATTTTTTCTGCGGGGAGAGCCTCTCTAGCGGGGCACCCTCTCCTCGAAAAAATTATTTGGCTCGCTTAGAAAATAATAAATAAAAAATATGAATACAGGTAAAATAATTCAGATAATTGGGCCGGTGGTCGACGTGGAATTTTTGGAAGGAACAAACTTGCCGGATATTTATAACGCTTTGAGGATTAAAGGGCCGAAAGGGGATGTGATTTTAGAAGTTGTAAAACATTTAGACGCCACAAAAATTAAGGCAATTTCCATGCATTCAACTGACGGTTTGCAAAGAGGAGCCGAAGTTGAAGACTTGGGAAAACAAATTGAAGTTCCTGTTGGACAGGAAGTTTTAGGAACTTTGTTTAATGTTATCGGACAGCCTTTAAATAAAACAGACAAAGTTTTTAAAAAACATTGGCCAATTCACAGAAATCCGCCATCGTTTACAGACCAATCAACCAAAACAGAAGTTTTTGAAACCGGAATTAAAGTTGTTGACTTGATTGCGCCATTTATTAAAGGAGGAAAAATTGGACTTTTCGGGGGAGCGGGAGTTGGAAAAACAGTTTTCTTGCAGGAACTTATCAGAAACGTTGCCGAGGAATCGGGCGGAGCTTCAGTCTTTGCCGGAGTTGGAGAAAGAACCAGGGAAGGAAATGATTTGTACAAAGATATGACAGATTCGGGAGTTATAAATAAAACAGCTTTGGTTTTTGGGCAAATGAATGAAGTTCCTGGAGCCAGGGCAAGAGTTGCTTTGTCTGCTTTGACAATGGCTGAATATTTTAGAGACGAAGAAAAGAAAAACGTTTTGCTTTTTATAGATAACATATTTAGATTCTCGCAAGCTGGTTCTGAAGTTTCCACCTTACTTGGGCGTATGCCTTCGGCAGTGGGTTATCAGCCGACTTTGGCGCAGGAGATGGCAGAATTGCAGGAAAGGATTACTTCCACAAAGAATGGGTCAATTACATCCGTGCAGGCAATTTACGTTCCTGCCGATGATATCACAGATCCTGCTCCGGCAACAACATTCTCGCACTTAGACTCTACTATTGTATTGTCCCGCGCGCTTACTGAGATAGGTATATATCCGGCAGTGGACCCATTGGCTTCAACTTCAACTGCTTTGGATCCGAAAATTGTGGGCGAAAAACATTACCAGGTTGCCAGAGACGTGCAGGGAGCTTTGCAAAAATATAAAGATTTGCAGGATATTATTGCCATTTTGGGAATTGAGGAATTGTCCGATGAAGATAAAAAAATTGTTGCCAGAGCAAGAAAAATCCAGAAGTTTTTGTCACAGCCGTTTTTCGTGGCTGAAAACTTTACCGGCCGGCCGGGTAAATTTTGCAAACTTGAAGACACTATAAAAGGATTTGCCGAAATATTGGAAGGCAAGCACGACGACGTGCCTGAAGATAATTTTTATTTAAGGGGAGGAATTGACGAGATTACAGCATAACGCTCGCCAAATTAATTTTTTTTGCGGGGAGAGCCTCTCTAACGGGGCACCCTCTCCTCGAAAAATTATTTGGCTCGCTACCTAGCTTTTTATGGAAATATCAGTATACAGTCTTAAAAACGTTTTGTTCCAGGGCGAAGCCTCGCTTTTGAATTGCAAAACAGTGACAGGGGAAATTACGATTTTGGATAATCATGATTCATTGATTACTGTTTTGTCTGCCGGAGTTATCAAGATTGTTGATGAAAATAAAAAGGACAATTATTTTCCTGTAAAATCGGGATTTTTAGAGGTAAAACCCGGCAACGAAGTTAGGTGCATTGTTGAACAATAATAAAAGAGGTAAAATAGAATAATGACGTGGGAATCTTTCTATAATTTTTTTGGGATCAAGGATTTTATTTATTTTATTTCTTCTTCACAGATACAGGATATGCTTTTTCCGGTAAAGGTGGTTTTTGTTTTTTGTACCGCGTATTTTTTGTTTTTTGTTATTTATTTCATGATAAACTCCACATGGCTTCAGTATAAATTTTTGGAAGACGTGAGCGAATTTTTTTCTTGGCAGGCATACGGGCAAAGGGAAACAAACAAACAGTGGAGCAGGATTAAAAAGCGCACCGAGTCTGGCGCAGAATCAGACTATAAATTGGCGATAATTGATGCGAACGATTTTTTGGAGGAAGTTTTAGACAGCAGAGGATATGATGGCAACGACCTTAAAGAGAGCATTGAAAAAGCCGGTAAAATGATAGCGCCGATTTTAGACGACGTGCTGAAAGCCTACGAGATTAGGAACTCCATTGTCTATAATCCGGACTTTAAAATATCGGCCGAGCAGGCCAAGAAAATCCTGGAAACCTACGAGTCCGCGGTTAAGAGTATTGGAATGGGATAAAAAATACAACAAAAAAACCGCTTTCAAAAGCGGTTTTTTTGTGCTAAATTTAAATTAGAGAACTGGAGCGATTAAAAGCAGAATTGTGGCCAAAGCGACCAAGCTTATTAAAACGGTCCAGATAATTTTAAATAGTTTTTTTCTTTTCATATATTTTTTATTTATGGTAGCAAATTTTTTGAAAAAGGGAAATAGGGGATTTTTTAAAAACCAGCTTTTATTCAGGACGGTCGGAATTATATTTATTATAATCATCGCCATGCTGGTTATTTTTGATTTTAGGATTTACCAGAAAAAAAAGGAATTGGCTTCGCAAATAGCCTCATATCAAAAACAGATTGAAGACATAAAAAAAAGCAGCCAGACTTTAAAGGATGAAATTGCCAACCAAAATAATAAAGATTATTTGGAAAAACTTGCCTATGAGCAATTGGGCCGGCAAAAACCGGGTGAAAAAGAAATTATTTTTATAGCTCCGCCGGCAAAAGTTCAGGTGAACTCAGCCCAGCCGGATAATTTTTGGGATAATTTTACTAGTTGGATAGGCGGCGGCTGGCAGTGGATAAAAAGCAAATTTTAGGTTAAGATATTTTTATTGCGGGTATGGTTCAGTGGTAGAACGTGACCTTCCCAAGGTTAAGATACGGGTCCGATTCCCGTTACCCGCTCATATTATTTATGAAAGAAGGGCCGGAAAATAATCATCCAAGCGAAGAGTCGGCGCCGGAAGCCGCGCCTTTAACGTATGTTCCCTTTGATGCAGGAGAGGAATTGAAAAATATTAAAAATTTACCGCCGGAGAGAGAAGATTCTCCCGAAATAATGAAAAGAGCCGTGAGGAGAGACCAAGTGTCGGATTTTAAAGATAATTTGATGCGGCAGAAGGAAGGAATAGGCAAGACAATTGGAGATTTGCGCGCCATGGTTGAGTCTGTTCCTGACGCGTCACAGGAAGCTTTAATGCGAAAAGTTTTTGAGGTAGCTCCCGGGTACAGGTTTACGCAACAACAGGAAGGTATTTTTAAAAATGGGGTTGAGCAGTATTGCCAAAAACATCTGGCGGTGGAAAAATATAGGGAAATGTACCCGGATGACAATGACTTGTTTGAGGCGTGTTTTGGCAGAAAACCAAAAGGTAAGCTTGAGGTTGTAAAAGGACCCATGACCTTATGTTTTCGCTGTTTTTCTGAAAATGATTATGCTTTTGTGAGGCATTTTTATGCGCACGGAGGCGATGAAAAAAAATTTGAAGCAGAGTTTGCAAACGACTCCAATGATTCCGGGGGTGTGGCTCTTCCAGATGTAAAGATTGAGGAGTTGGCGGGAACGATTACCGCCGAAAACGCAATGGAAACTAGGTCCGGTCAAATAGTGGAAGTTGTTGAGAAAACAAAAGAAATTCACGGCAAGTCGTTGGAGCTTTTTTCAAGTTCTCAAAAAGGAGATGTGGATATTGAGGTGAAAGATGTTGGCAAATGGAGGCTGGCAATTAAGCCAGGTTACGATTCGGCAAGAATAATATTCTTAGACTTAAACGAGGATGGCAAACCCCCGGTTTTTGATGTAGAAACAGTTGAGGCTACTGATGAAATGCAAAGAAAGGGAAGATATGAGGGAACCATTAAGGATGTTGATGGCGGAAACGAAATGGGAAAAATAATGGTCTCTCTGAAGGTTGGCGAAAAGCGTTATGGTCTCGTGGAAGTAAGCGAGGGGTTCATCAGAATTACAGACGACTCTCCAGATGGCATGATTGTTAAATACCATGCGAAAAAATTAGTTCAGGTGTCAAAGGAAGAGGTGTCTAAGAGTATAAGGACTCACGAAGACCAGCACCAGTTCAACAAACTATTTCAGCCCCTCGAATTGGGGCAGGCATTACGTATAAAAGCAAGGGCCACAGTTGCGAAAGCAAAAACCATAGAGGATGCAACGTCAAAAATAACACATGATTTTGTAAGATTGGAAAGGCGGGAAATGGGTTTTGATTCCTGCGCGAGGGATGAAATCCTTGCTCATTATAAAGGAGGGAGGGAAACGGGCGAGATTTTTGATAATCTTACAAAGTTAAAAATTTATAATTATGCGGACCAATTTAGGCCAGAAATTGATAAAATTCCAGCCCGAGCAACGGACATATTAAAAATGGTAGCTGAGGTTGATCATTTTCAGATTGGCGAGTTAGATGTCCGGCCCCATGTTGATGCGGTGTTTGGGAAGGAATATAAAACCGACCTTAAAAAATGGCTCGATTCGATTTCTAAGCTTGAACAAAAAGGATATACCAGAGACGAAATTGTTAATTTACTTTACCAGGAGCCGGTTAACTCCTGGCCAAACCTTGCCAGGAGGATTGGTAAAAAGTAAAAAAATCTGGTAGAATTATTGATTAAAAAATAAATTGCCGATGTAGCTCAGTGGTAGAGCAACGCTTTCGTAAAGCGTGGGTCGTCGGTTCAAATCCGACCATCGGCTCAAGGGGGATCATTCACAACCAACAGAGGAGGTAGGGCAAATGATACCAGGGATTATACTGTTAGCTCTCGTCGGGGTTGCTTTGGCGCTTTTGGGCTTGTTCATGCTTCGCACTGCGTGGCATGAGGACAAGCACCCTTTGGCCAAGGCAATTGGTTACGCCTTCGGGTGTCTCTTTACGGTCGGGCCAGCGGTAGCGGCAGTTATGGTGGCACTGAAGTGCCTCTGATTCTTCATGCTTTGCCTGAGTTGGAAAAAAATGGGGGACACGCACGTATCCCAACTTGGACAGGGCGCTTCAAGCGGCTCTAGACTTTTTAGACCTAAGGACAGGTTCTAGATTGTTTAGGCCGCTTATTTATTTGTTGTTGACATTGGTTTATTATTGTGCTATCATGATTATATTGTTGAAATTTTATCGGCTGTCTAGAAAATTGGTAATTATCGTTACATCTGTCTCACTAGCTAGTATGGCAAGAGAAGGAAATAATAATTATCAGTTTTTTAGACAGCCGGCAGCTTTGGGCGGATAACCACTCAAAGTGGTTTGTCCCGCGTGGTGAGCGCCTGGCTCCTTGCTGGGAAGTTCCCGCGCAAAGGGTGCAGTGGACAACTTCCCTTGTTAGCGGACAAACTCGCCGGCTGTTTATTGTTCTTTGTGATCATTGCGCCTGCCAGCTTGGCGTGGCGCGCGGGCGACCTGAGATGCCCTGGAATCATTCGCGGAGTTCGTTATGATTTCAGGAAACACTCGGCCGCCCCGCTATTATGTGGGGCGATGCAGAGTTCGCCGCTTTGGTGAAGCATGTCGTGATAAAGTCCATGTAGCAGAAGATACTCATTGAGGGCTTGTACAAGTCCGTGAGCGAACTGCCTGGGCCGAACCACGAAACTACTTTCACTATTGCGGGCGGACCTGTGTCGCCCTTTTTTTTGTTCCAAAAATTTGGTAAACTAACTAAAGAAAAACTAATTCCATTAAATGTAATGGCAGAAAATAATCTGACAAAAGAATTGGAGGAAAGAGTCCGTCATTTAGTGGACTGTCTTTGACGTTGATGCAAAAGAGAAAAAATTAAAAGAACTAGAGAAAGAATCTTTAAAACCGGAGTTTTGGAATAACACGGAAAACGCCGCCAAGGTGCAACAGGAAATTTCGGAAATAAAAGAAGAAATTGGAAGCTTGGAAGGACTGAAAAAAGACTTGGAAGATTTGAAAGTTTTAGAAGACGCTAATCTTGCGAAAGAATTAGATGAGAAAATAAAAAAGCAGGAATTTAAAACTTTTTTGTCCGAGAAGTATGACAAGGGCAATGCGATTCTGGAAATATTTTCCGGAGCTGGCGGACAAGATTCGCAAGATTGGGCGACCATGCTTTTAAGAATGTACGAAAGATATTGCGCTTCAAAAGGATTTAAAACAGTAATTTTGCACCAGCAATTTGGCCAGGCGGGCGGACCGGAAGGCAGGATTGGTTTGAAATCTGCTACAATGGAGATAGCCGGAAATTACGCTTACGGATTTTTGAAAAAGGAAGCCGGAGTGCATAGATTGGTCAGGATTTCTCCGTTTAACGCGCAAAAATTAAGGCAAACTTCTTTTGCTTTGGTAAACATTTTGCCGGAAATCGGGCAAGATTCGGAAGTTGAAATAAGGCCGGAAGACTTGAGGGTTGATACTTTTAAAGCATCAGGACCGGGCGGACAATACGTGAACAAAACAGAATCGGCCATAAGAATTACACACATACCAACAGGGATTGTGGTTGCCTCGCAAACAGAAAGATTGCAGGGCAGGAACAAAGAAAATGCAATGAAAATTTTGCGCGCCAAACTTTCACAAATTCAGGCGGAAAACCGCGCTGATAAAATAAAAGAGTTGAAGGGCGAAGCGGTTTCTGCGAGTTGGGGCAACCAGATAAGGTCTTATGTTTTACATCCGTATAAAATGGTGAAAGATTTGCGCACGCTTTATGAAACTTCTGACCCCGAAGCTGTTTTAAACGGAGAATTAGATAAATTCATCGAGGCAGAACTAAAATTATCAAACAATGATTAAATTTGATAACGTAACAAAAATTTATCAGCCCGGCACTATTGTTTTGCAGAACATTTCTTTTGAGATAAAAGACGGAGAATTTGTTTCTATTGTTGGCAAATCCGGAGCGGGAAAAACGACCTTAGTGCATTTAATCTTAGGTTTGGAAATTCCGACTTACGGCGAGATATATTTTGACGGTTTGAATTTGAATGATGCCAGTCCTGCTAAAATCCAAGAAATAAGAAGAAGAATTGGAGGTATTTATCAGGATTATAAATTATTGCCCAAAAAAACTGTTTATGAAAATGTGGCATATATTTTGCAGGTGGAAGGAAAAAATAATGAGGAAATAAAAAGAGAAGTTCCAAAAGTTTTAGAGACGATTGGGCTGAAAGATAAAATAGATAATTTCCCAGACCAGCTTTCCGGCGGAGAACAGCAAAGACTGGCGGTTGCTAGAGCCCTTATAAATCATCCCGACACTATAATAGCCGACGAGCCAACCGGAAACCTGGACCCGTACAATAGCTACGAAGTTATTTCCCTTTTGCAGAAATTAAACCAAACCGGCAAAACGGTTATTTTATCAACGCACGACAGGGAAATAGTAAATAAACTGGGTAAAAGAGTCATTACTTTAGAGGGCGGAAAAATATTAAGGGACGAAGCAGCGGGAAGATTTATTATTTAGAAGATAATTTCGAAATATGTTAACAAGCTTTAAAAGAATTCTAACTTTCGCGGTAAATGACTTTGGCAGGAATAAGGGAATATCAATTGCTTCGATTTTTGTTTTAACCGTTACAATTATGCTTGTTACCGGGCTTTTCTTCTTCCAGGGATTAACCGGCTATTTAACTTCGCAAATACAGGATAAAATTGATGTTACCGCCTATTTTAAATCGGGAACAGCCGAACAGGATATTTTAAATGTTAAAGATGAAATTATAAAAACAACTCCAAGTATAAAAAATGTTGAATATATCTCGCAAGACCAAGCTTTGGCAACCTTCAACGCAAACCACAAAGATAATCCTGTTTTAGCGAAAGCATTGCAGGAAGTGGGCGATAATCCGTTTTTGCCGTCTTTAAATATCACAACCAGCGGCGACCCGTTGCAGTACGCGCAGATTGCAAACGTTTTGCAAACATCGGACTTCAGCAAATTGATTGAGAAGGTCGATTTTTCACAAAAAAAAGACACAATTGAAAAAGTTTATTCTATTACCACAAACATTAATATATTTGGGCTGATATTCGGGGCAATTTTAATTCTTGTTGCTATTTTGGTTGTTTTTAACACTATAAAACTTGCCATTGAAAACTCTAAAGAAGAAATTAGCGCCATGAGGATTGTTGGCGCCAGCAACTGGTTTATCCGCGGACCGTTTGTTATCCAGGGAATAATTTACGGAATTTTTGCGTTTATTATCTGTTTTCTGATTTCCGGCCTTTTCGCTTATTTTATGGCCTCAAAAATATCCGTTGTCCTCCCGGGATTTGATATGTTTGATTTTTTCTTAGCCAATTGGTGGATTTTCGTTTTAATCCAATTAGGCTTTGGAATAGCCGTGGGCGCGGGTTCGGCCCTGATAGTTGTCAAAAAGCATTTAGAAGTGTAGAATATAGACTATATATTTTGCGGGATCGTCTAATGGTAGGACATCGCCCTCTGGAGGCGAGTATCTTGGTTCGAGTCCAAGTCCCGCAGCCATCACATGCTAAGTCAGGTGACTGAGACGCATGGTAAAAAAACGCATGGTTGCGACCCGCAGCTTTGCCCAAAAATTTAAGGTAAAACAATCCCCTAAAGAGGGGATTTTGTGTTATAATTTAGAATATTTATCTACTAAAAGTAAATGAAACTCTTAAGTAACGGAACCTACATAATGGAAGTTGATAGTAGGCTTTTAGAGCTGACTAGGAAAGAAAAGGAACTGAAAGTCTATGAGGAAGAATTTAGGACAGCATTAAAGGGTTATAAGCTCGATGAATTTTTGATTATCCTGGCAGAGATATCTGGTAAATTGTATGACCAAGACTTTGTAAGCAATGATATTTGGAAAAAAGAAAAAATTGGTTGCATTATTCATATACCAAGCAAACAATTTATAACTGATTTTGCCATTGAATACATAGCTAATATTCTATTGATTTCTGGTTCAAATAACTTTAAAAGTGAAAGTATAAGAAACAAAGATAACTTAGTAAGTACATTTAGTATTTATCACAATTCCATAGTTCATCCGCTCGCTAAAGTAAACAGCGCATCATCATTATTAGTACCAATGTTTTATCAACAGATAACGAGTCAACAAGATATTAAGCACACCTTCGTAAGACAGTGGTTAATATTTCAAAAATCGAATGAATTAGTTGATGAAAAAAAGATAGATTTAGATTCAATTTTACTCGAAAAGACCGGCATGACAGTTATCGAATATGTGAAATTATGTTTCTTAATATTGGCAGCAATATTGACCAAAACCAGATTTAATTTCGGTACTTTTGAAAGGTCAACCATTAAAGGAATGGACGATGTGCTGAATACCAAAAAGATTTCGGCAATAATGAAACAATTAGCGATAACGAAAAAGGATTTTATTGAATTAGATAAAAAATATAATTCAAAATTAAAACCTGAATATACGAAAAGTAGATATAATCCGTTATGGGAAAAGCCGGTAATAATATTAGGAGAAAATGATTATATTGTACCGAGTACTAGTGCCTATGTTAAGGGGGCACTTAGGGGACTTTACTGGATATTTGAAAATTTAATAGGCCAAATATTTCGGACATACTTTGGAACTTTATTCGAGAATTACTGCGGGATGGTAATCAAGGATATCTTCGGCGAGGAGAACGTAAGACCAGCTATAAAATTTGGCAAAGATAATAAAGAATTTTTTGATTGGATAGTAAATGACAAAAATGAAATACTTTTGTTTGAGACTAAGGGATATCAATTTCCATTAAAAACACTACAAACGGGCGACGCCGAACTTATAAGAAAGGAAGTATTTAGTAAATTAGTAGAAACAATTAAGCAAACTTATAATCGTTGCCAAGATATACAAAACTATGAAGAATTAAAGGAGTTCAGAGACAAAAAAATAACTGTTGTAGCTGTATTTTATGACATACCTTTGGTGTCTACGAATTTATATGATCTAGATATTAAAGCTGCATTGATCGGTCTTGATGCTGTATATCCAGGTATTAAAAATTTTAAATATGTTTTTTTATCCATCGAAGAATTAGAAAATTATTATTATGTAAAGGATTGCATTTCTATCGAAGGTTTGGTCAACAGGGTGAGAAACACGCCCGGATCTGGTGTCTTAGACCAAACAAGCCAGGTTTTTAAAGAAAATAATTTATCAAATGAGCAGCGTGTATGTTTACTAGATAGAAAATTTAAAGATTTTTATGAAATTGAGTTGGGCATTCCATACTCAGAGAATGATAAGCCATAGATTTGTTATTAGTTTTAGAAACTATAAGCTACTCAAGAATAACTTTTTTGTCAACAGTGTCAAAAGTGGAAATACTAAGATATAATTATTTTATAAAGTCATAAAAATTAATTATTCGAATGAAAGAAAAACATGAAAAGATATAGAATTTTTAACTTTGATTTTAATGCCCGAGCAAATATTCTAAATACAAAAATTGAAGATCATTGGGATGAAAAAGTTAAAGAACTGTGGGCAGAGAATAAAAAGTCTACGGAGGCTGATTTAGCAACAGAGTTTGGTTTGTATAATAAAGAAATAAAACTTAAAAATTTTAAAGATTTGGGATCAGCGCCACTTTCTATAATAGCATTTCATAACAAGTTTTTTAGACAAATAAGAAAAAGTTTTGTTATCGGGTCTTATTATCCTGCACTTACTGGATCTTGTGCCTTGGGTGAACGAATTTTAAACTATTTAATTTTAACTTTAAAAAATGATTTTAAGAAAACCCCAGAATATAAAAAAATATATGATAAAAAATCCTTTGATAATTGGGACGAAGCCATAAATATATTGGAATCGTGGAAAGTGTTATTGCCAGGTGTTGTATCTAAATTTAAGGACTTAAAGAATATAAGGAATAGAGAAGCAATTCATTTTAATATTGAAACAGAGGATAAAGACAGAGAAACAGCATTAAGAGCTATTAATTTATTAGCGGAAATCATTGGCGGTCAGTTTGCTTTTTTAGGATTGCAACCATGGTTTATCGAGAATACTAAGGGAGAATTTTATATAAAGAAGGACTGGGAAGCTAATCCATTCATTAAAGCTGTTTATGTCCCTAATTGTGTTCTAGCCGGTCCATTTCACAAGGTTGAAACGGTTAGCGGTGGATTAGAAGTGGTTGATGATTTTAAGTATGAAAATGAAGAAATCAGCGATTCCGAATTTGTGAAGCTCAGGGAGAAATTTACTGGAAAAGGGTAGGGGTTTGTGATAATATAAAATAGTTTGATAGACAGTTTTGGATTCCTTTTTATGGTGTCTATTGTGTCTATTGAGGCCCGACTAGGATGCGTCATTTAAAAATCCCAAAAGAGCAAAATTTGCCCTCTAAGGATTTTGTTCGCAACTGAGTCAGTCAGCTGTAATTAAAAGCCGCCCTTTTGGGTGGTTTTTTGTTGGAATAATTTGTGCGCCCTGAGTATTGCTAAAAGTGAAATTTTGTGTTAGAGTGGCTTATGAAAAAAATACTCATAGTTTGCTTGTTTGCGTTTATTTTATCGGCTGGTTCGGCTTTCGCGATTGCAATGCCTGCTTTGATTTTGCCTAAAATTTCCTCGCCCAAGCTCGGAAAAGTCCAAAACATGAACCCCTTAACCTTGACTAGAAGCGTGGTTGGAGTTCCTGTGACTTCGGGAAATTATATAGTTTGGGAAGACATGAGAGATAATGGTACTACGGGTCGTGATATTTACAGAATGGATAAAAACACCGGAGTCGAGCTTGCGTTATGTACTGAAACGGGTAATCAAACTGCTCCCTATATTGATGGAAATATCGCTACTTGGACTGATACAAGGTTGGGTCATTCGGAAATTTATTACTACTATATGGACATTAAAAGAGAAATCCGTGTAAGTAGCTTGGTTAGCAGATATGTTAAGGGAATAAGCGGAAATAATATTTTAGCGATGGAATCCCAGGGGGCAGCCGGTTATTATGAATTGATTGCTTATAACTATCCGTCCAACCAGTTGAAAATAATTGCTTCGTCTCTTACTTTATCATCAAGCGCAGCTATTGATGGAAATATTGTTGTTTGGACAGATTCCAGCTCCCATGTTCATGCTTATGATTTATCTTTAAATAAGGAGATTGTAGCTTCTACAAGTACCGCAATGCAGTCAGAGCCGACAGTAAGCGAGGATATGATTGTCTGGAAAGATTACAGAAGTAATTCTCTCGGCGATATTTGGGGGTACGACATTTCAGCCAAAAAAGAATTTTTAATTTATTTTCCTTCGACCACAGGCTTGAAATCTGTGCATGTCGGAAAAAGATACGTTGTTTTTGAACAGAACCATAAGATTTATGCCTATCACATTGATACAAAAATTTTAAGTACTCTTGCCAATGGCACCCCTGACTATGCTAATCCATCGATAAAAAATAACGTGGTAGTTTGGACAAATGATGAGACAAGCTACGGCGGAAACATTTTTACAGCAACTTTGCCGGATGTGCCGGCGGTTAAATCTTTTGTGGTTGGGGATGGATCGTCGCAAAGATTTTATGTTAACAAAGTAAAATGGGTTTTTAATACTGACACTAACATCCCACAATTAATAGCAGATGGGAGCATCGTAAATGCGGTGAAAATTATAAACCTTGGAACTCGCGCTAAAACCAGCCCGATTAGCCAGAATTTAGTATTGAATGTTTCAGATTTCAGTTATGACTCAGCAACAAGAACTTTAACTTGGAATTATCATACAACTGCGGTTGATAAAAGCGTCCCTGCCGGATTATACAACACAACGATATTCTTTTCGTATATTACAAGCGGGGATAACACTCATCCTGTCGCAAATGTGGTTAACTATTTTTACAGGCTTAAAGGCGACACAAATGGTGATGCAAAAGTAGATGCTTCAGATCTAAATGTTTTGGAAAACGCTTTTGGAGCTAAGCCTGGTGATGCAAAATGGAATTCAAATGCGGATTTTGACAAAAATTCGAATATTGATTTTATGGATTACCTTGAGATGAAGGCAGATTTCGGAAGTTATATTGAAACATTATAATCGGTTAGAACACAGAAAATCGCCAAAAGGGCGGTTTTTTGTTAGAATAATTGAATATGGAATACGAAGAAATTATTGGCAGATTAAAGGCGATGGAAAATCCCGAAAATGTTGAAGGGATGGCCCGGTTTGGCATACGCCCGAAAACAAGGGTTTTGGGAATTCCAATTCCGGAAACAAGAAAGTTGGCAAAAGCAATTGGAAAAAACCACAAATTGGCTTTGAAACTTTGGGATTCAAAAATACACGAAGCGCGGATTTTGGCCGGGCTGGTCGCCGATTATGAAGAATTAACAGAAAAACAAATTACAAAATGGGCAAAAGATTTTGATTCGTGGGATGTTGTTGACCAGGTTTGTATGAATTTGTTTGATAAATCAAAAATTGCCAAAAAGTTAATTCTACAATTTAGCAAAAGCAAAAAGGAATTTGTAAAAAGAACGGCATTTTCTTTAATGGCTGCTTTGGCTTCGCACGATAAAAAAATGTCAGACAAAGATTTTATTAAATTTTTCTTGATAATTAAAAAAGCATCAACAGACGAAAGAAATTTTGTCAGAAAATCGGTTAATTGGGCGTTGCGGGGGATTGGGAAAAGGAATATGATTTTAAACAGAAAAGCGGTAGAATTAGCTAGGGTAATCCAAAAGATAGAATCTAAAAGCGCTAGGTGGATAGCGCTCGACGCAATAAGGGAATTAACCTCTGAAAATGTCCAAAAAAGACTTTCAATGTTATTATTAAGAAAAAATAGATGAGCTTAATTATCAGAAATTTAAATAAAAAGGATATTCCCGCGTGTTTGAAAATAGTTTTAGAGACTGAAGCCAGTTCTAATGGGAAAGAGGCTAGAAAAGTGATGGAACTTTCTTTGGCTCCGGGAATCAAACCGTTAAATCCTAATTATTATGTTTTGGAATTAGACGGAAAAATTATCGGAATTTCCGGATTATATTATGATTACGAAGACCCAAAAGATATTATGTGGATGGATTATTTTGCCGTGTCGCCGGAATTCCAGAGAAGCGGGTATGGTACAAAGATGCTAGAGAATCTGGAAAATATTTGTAAAAAGAAAAAAGTGAGGTTGCTTTGCGTTTTTACTGACAAAACCGTAGCCTTCGAGTTTTATGAAAGAAACGGTTTTGAAACTTGCGGGAAAATAGAAAATTATTATGGCGACAAACCACGAATATGGATGCGCAAATTATTGTAAGGAAAATATTCAATAAGAAAACAATAGACAAGGTTTTTGACATAGGGATTTTAATAAAGTTCTTTTTTGGTTTTTTTGAGGTTTTAGCGGGAATTCTTTTCGCAATTTCCGGACGGCTTACGGTGAGTAATTTAATCATAGCATTGACCCAACAGGAAATTTCTGAAGACCCGAATGACTTTATAGCGCATTATTTGACGAATGCCGCAAATAATTTTTCTGAAGGAAGCCAAATTTTTGCGGTCGCTTATTTAATATTCCACGGAGCAGTCAATGTGTTTTTGACAGTTTCTTTGTTTAAAGAAAAAAGGCAATTTTATCCCTATGCAATAGCCGGTTTCGGAGTTTTTATATTTTATCAAATTTACAGATATTTTCACACGCATTCTCTGCTGCTTCTGTTTTTAACATTATTTGATGTCTTTATCGTGCTGATAATATTTTTAGAATATAAAAGGAAAACAGCTAAATCAAGATGAAAATGTTTTGGGAAATATTTTTAATAATGGCAGTCGTAATTTTAGCTGGAGCGTTTTTTTATCGCACAGAAATTTTAAATGCGCCGGCGGTTCCACAAGGTTCGGCGGGATTAGTATGCTTTAAAGAGAAATGCTTTTCTGTAGAAATATCAAAGACGGAAATAAGCCGGGAGAAAGGATTAATGAACCGGACTTCGTTGGATAATAACAAGGGAATGCTTTTTGTTTTTGATAAAGAGGGCATTTATCCATTTTGGATGAAAAACACTTTAATTCCGCTGGATATGATTTGGGCTGACAGTAATGGCAAAGTTGTTTTCATCGGCCAGAATGTCCAGCCCTGCAAAAGTTTGATTTGCCCATCGGTTATGCCAAATGCTAAAGCAAGGTATGTTTTGGAAATAAATAGTGGCGCGGTTGGCGAAATTGGTTTGAGGCTTGGAGACGAGTTAAAAATAAATATAAACTAGTTTAATATAAATAACCCCAGGTTTGTAGCTTGTCTGAATCCTCTGACCAGCCAAGTCCAATATCAGTCCTGTAGAACATATTTTGGAGTAGAATATTTTCAACCCTGCCATAAGTTTGCTTCCTTGCGTCTTCAACGGTTACTCCTGATCCCGTAACCACCAACACGTATCCGCTTTCTCCTGCAATTCTCCAGTTGCCATCTATCATTTTAAGATCGCCAAATCTAATTCCTTCCATTGAGGGTTTTTTAAAAATTATTGATAGATCTCTATAGATATCCATTTCTTCTTTGTCATAGTATGGAAATGGAGGAACCGCGCAGCATATGCCGATTTGAAATCCTTTTTTTGTTTTTAATTCAAAATTTTCTCCATCGGCAATCCGGCAAAGAAAATCTCCCCATTGGTTTGTGACTCCCTCCATTTGTACAGAAATTGTGGGGTATCCGAATCTGCAGGTAAATTCCAAAGGATAAATTCCTCTGGCATTGGCAATACAATTTATGTCAATGTATCCGACATATCCTGATTTTTTTACGTCATCTTTCATCTTTTCTAGGGTTGTTTTAAAAATTGTATTTGATCCCGACCAATACATCAATGTTCCCATCTCTCCCGTGTACGGCCCGATGTCCCCGGGGAATAATTTTTTATGCTCAAAGTTTATATTTATCGGATAGACAAAATCATTTCCGTTAAAAAACGCGCCGACCGCAACTTCTACGCCCTGCGCAAATTTTTGAAGCTGGAATTGTTTAACTTTTTGCTCAAGGACTTTTTTGTTTGACTTTATTATGTCGTAAATATCTTTGCCATCTTCATCCTTGCCCAAAAATAGCAGTCCTTTTGAAGAAGACCCGATAAATTCCGATGGTTTGAAAACGTAGCGGCCCGGATTTTCCTGGATAAATTTTAAAGCAAGATCGTAGTCTGAAAAGTCCCAGTGGGGAAGCGTCAACATTCCAACTCTTTTCATCTCCGACTGGCCGAATTCACGGTCTTTTTCAAGCCTGTCCGTGTACTCACTTCCTCCGACAACTAGTTTGCCTTTTTTTCTCAATTCGTCGGCTTCTTCTCCAAATCCGACGTCATCAAAAACAACCACGTCCGCCCAATCGACAAATTTTTTGTAGTCTGGGACTTTTTCTAAAAATCCGTCATAAACATCTTTATCGTAGTCTGCTTGAACATATATTTTTACTTCGTGTCCTTCTTTTTTAATTTGCCAAGCTAAATCTCCCGACAGGGCTTCCCAGCTAACAAACAAAAATTTTTTGGGCGCAGCCGTTGAGTGATTATTATTAGAATGATTATTATTTCCGTTTTGGTCGTCCATTTTTTTGCCTTTCGGTTCTTTAATTTATTAAATATATTTTTCGTCGTATGTCGCGTAAGCAACAGTTAATTCTTCGCCCTTTTTTATTTTTCTTAGAGTAACAAAATTTTCTCCATCGTCAATTGTTTTGATATTTGGTTTTTTTGAATCATTCAAAAAATAAGAAACATCCATTCCATTAAGGCAAGAATCGGAAATATAAACCGCCCCATTTTTATGAATTACAAAAAAGCTGTCAATTAAAGAAAGCGTTTCTTTCCCCAAACTTTTTAACTCTGAAATTTGGAACTTGTGCCACTTTTGTTTTTTTAAACCAAAAAAAGGATTTTTCCCTCTTGGAATTTCTCTAATTGCAAAAACCCCCACCCCCTCTATTTTTGAAGCCCTTAATCTGCAATAAGTATTTACCAGATTATTTAAAATTTTTTGTTTGGTTGCGTTCACGAAGGAGAATTTATTTTTTAAGTATACATTATTAGAACAATAACTCAAAATTTTTACAAAACAAAAAACCGCGGTTAAGCGGTTTTTTGTTTAGAATCAGAGATAATTATCTGCTGAATCTCGGAGGTCTCTTTTTTGACCAGCATTCTCTGCAATAGATTGGTCTGTCTGGAGCTGGTTCAAAAGGAAGTTCTGTAATTTCTACTCCGCATTCGGAGCATTTCCAGTTTCCTTTGATCATCGCTCTTGGAGCGAAACCACTGTCATTGTTTTTGTCGAACATCTTGTTTTTTGTTTATCGAATATAACGACCTTTCTAATAGGTCGTTAAGCCGACTTATTAGCTACTTTTACTATACTCCTTTTGTCTAATCGTGTCAAGGGCTTTATGTTTTTTGGTAAAAATGTATTATTAGAGCTATGAACAAACAAATTTGGATTTTAATATTTTTAGCCATAATAATCGTTGTTTTGCTAGGATTTTTTGTATTTATGCCAAAGCCGGTAGAAAGGCCGCCGACGCCAGCGCCCATTGAAGTTTTTAATCCGCAACCGAACGAAGAGGTTTCTTCTCCTCTTAAAATTTCCGGTACTGTCGGTGGCGACGGATGGTCGGGATTTGAAGGCCAAGTCGGTACAGTCAAATTAATGGATTATAAAGGAAATGAGTTGGGTTCGGCGGTTCTGACAGCAACAACAGAATGGACCAAGTTTCCGACCAGTTTTGAAACAACGTTGAATTTTACCGCGGCAAATGATGGCTCGGCGACTTTGATTTTTCATAACGAAAATCCAAGCGGTGACCCGGCAAGAGATAAAGCTATTACAATGCCAATAAGGATTAAAGCAAACGGAGACACAATGACAGTAAAGGTTTATTGGGATAGCTCTACTGATGGCGCATGTGGAGAAGCGGTTTATGCGTCCAATAGAGTGATTCCTAAAACCGAGGCGCTTGCGAAGGTGGCGCTTGAAGAATTATTAAGGGGCCCAACGCCCGCAGAAAAATCCCAAGGATATGCTACAATTATTCCTGTTGGCAGTAAATTAAACAGTGTTTCAATTGTTAATGGCGAGGCGCGAGCGGATTTTAATGAAACAACAGAGTCGGGCGGGGGATCATGCAGCATGACTGCCAGGGTTGCCCAGATAACGCAAACACTAAAACAATTTTCAACAATAACATCGGTCAGGTTATCAATTGATGGGCGGACAGGAGATATTTTCCAGCCATAACTAATGAATTTTAAAATACTAAAAAAATCTAAAAATAGCAGGGCGAGATTAGGATTTTTGGAAACAAGCCACGGAGTTGTTGAAACCCCGTGTTTAGTTCCCGTTGCAACCCAGGCGGTTATAAAAACCCTAGACAGTAAAGAAGTCGAAGAAACAAAATCGCAGATTCTAATTTCCAATACTTTCCATTTGCATCTAAAACCTGGCGAGAAAATTGTAGAGAGGGCGGGCCAACTTCATAATTTTATGAATTGGAAAAGGCCGTTGATGACTGATTCGGGCGGGTACCAGGTTTTTTCTTTGGGATTCGGTACGGATTTTGGGCTGGGAAGCAAAATTTTAAAAAAAGAACAAGAAGAAGGAAGAACAATCAGAGAGAACGCGCAGCCGCAAAAAATTAAAATAAACCATGACGGGGTGACTTTCCGTTCGCCCATTAACGGAGACGAACTGTTTATCGGGCCGAAAGAGTCAATCGGAATACAAGAAAAACTGGGAGCGGACATTATCTTTGCTTTTGATGAATGCACAGCTCCTTTAGCCGAATACGATTATGTAAAAAAATCTCTTGAAAAAACGCACAGGTGGGCAAAAATTTGTTTAAAAGAAAGGAAATCTGATCAGGCTCTATATGGTATTGTGCAGGGGTCAAAGTTTAAGGACCTGCGCTTGGAAAGCGCAAAATTTATCGGAGGGTTGGATTTTGACGGATTTGGAATTGGCGGGGAGTTTGGAAATGACAAGAAGACAATGGGGAAAATGGTTGAGTGGGTTGTTGACGAGTTGCCCGAGAAAAAACCAAGGCACCTTTTGGGGGTTGGCTATTTAGAAGACATGGAATTAATAATAAAATCGGGCGTGGATACTTTTGATTGCACGGTTCCAACCCATTATGCAAGGCGAGGGATTGCTTTTACCAGCGAAGGAAAATTAGATTTGAAGCAGACAAAATATTTAAAGAAAAACGAGAAGCTTGATAAAAATTGCATTTGTAATGTTTGTTTGAATTATAAAAAAGACTATATCTCCCATTTGCTTAAGGCAGGGGAGATAACAGGGATGAAACTTTTGACTTTCCACAATCTTTATTATTTTAATTCATTCGTTGAGGAAATTCGTAATCGGATTAAAAAGGGCGAGATTTAATATAAAGTTAACAAAGGATAGGGTATATTCTAATATATGGAAAAATATAATTTGCCGAACTTAGCATACGGATATAAAGATTTGGAGCCGTATATTTCCGAGGAACAATTGATGCTGCACCACGACAAACACCACGCTGCTTATGTCAACGCTGCGAATGCTTTGTTGGATAAAATTAATGAGGCCAGGCGAAAGGGCACGGAAATGGATTATAAGTCGGTTTTAAAATCTTTGTCTTTTAACGTCGGCGGACATGTCTTGCACGAAAAGTTTTGGGAAAATATGGCGCCCCACTCTGCTGAAGCTTCGCGGGGCAAGCCCGCAGGCAAGTTAGCCGAGGCAATAAATAAAGAGTTTGGAAGTTTTGAAAGATTCAAGACAGAGTTTTCGGAAACAGCCAAAACTGTTGAGGGTTCTGGCTGGGCAATTTTGGTATGCGATCAAGAAGGCAAGAATATATCTTTAATGCAGATTGAAAAACATAATGTAAATTATTTTCCTGAAGTGAAAATTTTGTTATGCTTGGACGTATGGGAGCATGCATATTATTTAGACTACAAAAACGACCGGGCAAAGTTTATAGAAAACTGGTGGAATATAGCGAATTGGGAGGAGGCGGAAAAGCGTTTTAAGGTCTAATTGTTTAGACAAAAAAGAGCCCGGTATACAGGCTTTTTTTGTTGCTTTTTAGAACATTAAAAGATAGAATAATTAAATAACATAATCAAAAAAATCATGATTACTTTAAATGACGTCAAAAATAATCCGCAGGTTATAAATTTTGTAAAGCAGACAGAAGAGGCAATGGCTGTATTAAGCTATACAAACCACGGATTTAGGCATACAAATTTGGTTGCCGAAAGGGCAGGGCAAATAGCAAAAAGTATCGGCTTGTCTGGCAGAGACGTAGAATTGTCGATGATTGCCGGATTTTGCCACGATATGGGAAATTTCATGACGCGGACCTTTCACCATTATTATGCGGCGTTGCTTTTTCACCAAATTTTTCAGCACGAGTTCGCTCCTGAAGAAATTTCGGTGGTAATGCAGGCAATCGCAAATCACGACAAAGAAGAAATGAATTTTTCACATACGATATCGGCGGTGCTTGTTTTGGCTGATAAGTCTGATGTGGACAGGTCAAGGGTCACCGAAAAAGATATTAATAAAATAAGAACAGATATTCACGACAAAGTTAATTATGCTACAACAGAAAGCGGCCTGAAAGCAGACAAAACAAAAAAGAGGATAACTTTAACCTTAAGAATTGATACTAACTTTTGCCCGATAATGGAATACTTTGAAATATTCACCGAGAGGATGGTTTTTTGCAGAACTGCTGCGCAATTTTTAGGATACGATTTTGGTTTGGTTATAAATAAATTCCGTTTATTATAATTTAAAGAGACCATTATGATTAAAAATAAAAAATATTTTTCGTTATTTTTGGTAGGAGGTTTTTTTGTGCTGGCGAGTTTTCTATTTGGAGCAGGGGAAGTCCGCGCAACTGGCACTCTGACCCAGATTACCGCAACGCCTTCAACTGTAAAGGCTGGAGTTAATAGCAACTATACAATCAGTTTTGTGACTGAGACCAATATCGCAGCCGGAGGAAAAATCCTAATTCAGTTTCCAGCCGGATTCGATGTGAATGGGTCTGACAATTTGTTAAATTATACGGATATCGATCTATCCGACGATTCGACGGATTATGCGCTAGGATCATCGGCATCTGGGTCTACCTGGGGGGCATCTGTATCCGGCCAAGTGGTTACAATTACTTCTGGCACAGGGACGATTGACGGCGGATCGGTTGTGGTGGTAGAAATTGGACTGAATGCCACCTCCGGTGTTGCAGGAGATAAGCAAATAGTTAACACAAACACAGTTGCAAATAACTACCAGCTGACAATAACAACTAAAAATTCTTCAAATGTTATTTTAGACGGACCAACGGGAACAATATATTTTCAAATTTTTGCTTCTAATTCTGAAACTAATATCGACGGAGTGTATTATCTTAGAGACGACGCTTATACTCATTATCAAAATAATGGCGACACTGGCGCCGCCGGACTAGTTATCGGGACCTTATCAAGATCAGCCCCCGCATCCAGTGAAATTATAAGCGGATACTCTGGCAACTATACAGATTTTTACTTTAATGAAAACGGCACTTATACCCAGACAAACCAGCTGACCAATATTTATTATCATGTTTGGTGGGAGGCTAATAATAACCAAGGAACATTGGGTTACGATAAGACTGGCTATCATAGTTTTGGTAACGTTACCACAGAAAATTTCGCGACGGATGTTACTAATTCTCCAAATAAAGTTGGAGAATATTATCTTTATGCCGGCAAGCAAAACCTTGCCTCCCCTCAATCTATTTTTGGGAATGCTATTTATAATTTGGGGATAAAGTTCACGAGTTGGAGCCAATATCCAAATGTCATCTCTTATGCAAATCAGGCTTCTTTCATTATAGTCAATCTTCCCGATGACGCTACTCTTCGAGCTCTTGATTCGGATGGCGATGGATTGTCTGACTACGATGAATTATTCACTTATTATACCAATCCATACGGCGCGGATACCGATAGTGATGGATTCAGTGATAAATATGAAGTTGATAATAGCTTGGATCCAGTTGATCCAGAGGTCGTGCCAGTTTTCGGTAAACCGTTACTGAAACAATATAGCGGTGAAGCGGGGTCAAGCGATTTGTTTAATGAATTTGGTACTTCTGTCTCAACAATTTCCGACATAGACGGAGACGGGAAGGAAGATGTTTTGGTTGGTAGCGGAGGGGATGGATATGAGCACCCCGGCTATGCATATATTTATTCCTCTGGCACAGGAAACGTAATTAAGAAATACGAAGGAAGTAAGGACTATTATTTGTATGACGGCGATGAGAATTATGACGGTTTTGGTTATTCTATATCATCGATAGGAGATGTGGATGGAGATGGCAAGGATGATGTTTTGGTGGGGGCGCCTTATGCTGGCGTTGTGACACCTAATGATGGGGACGGCATCGTTTATATTTATTCCTCTGGCACAGGAGATCTAATCAGACAATATGATGGCACAGCAGACGGGGGTTATTTTGGTTCTTCTGTCGCATCGATATCCGACATGGACGGAGACGGGAAGGATGATGTTGTGATTGGGGCCTATGCTGCTAATTCAGGGGATGGCGCAGTCTATATTTACTCTTCCGGCACGGGGAGTCTTATAAAACAATTTAATCCGGAAGAAGCAAGCGCCGGTTGGTTTGGTTCTTCTATTGCGTCGATACTAGATATTGACGGAGACGGGAAGGAAGATGTTGTAATAGGCGCAAAAAGAGCAAGTCCTGGCGGGAAATATGACGCTGGTTCTGTTTATATTTATTCTTCCGGCACGGGTAATTTAATTAAACAGTATAACGGAGGAGTCGCCGGTGACTATTTTGGTACTTCTGTCTCAACAATTTCCGACATAGACGGAGACGGGAAGGAAGATGTTTTAGTGGGAGACCCTGGCGACACCTATCCCGTGGTGGGTTCTGTTTATATTTACTCTTCCGGCACGGGTAATTTAATTAAACAGTATAATGGCGCAGTAGTATGGGATTATTTTGGTCATTCTGTCTCTTCTATTTCAGATGTAGATGGAGATGGCAAAGATGACGTTGTGGTGGGGGCGTTTGGGGCCGATTTAGGTATTCATCAAAATGCTGGCGCAGTCTATATTTACTCTTCCGGCACGGGGAGTCTTATAAAACAATATAATGGCACACTAAATGACAATGGCTATTCTAGCCGTTTTGGCGTTTCGGTGTCTTCAATAGGAGATGTGGATGGAGATGGCAAAGATGACGTTGTGATTGGAGCTCCTTATTACCAAATAAGCGGCGTCGATCGTGGCTCGGTTTATATATATTCATCTGTTGGTAATATACCCCCTCAATCTTGGTCCAAAGGCTCCACTAAAGCCAACGTATTTGATCTAGACGACTATTTCATAGACTCCAACAACTCCACTATTCCAGCCAGAAACCAGACGGTAATATATACGGCATCCGCGTCAGACAACGAAATTGATGTATCCATCGGCGTAGACAACAAGGTCTCTTTTTCTGTCAGCCCCGGTTGGTCAGGCGGAACGGAGTCGGTAACATTCACCGCCACAGATTCCACTGGCCTGTCTTCTGCTTCCAATCCCGTCCAGCTCACTGTGATTCCTTCCCCCTCTAGCGGAGGAGGAAGCAGTTATACTCCATCCCCTTCATCGGCCCTGGCTCCAACTCCAACTTCCGAACCATCTTTAATCGTAATTTCTGTCCCTGTCACCGTCGTAGTTTCCGCTCCGGCTCCTCAAACCGTCGCGCAAATCAAATCCCAGCTCATCAGCTTGATTACCCAGGTCATACAAATACTCACACAGAGGATTGGAGAGATGGGGAAATAATTTAATATGGTGAAAGAATTTTACGTGATTTGTGACAATATACGGAGTTTGGAAAACATCGGGTCTATATTTAGGACATCAGACGCGCTCGGAGTTGCAAAAATTTATCTTTGCGGAATTTCGGGAAAACCGCCGCATCATAAGATTTCAAAAACCGCGCTGGGAGCCGAAGAAACGGTTTCGTTTGAATACTGTAAACAAATAGGCAGATTGATTGATAAATTAAAAAGGGATAAAATAGAAATAGTTGCGCTAGAGCAAGCAGAAAACGCAATATCGTATAAGAAGTTTAATTCGGAATTTCCACTGGCGCTGATATTGGGGAATGAAGTAAAAGGAATTTCTAAAAAAATATTACAGAAATCAGATAAGATAATATTTTTGCCCATGCGTGGCAAGAAGGAATCATTAAACGTTTCAGTAGCATTCGGGGTCGCAGGCTATTATATAGTAAATAATAAAAATAATTAATAAATAAAAAACATGCAAGATTTTAACCAGTATATAAATATATTAGGCGCGACAAATTTTTCTTTAGTTTTCGTCGTTATATTAATTTGGTCTGCTATATGGAAGGGGATTGCTCTTTGGAAAGCCGCAAGAAACGGAAGCAAGCCATGGTTTGTTGTTCTTTTGGTGCTTAACACATTGGGAATTTTGGAGATAATTTATATTTTTGTTGTTAGCAAGAAAAAAAACCAATAAAATATCTAGAACGCAAGCATGGATATAATACAAATTTTAATTGTAATATTCGGGCTTTGTCTTTTTGAAATTATTTCCAGCGTTGATAACGCAATCATAAATGCTCACGTCTTAAAGACCTTACCCGAAAAGTTTAGGAAGTTTTTTCTGTTTTGGGGCTTGCTTATAGCAGTTTTCGCGGTGAGGGGAGTTTTACCGTTCTTGATTGTTTGGCTGGCAAATCCTGCTTTTTCTTTTTCGCAGGTAATAGGTTTTGTTTTTCATCCGACGCCGGAGATAGAAGGTTACGTGGAAAAATCCCAGGCGCTTTTGCTCTTAGCCGGCGGAGTATATTTATTCTTTGTATTTTTGGGCTGGCTATTTTTGGAAGAAAAGAAATACGCATTTTTGGTTGAGGAGTTTGTTCATAAACAGTCGGTTTGGTTTTACGCGACAGCATCCTTATTTATCACAGCAGTTGTTTATTATTCCATAAAAGTAAATCCCATTTTAGCTTTATCTGCGGTAATCGGGTCAACCGCGTTTTTTATTACAGACGGCTTTAAAAAGAACGCGGAGGAAAAAGAAAAACAGCTATTAACCGGCAACATGTCTTCGTGGAGCAAGATTTTATACTTAGAAGTTTTAGACGCCACCTTTTCAATTGACGGCGTTATTGGAGCATTCGCTTTTACAATTTCAATTCCTTTGATATTTTTGGGAAACGGTTTGGGCGCCTTGGTGGTGAGGGAGATGACCGTGAGGGGAGTGGATATTATTTCAAAATTTGCTTACTTAAAAAACGGAGCGATGTATTCCATTGGAGTTTTAGGCGGGATAATGGTATTGGAAGCCTTTGGGAAAGATTTTCCTTTTTGGCTGGCTCCGCTAAACACGGTTTTGCTTTTGGCGATATTTATGGGACTTTCTATCAGAGAATTGAAGCTGGCAGCAAAGAAAAATAAGTAAATATTTCGTGAAAAATAGCTTTTAAACCCGGCGAGAGCCGGTTTTTGGTGTTTTTTTTGCAATCGCCATAGGGCAAAGAGGGATCCATAAATCCCTATTTTTGTTTGTTTTGCCTCCGGCATATTGACATATCCTTTCGTGTGTAATAAGATGAATCAATACGGACTAATTTAGTCCTCATTGTAATAAAAAGCGTGGCTTATATGATTTTATAGAAAATGAAAATATCTAAAAGGGCGGAGTATGGGCTGACAGCAATGGTCCACTTGACCCGCAGCAAAAAAAATAAAGCGGTTTCCATAAGGCAGATCTCTAATATAGAAGGAGTGCCTTTTGCTTTTCTCAGTAAGATTTTTATGGATTTGGAAAAAGGGAAATTGGTTTCTGCAAGCTATGGCGCAAATGGAGGATATATTTTGGCCAGAAAGCCCGAAAAAATTTCTGTAATGGATATCGTAAAATTGCTTGAAAATATGAATACTGTTAACTGCGGTGCTTGCGTAAAATCAAAAAAGTGTCTTACTAAAAATGTTTGGGGAAGAGTTGATCAAGCGGTTAACAAAACTTTATGTTCAATAACATTGGCAGATTTAATTAAATAAAATGAAAAGAATTTATTTAGATTACGCGGCCACAACTCCTGTTGATCCGCGAGTTGTAAAAGTGATGCAGGAGTTTTTGTACCCCTCTGGGCACAGGCCTGAAAACTTTGGCAACACAATGTCTTTGCACTCTTTTGGACAGGAGGCAAAATTTGCTTTGGACCAATCAAGGCAGGTTTTGGCTAGTTTAATTAATGCCGACCCGAACGAAATAATTTTTACAGGTTCTGCAACCGAAAGCAATAATTTGGCGCTTAAGGGAATTGCTTTTGCCAATAAATCAAAAGGGAATCACGTAATTATTTCTTCTATAGAACATCCGTGTATTATGGAATCGGCTAAGTGGCTGGCAAAAAATGGTTTTGAAATAACAAAATTGCCGGTTAATAAATTTGGTTTGGTAAATCCCGAAGATGTAAAAAAATCCATAACTCCAAAAACAATTTTAGTCTCTATAATGCACGCTTCAAATGAAATTGGCACAATTGAGCCTGTTTCTGAAATTGGCAAGATCTGCCGCGAAAAAGGAGTTTATTTCCATACAGATGCCGTACAATCTTTTGGTAAAATTCCAATTGACGTGAAAAAAATGAATATTGATTTATTGACTGCCAGTTCACACAAGATGTACGGGCCCAAGGGCGTGGCTCTCTTCTATATAAGAGGCGGGGTCAAAATTGAGCCTATTTTACACGGAGGCGGACAGGAAAATGGGCTGAGGAGTTCAACTGTAAATGTTCCGGCAATTGTTGGTTTTGCAAAAGCAGCTGAAATTTGCAGGAAAGAAATGAAGCAAGAATCAGCGCGAATCTCAAAGCTAAGAGACAAATTAATAAAAGCAGTTTTGAAAATAAAAGGTTCTCACTTAAACGGCCATCCAAAAAAACGTTTGCCTAATAATGCGAATTTCCGTTTTGATTTTATAGAGGGTGAGTCGCTACTTATGAGATTGGATTTGGAAGGAATTGCATGCTCTACGGGGTCTGCGTGTTCGTCTATTAAGCTGGAGCCAAGCTATGTTTTGCTGGCGATTGGGTTAAAGCACGAGCAAGCTCACGGCTCTTTGCGCGTTTCGTTGGGAAGATGGACCACGGAAAAAGAAATAAATAAATTAATAAAAGTTCTGCCTGAAATTGTAAAACAAATAAGGCAAATTTCACCATATGGCAAAAAATAATAAGATTTGTGGCGGTCTTTATACTGAAAAAGTTATGGAGACATTTAAAAATCCTCATAACTACGGCAGGATTAAAAACGCCGACGGAATTGGAAAGGTCGGCAATCCGGTTTGCGGAGATGTGATGTGGCTTTATATTAAAGTGGCCCAAAATAAAAAGAAAGAAGATTTTATAAAGGATATAAAGTTCGAGACTTTCGGTTGCGTGGCGGCAATTTCCACCAGTTCCATTATTACAGACTTAGTAAAAGGAAAAACAATTAAAGATGCGTTGAAAGTCACAAAGGATAACATAGTGGAATCTCTTGGGGGATTGCCTAAAATAAAATATCATTGTTCTGTCTTGGCGGTTGACGCGCTAAAAGAAGCAATTAAAGATTACAATGCCAAAAAGTAAGCCGAAAATTGTTGTAGGGATGTCGGGAGGAGTGGATTCGAGCGTGGCTGCGGTACTGTTAAAGCAGGCCGGTTTTGATGTGATTGGAATATTTATGAAGTTTTGGAAAGACGGAAAAAGCTCGGATAACAGATGTTGCTCTGTAGAATCGGAAAAGTTAGCTAGATTGGTTGCCAAAGAAATTGGCATTCCATTTTATGTGTTAAACGTGGAAAAAGAATTTAAGAAAAAAGTTGTTGATTATTTCTTGGCGGAATACAAAAAGGGTAACACTCCAAACCCTTGCGTGGTTTGCAATAAAGAGATTAAGTTCGGATTTTTAATTACAAAAGCGCTTTCGTTGGGAGCGGATTTTGTGGCAACCGGCCACTACGCGCGCACTTCGCTCGGCAACGAAATTTTTTCTCGTCTCAACCCGTCTGCGGACGGTGCCCATTCACCTCGAAAAAATTTGTTGCCTCGCTTACTAAAAGGGGCTGATAAAGAAAAAGATCAGTCGTATTTTTTATGGCAATTAAGCCAGAATCAGCTAAAACATGTTTTGTTTCCGGTTGGAGAATATACAAAGCCGGAGGTCAGAAAATTGGCAAAGAAGTTTAAATTACCTACGGCAGAAACTCCCGAGTCACAGGAAGTTTGTTTTGTGCAAGACACAACAAATAATTTTCTAAATAAATATTTAAAAACAAAATCAGGAAATATTAACGATGTAAACGGAAAAGCTTTGGGCAAGCATAATGGTTTGTGGTTTTATACAATTGGTCAGAGAAGGGGAATCGAGCTCCAACAGGGGCCTTGGTATGTAGTTGATAAAGATTTCAAAAAGAATGCTTTGGTTGTTTCTAAAAATAAAAAAGATTTGGGCAAAAAAGAATTATTAGCCGGTGAAGTTAGCTGGACTGTCCCACAAAAATTACCGATAAACGCGGAGGTTAAAATAAGATATAAAAGCGAATCAGCAAAAGCCAAAATTACCAAACTAGCTGGCAATAAAGTAAAAATTATTTTCTCAAAAAGTCAGCGCGCCATAACTCCCGGCCAGTCAGCAGTATTTTACAAAGGAAAGGAACTACTGGGCGGAGGCATTATTAAATAGAGAGGTATTGACACGCCTTTTTATTTTGGTATGATGTACCTGGGGGGTAGGTATATAAAAAAATAAAATAAAAAATATATGATAAAGAATAGAGAGAAGGTATTGATAGGTTTTAAAAAAGCGCAAAGTTTAATTTCTAAAATAGTGGAGATGGTTGACGGCGGGGAATATTGTATTGATATTATGCAACAAAATTTGGCCGTTATCGGGCTTTTACGCTCGGCGCACGAAATGCTGATGGAAAACCATTTGAATTCTTGTTTTAAGAACGCAATGGCATCTAAGAACGAAAAGAAGAAACAAGAGATGACAGACGAAATTTTAAAAGTAACTAAATTATTCAACAAATAAAATAATGGCTAAAGAACATATTTATAAAGTTGAGGGAATGCATTGCGCTTCGTGCGAGATTTTGATTGAGAAAAAACTTTTGGATATTTCCAATATAAAATCGGTTGACGCATCAACCGGCAAAGGAGAAGTTGTTGTAGAATATGAGGGCGACAGGCCAAATCCAGAAAGACTGAACAAAATTTTCGAGTCCGAAAATTACAAATTTTCGGAACTCGCCTCGCCGAAGTCTCGCCCGAGTGAGACAAAGGCGGGTTCTCCGCAAAACAAAGCCAATCCGACCCTAGTTGCTTTTGTTATTGCGATTTTTATAATTATTGGTTTTCTGTTGTTAGACAGGGCGGGAATTTCAGGATTTTTGAATGTTGGGTCGGAATCTCCGGTGATCGCATTTTTGGGATTTGGGTTTTTGGCTGGATTATCCAGTTGCGCTGCCTTGGTCGGCGGAATAGTATTGTCTATGTCAAAGCAGTGGCAGAGTCTTTATTCAAATGAGCAATCCACTTTCAAAAAACTTCAGCCTCATGTTATGTTTAACGCCGGAAGGGTCATTTCTTTCGCGGTTTTGGGGGCGATTTTAGGATTAATCGGGAGCCGGTTGCAAATTTCATTGCAGTTTACGTCATTTTTAATTATATTGATTTCTCTTTTAATGATTGCTCTGGGGCTCCAAATGCTGGGAGCGAAGGCGTTTAGGAAGTTTAAAATTGGGCTTCCAAAATTCGCGACAAGATATATTACCGACGAAAATAATTTCCAGGGGAAATATATGCCGTTTATAATGGGCGGGCTTACTTTCTTCCTGCCCTGCGGATTTACAATGACGGCACAAAGCTTGGCTTTATTGTCCGGAAACGCGTTAAGCGGAACGCTGATAATGGGAGCGTTTGCTTTAGGGACAGTCCCGATGCTTTTGTTTATCGGGCTTTCAAGTGTTAAATTTTCTTCGAAACCTCACTTGGCCGAAAGATTTTCTAAGGTTGCCGGATTTTTGGTTTTGTTCTTTGCTCTATTCAACATTTCGGGCCAGTTAAATGTTTTGGGATTTACGGGTTTTGACTTTTCGCAAGGCATGCCGGCGGCCAGCCAAAGCGGGTTGTCTCCGGTTGTTAATGGAGAGCAGGTTATTAAGATGATAGCTCATGCGTCAAGCGACGAGCCTAATTATTTTAAAGTAAAAGTCGGAGTTCCTGTAAAATGGGAAATAACCGCTGACGAGGCGCGCGGTTGTAACAGCGCCATTATTTCAATAGGATTGTTCAACGGACAAATTGCTTTGGCGGCCGGGCAAACTTCGGTAAAGGAATTCACTCCGCAAAATCTGGGCAAGTACAGGTTTTCCTGCACAATGGGAATGGTAGCAGGAATAATAGAAGTAGTAAATTAAAAAACATGGCAACAAAAATAACATCAAAAACAACTTTAAAAAAGATAATAGAGAAAAAAGGCGCAGACGAGATTTTGGCAAAACACGGAGTGCCGTGTTTGTCTTGCCCTATGGCTGCTATGGAAATTGATAGACTGGAAATTGGGAAAGTCTGCAAAATGTATGGGTTAAATTTAAAAAAAATATTAGCAGATTTAAACAAAAAAATATGATAATTAAAATTTTAGGTACTGGCTGCCCAAGTTGTAAAAAGCTTGAAGCAAATACCAGGGAAGCGCTAAAGCAACTTGACCAAGACGATGAAGTGGTCAAGATAACAGATATTTCGGAGATAATGAGTTATGGAGTTATGAGCCTGCCCGCGCTGGTCGCCGATGAAAAAGTTTTATCATATGGAGCCGTGCCCGCAGTTGAAGCCATTAAAGATATGATAAACAAAAATGCTTAATTTATTTGCTGACTGGGTTACATATGGTTTGCTTTCTCTGGCTCCAAAAACACTTTTGGCCGGAGCGGTTGATTTTTTCATTTACGACACGATAAAGATTTTTCTTTTACTGGTTGCGATTATTTTTATTGTTTCCGTTGTTCGTTCTTTTTTGCCTCCAGAAAAAATAAAGAATATACTTTCTCATAAAAATAAATTTGTCGGCAATATCCTGGCTTCTTTGCTTGGGATAGTTACGCCATTCTGCACCTGTTCAGCAATACCGTTATTTCTAGGATTTGTGGAGGCGGGCGTCCCGCTTGGTGTTACATTCTCTTTTCTTGTCGCCTCGCCGATGATAAACGAAGTCGCGGTTGTTATGCTTTTAGGGTTGTTCGGCTGGAAAGTCGCAGTAATTTACATATTTAGCGGATTAATTATTGCCATTATTTCGGGAGTTGTCATAGGAAAATTAAAAGTTGAAAATCTTGTTTACGATTTTTCAAAAAATAAAAATATTAACCAGCTCGGATTGCCGTCTTTATCTTGGAAACAAAGATTTGTCTATGCTGGAAATTACACTCTCGATATCGTGAAAAAAGTTTGGTTGTTTGTTTTAATCGGCGTTGGCGTCGGGGCGTGGATACATGGATATGTGCCAGCTGATTTAATTGCTCAATATGCGGGAGGGAATCACTGGTATTCTGTTCCGTTGGCAGTTTTAATTGGCATTCCATTATATTCAAACGCGGCAGGGGTAATACCTCTTGTAAGCGTTTTAACTGAAAAAGGCGTATCAATGGGAACCACGCTCGCTTTCATGATGGCTGTCACGGGATTGTCTTTGCCGGAGTTTTTGATTCTAAGGAAAGTAATGAAAACAAAACTAATTATTATTTTTGCCTCCATAGTTGGCGTTGGTATTATTTTCACAGGATATTTATTTAATCTAATTTTAAAATAGGTTTATGGATAAAAAAGTTTTAAAAATTGAGGGAATGACTTGCGCTTCTTGTGCGGCGGTCATAGAGCATGATTTGAAAAAGGCAAAAGGAGTTGTTTCTGCTTCCGTTAATTTAGCAACGGAAAAACTTTACGTTGAGTTTAATTCCGCAGAAACAAATATTGATAAAATTAAAAAAACAGTTGAAGGTTCGGGGTATAAAGCAATTGACGAATATTTGCACGTCCATGGGGAAAATGGACACGGAAAAAATCTTAGAAATCGGTTTGTTCTGTCGTTGGTTTTTGGTTTGCCGGTAATTATAGCAATGCTTTTTGGCAAGATGGATTTGATTCCCGGATATGCGCAGGGAATTTTAGCGACAATTGTGATTTTGATTTGTTCTAATATATGGATTTCCGGTTTTAAAAAGATTCTAAAGCTTGGTCCGAATATGGACACGCTGGTTTTAATTGGAACGTCCTCGGCGTATTTTTACAGCTGGTTTGTTGTGCTGTTTGGTAAGGGAGAAGCATATTTCGAAAGCGCCATTTTTATTTTAATTTTTATTTCGTTGGGGAAATATTTAGAAGCAATAACAAAAGGAAAAACATCCTCGGCTATAAAAAGCTTGATAGGACTTCAGCCAAAAACTGCGACAATAATTAAAGACGGCAAAGAAATGGAGATGGCAATTTCAGAAGTCGTTGTCGGAGATATTATTTTGGTAAAACCCGGCCAGAAAATTCCGGTTGACGGCGTTGTAGCTGACGGATATTCTGGCGTGGACGAAAAAGCAATTACCGGCGAATCAATTCCGGTTGAAAAGAAAAAAGGAGACCAGGTTATCGGCTCGACCATGAATAAGACCGGAGTTTTAAAATTTAAAGCCACGCGTGTTGGTTCCGAGACCATGTTGTCTCAAATAATTAAGATAGTAGAAGATGCTATGGGTTCTAAAGCCCCAATACAACTTTTGGCCGACAAAGTTTCGTTTTACTTTGTGCCGGTTGTAATTTCTATTGCGATAATCGCCGGAGTTATTTGGTTTTTGATGTTGCATCAAATTGCAATTGCGCTGACAATTTTTGTGGCGGTTTTAATTATTGCTTGTCCATGCGCTTTGGGTTTGGCGACTCCAACTGCTGTGATGATGGGGACAGGGCTAGCGGCAAAAAACGGAATTTTAATTAAATCCAGCAAAGCATTGGAAATTGCAAAAGACGTTGATATGGTTGTGTTTGATAAAACGGGTACGCTTACAAAGGGCGAACCGGTTGTGACAGAAATAATCTCTTTGGCCGGAGAAGAAAAAGAAATTTTAAAAATTGCTGCGTCTATTGAAAAAAATTCGGAACATCCTTTGGCGCAGGCGATAGTTAATAAAGCGAAAGAGCAAAGCACGAAAACGGCTGAAGTTAAAAATTTCCAAGCAATTCCGGGAAAAGGAGTTGAGGCAACGTTGGACAAGAAGAAGATTCTACTTGGCACGAGAATGCTGATGAAAGACAATAAAATTTCTGTTAATTTGATTGAAGATAAAATGGCGTTGCTTGAAAACCAGGGAAAGACAGCGATGATTTTGGCTGTTGGTAAAAAAGTTATTGGTATCATCGCGGTGGCAGATGTTTTGAAGGAAAACTCTAAAGAGGCTGTTGATACTTTGCACAAAATGAAAAAGCAGGTTGCGATAATTACCGGCGATAATAGAAGAGTTGGTGAGGCAATTGCAAAGCAATTGGGAATTGATCGCGTGTTAGCTGAGGTTTTACCGCAAGGAAAATCTAATGAGATTAAAAAGTTGCAGGCAGAAGGAAAAATTGTGGCAATGGTGGGTGATGGTATTAACGATGCGCCGGCTTTGGCTCAGGCGAATTTGGGGATTGCCTTGGGGTCAGGAACCGATGTGGCAATGGAAACCGGAGAGATTGTTTTAATAAAAGACGATTTGAGAGATGTTGTGAAAGCAATGGACTTAAGCAGGTATACTTTGAATAAAATAAAACAAAATCTTTTTTGGGCGTTTTTTTACAACATAATTGGAATTCCAATTGCCGCCGGAGTTTTATTTCCACTCACAGGTTGGCTTTTAAGTCCGTCGATTGCAGCAGGAGCGATGGCATTTTCTTCTGTAAGCGTGGTTTTAAACGCTTTGTCTATGAAATGGCATAAATAACGGTTGATTTAGGGCACTTTTTGTGATTTAATTAAAGTAATATATAAAAATGGATAAAACGGCAATAATAATAATTGGAATAATACTGGTCGTAGCGGGAGCGTTTATTTGGGCGGTGCAATCTGCGCCAAAGGTTCCAGCGGGAACAACGCCGGCTGTTTTACCGGCCGGGATAGTTTTATTTTATGGCGATGGCTGCCCGCACTGTAAAAACGTTGATGATTTTCTTGCGGCTAATAATGTCAGCCAAAAAGTTAAATATACGCAATTGGAAGTTCCTTTTGGCTTGAAGACGAGCTCGGAGTTACAGGCAAATGCGGCCGCTGCGATTCTAAAAGCGCAAAATTGTGGGATAGACACGAGTAACGGCATTAGTATTCCATTTTTGTGGGACGGAACAAGTAAATGTTTTACAGGAGATACGGATGTAATAAGCTTTTTTAAAGAACAAGCAGGAATTAAATAAAATTCAAAATGTCTAAAAAAGTAATTGTTTTATTGGGAGCGATATTATCAGGATTTTTCGGAGCAAACCTGGCAATGGCGCAAGTGTGCCCGGTCTGCGTTGTGGCAATCGGCGCAGGGCTTGGGCTTTCAAGGTGGTTTGGAATTGATGATATTGTTTCTTCAATTTGGATTGGCGCTTTTATGATAGCGATTATCTCGTGGACCTTATCGTATATGAAAAAGAAAGGCTGGAGTTTTACAGATGATGGAGTCGTAATTACTTTAGCGTATATATTACTTACTTATATCCCGCTGTATTATGCCGGAATTGTGGGCCATCCTTTAAATAAAATTTGGGGATTAGATAAAATAATTTTCGGTTCGATGATTGGAGGAACAGTTTTGTTCTTTGGCAGCTGGTTGAATTTATATCTAAAAAAAATAAATAAAAATAAAGTATTTTTTAACTATCAAAGAGTTGTCGTGCCCGTAGCGGCGCTATTATTAACTAGCATAATTTTATGGAGGATAATATAAAAATAGACGAGTTTATAAAAAAAGTTCAGGCCGGCAAGAAAGGCGAGCTGGATTTGTCTTCTGATGAAGATTTATCAATTGCCATAATGAATTTGATTTCCATTGAAGAGCATTTCTTTTTTACCGGAGCGAAAACCGGAAAACCAGAATATTTTGATTTGTTGAGCATTGCCCGCGAGATGAGAAAGGATTTACTGAAACGAATTATAAAAGATTACGAAGGCGAAGTTTGGTGCATTTCAAAACATTTATTGTCTGCTTCAATGAGGTTGATGGAAGTTGGCACAAAAGCGCTGACAAAGGGAAACAAGCAAGATGCCGAAGATATGTTTAAAAAAGCCTACGAACTTTATTCGTTATTTTGGGGACTGAATTTGAAAATGATTGATATGGGCAACGTCAAAAAGATTGAAGAGAACCAGATAGATAAAAAAGACGAAGATAAAAAAACCGGAATTATGTCAAAACTCGGCAGTATGGTCAAATACGCAATCGACTGTTGCAAAGAATAATAAAATCAAAAGCCGGTCGAACCGGCTTTTTTGTTTGACTAAAAATTAGACGTGGTGTAAACATAAAACAGCTCATCGGCAATTAAGAAAGGGACAAAATGAAAACAGTAATACTCTCTGCGTTCAAGGCGTTCGGCGATTATCCTGTGAATTCGACAGAGGTAATCGCAAAGCAACTCAATGGGGAGGTCTTTTCCGGCTTCAAAGTTCGGTCCGCGATATTCTCCGCGTCAATTCCTCAAAACGACCGTGGAGTAATCCTTAGGGGACTCGTCGGCCGTTTTGGCGCCATTGCTATTGTTTCTATGGGAATGGCGTCGGAGAAGAAGGGATTGTGCGTTGAGAGCGTGGCGACAAACAGAATATATAACGAGAAATATTGCCCGCGCTTAAACGGCACGCCAGTGGACGGGCATATGCGCTATGGCGAGTTGCGCGAGGTTGACCTTTTGCAATGGAATATTAGCGCGTTTCAGAGAGCTTGCCGTTCTGAAGGTATTCCGGTTACTGAGGTCTCGAACGACGCCGGCGGTTTCTGCTGCAACCACCTTATGTATCAGGTTCTTGTCGCACCGATTGTCTGGCGTGGTTTTCGCAACGTGCCATTCGTCTTCCTGCATACTCCGTGTTCACCCGAGGCTGTGCCGGATCGCGATTCGTTCGTCAGGGCTGGCAAGATTACCATGACAACCGCCCAGATTACTCGTGGTCTTGAATTGCTGTTGAAGCATTCGTCGCTTGATTCGGCAGGATAGTCTGGTCCTCGCACGCGCTGTGTCGAGGGCTTTTTTGTTTCAAAAATGAAAATGAGGTAGAATAAGTAAATTATGTTGGAGTATTTGGTTCTACTTACAATTCCATTGGCGATTTATGGCGGCGGGAGTTATTTAAGGGACACCATAACTGGCAGAGTTAAGCCCAATAAAGTCAGTTGGCTAATGTGGGCTGTTGCTCCCTTAATCGCGGTGGTTGCCGAAATATCCAAGGGCGTAACCTGGGCGGTTTTGCCGGTTTTTATGTCGGGTTTCGTGCCGCTTTGCATATTTATAGCATCTTTATTTAGTAAGAAATCATATTGGAAATTAACCGTGTTCGATTATTTATGCGGATTATTTTCCGCCTTAGCGCTAATATTGTGGCTAATTACAAAAGAAGCGAACGTTGCAATAATTTTTGCCATACTTAGTGATGGATTTGCAGCAATTCCCACATTAAAAAAAGCATGGAACAATCCGGAAACAGAATCATGGATGCCCTATTTTACCGGTTTACTGGGAGCTACGACAAGTTTTGCCGCCATGCAACACTGGACATTTTCCAATTATGCATTCCCGATTTATTTAGTTTCAGTGGATTTGAGCCTTATTTTTTCTGTTCTCGGCCGTAGAATTTTAGCAAAGATTTTTTTATCTTTTAAAAAAGAGGTATAATATATCTATAATTATTAATTTTTAAAATTTATTTATGTTTGGATTTAATCGGACAACGTTAAAGTTTTGCGATTTAAAAGGAAAAGTTGCGATTGTAACGGGAGCTGCCAAAGGAATGGGGAAGGCTCATGCGCTGAAACTTTCGGGAGCGGGAGCGAAGGTTGTTGTTTCTGACATTGATGTTGCCGGAATCGGGGTGGTTGTGGAAGAAATTAAAAAGGCGCGCGGAGAAGCGATTAGCGTAAAATGCGACACAAGCAAAAAATCGGAAATTGATAATTTGGTGGCGGAAACTTTAAAAAAATTCGGCAAGATAGATATTTTGGTAAACAACGCCGGAATTTATCCTTTTAAGCCGTTTTTGGAAATGGCTGAAGCTGATTTTGCAAAAGTAATTGATATTAACTTAAAAGGATATTTTTTAATGGCTCAAGCTTGCGCTAAAGCAATGCAGAAAAACCAGCTAGACGAAAAAGGCCAGAGAGGTTCTATTATAAATATTGCTTCAGTTGCGGCAATTATTGGATTTGCGGGTCTGACACACTATTGCGCTTCAAAAGGCGGAGTAGTGGCAATGTCAAAAGCAATTGCTCTGGAACTGGCTCCATTGGGAATTAGGATAAATACAATTGATCCTGGTGCGATTGACACTCCGGGCGCTTCAAACTCAAGCATGACAGACGAGCAAAGAAAAGCGATGCTGGCTCCAATTCCAATGAAACGGCAAGGAACGGCCGAAGAAATTGCCAACGCGGTATTATTTTTAGCATCTGGAGAGTCTTCTTATATGACCGGCAGTTCTGTTGTTGTAGACGGAGGATGGGTTGTTGGATAGTTGTCAAGATTGACTTGTATATGCGCGTTTAGGTAAAATGGTCTTAGAATATAAACAAGGTCGAATAATAAATTCTAAAAATAAAAAAATAAATTATGGCAGAAGAAGCAGTACAAGGATATTGCGTAAAGTGCAAAGAAAAAAGGGAAATGAAAGACGTCCAAGAAGTTGAAATGAATGGCAAGGGCGGTAAGAAGAGATTGGCGCTAAAAGGCACTTGCACAGTTTGCGGAACAGGGATGTACAAGATTCTAGGATTAAAGAAATAAAGTTGTAAAATATAAAAAGCCTGGTTTATCGCTGGGCTTTTTAGTTAAATTTAGCTGTGGATAAGTTATCTTAGTCTTGCCATTGAAACAGTTTCAGGGGGAGGTATAATTAAGTAAATTAAAAACTGCAAAATATAAAAGAGTAAAAATAATATTAATTTTTATTTTGCAGAAAATATATGAAAAGCAAAGTTCTATTAGCAGTAGCCATCTTATCAGCGGCATTTTTAGCAGTCGGCGGAGTTGCCTTCGCAGCAGGAAATCTCCCGCCGGTAATTAGCGGTGTTTCCGGGCCAGTGGTTTTGTCTGTTGGACAAGCGGGGACTTGGACGATTAGCGCAAGTGATCCGGAAAATGGAGTATTAAATTATTCAGTTTTATGGGGAGAGCCTGCCACAAAAAGCGCAGCCCCTGTGGTTTATATACAGACTACAACATTTACCCACTCCTACACAAAACAAGGAAATTATACGGTAAATTTTTCCGTTAAAGACAACGTTGGAAGCATAGCAAAAAGTTCAATAACGGTTAATGTCGCCGGTCCAACCCAGCCTGCCCCAACTCCCGTTCCAATTTCTTCTATGAAAGTAACTTCGCCGAATGGGGGAGAAACATTGCAGACTGGAAGCACGCAAAGTATTATATGGGCCAAGGGTAATGTTTCGGTAGCTAGTGTTAAAATAGAACTTTTAAAAGGAGGAGTTCTTGTAAAAACCATTGTGACATCAACCCTGAATAATGGAATTTATAAATGGGCTGTTCCAACAAGCCTAGCGGTAGGTAATGATTATTACTTGAAAATCAGCGACGTTAAAAACGTTAATACGTTTGATAAGAGCGACAATCTTTTTAGTATTGCTAAACCGGTAGTCGCGCCGGCCATAACTAATATTTCTCCTGCGGCCGGTGTTTTGGGCGCCAAGGTGACAATTACCGGTTCCGGTTTTACATCTACGGGTAATCAGACTATGTTTTCCTGCCCCGCAGGCGGTGGAGGAGACACAAATGCTCTTTCTGCTAACGGTAAGACAATTTCGACAGCTGTTATTTCGGGTTTCCCAATTCCAGTGGGTTCGCAGCTAAGCTATCCGCAAAAATGCACGGTAAATGTATCAAACGCAAACGGAACAAGTAAAAGCGTTTCATTCACGATTACGGCTCCGCCTGCGGCCAAAGCCTCAATTGCTGTTATTTCACCGAATGGGGGAGAGATATGGCAAATAGGTAGTACACAGAATATTGCCTGGTCTTCGGCCGGACCAGCCCTTTCAAATGTAAATATATATCTTTATAAGGCAGGGAAAATAGCCAAGACGATTATAGCTAAGGCAAGCAATGCAAAAGGCACATGGTCTTGGAAGGTTCCGATTAATATAGCGGCTGGCAATGATTATAAGATTAGGGTGGCAAACTATGCGAAAACCACGCTTTATGACGAGAGCGATAACACTTTCAGTATCGTCAAACCGGCCGCCGGTTTCTTGGGCGGAGTAACGGATTGGTTCTCTTCTTTGCTCAACGCATTCGGCAAATAAGCAAACAAAAAACTAGGTATTTGCCTAGTTTTTTTGTTGTATAATTATTAAATGTCAAAGAAGATAATTTTATTTTTGGCGGGAATGCTGGTTTGTTTGAATGTTTTGTGTTGGAAGGAAGTTTTTGTCTTGGCAAAACCCGGTTATCTATTGGTTGATTTTTTGAATGTTGGGCAGGGGGATTCTGCTTTTATAAGAACTCCAGAAGATTATAAAATTCTGATTGACGGCGGGCCGGACTCAGCTGTTTTGGAAAAATTAAACAAACTTTTGCCTTTTTGGGATAAATCTTTGGACATTGTTATTTTAAGCCATCCTGAAAAGGACCACATGTCGGGACTTTTGGATGTTTTGGAAAAATATAAAGTAAAATATTTTTTATGGTCCGGCGTTGTGAAAGACGACCCGGAAAACAAAAAACTGGCGGAAATTTTAAATAATATAAAAAAGCCCGGCAGAAATTTTCTGATGGCTTCTTTGGGAGTTAGGGAGGGGACAAAAGTTTTGGAGGCTAGCGCGGGAGAGGAAATTAAAGCCGGGAGCGTCTTAATCGATGTTCTATTCCCATTGGAAAATGTAGCAGGCAAAGAGCTAAAAAACTCAAGCAATGACGCCTGCGTAGTGAATAAAATTATTTATGGGAAAAATTCTTTTTTGTTTACAGGTGATATAAGTTCTGTGGCTGAAAAGGAGCTTATAAATAACAATTCAGATTTACAATCAGATGTTTTAAAAGTGGCTCATCACGGCTCAAAATATTCAACTTCTGATATTTTTTTATCGGCGGTTAAGCCAAAAAGCGCTGTTATTTCTGTGGGGGCCAAAAATACATATGGACATCCTACGCCCGAGGTTTTGCAAAGATTGGAAAAATCTGGTATAAAGGTGTTAAGAACAGACCAGCGGGGAGATGTCAAAATTCTTTCTGATGGTAATAAAATTAATTTATATAAATAAAACATGAAGGATTTAGATTTTCCGCTTTTTAAAACAAAAAGCGACGTATACAAAAAATTCGATTTAACCGACGCAAAACAGCGCCAGGAATATTTTGAATACAAAGCCGGCCCCGAAATAAAAAAGCTAAGAGAATATTTACAGAACAATTCTTTCATTGCCTATTTTATGGGTAAAAAATCTTCGGGGAAAGGGACCTATTCTAAAATGTTCGCCGAGATTGTAGATAAAGATAAAATTGCTCATTTTTCAATTGGGGATATGATACGTTCTTTTGATGAAACGGTAAGAGATGAAAACAAGAAAAAAGAGCTTGTTGAATTTTTAAAGAAAAATTACAGAGGATTCTTGCCTTTGGAAAAAATAATGGCCGCTCTGGAAACAAGGTCAACAAAAGTTTTGCTTCCGACTGAATTAATTTTGGCCTTGGCAAAAAGGGAAATTGCAAAACTCGGCAAAAAAACAATTTTCCTTGACGGCTTTCCCAGAGATTTAGACCAGATTTCGTATTCCTTGTTTTTCCGTGATCTTATCGGATACAGAGACGATGCCGACGTTTTTATTTTAAATGATGTCCCAAATTCTGTAATTGATGAAAGAATTAAATACAGGATGATTTGTCCGGTTTGCCAGACATCAAGAAACCTGAAGCTTCTGGCGACGAAAACAGTCGAGTATGATAAAGAAACCGGGAAATTTCATTTATTGTGCGATAATGCGGCTTGCCCTTCGCTGGAAAAAGGAAAGCCCTCGAGAATGGTTACAAAAGAAGGAGATGAGCAGGGAATTGGCCCTATAAAAGAACGCCTGGAAAAAGACGGAATGCTCGTAAAAGAGGCTTATAATTTGCAGGGAATCCCTAAAGTGCTTTTGAGAAATTCTATACCCGTGGATAGGGTTAAAGACATTACCGATGATTACGAAATTACTCCGGAATATGTTTATAAATACGATGATAAATCCGGCAAAGTTGAAATTTCAGAAAAGCCATGGGAAGTAAAAGACGACGAAGGAAATCTTTCAAACAGCTTAATGCCGCCCCCAGTCGTTGTTTCTTTAATTAAGCAGTTAGTAAAAGCCCTTGACCTGTAATCTTAAAGAGTTAAGATAAAGGTAGCTCTGATGTTTCGAATTTTCTAAACAAACTTTTTTTACGGGAGTTCAATATCCGTCGCAACCTTGGTTGCGATATGAGAACACCCACTTAGATTTTTTAGAAATCTATAGAAACACAGGGCGACTAAAGACCACCCATCCAGGGTGTTTTTTAGTGCCCGATTTTGATTTAACCCTAACGTTGTTATAGAATAAATAATTATGATAAAGCTTTTAATCGGTTTAATTTTACTGGCAATTCCCTTTTTGTTAGTTGGATTGTTTAGAAACAAGAAAAAGGGATTTGTTTACGTCCTTTTCTTCTGGCTTTTATTCCATGCTTGTTTAGCTGTTTTATCACAAGTTTTTGGAATTTTTTATTACGGAGTTTTATTGGCTGGAAATTTGCTGGCAACGGCAGTCGCGCTTGTTTTTTATTTTAAGCGTAAAAACTTTAAAAAAACAGTTTTTAATTTTTTGAAATTAGACTGGCTTTTGCTGGTTGTAATAGTTGTCTCTTTTTTGAGTTTAATCCAGGTTCATTATAATTACACCGGAAAATTGAGCATGGTTCAAGACGGAGCCTATGTTTACCACGATGTTAAAAATGTAAAATATGTTTATCCATATTTTGCCGATGAATGGTATGCTGTTTCTTTGATAAATGGCGCCATAAGTAATCATTCTTTGCCGTTTACAAATATTTTTGACAATAGTTTTTTTGTAAACCTAGAAATGTTTTTCCATTCTCTTTTGGCGGAATTTATGCTGTTTTTAGGCCTAAATCCCTTAATGGATTATGTTTTTGTGTCGCTATTTGCAAACATCCTTATTGTCGCGCTGGTTTATCTATTTTTGCGTATAAATAATATGTCCGGAGCGAACTCTGCTATTTGTTCTTTGGCGATGCTTTATTTAACGTGTTGCAGTAATTTACCGGGATTGTGGTATTTAATTCCCGTGAACCTCGGAATTATATTTTGTCTGATTGGATTTTGCTTCACATCTTTTGGCGACACAAAAATGATGTTACTGTCGCTTTTGGCAGTTTTTCTTTTTTACCCGCCCTTATTTATTTTTTACGGCTTGGCGCTGATAGTGTTTTTTTCCGGCAAGCTTAAAAAGGCAATAGAAGCAAGGCCCGCGCTGATTAGTTACCTGATTGTTGCCCCGGCTTTGGCGGTTGTGGTTTTATATGTTTTATCTTTAATCCCTTCGGTTGGAATATCCCTGGGCTATCTTTTTTCCAAGCTTTATTATCCTTCTTTCACGGGAAACCTTACCCCACAATTTAATTTTTATTACATAATTCCCTGGGCGATAATTTTACTGGCTGTTTTCGGTCTGCGCCAGGTTTATACAAACAAAAAATGGATTTTTGCGCAGCTTTTGCTTGGCTCGGCGCTTTGGTTTTTTTATTCTTTTTATAATTACAGGTTTGTCATAGAGTACGAAAGAGTTGTATTTTTTACATCCATGCTTGTTGTGTTAATTTCAGGATTTGGTTTGGAAGCGGTAGAAAAATATATAGGCCAAAAATTCAAGAATATAGGTCCTTTAGTTTTAAAATACGCAAAACCTGCCGTAATTGGTTTGTTTTTGGTTTTTTTGCCTTTCTATACACAAGGAGATAATTGGGAAAGTTTTGCGCTGAAAGATTCTTCCGGGGAAATTGGAGCTGCTCCCCGGGCGCCCGCGAATAATTATTTGACGCCCGATGACCTGAGAATCTTTAGCAGCATCAAAGCAAGAAAGTTTTTAAGCGTTGCATGGAAGGGGACCGTGATTGGAGTAAGTACCGGAAATTATCCGGTTGTTACAAAAGAAGGCACGATAACAATGGGCTCGAGCAGTATGCCCGACAAATTTTTGAATACTGGCTGTGAAAGCAAAAAAAATATAGCCAAAGAATTTGGCTTGGATTATATCTATTTGGCAAGCGATTTTTCCTGTCCTGGTTTTGAGAAAGTAGACAAAAGTCCGGAGGGATTTATTTTGTATAAATTCACCGGCAACTAATTTTTACTAATCTCCTTTTTTATTTTTTCGATGAATATTTTTGTGTCAAAATTCTTGGCTTGGTTTTGGCAGGTGTTTTTGAATAATAGGGGATTCTCATCTATTTGTTTGCCAAGCTTTTCTATTGCTTCTGCCAACTTGTTTTCGTCTATATCGTCAATCAGTATTCCAGTTTTTCCGTTTATAATTGTTTCTTTGTATCCGCCCTCGTTTGGAGCGACAACCGCCTTTCCCGAAGCCATTGCTTCAACCACGTTCATGCCAAAATCTTCGTCTTTTGAGGTGGTTATAAATCCTTTGCAGTTAGCGTAGAGATTTACTAATTCGTCCTGCGAAACCCAACTTTTTATTTCAACATTTTTGGGCTTTATTTTTTTGCAATAATTAGCGTAATCTAAAAAATGCTTGGACTGCTCATAGCTTCCTACGATAATGAGTTTTTCCTCGGGTAGGTTGGAAAAAGCATTGAGTTGCATGTCGATTCTTTTATTAGAAAATAATCGGTTTACTGAAAGCCAGTAATCCCCGGATTTTTTAAAAAAATAACTTTGATTTTCCACCGGAGGATTTATTACAACTGATTCGCGGTTTAAAAATTTCTTTAATCTGTTTTGGGTATTTACTGAATTACACGCGCAAATTCCCGCGCTTTTAATATATTTTTTGTTTAAATAGCGGTTGTAAAAAACCCATAAATCAAAAATGGGGCGCAGATGCCAGGGCACAGTTTGGTTTCTTGTGTGTTCGCACATATCCCAAATTTCGCGGATGGGCGAGTGGACATACCATAAATTTGGTTTGTTATTTACTGCGCCCGACATTGCCCAATCTCCGCAGACTATGTAGAAATCGTAATTGTTGCCAAGATTCAGATTCCTGAATTTCCATAATGAAAACTGTTGCTTAAAGGGCGCGTTTATGGGTACGGAACCTATAGAATGGATTCTCGGCAGAACGTCTTTAAATCCCATTTTATCAATTTTTTCAGCATCTATGTTTGTTGTGTAAATATCGGCGTTAAGATTTTTAGCTAAAATCAAAGTCACTCTTTCCGCCCCGCCGATATTGTCCATGAAATTGTGGAAAATTGCGATTTTCATTTTAAATTATTATGCCAGATTGAATTGTCCATAATGCCATCAAAAATCCCTGAAGCAACAGAAGGAAAAGCATCAGGCCGTTGTCGACTTCCTCTTTCTCGGATATTTTGGCAAAAATAATATATATAGGAAATACAGCCGTGCAATAACGTAGCATGCTTACCATTGATGCATGATATGAAATGCCAAAGAGAACCAGTAAAATTCCTGTCAAAAACCATGAAAATCCGATTTTTTTATAAAAAATTACCAGCAAAAAAATAATAATTATGGAGGCGACGGCTCCCCAGACGCTTCCGGGATCGCGAGAAAGCAGATTTTCATAAAGTCCTCGGATTGGGTTTTCCAAATAATTATGCCAGCCGATTTGTTTTATATGCGGGTACGCGAAAATGTCTCCCGTCAGAAGCCACGTGTAAGCTGTAAAAAGCGCCAGGCCCAATGGTATGAGCGCCACGGAAAATCCGTCCTTTAATATTTTTAGAATATTAATTTCTCCTTTTGCTTTTTCCGCCAGGAAATTTTTTACATATTCATAAATCACCGGCAGTAAAATAATTATCCCAAAAGGTTTTGTCAACGTCAGCAGCATTCCGGAAACTCCAGATAGCAGCCATTTTTTCTTTTTTGCGTAATACATGCAGGCTAGAAGAAGAAATAAAAATAGCGATTCTGAAAGCGCGGCCGACAAAATAAAAGCAGAAGGAAAAACAAATAAATATTTTATCGCTCGCAAAGAAGTTTTTTCATCGCAGTCCAATCTTGCAAGTTTGTATAAAAATACCGCCGCCAAAATCAAAAACAGGTTGGAGACTAATAGCGCCGCTATAAAGTAATTCTGCGTAATGAAACTGAAAATTTTTATAAGAATCGGGTAAAGAGGGAAAAAACCATAGTTCGCCCAGCCGTTAAGGTTTTTAGCGGCGGAGTATCCGGTGCTGGCTATTTCTATATACCATCCGGTGTCCCACAGCCCCCAAGTGTTTAAAATTTTACTTGGCGAGTAGTTTTGCCGTGAAAAATATTCAAGAGAAGTGGCTCCAATGGCGGTCAATGCTACGCGGGTTATAAAGAAAACCGCCAAAGTATAGTATATTTCTTTCGGGATTTTTTTTAAGAATTCTTGTGTTTCTTTTTTCATAAAAATTTCATTTTTTAATTCCCAAATATTCATAGCAAACAAGCGGACCGTCGAAGTATTCACTTACTTTTATTATTTTTATTCCCGCCTCGGCCAAATTTTTTATTACTTTCTTTTTGTTTACGTAATGCATTTCCATTATCGGGCCCTGGGCAGGATTTTTTAATTTTAAGAAATTAAATATTTTTTGCTTGGCAAAATGCGCTACGGTCCTGGCTGGCTGGGGATACAAAAATTCTATTAGGCCGTCTTTAAATGATTTAGATTTGCTTGGCAAATTAAAAATAATTGTTCCTTCGGGTTTTAAAACCCTTGCGAGCTCTTTTATATATCCTTGCGAGTACTTTTGTTTCATATGCTGTAAAGTTATCAAGGAGAAAACAAAGTCAAAACTGTTATCATAAAATAATTTCAAATCAGGATCTTTGTTCACTAAAAATTTGCAATTGGCATTGGTTTTGTATTTTTTTGCCAGTTCAATCATTGATGGAGCTATGTCTGCGCCGATTGCTTCTTGAAAATAATTTCCCAGATGATTTGTTATCCTGCCCGCGCCGCAGCCAAAATCCAGCGCCTTTCCGTATTTTGCTGAAGGATTGGAAAATTTTATTTCCTTAATTAAATGTTCTGCTTTTTCTGCGCCCGTGCCAAAAAAATCTTTCAAATCCCATTTATTGTTTTTCTTTTCTTTTACCGTCATTATTGACCAAAGAGGGTCTGTTTTTCCAAAATCATCCCAATTTTTTTGCAGTTCTTTTATGTCCATATCTTTACCTTTCTTTGATTCCCAAAATACTAAGCATAAACGAAGAAAAAAATGTTTGTATTCCGACGATAAGCAAAGTTGAAGCAATAATGGAATTTTTTATTTCGTTTAACGCCGGGAACCCTAACTTTATCCAATTTGCGATAATAAAAATAAAAATTAAAATTCCAGCCAAAGCGGTCACGAGCCCCAAAACCCCGGCTCTTTCAATGGTAATGTATTTAAAAAGTTTCTCAAAATTTTTACTGCGGTCTTTCAAATGAGTTATGGCGTAGGTTTTAGCGAATGCCGAAAAAATTATTAACTGGTAGCCGGCGATTATCAGCAGCGAGGAAAAAAACATAGGATGGTAGAATAAAGCGACGCCAAAAATTTTTGGAACTCCGAAATAGAGCCACGCAGTGGAAACAGTTCCGACTAAAAGTAAGATAACTCCGGGAATAAAAAACAAGAAGAGGGGAGAGTACAAAAGCATAAATCTTATATGCCTCCAGGCGTCTGCCATTGACCTTATTTTTGTTTCTCCTTTACGTGGGTAATAATCAATTGCCAGTTCTTTTATTTTCAAATTGTTTTTCAACGCTTTTACCAGCATTTCCGACGCAAATTCCATTCCTGTTGTCTGCAAATTTAGTTTTTCCAGGCAGTCTTTTTTTATGGCGCGAAGGCCGCATTGAGAATCCCTGATTTTTGTTTTAAAAAACAAACGCAAAAGAAAAGAAAGCACAGGGTTGCCGATGTATTTATGGGAAAAAGTCATTGCCTGGCCGTGCATTTTACCGGCAAACCTGTTGCCGATTGCCATATCGAATCCGTTTTTAAGCTGGTTTACAAAATTTAGGATTTCAGAAAAATCATAGCTGGCATCGGCGTCAGCCATAAATATATATTTCCCCCTGGCAACTTTGAAAGCCTCTAAATAAGCAACGCCATAACCTTCTTTGTCGTGCTTTACAAGAATAACATTTTCTTTTTTGGCGATTTCCGGACTTTTGTCGGTTGAAGAATCAGAAACAATTATTTCAGCTGAAAGATTATTTTCTTTGATGGTTTTTTTAATTTGCGCCAGGCAAACAGGCAAGCCCTGTTCTTCATTTCTGCACGGTAAAATTACGCTTATTTCCGGATTTTTGTTTTCCATTATTATAATTTAACCACATAAATCAGCTTATATCAATTCATATTTTTTACACAAAAAAAACCGAGACGCGGGTCTCGGGGTTTCACAACTCTCGCTGTGATATTGCTGGCTAGGATGCCCTAGCCCTATTGTTGTCTTCGTCGGCGTAGCAGCGCCAGGCCGCCCATCGCGAGCAGCGCCATACTCGCCGGCTCGGGAATGGGCGATGCTCCATTGGCGCGGCTGGCGCCGAAATTATCTCCCAAGATCGCCAGGTCGGCTCGGTCTACGACATTGTCGCCGTTGAAGTCGCCGTCCGACCATGTGGCGCTAGTCATGCCGAAGTGCTCCTTCAGGGTAAGATAGTCAAGCACGCCGACGACACCGTCGAGATTGGCGTCGCCTGGAATCGGCTCCGGTGCGACGTCGAACATCAGCATGTCTACTCCCGGATAGCGGGCATTCGAAGTGCCGGTCCAGTAGTTGATTGCGATACTCTTGATGTACGAACCGTCGCTGGTCTTAAAGCCTACGAAGCTGCTTTTCCAGTCGGCCACGTAGGGAGCGGGGATGAGTATGCTCCCCAAGTATTGGTCGGCAATCCCATAGGCGTCCACCTGCAGTTTGTCATTCCCGGGACTGGTACCGTACAGTATCCAGTACCCGCCGACTTTGGTGGCGCCGTCTCCGGGAAGAGTCAACACGAATGGCGAGAATGGAGTTAAGGATGAGCCCCATTCTAGAAGGTAGTGGTCGCCGTCAGGTAGTTGACTGGCCTTGTTGACTGATCCATAGCTGCTAAATCCGTGACCCTCCTCGGCTCGGACGATGGTGATGCCTTGATGCGGCTGGTTGCCAGTTCCTCTTGTGTTGGGGATTGGTGCCGTCAATTGAACTCCGCTCTGCATGAAGGTATACGCAGAGTTTTTGCCCGGAATCACTAGACCGTTGGGGTAGGTCTGGTTGTCAGTGTCCTCGCTGGCGTTGGTGTAGTCCGGGGCTTCCTCGAAGCTTTCCCGAACAGTGTTGGGGCCGAAGTCGGCCAGACCGACTTGAACCAGGTCTGCCGTGGCAGCGCCCGGCACAAAAGCCAGAACCATGGCGGCCGTTAACGCACAGTAGAGTGTTGCGGTCTTCACGGTGTAGACTCCTCGTCAAAAAAAGAGCAGCGGTCTCTTTGCAGACATTCTGCAACTTAACTTATATGTTAATTACTATTAATAATTTGTCAATGGAATGCTTAAGTTATCCACAGGTGTTGACATTGCCTTTTGTGGTATAATAAAAAAATCTAAAAATATAAATTGAAAAAATAATTATGGAGAAGTTGAGTGTTCCAGCGCTTTCAATTTTGGCAGGAATTATTTTTGCCGGTATTTTTTGCGCCGGCGTTTATGTCCTTGCTTCAACAGCCGGAGTTGATGCATATTTTACTCCTGGAGCTACTTTGAACCCGACTTGTACGCCGGGTTCAACTTATTGCACGGTCACTCCGCCGGTTAGCACGTCTTTTTCTTCTGACGTTTTAGGTTCCGGTAATTTTTCTACAACAGGAACATTTCACGCAAAAGTAAACGGCACAGGGTATTATGCCGGTGACGCTGATCAGGCTAGTATTTATTATGATGGATCTGTTGGCAATCTGGTTATTAATCCCGGGAATGGCGCCAATATATTGACATTAGGAAAAGGAGACCAGGGGACCCTTAAACTAAAGTTTAGCACAGACAGCACGACGGGAATAATTACATACGTGGATGATGCTGGGCCGTATTTTACTTTTAACAACGATATTAATTTGCTTTCGCATAATTTAACCACAACCGGTAAGGGGACGTTTAATACCTTGAAAGTTGGGAGCTCATCGGGAATTATGTATGTTGCGAGCGGAGATGTCGGCATGGAGACAGTATCTTTGCCCCTTTCTGAAACTGGAGGAACTCTTTCCATGAACCAGGCATCATCAGGAAGCGCGGGGTATCTTTCTTCTTCTGATTGGATTAATTTTAATAACAAAATATCATCATCAAATTATGCCGGCATGTCTTCGGCTGGCATACTTTCCTCCAGCGATTGGACGACGTTCAATAATAAATTATCATCGTCAAATGTGGCTAGCTCTTATTCGGCTGGCATACTTTCTTCCAGTGACTGGACGACGTTTAATAACAAATTATCGGCAGGGTCTACGGCCAGTCAATATAATGCTGGTGTTCTTTCTTCCAGCGATTGGCTAATTTTTAATAATAAATCGTCCGGTTATTCAATTCTGGCCCCGCTTATTTCCGGCGCCGGCCCCTCAATTTCTATTGGGCAAGCCAATTCCTACAATGACGGTTATCTCTCTTCTGTGGACTGGAGTACGTTCAACAGCAAGCTATCTGGTTTGAGTCCCACCAGCCCGCTTTATTCAACGGGTAGCGGTGACATTAGAATTTATCAAGCCAATGGAACTGGCACAAATGGCTATCTTTCTTCAACAGACTGGAGCACGTTTAATAACAAATTATCGGCAGGGTCTACGGCCAGTCAATATAATGCTGGCATACTTTCTTCCAGTGACTGGACGACGTTCAATAATAAATTATCATCGTCAAATGTGGCTAGCTCTTATTCGGCTGGCATACTTTCCTCCAGCGATTGGACGACGTTTAATAACAAATTATCGGCAGGGTCTACGGCCAGTCAATATAATGCTGGTGTTCTTTCCTCCAGCGATTGGACGACGTTTAATGGCAAGGCATCCGGGTCAATTATGGCTAGTTCGTCTAATGCTGGCGTTCTTTCTTCCAGCGATTGGAGCACGTTTAATGGGAAAGTGTCCTCTTCAACCCTTGCGAACTCGGTTACAGCGGGCCTCCTCACGTCCTCTGACTGGACGACGTTTAATGGTAAGGTGTCTCTGTCAACCCTAGCCAGCTCGTCTAATGCTGGTGTTCTTTCCTCCAGCGACTGGACGACGTTTAATGGGAAAGCAGCATATTCATTTGGAGCGAATTCTTTTTCCGGCTCTGGAGATTTCACGACAACCGGAAAAGTTACAGCGGGTACGATTATAACAGGAGTAAGAGCCGGTCTTTCTGATTTTGCCTCGCTTTCACCGGCTGATGGAGCCATGATGGTTGATTCAGGAGACGGCGGAAGAGTTTACTTCAGGTATGGAAGCGCGTGGCATTATATAGCTCAAACAGCAGGTTTCCAAATACCTGACTTTGAAACAGTAGATCCGATTTCGGGAGGCAAAATGCAGGAAGGAGATATTGTTATGGGGCAAGTTGACAATACGTTGGGAGATGGAGCTTTGCACGGAGTTTGGGTAAAGTGGGACAGCGTTAAAGCGCAGTTATTGGCAGAGCTTAAAGGTGAAAATTTAAATAACGGAGCGTGGGGACAGGGGACTGTTGAGGGAGTTGACACAGTTTCTCTTTTAGACAAAGTAACAAACGCGCTTTTCTCGTTGGGAATAAGCATTAAAGATGGAATTACAAGTATTAAAGACCTTGCTGTGGAAAAATTTAGCGCCAAGGTGGCAAGGATTGATAAGCTGGAAATGGTTGATAAGGCAACTGGAGACATTTATTGTACTTGGGTTGAAAATGGCGATTGGCAAAAAGTGAAAGGCGGTTGCGGCTCATTGGCGGCTGCTGAAACCCAGCCGGTTGAACAGGCGGTTGGGCAGACTCAACTTCAAACAAATGTGCAGACCCAGCAAATAGTTGACGCGACAACTCAGCTTTTGCAGCAGGGCCAGCAGATATTACAGGATGCGCAAAAAACTTCCGAACAAAGTCGCCAGTTGATAGAAGCTGGCCAGCAGGTTTTGCAGAATGTAAAGAATGTGGCTGACGACGCAGCGCAAAAAGCAGTCCAGCAGGCAACAAGCCAGATTGAACAGCGGGTACAACAACAGGTCCAACAACAGCAGCCATCAGACGTAAACTCTGTGGCGGAAATAGCTGACATCAACGTCGCTTATGGCATCGTATTATCAGATATCAATCTTCCTGACAAGGTTATGGTCGCTTTGTCCGACAATACCGCGCAGGAGGTTGCCGTGGCTTGGGACACCGGAACGCCCGTTTATGATTCGCAAACCCCAGGAACATATGTTTTCTCTGGAAGCATTGCCCCTCCTTCGAATGCAACTAACCTTAACAACATAAAAGCAAGCGTGAGTGTGGTAGTTGCTGAAAACTTGGCAGAGGAAGAAGACGCTCCATCTGCGATTAATATCATTCAAAACGCGACGGCTTCTTTGATTAGCAATATGTCTGGTTTTATTAAATCGATAATGCTGGGCCGATAAAATATCCTAATTATCTAAATCAGAAAACTTATAATGCCCAAAGAATCGTCTTTTGTTTTAAAATTTTGCAGCCAGGTTATAAGATACTGCGTTTACGCGCTAATTTTTTTATTGCCTCTTTTTTTCTTGCCGTGGACTTCAGATGTTTTAGATTTTAACAAACAGGCGCTTTTACTTTTGCTCGGGTTTACGGCGTTGTTTTTTTGGATGGTTAAGGTTTTAGTCTCGGGAAAGCTTGAAATCAGATTAAGCAGGATGCATACGATTGTCGGGGCTTTATTTTTAGTATATGTTTTGTCCACCATTCTTTCCGCGTACAGGTACGGAAGCTTTTGGGGTTGGCCGCAAATAACCTCGGAGTCTCTGGCCTCCCTGCTGGGCCTTGTGGTGTTTTATTTTTTGGTTAGCAATGTTTTCTCCAGAAGCGATATTTTTAAGTTTTTAATTATTCTTTCTGTTTCGTCTTTGATAGCCGAACTTGCGGCCGCGTTCCAATTATTCGGGTTATTTATTTTGCCTTTCAGCTTTGCTAAATCAGTCGCCTTCAATACAGTCGGGTCAATCGGCAGTTTGGGCATTTTATCGGCATCTTTGCTTCCCTTGTTTATTACTTTGCTCGTCGTGTCGAAAAAATGGTGGAGAGTCCTTTTTGCCTTCCAATTATTGGTTTCAGGGCTTTTGTTATTTTTTATAAATTATTCCATGGTTTGGTGGGTGGCAGCCGCAGGATGTTTTTTTGTTGTAATTGTAGGCATAATAAAAAGAAATGTTTTTGACGGCAGGTGGATGGCTCTGCCGATGTTTTTCCTGGTGATTTCATTGTTTTTTGCTATCTTTGGGTTGCAAACCGGTTGGCTAGCGCAAAGCACCAACGAAATTTTTCTTTCCTCAAAAACTAGCGCAGAGGTTTCTTTGCAAACAATAAAAGAAGCTCCGCTTTTAGGTTCTGGTCCGGGAACTTTCTCTTTTGATTTTTTAAAGTTTAAGAATGCCGATTTTAGCAAAACTTCCCTTTGGAATATTGTATTTGACAGAGCCGGATCAGAGGTTTTGACAGCCTTGGCGGCAATAGGCGTGCTCGGGTTTCTAGCTTTGCTCGCGCTAATTATACTTCCTATTTTATATGGAACTAGGTTCCTTTTTTCAAGCGCGCAGGAAGAAATAAATCCGGAGAAAAACAATGACGTGTTGCGATGGATTTTGGCTCTTGGTTCGACGGGCGTTTTATTTAGCTTGGGGGTCGCTTATTTCCTGTATAATTCAAATATTGTGTTAAGCTTCGTTTCTTTTTTAGTCATTGCCTGCCTTGTGTGCTTGGTTTCGGACAAGAAAAAAGAATATAAGTTAAAATATTCTTCTTTGACGACAATTATTATAACTTTTGGCATTACTTTTGTATTTATTTTTGGGCTTGGAGTTTTAATTATGGCGGGGCAAAGATATTCCGCAGAAGTCAGCTATTACGAGGGTCTGTCTAAATTAAAGCTTAACCAAATTGACGCCGGTATAAAAAAATTAACGGAAGCTGCCAGCGCAAATCCTTCTTCTGATTTGTACTTCAGGCAATTATCGCAAGCATATCTTATAAAACTGCAGCAGGAAATGCAGAATGTAAAATCTGGCATTAGCGTTGACGAAAAGAATAAAATCCAGGCTCTGGAGGCAAACGCTATAAACACCGCGAAAATAGCAACGGATTTAAATCCAAGGAGCGCTACAGATTGGTCTGCGCGGGGATATGTTTACCAGAGTTTATTTGGGCTGACGGGCGATGCGGGCATTTGGGCGCTTAATTCTTATAGCACAGCGTTGAAACTTAATCCAAACGACCCTTATTTATTTGCGCAGTTAGGAAACGTGAATTTGTCTTTAGCGTTACAGCTTCCGCAAAGCTCCGCGGCTCAAAAAGCCCCCTTGCTGGCGCAAGCAAAGGAAAAATTAGAAAAATCTTTGAGTTTAAATCCTAATTATTCAGACGCCATGTTTTATCTCGGCTTGGTTTACGATTCGTTGGGAGACAAAGATAAGGCAAAAGAACAATTTAATAAAGTCGCCCAGCTGAATCCGGGTAATAAAGACATTTTACAAATTTTGGACAATTTAAATAACGGCAAGCCGGCTTTGCAGCCCGCAACTTTGCCGCCAGCGAATCCGACGTCTTCAAAATTACCGGCTAAATAAACTAATTGCCGGATATTATAATATGAAAAAGTTGTTTTTAGCCTCATTTTTATTGTTAGGGATGTTTGGCTTTGCCAACTTTGTTTTTGGTATTACCGGTACAACTGGCTCCGTCGATAAATATGCCTGGTCAAACAAGATAGGGTGGATAAATTTTGGATGTAGCGGATGTAATGTACAAATTACCAATAGCACTATTACCGGATATGCCTGGAATGAAAATTATGGCTGGATAAATTTAAGTCCGTCGCGCGGAGGAGTTGTTCATACAAGTTCGGGATTGCTTTCCGGGTATGCCTGGGGCGAAAATACTGGATGGATAAATTTCAGCGGAGCATCAATAAATACTTTGGGGCAGTTTACCGGTACGGCCGTTGGAGATATTGTCGCGACAATAAATTTTGCCTGTGGAAGTTCAGATTGCCCGGTTACAACCGATTGGCGGCCAGAAAACATAACTGCTGTATCAAGCGGAGGATCCAACTCCAGCTATTCGCAATCCACGATGCCTACTATCCCCGCGCCCATACCAGTTGAAAACACGTCGATTGATAGTGCAAAATTAATCGTTCAGCTTCAGGAGCAAATTCAAGCCTTAATACAACAGGTAGCCCAGCTAAAGGCGCAATTGCAAAAACCTGCGACGGTTGGTTTGCGGACGGGCTCGTGCGAGGGAATAGCTTTCACTCGTAATTTAAAAATTGGCTCAACCGGAGCAGATGTAAAATGTCTGCAGTCAATTTTAAACAGGGATACGTCAACTCAGGTTGCCGCGACAGGGCCAGGTTCGCCCGGAAATGAAATTACGGTTTTTGGTTCAAAAACTTTGGCCGCGGTAAAAATTTATCAGGCGGCTAATGGCCTGACTCCTACAATCCAGGTGGGTCCGTTAACGAGAATTTTGCTTGAAATGGATTTATCAAGCGCCGGAGACCAAACAGATGAATAGCCTAAAACAAAAAATCCGCCGTTAAGCGGGTTTTTGTTTTGTGTCGGGGTATAGGGATTTGAACCCTAACTAAATCCACCCCATGGACTCGTGCTACCGTTACACTATACCCCGAAGATTAAATTTTCGAGGTTCTTTTTATGCACTTAGCGCAAGCCAAAACTCTTTTACCTGAAAGCAACCTTACCCATTGAAGATTAGGACGCTTCCTGACCTTAGTGGTCGGGTTGTATTTTCCCCTCAATTTAACAAGAACCGTATTCATTGAGGAATGTTTTTTACAAATTGTGCAAATTTTTTCTGCCATGTGAATTAATTAGGTTAACAATAAAATCATAATACCATTATCTTTTCTTTTTTGCAATACGTGATATGATTAAGTAATATATTACATGACAATAATTGGAATCACATTTTTTTCTCTGATTGTTTTGCTTTTTTCGGTGATAATTCATGAATTATCACACGGTTACGTTGCTTATTCGCAGGGAGATCCGACCGCAAAATACGAGGGGAGATTGACTTTAAATCCCTTAAAACATTTAGATCCTTTCGGTTCTATTATTTTACCCCTGCTTTTATTCGTTGCAGGAAGCCCGTTTTTATTTGGCTGGGCAAAGCCTGTTCCGGTAAATCCTTATAATTTTCGCGATAAAAAATTTGGAGATATGAAAGTCGCAATTGCCGGCCCGGCTTCAAATTTATTATTGGCAATTTTTTTCGGATTAATTTTAAGATTTATTCCCGACGCGATGCTTATGAGCAACCAAGGAGTAGCTCTGGCGCTAAGTTATATAGTGTCTATAAATATATGGCTGGCGATTTTTAATCTTATTCCGATTCCTCCACTTGATGGGTCTTGGATTTTATTTAGTTTTTTGCCGTCTAAAATGGAATACGTAAAAAACTTTTTAAGGCAGTACGGGATTGTCATATTGGTCTTATTAATTTTATTCGCGGGGTCCCTGTGGTTTACCATAACCGGCGCTTTATTCCAATTAATTACCGGACGCTTATTAACTTTATAAAATGAAGCGTATTCCAAAAATTATTATCATAGTCGGAGCAGTAGTTTTGATAGCAGTATTTTATAGCATTTTTAAGTCTTTTGTGGTCGTTGAGCGCAGTAACTCTTATTTGCTAGACAGGATATTTGCCGGCGGTATTGTTTGGCGTTCTTCTCTAGATCGGCCCGATAACAGGGTTTTCAAAGACAACGCCGATGGCACGGTTACTGACGAGTCTACTCACCTTATGTGGGCGAAAGACGGCAATGGTGCGGGGTGCAATAATGGGAAACTCCTTAACTGGTATGAAGCCACTAGTTTTTGCGACAACCTGACTTTCGCAAGCCATTCTGACTGGCGTTTGCCGACAAAAAAAGAACTGGAATCGATTCTGGATTATACCGTCAGTGCCAAGGGCGCTGTTATAAATAAAGTACTCAGCATAGTTATAACTACCAAAAAGTATGAGAGTGTCGACTATACTGGTGCCGGAACAGGAAAGTTTTACGATTCTAATTCTAGCTATTACTGGACGTCCGCTGTAAGCGCAAAAAACCATGAAAATGTTTGGAGTATAAATTTTTGGGGTAATGTTATTCAAAATTATAACGAATGGAATCCTATTCCAAAAACCAGTAATTTTAATGTCCGATGCGTCCGTTCGGGGCTCGCAGATGCGCCTATTTATCCTGATAATCAGGTTTTCAAAGATAACGCTGACGGCACCGTATCGGATGAATCCACGCATCTTATGTGGGCAAAAGACGGTAACGGCGCGGGGTGTGGCAACGGAGAGGATTTTGCCTGGAAAGCGGCTGTCCGTTATTGCGAAGGCCTGACATTCGCAAACTATTCTGACTGGTATTTGCCCACGCAAAAGGAATTGTTAACTATTGCAGATGACACTGTTTATAACCCAGCTATAAATAAATTATTTGTAAACACAAAGCAAGATGCATATTGGTCGTTAACGCCTGACCTTAATTATTATGAAAACGGTTATGTAATGAGCGCCAATGTCGTAGATTTTGCTGACGGATCAACTGGGTCTGTGTCATCTTCGGGCTCGGAGTCAGATTTTGCTCTTTATATTCGGTGCGTTCGTCGGTATTAACCCGGTAAATTGAAAATGGGGTTGACACTATAAATATATTTTGCTAAACTATAAATCACACAAGCGCAATGCGCTTTTATTATTTAATTTAAGATTTTAAACACGTGCCAACAATACATCAGTTGATAAAACATAATAGAAAGGCCATAAAGGCCCGTAAGAAAACAGTTGCTTTGCAACGCGGTTTTAATGTTTTGCAAAATAAGCCGTCATATTTTTCTTCTCCATTTAAAAGAGGAGTGTGCATTAAAGTTTTCACACAAACTCCAAAGAAACCAAACTCGGCCTTGAGAAAAGTTGCCAGAGTTAAATTATCAAACGGAATGGAGGTGACAGCTTATATCCCCGGAGAAGGGCACAACTTGCAGGAACACTCGATTGTTTTGATAAGAGGCGGAAGGGTTAAGGACTTGCCTGGAGTAAGGTATCACATTGTCAGAGGAATTTTGGATACAGCCGGAGTTGAAGGCAGGAAACAAGAGAGGTCAAAATACGGAACTAAAAAAGCTAAAGCATAATACATTATATAGAAACACATGAGAAGAGCTTATAAAAAACACAAAGTAGCGCCGGACGGAACATATAACGATGTTGCTGTCGCCCAATTTATAAACAAAGTTATGAAAGGTGGCAAAAAAACACTCGCCCAGAAAATAGTTTATGGCGCTTTTGCTATAATTAAAGAACAAACAAAAAAAGAACCGCTGGAAGTTTTTAGGGCTGCAATTGAAAACGCCTCGCCTTTGTTGGAAGTAAAACCAAAAAGAATTGGAGGAGCAACTTACCAGGTTCCTATGGAAGTGAGGGGGGAAAGGAAATTGGCATTGGCAACAAAATGGATTTTGGACGGAGCCAGAGCTAAAAAAGGAAAGCCAATGGCAGAAAAATTGGCACAAGAATTAATTGACTGTGTAAACAACCAAGGAAACGCCATCAAAAAGAAAGCCGACACCCACAGAATGGCCGAAGCCAACAAAGCCTTCGCCCATTTCGCCAGATAATTTTTTACAAAAAAAGCGCCAAATCCGGTTGGACTGGCGCATGTGCGATTACGATTGAACGTTCTCGTAGTTACTTCATTTGGGTGACGCTCTGAGTTGTGGTTGACGTGGATTGTTCTGGGCGGTGTTGATTGAAATGTATTTGCGTCCAAACGAATATCGCTATTCCCAACGCAATAATGATGCCAGCTACAATTCCACCCGATAAAGGGATAGGATTTTTTTCCAAGGCATTTCTCCTTCAGAGAAGTTTCCAAAAAGAATGTCAGTGAACACATTAAAATAATATCATTATAATAATTTATTGTCAATAGATTTATGCCGAGACAACATCCATTAGAGACTTTAAGAAATATTGGGATTATCGCGCACATTGACGCGGGAAAGACAACTTTCTCCGAGCGTCTTTTGTTTTATACCGGAACTTCTCATAAAATTGGAGAAGTGCACGAAGGAGACACAGTTATGGATTGGATGGTGCAGGAAAGGGAAAGGGGAATTACAATTACTTCAGCGGCCACGACTATGTATTGGAAAGGACACCAGATTAACCTGATTGATACTCCAGGCCACATAGATTTTACAGCTGAAGTGCAGAGGTCTTTGAGGGTTTTGGACGGAGCGGTTGTTGTGTTTGACGGAGTTGCCGGAGTGGAACCGCAATCAGAAACAGTTTGGAGACAGGCGGACAAATACAATGTGCCGAGAGTTTGCTTTATAAATAAATTAGACAGAATGGGAGCTTCTTTTGAAAAGAGTTTCCAGTCAATTTTGAATAAATTAACTCCAAACGCGGTGGCGGTGGCCATTCCAATGGGATTGGAAGAAAAATTATCCGGAGTTGTTGATTTGGTGAAAATGAAAGCAATGTATTTTGAAGGCGAAAAAGGAATTACGGTTGTTGAAAAAGAAATTCCCGAAGAATGGAAGGAGGAAGCCGAAACTTGGCACAAAAAAATGATTGAAAGAGTTGCCGGCGAAGATAATGCTTTAACTGAAAAGTTTTTGGAAGGAAAAGAAATATCTGTTGAGGAAATAAAAGCGGTTTTGAGAAAATCAGTTTTAAATTATAAATTAATTCCGGTTTTTTGCGGAAGCGCTTTGAAAAACAAAGGAGCTCAAATGATTTTAGATGCGGTTGTGGAATATTTACCATCTCCTTTGGACATTGCTCCGCAGAAAGGAATCGATCCTAAAACTGGAGCTGTAATTGAAAAGAAAGCATCAGACGACGAGCCATTTTCAGCTTTGGTTTTCAAAATTGCTACAGACCCGTTTGTGGGAACTTTGACCTATTTTAGAGTTTATTCCGGCAAATTGGAAAAAGGTTCGTATGTTTTGAACGCAAACAACGGCCAGCAGGAAAGAATTTCCAGGATTTTGAGAATGCATGCCGACGAAAGAGCTGAACTGGATGTTATTTCCGCAGGAGAAATTGGAGCAACAGTTGGCTTGAAAGCAACTAGCACCGGAAATACATTGTGCGACAAAGACCACCCGGTTATTTTGGAAAAAATTGTGTTCCCTGAACCGGTTATTGGAATTCGTGTTGAGCCAAAAACAAAGCAGGACCAGGAGAAACTTATTATGTCTATCAGGAAGCTTACCGAGGAAGACCCGACCTTTAGGATTAAAGAAGACATTGAAACCGGGGAAACAATTATTTCCGGCATGGGAGAATTACACTTGGATATTATTGCTGACAGATTGAAGAGAGAATTCCATGTTGAAGCAAATTATGGCAGGCCTCAAGTTGCTTATAAAGAAACAATTACAGCAGAAGCAAACGGAGAAGAAAAATATGCCAGGCA
>CAISIO010000021.1 GCA_903885445.1 Candidatus Staskawiczbacteria bacterium
ACAGTTTCGGCATACCTTGTAGTGGCAATGATGGAAATGGTAATACAGGGAAAGCCGCTATCCCAGGGATAGCACAAAAATTTATAAACCAGACAGAATATAGCAAGACAGCAAGAAACACAACTGATTCTTCAACAATATTCGTTGACTGTTCTTCTTTCGCGGACCAAGTATACACATGTGCCGGATTGGCCAGCCCTGGCAATAATTCACAACAAATATTCTCAAATAATGCTCAAGCTGTGGATGAAAAAACCTTCAATTTTTCAACGCTACACCCTGGAGATTTAGTGGGGTGGAAACCGGGAGATGACCCAAAAAATCTAACTGATGGCCATGTTGCTATTTACTTGGGGAATGGAAAGATAATTGATACGCAAGACACAAACAATCCTACCGCCATAAGGGATTTAAGTTCTATCCAAAGCAGGATAACTTATGTTAAATGGCCTAAATAATTAAAATTATATGTCAAAAAGAAACTTCATACTTTTAATAATCGTTCTCATCATCGTCCTGGCCGTGATTTTTGGATTTTTATTTCTAAATAAACCAGCGACAAACACAACTGGGGGCACTACGGGCACAAATTTTTTCTCGCAATTCAGCCCTTTCGGAACTAAAAAAACAACCACCCCTCCAGTAGTCACACCCCCCGTCAATGTCTCCGGATACCAACCGCCCGTCACCGCCAATATAAAATTAAAAAAGGTTTCCAGTATGCCAATCGCCGGCTATACGGTTTTCGGGGAAGAAAGGTTGAAAGCAATACCAGCGACCCCAACCCCAACACCTCCTTCAACAAAAAAAACAACTAAGACTCCAGCGCCTTTGACGGAACTTGTCTCCGCTTTGAGGTATGTCGCCCGAGCAACCGGAAATATTTATGAAACTTTTGCGGATAATATTTCCGAAAAACAATTTTCATCCACGGTAATCCCAAAGGTTTATGATGCGTATTTTGGAAACAAGGGACAGTCGGTGGCAATGAGATATTTGCAAGCGGATGGAAAAACAATTGAAACTTTTTTAGGAGCTCTGCCGAAGGAGCCCTTGGGAGGAAATACTGGCGCGGTTAATATTAACGGCTCTCTTTTGCCCAACGACACAAAAGACGTAAGTGTCTCGCCGGACAGCGGAAGTATGTTTTATTTATTTGATAGCGGAAGCGATATGGTAGGCACGACCGTGAATCTAACAACCAACAAAAAAGTCCAGATTTTTGATTCACCATTTACCGAATGGCTCTCTTCCTGGCCAAACAATAAGATAATCACTCTAACCACCAAGCCCGCCTCTGGAATCCCTGGATATATGTATGAAATAGACCAAAGTGGTAAGAATTTTAATGAAGTTTTGGGAAATATAAACGGCCTTACCACGGAAGCCAGCCCGGATGGAAAATTAATTCTTTACGCTGATGATAATCTATCACTCAGTATTTATAATCCAACCACAAACCTCTCAACCTTGTTGGGAGTCAAATCTTTGCCGGAGAAATGCGTCTGGGGAAGTGCTAGCGACGTCATTTACTGCGCGGTGCCAAAATCAATCAATGCCGGGCAGTATCCGGATGTTTGGTACCAGGGAGAAGTTTCTTTCTCGGATTCAATTTGGAAAATAGACGCAAAAACAGGCTTGGCGACAGGGCTGTTGGACCCGGTTACCGCCCCGGGAGGAGGAGAAGATATTGATGGCGTAAAGTTGATGCTGGATAGCAGTCAAAATTATCTATTTTTTGTAAATAAAAAAGATTCGTATCTTTGGGAATTTAATTTAAAATAAATACAACCCCTCCTAACCTCCCCTTGTCAGGGGAGGAAAAAATTCAGGAGTCCCCCTGACAAGGGGGATTTAGGGGGTTGTATTAAATTGCCCCAATATATTTAATCACCACCCGGCGAGAAGGCCCGAAACCAACCGATTCGGTTTTTAAATCAACCGCTTCGGATAAAAATTCATGAACGATGCGACGTTCAAAAGCCGACATTGGGTCAACTTCTATGTTTGATTTAAAATATCTGGCTCGTTCGGACATCATGTGCGCAATCGCGCGGATATTTTCTATTCGTTTCTTTTGGAAACCATTTATATCAACCAGAACGCCCAGCCCGCGCTGTTTTTCCGGGTCAGGTACAGGGTTTTTATTTTCAATAATTCTGTGAACCAGATGATTGAGGGCATGCAACCCTTCTCCCTCGCGGGAAATAAAAAAGTGCGGTTCGCTAACTTCCACTGAAACAAAAATATTCTGCGGGCCTTCTTCAACTACTTCAATTTTATTTAGTTTTATTGAAGTTTTTTCAATTAACTCCTTTATTAAATTTTGTATTTCTTCTTTTTTCATATGATTTAGTAAAATCATGCTGGGCACAATTTATTTTAAAACAACAATCGAAGGAAACTCTTTCTTTTTGACATAAATTTGCTGGCCAACCATAAACAAATTGCTGGTTATCCAGTATAAGGCGACCGCTCCGGAAATGTTATAGGCGATAAAAGCAACCAGAAAAGGAAAAACGTATTTCATTTGCATATTCATACTCTTGCCGAAACTTTCTTGGAAAGAACCGCTTGAGGAAGAGGCTGAAGGCTGGGGCATGAAGTGCGCTTGCAGAGACTGCGAAATCCCCGCCAAAATCGCCAAGACGAGGCTTTTCTTGCCAATATCGATAATCCCCAAGAAAATCATGTTCATATGTTCCGGGATGTGAACAAACGAGTAAAGCACCCCACTTTGGAAATGAATTCCTTTCAAGAAAACATAGTATAAAGCGAAAATGATAGGGAGCTGGATCAAAAGCAAAAGACAGCCGGAAAAAGGATTGGTTTTGTGTTGTTTATAAAGATCAAAAGTGAGTTTTGCTTGCTCTTCTTTGCTTTTCCCGCTTTCTTTTATCCGGTTCAACTCCGGGGTAAGCAAGTTCATTTGGGCTTGGCTTTCAATGGATTTCTGGGAAAGAGGGAAAAGTATCACTTTTACCAAAATAGTAAGAACGATAACTGCGACACCGACGTCTCCGCCGGGGATAATTGATACCAAAAAAGCCAAAGCATTTAACAATGGGTGATATAAAATGGCGTTCCAGATACTGCTAAGCATTCTCCCATTCTATATGAAAGTTTTAAAAAATGCTAATTTCCTAGGATGTCGGTATCCCGCTTTAGTGGGAGCCTGACATCTGG
>CAISIO010000022.1 GCA_903885445.1 Candidatus Staskawiczbacteria bacterium
ACCGGTGTAAAAATTGGATATTACCGCCAGGATTTTTCAACCTTGGATTTTAACGCAACAGTTTACGAAACGCTTTCAAAAGCAATGGGCGAGGATGGCACAGAACAAGGCTTGCGCGGACACGCGGCAGGATTTTTAATTGACTCAGAACTCTTAAAATCCAAAATTGGAAGCTTATCAGAAGGTCAAAAAGGCCTGGTGGCTTTTGCCGTAATTTCTTTGGAAAAACCGGGCTTGTTAATTTTAGACGAACCAACCAACCACATAAACTTCCGCCATATTCCAATAATTGCCAAAGCAATAAACGAGTTTGACGGCGCAATGATTTTGGTGAGCCACGTAAAAGACTTTGTGGAAAAAATTAGGGTTGATTTTACACTTGACTTAGGAGAATTGTAAAAGCAGTTAGTTCAATAAGTAAGTGCAACACCCTGATAAAATGATATACTATCAAGGTGATATGAAATATACACAATTATCGATCGAAGAACGTGAGAAAATACAACTCTGTCTCTGGGAAAAGAAGTCCGCAAGGCAGATAGCCAAAGAGCTCAAGAGAAGTGTGAGCACAATCTCAAGAGAAATTAAAAAGAATACCGTCCGTTATCACGGCTACATGTCCCGTCCTTCCCACCAACGGGCCTTGGCGAGCCGAAAAAGCCGAGGCAGAAAAGATCGTCTCAAAAACAATATTATCCGAGATTACGTAATCTCGGAACTTAAACAAAGAACCTCGCCAGAACAGATAGCCGGAAGGATCGGCAAAGTCCATCCCGGACAAAGCATATCTCACGAAGCAATATACCAATTCATTTACAGCCAAGTCTACAGAGACGGCTGGGGTTTGCTAAAACCCGGACACGAAGACTTGCGTTCTTGCTTGCGACGCAGAAAAAAACGTCGAACTCGCCACTATTCAAGACGATGCCAGAGAGTCTTAAAAGCTCCCGGAATCTCCATTGATTTGCGTCCAAAAATCGTTGACCGCAAGTCCCGTATTGGCGACTGGGAATCAGATTCCGTGGCATCTTGCGATAACAAGCCGGGAATCAATACATTCCTCGAAAGAAAATCAGGCTTGGTGTTTATCACAAAGTTGGCAGACAAAACCAGCCAAGCCACGCTCTCAGCTATTAAAAGCAGAACCAAATATTTACCGAAAGAATTAAAACAAACAGCAACCTTTGATAACGGTTCTGAAAATCAAAGATGGGAAGAACTCCAAATGCAGACAGGCTTTAAATGTTTTTTCGCTCACGCCTACCACTTCTGGGAACGTGGAGCAAACGAAAATACTAACGGACTTATCCGTGATTTCTTCCCAAAGAAAACTGACTTTACAAAAGTATCGTTCGAAAAATTACAGGCAGTGGAGAGCAATTTAAACAACCGCCCGAGAAAGCGACTTAATTGGCTTACTCCAAACGAGGTATTTCAAAAAGAATTAAACAAGTTTAATATACAAATTAACAATACAAACTTAACAAGTGTTGCAGTTGCTGGTTGAATTCAGTTGCAGTGGGCTTGACACGGCGGGTTTTTAGTTTAATAATGTAGATGGTTCGAATCACATCACAAGTTCTTTGAGAAAAGGCACGCACATGGATGAAATAACAACTGCTAAATTCTTGGGGATTATTTACAACACAAAAATTCCGAACGCTAAGAAATGGTTAAGAGACTGCATTCGCGGGGTTGTTATTGGGCGCGGAAGATTAAACTGGCAAAATTATTGTGCCCGTCCTTTGGGGCCGGGTGTTGCAACTTTTTGGGTTATGGCTGCAAGCGCGGCGGCCACCCGCGAGATTGTTAACACGGAAAATTGTCAGGCCTTGATTGACTCCGCAATCAAATTTCGGGAAGAAATAAGACAAAAGGCAAAGAAGCTAAACTATGAGGTAGATCCGAGCGCCATGAGAGATATAATAATCTCACGAAGGCCGTATACACGCGCATAGCGACAAGGGGTTGACATCAGCCCCCTTTTTTTATAAGATTAATTTATACAGAGTATTAACTAACCTGTCCGTTTGACCACGGACTTTTATTTTATGGATATAAAATCATTTCAAAGAGCTTTGGCTCAAATTGCAGAGGAAAGGGGCATAAGCCCGGAAAAAGTTATAGAAACTATTGAGGCGGCAATTGCCACTGCCTACAAAAAAGATTACGGCCAAAAAGGACAGAAAATCAAGGCAAAATTCAAACCGGTGTCGGGCGATGTTAAGTTTTGGCAGGTAAAATTGGTTGTGGACAACTCAATGCTTTACACCGACGAAGAGATTGAGGAAATGAAAGAAAATAAAATAACTCCGCAAGATGAAGCGCGCGCCGGCGAAGA
>CAISIO010000023.1 GCA_903885445.1 Candidatus Staskawiczbacteria bacterium
ATCTGACAGAAAAAAGTTGAAATGTATTTCTTGCCTGATATTTATGTTGAGTGCGAAGAATGCAGGGGGAAAAGATACAGCAAAGAAGTTTTGGAAATTACTTATAAAGATAAAAACATTGCCGAGGTTTTGGAAATGACAGTTGAAGAAGCAATGGAGTTTTTCAAAAATATTCCGGGATTGTACGAGAAATTAAAAACTTTAAAAGAAGTCGGGCTTTCGTATGTGGCGCTTGGGCAGGCGGCAACCTCGCTTTCGGGCGGAGAGGCGCAAAGGATAAAATTAGCGACAGAACTTTCCAGAAAAGGAACCGGCAGGACGTTGTATATATTAGACGAGCCGACGACCGGTTTGCATTTTGAAGATATTAAAAAACTTATTGCTGTTTTGGGAGGATTGGTTGAAAAAGGCAATACAGTTTTGGTTATTGAGCACAATATAGATTTAATTAAAAACGCCGATTGGCTGATTGATTTGGGACCGGAAGGCGGAGACGGCGGGGGTGCTATTGTGGGCGAAGGGACGCCTGCAGACATCGCCAAAATAAAAAACAGCTACACCGGAAAATATCTAAAATAAAATGTTGACAAGCGTCGTTTAATCCGTTAAATTACATTATAGAAAATTAATAAAAAGAAAAACTATGATAATAAAACCATTGGGAGACCATATTTTAATTGAACCGGTGAAGGAAGAGGAAAAAACAAAAGCAGGAATATTTTTGCCTGATACTGCTTCAAAGGAAAAGTCAGAGGAGGGAAAAGTTATAGCAGTCGGCCCTGGCAAAAAGACTGAAGATGGAAAAATAATGATGATGTCGGTAAAGCCGGGCGATAAAGTTTTATTTACAAAATACGGACCGAATGAAATAAAAGTTGATGGAAAAGAGTATTTAATCGCTTCTGAAAGCGACATCTTAGCAATAATAGAATAATCGCTTGGCAACAAGCTTTTTTCCGGCTGTTGGTAGCCCCCTTTGTCTCTGCGGAGACAAGTGGACCAAGGCCTACAAAAAGTTTATTGCCTCGCTTTTAAAAATACAAATAATATGAGCAAACAAATAAAATACAGCGAGGACGCGAGAAAAATTTTAAAATCCGGATTAGACAAGGTTGCAAATGCGGTAAAGGTAACACTTGGGCCGAAAGGCAGGAATGTTGTTTTGGGCTCGGGTTTTGGTTCGCCGACAATAACAAACGACGGCGTGACGATTGCCAAAGAGATTGAGTTGGAAGATAATGTTGAAAATATTGGAGCAGAAATTATAAAGGAAGTTGCCAGCAAGACAAACGATATAGCCGGCGACGGCACAACGTCAGCAGTCGTGCTTTGCCAGGCGATTGCAACAGAAGGACTAAAAAATGTGGCAGCCGGGGCGAATCCCTTAGCGCTGAGAAAAGGAATTATTAGGGCGAAAGACGCAGTTGTGGCGGCGCTTAGAGAAATGTCAAAGCCTATCACGACTACAGAGGAGAAAGCGCAGGTTGCGATAATTTCGGCGCAAGATAAAGAAATGGGGAACTTGATTGCTGAGGTTATGGAAGAAGTTGGGAAAGACGGAGTAATTACAACAGAAGAATCAAAAACTTTTGGTTTGTCAAAGGAAATTGTAAAAGGTTTGCAGTTTGACAGAGGATATATTTCCGGATATATGGTTTCAAATGCCGAAAAAATGGAGGCAAGCTGGGAAGAGCCATATATTTTAATTACTGATAAAAAAATCAGCTCATTACCGGAAATTTTGCCTTTGCTGGAAAAATTAGTAAAAGCGGGGAAAAAAGAATTGGTGATTATTGCTGACGATGTTGATGGAGACGCTTTGACAACTTTGATTGTAAATAAAGTAAGAGGAATTTTTAATGCTTTGGCCGTGAAAGCTCCGGGATTTGGCGACAGAAAAAAAGAAATGCTAGAAGACATAGCCATTGTTACGGGAGCCGAAGTAATTTCGGAAGAAAAAGGAATGAAGCTAGAAAACACTGAAATAGAAATGTTGGGTCAGGCAAGACGAGTGATTTCTACAAAAGAAAATACAACTATAGTAGAGGGGAAGGGAGAAAGAACAAATATCGAAGCGAGAATTGGCGCGATTAGAAAAGAGATAAATTTGGCGACGTCGGATTTTGATAAAGAAAAATTACAAGAAAGATTGGCAAAGTTATCGGGAGGAGTTGGGGTTATAAAAGTTGGGGCTGCCACAGAAGTTGAACAAAAAGCTAAACAGCACAAATTGGAAGATGCTTTGCACGCTACAAGAGCAGCTGTTGAAGAGGGAATTGTCCCTGGTGGAGGTGTTGCTTTATTGAGGACATTGCCAGCCTTGGAGAAATTGCAATTGGAAGGAGATGAAAAAACCGGAGTTAATATTTTAAAAAGAGCAATTGAAGAGCCTGTCAGGCAAATTGCTGAAAACGCGGGAATTGATGGCGCGGTTGTTGTGCAAAAAGTAAAAGAAGGCAGTGATGACTTCGGATTCAACGCAGCCACTATGGTTTATGAGAATCTTATAAAAGCGGGAGTTGTTGATCCAACAAAGGTCACCAGAACCGCCTTAGAGAACGCGGTTTCCGCCGCTTCTATGCTTTTGACAACTGAGGCGGTTGTTTCAGAACTACCAAAGAAAGAAGGATGTTCTAACCACCAAATGCCAAACCCAATGATGGGCGGTGATTACTAAAAAGTAATTTTAAAAACAGCCTCGACCGAAAGGGCGGGCTGTTTTTGTTTGACAAAAGAAATTATATTGATAAGCTGTAATAATGCGGCTCGGTGCCGCAAGTCCGCTCGTTGAGAAGAAAATAGGAGACATCTTTATGATGTGTGCCCACATGGTCTCTATACGATTTTGGATTGCAACGTGGTTTAACACAGGCCTGCTCAAGGGCCGCTTCCATATTGGCGGAGGAACCTGGGGGAGCATTTTCGCGCTACCGCTGTGTTGCCTTTTTGTTTGGCTGGATAACCGTTTCCAGACGAACCTAGTTAGGACTGTTGTCTGGATATTTGCGCTTGGCGCGGTGTTGGTGATAGGTGCGTTCTCTGTACCTGTGGCCGAAACCTTGCTGGGCCCGGTGAAGAATTGGCAGGGAAAAATAGTCCGGCACGACCAGAATGAAATCGTCATTGACGAAGTTCTGGGTATGCTGGTCACTGTAATGCCTGCGTTATACTTCAATATACCTGTCTGGCTTTGGCCCTTTTTGGGGCTGGCCTTCTTTCGCTTCTTCGATGTGGTGAAGGTCTGGCCAACCAAGCGTTTTGATCGTTGGCAGAGCCCGTGGGGCGTAATGTTAGACGACGTGGTCGCTGGCATCTACGCGGCAATCTTTTTGGCCGCGTTTAGCTGGCCTTTTGGTTGGAGGTTACCGTGGAAACAGTGAAGAAGGAAGTAGTGAGGCCTCTTCCAGTAAGAAAGCCGTTGCCACCACCTCCGAAAGGTCTGGACGTTAGATGCCCGGACTGCGGCAATGCTCTCCACTTCAGTTTCGGTAAGGGCACTGCGTTTGACCTGGAGAAGAACGGCTGGGAATGGCGTTTTCTATGGAATTTCTTTACGTTCCAGCGGGTTTGCTGCCGATGTGCCAGGTCAACAAGTCGATACGGCCTGAATTGCCGTATCGACAAAGCCATCAAATGGTTCCTTAAGACCTTCTTAGGGCATCTTTAGAAGGAACGTCCGCCTTAACGACTCGCGTCGGTAGGGCTTTTTTGTTGCAATTAGGTCGATTTTTGTATAATATATAGATATGGAGTGTCCAAATGACAGTGAATATTTAGAAAGGGTTTTGTTCCATAATGTGGAGGTGGATTACTGCCCGAAATGTTTGGGTGTTTGGTTTGACAAAGATGAGCTACGTTTGGCAAAAGATGAGAAAGATAAGCAACTAAATTGGGTTGATGTGGATTTGTGGCGAGATAAGTTAAAATTCCGCGTTTCGCGCGGAGACAAACATTGCCCCGTCGATAGGTCCGGCCTGGTGGAAATCAAATATGACGAGTCCAAAACAAAAGTTGATTTCTGCAAAATGTGTCAGGGTATTTGGTTGGATAGGGGAGAATTTAAGCAGATAATTAATTACTTAAAAAATAAATCTGATTACGAAATTTTGCATCATTATGCTAAAAGCATAATATCAGAATTGTGGGAAGTTTTTTCCGGACCGGAGTCTTTTCGCTCGGAGCTGGAAGATTTTTTCACGCTTCTAAAACTTTTCGCTTACAAATTTGAAGCGCAACATCCCCATTTAAATAATTTAATTGATGATTTACCAAAATAGAAATCACTATAACTATAAAAAAATATTATTAAATAAAAAAATATGGCAATAGTATCGTGGGTAATTTTAGCCGTAGTAGTAGTTGCAGTCCTATGGATAATAGGAGCGTTTAATGGCTTGGTAACCCTGAAAAATAGGGCAAAAGAAGCGTGGGCAGACATCGATGTCCAGCTTAAAAGGAGATATGATTTAATACCCAATTTGGTCGAGACAGTTAAAGGATACGCAACCCACGAAAAACAATTATTTGAAAAGGTCACTCAAGCAAGAGCTAATGCAATGAATGCTCAAGGGACAGGAGCTAAGGCTGAAGCAGAAAATGCGCTTTCTGGAACTTTAAAAAGTTTGTTTGCGGTTTCAGAAAATTATCCGGACTTAAAAGCGTCTGTAAATTTTTTGGAATTGCAAAAGGAACTAACTGATACGGAAGACAAAATCCAGGCCTCGCGCAGGTTCTATAACACAAACGTTAGAGATTTGAGTATAAAGATCGAAAGTTTTCCGGATAACGTAATAGCCAATGTTTTCGGATTCAAGCAAATGGAGTTGTTTCAAACAGCCGGTGAAGCGGAAAGAGAGCCGGTAGGAGTAAAGTTTTAGTTTTGACACTCGGCAATTAAATTTATGGCGTCGATATACACACAGGCAGATTCTAATACCCGAAAAACCTGGTTTTTATTAACTGGGTTTTTGGTCTTTATCATAGCTTTGGGGTGGCTTTTCTCGTATATAGAAAATAGTAGCGCGATTTTGTATTTTGCGGTAATCTTAAGCGTATGTATGTCGTTTGGAAGTTATTGGTATTCTGATAAAATTGTTTTGGGAATGTACCATGCCGTTCCGGTGGAGCACAACCAAAACCCCGAGCTTTATCATGTTGTCGAAAATCTTTGCATAACCGCCGGTTTGCCTTTGCCAAGAATTTATATTATTCCCGAAATGCAACCTAATGCGTTTGCAACGGGACGCGACGCAAAACATGCGGTAGTGGCGGTGACGCAAGGGCTTTTGAATCGTTTAGATAAAACAGAATTACAGGGGGTTTTGGCGCACGAACTTTCACATATTGGTAATAAAGATATGCTATTGTCTACAATAGTGGCGGTTTTGGCGGGAACTGTGGCCATGCTGGCAAATGTATTCTTAAGAGTCAGTTTTTGGGGTGGGAATAGGCGCAGGTCAGACAACGAAAACGGAAACCTAGGCGCAATTATGGCTGTTGTCGGGATTATCGCTGCTATTTTGGCACCAATTGCCGCGGCCTTGGTTCAGTTGGCAATTTCAAGGAAAAGAGAATTTTTGGCAGATGCCGACGGCGCACTGTTGACCCGCTATCCAGAAGGTTTAGCCAGCGCTTTAGAAAAAATTTCATCAGACCCAACCCCAATGCGTATTACCAATGACGCTTCTAGTTCATTGTTTATTGACTCGCCGTATAAGGGGCAACAAAAAACCCATTGGTTCGCAAAATTATTTTCCACTCATCCACCCATCGAAGAAAGAATAAAAATATTAAGAGACATGGAAGTTTAAGAATTTGGAGGAGTCGCATAGCGGCCATTGCAACAGCTTGGAAAGCTGTGACCCGAAAGGGTCTCGTGGGTTCGAGTCCCACCTCCTCCGCAGTAAATATAATTAAAATAAAAAAACATGGAAGAACAAACAAGAAAGTTATTAGATAAAACGTTTATGTTAGCGGCAATTCTGGTAGTTGGCGTGTTAGTGTTTTTTGTCGGGCAAATTATTTTGCAAAATAAGTCTATCAGTTTGCAAAATCAAAACCAGATTACGGTTTCGGGAGTTGGAAAAATTTATGCTAAACCCGATGTAGCCATTACAAGTTTAGGAGTTACAACGACAGCAGCCACTGTCGCCGATGTTACGAAAACGAACACAGACAAAATGAACGCTGTAATCAGCGCCTTGAAGGCATTAAAGATTGATGAAAAAGATATTCAGACAACCAATTATAATTTGACGCCGGTTTACGAAAATTATTCTGTTCCTGTTGTTCCTGTGCCGATGATGTATCCAACTGCAAGCGGCTCAATGGTAAGAACTGGCACAACTGTCACGGGCTATAGATTAGAGCAGGACGTTCAAGTTAAAATAAGAGATTTTACTAAAGTTGGAGATGTAATTTCCCAAGCAACAGCGAAGGGCGCTAATGTTGTGAGTGATCTGCAATTTACGATTGATAATCCTGAACAGTTTAAAGAGCAGGCAAGGACCCAGGCAATCGCTCAGGCAAAATCTAACGCACAAAAATTGTCCAAAGATTCTGGCGTTAATTTGGGCAAGATAATAAACGTTTACGAGAATTATGTTTATCCAATGGCATACTCAAGTAATGCTAAATTATCAATGAGTGCAGCTCCTGAAGCAGCGCCAGTACCGACAATCCAGCCCGGCCAGCAGGAAATTGATGTCACAATTAACCTAACATACCAGGTCAGATAGAATGGAGGATTGCATATTCTGTAAAATAGTAAAAGGAGAAATTCCAAGCTATAAAGTCTACGAAGACGCCAAATTTTTGGCGTTTTTGGATATTAATCCGCTTTCTCCCGGGCATACGCAAGTGATACCTAAAACACACTATCATTTTGTTTGGGACGTGCCAAATGCGGGAGAATATTTTGAGGTGGTCAAAAAAGTGGCACTGGCTCAAAGGAAGGCCTTTAATCAAGAAGTTGTTTGGAGCAGAATCACAGGAGAAGAAGTTCCGCATGCTCATATATGGATTTTTACAGATCCAAAATCATCCGGCAACAAAAATGATTTTAAAGCGAATGCCGAAAAAATACGGAAAGAACTAAATTGATTTCTCTGCTATTCGTGGTAGTATAAAATCGCAATGGATTCTCAGATAGAAGAGATAAAAAATAAGCTAAATGTGCTTGACGTTGTTGGAAGTTATGTAAAACTTTCAAAGACCGGGGTTAACTACCGCGGGCTTTGCCCTTTTCATTCTGAAAAAGGGCCGTCGTTTTTTGTCTCGCCAGGCAGGCAAATGTGGAAATGTTTTGGGTGCGGGAAAGGCGGAGATATTTTTGAATTTATAAAAGAAATAGAAGGCGTTGAATTTGGAGATGCTTTGCGTCTTTTGGCGAATAAAGCCGGAGTTGAATTAAAAAGGGAAAATCCTCAGGCAACCAGCGAAAGGAAAAAATTATACGAAATTTGCGATTTAGCTTGCTCGTTTTTTGAAAAACAATTGGGAAATAGCGCCTGTGGAAAAGAGGCAAAAGAATATTTATTGAAACGAGGAATTACAGAAGAGAGTATTCTAAAATGGAGGCTTGGTTATTCGCCCGACACTTGGCAGGGTTTGTCTGATTTCTTGGTGGGTAGAGGATATAACAGAGAAGAGATTGTAAGAGCGGGATTGGCGGTGCAATCTGAAAAAGGGAATAACCCCTACGACAGATTCCGCGGCAGGATTATTTTTCCAATTCTTGATTCCAACTCACAAGTGATTGGTTTTGGAGCCAGAATTTTTAAAGATGCTGACAAAAAAGAGACGGCAAAATATATAAATACTCCCCAGACTTTACTTTACGACAAAAGCAATGTTCTTTACGGTATAAACTATGCGAAGCTGGCTGTAAGGAAAAACAACCAGTGTGTGTTGACGGAAGGCTACACAGACGCTATAATGTGCCATCAGGCAGGATTTGAGAACACTGTGGCTGTTTCGGGCACCGCCCTCACTCCGCGCCATCTAAACACCCTAAAAAGATATACCGACAATCTGCTTTTGTCTTTTGACATGGATGTCGCCGGAGATAACGCTACTAAAAGGGGTATCAATTTGGCCGAGTCGCAGGGTTTTAATATCAAAGTTATAGACACTTATTCTGGCGCAAAAGATCCGGCTGAGATAATTTTAGAAAGTCCTGAAAACTGGAAAGCATCGGTGGAAAAGGCCAGGACGATAATGGACTATTATTTTGACTCTGCTTTTACAAAATTCGATAAAACTACGCCTGATGGGAAAAATAGTATAGGGAATATAATTTTATCTGCGGTGGGCAGGATTCCAGACCAAATAAAACGTTCTTATTGGATACAAAAATTATCTTCTAAGATTGGGGTAGACGAGAAGGATCTATTTGAACAATTAAGAAAAAAAACAGCGAATGATTCTTTTGGCCGCGATGTTGTGGGAAGCGTTATAAATAAAGAAAATAAAAAAATCGGAGGAGCCGAAGGAAGAAAAAGAATGATCGAAGATAAAATTATTTCACTTGTGTTGAAGAATCCGGAAAATTTGGGCTTGATTGAAGAATCGCATCACTGCCTTTTTTGCGCGGAAACCAGAGGTTTGATTGAAAATATAAAAAAAGGCGGAGATTTTTGCAAAGATGACCATAAAGAATTATTTAATGCGATGTCCTTGAAGGCTGAAGTAGAATACGAAGAAGACGGGTCTGACGAGATACAGCTTTGCCTTTCGCAGCTAAAAGATATAGAATTGAGAAACAAGTTAAACAATCTTTCTGGGGCGGTAAAGTCCGAAAATGATGAGGGAAAAAAGGAAGAGTTGATTAAAGAGTTTACGCGAAACGCTAAAGAATTGCATCAAAAAATATAAAACCATGGCAAACAAAAAAAGCAGGCAAACAAAAAAAGCGCCCAAGGCAAAAAAGGTTGCAAAGATAAAGGCGCGTCATAAGATAGAGAGAGTCAACAAGAGAACCGTTATAGATCCAGTTCAGTTGGAAACTCTTATGAAAAAAGCGGAGGAACGTGGCTTCGTCACAACCTCGGAAATTTTGTATGCTTTTCCCAAGATAGAGTTTGATATCGAAGGGTTGGAAAAGGTTTTCGACGACTTCAGGGAAAGGGGCGTACAGATAAAAGAAGTCCAGGAATTTTTGGAAACAAAAACAAAAAAGGAGAAAAAAGGCAAAAAACCGCTTGTCGGAAAAATTGATCCGATACAGATGTATTTAAAAGAAATAGGCAAGTCCAGTTTTTTGTCGGCGAAAGAAGAAAAAGAGTTGGCGAAAAAAATAGAATTGGGAGACGAAGACGCGAAAAATAGATTAGCTTTGGCGAACTTGAGATTGGTTGTTTCTATCGCCAAGAAATATGTCGGCAGGTCGCCTAATTTAACCTTGCTTGATTTAATTCAGGAAGGAAATCTTGGGCTATTTAAAGCGGTTAAGAAATTTGACTGGCGAAAAGGCTATAAGTTTTCAACATATGCAACCTGGTGGATTAGGCAATCTATTACCAGAGCTCTAGCTGACCAGGCAAGAACCATCAGAATTCCGGTGCATATGATAGAAACGATTTCAAAATATACAAAAGTTAGGAAGAACCTTTTGCAGGAATTGGGTCGCGAGCCATTGGCCGAAGAAATTGCCGCCGAAATGGGCTTGGAAGTTGATAAAGTCCATCATATAAGGAAAATAGCTCAAAAGGCAGTTTCCTTGGAAACGCCGGTGGGAGAAGACAAAGATAAGCAAGACAGCGTTTTGGCGGAGTTTATTAAAGACGACAAAACAATCGCGCCCAACACAGAAGCGGCAAGAAAACTTTTGAAAGAGCGCTTAAAAGAGATTTCCAGTGAATTGACGCCAAGAGAATTAAAGATTCTGGGAATGAGATTCGGTTTAGACGACGGCGTCATGCATACGCTTGAAGAAACTGGAGAAGAATTTGGCGTGACCCGCGAAAGAATAAGGCAAATCCAGGCAAAGGCGCTGGAAAAGTTGCGAAAGCATAAAGAGCTCAAAAAAGTCAGAGATTACTATTAAAACAAAAGCCCCTTACGGGGCTTTTGTTTTAATAGCTGATTATGCGGTGAACCCGAAGTAAGTAATCACAAGACCGACAATAACCGCTATTACTAACGCGAACGGTAAAAATGAAGCGTTTTCTATTTTTTTTGCCCATTTTTTCATACATTCCGGACAGAAAAGAAGCGCTAATCCTTTTAATATGGCTAGCCAGCCAAAAATTGTGATGATGACCTGCCAATTTTTTACCCAGATGTTATGAGACAAAACCATGGCAACACCAATCACGAAACTGATAAATCCCCAGCAGAAAAAGCTTTCCCCTGTTTCCATTTCCGAGAAAAGCTTTTTTAAATGCTTTTCTTTTATTAGAAGGGCGAGGGCAACTGCGACAATGGAGATTCCCCAAATTTCTGCTAAATAATTTGACAACATGTTTGATTATCGCTCGCCAATTAATTTTTTCTGCGGGGAGAGCCTCTCTAACGGGGCACCCTCTCCTCGAAAAAATTATTTGGCTCGCTTCGGTAAAAATTCGACCTTTTTTAAAATTTTGCGCTTAAATCTATATCTTTCGCGTCTTTCACTTTTCCTTCGTGCTCACCCATGGTTGCCTCTGACGAGCGATGAGTGTATTCGAAAATTATTTCTTTTTTCTTTTCTGTAGGCAGGTCTTTATTATTTATTGCAGGCCCCCCGATGCATCCGCCATCGCAATTTAATAGGTCCATAAATTTATATTTTGATTTTCCGGCCTTAAAATCATCGAATGCCTTTTTTATGTTTTCAACGCCGTCGGTTATTAAAATTTCGCCTTCTTGAAATAATTTTTGTATGTGAGAAGTTGATGCCAGCCCGCCCGATACAGGATAAATTTTTGTATATTCCCTGACAAAAGAGTCAAAATAGTAATTTTCTATGAAATTTTCTTCTTTAATGTCCTCTTGTTCGAAAATTTGTTTTAAATCTTTCAAAGTTATTACAGCATCGATTTCTTTGTATTTTGGTGCTTCAACGTTTTCTTTTGCCCAGCACGGAGAGATAAAAATAACTTTGCAATTTGGGTTGAATTTTTTATGGACTTTTGCCATGGCCTCCATGGGGGAGACAACCGGAACTAAAAATTTTATAAGTTCCGGGTATTGGTGTTGAACCATAGCAACAACAGTTGGGCAGGGCGAAGCGATAAATAATTCTTGTTCAGGATGCTCTTTTATATAATTGGCGTAAGCCCAATTGACCATTCTGGCTCCGAAAGTCAGTTCGGTCACTTCTTTAAAGCCCAGCTTGCGGAGCATGCCGATAATATTCGGGTATTTAAAATCAATAGCAAAAGTCGGAGCCAGCATTGCCACCGCCTCGTTTTTTTTTATAAGATTAATTTTTTCTTTTAGGTCCATTTTAAAAGCCCCACGATTTTACCATAGAATAAGCGATAAGCAAAAGTAAAATTACATAAAGCACAACCAAGTGCCACGCTGGAAATGTTAAAAAGCCGACTACCGCTAAAATTGCGCCTCCAAAAGTTGCCATTTTAATTATTTAAAGACTTAGGAAAGTTACCCCAAAGATAAAAAAGGAAAGTTTTTGCCTTTTCTATATAATAACCTGCCGGCCCCAAAATCCATCCGAAACTGGAATTAAATTTATTTAAATCCAAATTAATGCCAAGCGGGCTTAATATTCTGTTTAAATCAAAGCCAAAATAGCGTTGCAGCAAATAAATTATGATCAAGATGAATATTATGCCGAGCACAGCCTTAATGACCGGGCTAACGACGAACCTTATTAGAAAATACGCTACGACGACCGCTACGATGATTGTTATAAGCGTTGTTGTATCCATGTTAATATATTATACAATAGATTTTTTATCTAATGCAATGCGGTTTAGTATTTTTTTAACAGCTTCCATGCTTTCTGGATCAACTATCGAAACCGCCACAATTTCCTTTCCGATTATTTTAAAGTCGTCTTTTATTTTTGAAATAACATCCGCAGAAACAGTATCGCTTTTGGTTACAAAAACGTATTCCTGTTTTCCTAAAAGCATATCTCCATATGTCTCTAATTCTTTTCTCACTGTTTTGTAATCAGATAGGGGATTAGAAGACTCGGCTGAAACAAAATGGAATAAAACCCTTGTTCGTTCAATGTGACGTAAAAACTTTATTCCCAATCCTTTGCCCGTGGAAGCCCCTTCAATAAGTCCGGGAATATCAGCCAGCACCAAATCATAATATACGCCCAAGTTTGGCTCTAATGTTGTGAAAGGATAATTGGCAACTTTTATGTTTGCGTTTGTCAGTTCGTTAAGCAAGCTTGATTTTCCCACGTTTGGCAACCCGATAAAACCGACATCGGCAATCATTTTTAATTCCAGCCGGAATTCGAAGTTGTCGCCCAACTTTCCCTCCTGAAACTGCGTCGGGCTGGTGTTGATGGACGATCTGAAATACCAATTTCCTTTTCCCCCGCGTCCGCCTTTGGCAACCAATTCTCGCTGGCCGATTTTGGTAATCTCAATATCTGTTTTGATTGTTAAATTATGGCAAACAGTTCCAACCGGCACAAATAACGTTAAGTCGTCGGCATTTGCTCCATCGCGAAGAGCTGCCGTGCCTTGTCCTCCTTTTTTTGCGCTATAATTTTTTTTAAAACGGAATTGCCTTAGCGCTCCCAAGTCGGCTACTCCTTCAAAAAAAATGTTTCCGCCGTTTCCGCCGTTTCCGCCAGTCGGACCTTTGACAAATTTTACTCTGCTGAAAGCCGCCAGGCCATTTCCGCCCCTTCCCGCTGTTGCCGTTATTTTTATATCATCAACAATCATAATTTCTATTTTACGTATAAATTACAAAAACAATGGCCGTCTTTTTTGATTTCATCTTTGTGCCAAAAACAAGCGCATATTTTTTTTTCATCTTCAATCGTATCTCCAGAAACTCTTCTGCAAGGGCAATATTTTTTACCGTACTTTTCTTCGTTTTTTAACAAACCATTAATTATCCTTTCAACTGTTTTATTGTCGGGATTTAAATGGAATCCGTTGCTCTCGGCGTATTCTTTATATTGTTTTTTTAAATCTTCTATATTTTCCATAATTTGTTAAGATTTTGTGGCATTATCTAGCCAATTTCTAATTGACTGCTCTGAAGACAGGCCCACGAACCCGCTGATTGGTTTGCCATTTTTAAATAAAACAACTGTTGGGATTTTTTCAACGTTGAACTTTTGGGCGGCCGAGGGAGTTTCATCTAAATTGGCTTTCATTAAAATAATTTTATCTTTAAACCCCTCGGCAACTTTTTCTAAAATAGGCGCCAGCATTGAGCATGGCTCGCACCAAGTCGCAAAAAAATCAACCAAAACGAGTTTATCTTGAGCGTTGACTTCTTTATCAAAATTTTCATCTGTAAGATTCATATTAGTCTATGTGCCAAAAATGCCTTTGGCTTTTAATTTTATTGTCCGAACCTATAATTTTTAAATCCAGAAAATCTTTTAAGTCGCTGATAAAAAGTCCTTCGCCAAAAGAAATCAGCCATAAACTGATATTGTTCCCAAAAAAGTAACTGCCGATTCCAATTAGTATTAATCCGTAAATCCAGTGGTGGGGAGCCCAGCTTGGGTCTTTCATCCAAAAATTAAGATAATAATCGCCAAAACGTCCGGCAAGGTAGCCTAAAAAAGCAATTACCAGAAACAATACGATATTCGTTATTACCATAAGTTGATATTATCAGAAAATTGCGTAGTTTGAAAGGCATTTTGCAAAAAAAAAGACGCAGTCGGATCCCTCCTGTGCGCCCTTGGGAACTTGGAGCAGTGCGTGGCTTATGCCGCGCGTTTTCGCCGTTGGAGCGGGGGAATCAACGCCATTAGGCAATCGGTCTCCCTTTCAACGTTGATTGGCCACTGGTCGAAGTTGGGGGCTTCTAACTTTGCCCTCATTTCTTCGACCTTCAAACGGCTTTCCTCTGGGTCTCTAACCCTTCGCTTTTTCACTTCTTTCCTCCGTTAGGGTTCAGCACATGGCCGCAAAGCTCACGAAGATGAAAAGTGCCATCTTCCACTTCCGTCGAAGCGTCTTCAAGAATGCGTTCACTTCTCGCCTCCTTCTTCCTCTCTTGGTCGCCTTTGGCCTTCGAAAAGCACCCACCCTTGTTTCACCAGCCTTATGTATCTTTCTACTGCCTCATCATGTTGCTCCTGAGTCTGTTCTTCTTTGGCGGATGGCTCGTTACTGAACCATCTTGGTCTGAAAGCCCGGACTCTCCGTGTCTGTAAGCTTCTCTCCATATGCTTATTGCTCCTAATTGGGAACGAACGTATTTACTTATCCCAAACTAATAATATTATAGTACATAAAAAACGCCTTGTCAATGGCAATGCTGGAGGGCGGATTAGCGCCAGAGAAAATATGCAATAATAATTATTCCTAAAACAATTCTATACCAGCCGAAGATTTTGAAGTTATTTTTTTGAACGTAATTTATAAGGAATTTTATAACTGCCAGCGCAACAATAAACGAAACAATAAAGCCTGTTGACAGGACAAAAATTTGGTTGAGGCTAAGAGCCGAGTGGTATTTTAATAAGCTATAAGCCGAAGCTGCTATCATGGTTGGGATTGCCAGAAAGAAAGAAAACTCCGTTGCAACAACACGGGAAGCGCCAAGAATCATGGCTCCAATAATTGTTGCAGCCGACCTTGAAGTTCCCGGGATCATAGATAGGCATTGGACTAATCCTATTAAAAAAGCTGTTTTAAAACTTAGATTATTTATGGAAAGTATTCTGGGCGACTTTTTTCTTTTTTCAACAATTAAAATAATTACTCCGCCGATAAGCAGAGCGATAGCCACTGTCCACGGATTGAATAGTCTTTCTTCTATTTTATTGGCGAATAGGGCGCCGATAACTATTGCGGGCAAAACGCCAATAATTGTTTTATACCAAATATTTAAAATTTCTTTGTTCTTGATTTTATCGCTGGTGAAAGGCCAGAGTTTTTTCCAGAAATAAACCAAAACTGCCAGGATAGCTCCAAGCTGTATGACGATGTCGAAAAGGGTTGTAAACGCTTTGTCAAAAGTTACAAATTGGTTTACCAAAATTAAATGCCCGGTTGAAGAAATCGGCAAGAACTCCGTAAATCCCTCTACAATTCCCAGTATTATTGCTTTTATCGCCTCTGAAAAAATTGAAATCATTGCGGCAATTGAAAGCTGTTTCTTTTTTTAATAATAATAAAAATGATAATTCCCAAAATAATAACCAATACCAGCGCGGCGGCGGCGGCAAACAGAAGCATGCTGTTTGCATTATATTTTTTGTTTGTTTCCGGATTTTTTAGCGCGGCGGGGGGTACGGGTTTAGGCGAGCAATCCTCCGGGCAGGAATATTTATCTTCATATTGAGAACATATTTTATCTCCGCATTTTACACAAACAAACGAGCCATCCAAAGCGCCTTTGTTTTGTGTTGCCGGGATGAAGCCTATGCAACAACTGTCTGCTTTATAATTTCCCTTTTCGTTTTCTATTTTGCAGGTTCTCTCGCACTTTATTAAAGACGGATTTATTTTTAGATCAGTTTCTACTCCATTATTGCTTATGGCAATTTTTTTTATTCCCGAGCCATAGGGGATGGCGGCATTAATTATTGCCTCTTTCAAAAGCTCTCCGCTTCCTGAAAAATCTGAAATAATAAGAGAGGTAGGAACAGAATATTTTTTGATTATATTATTTTGGCCATCGTAAACATTGAGGATATAATTTCCGGCGGATTGGTCAGCGTTATATTCGTCCAAAGGATACTCTTTTCCATAATAATTTTCCTGGCTGATTAAGGAAAAGGCAACATCCATTTTGGTCTCGGGAGCTTTAATAACTTGGTCGTAATTTTTTAAGGTTTCTTTTATCTGGAGTTTTAAAAAACAAAGGTTCTGGTCGGTGTTGTTCTGCGCAGATGAAAAAGAAAAGCAAGAAAATAACAAAAGAAGAAATAAAACCCCAAATGTAATTTTTTTCTGGATATTATTTATCATATTTTTTTATTATGGTTTCGGGCAAGCAACTGCGCAAGATCCGGGCGATTCCCACTGCCCATTATTATCTTGCACGCATGTTCCTTTAGCTGCGTCACAAGAGTATTTTTGCGGGGGCTTTGGACAGCCGGGTTTGCACGAGTTCACGCTGCTAAAGATTCCGTTGACGTCTTCCACGCATTCGCCCGTGGACTTAACGCAAGAGTATTTTATTTGCAAGCACCTACCCTCTGTACTAGCCTCTTTCGAGCCGCATTTGCCATCTGCGCCATTCGCTATAGTGCCGTTGCTGTTTTTTACTATAAACGTGCAGGATTGCCCAGCCGCACTGACGCATTTATTTGCCACGCAATAATCTATGCAACCAGGATCCCATTTTATATCTTTTTTATTTTCGCAATCTGCATTGTTAGAGCACTCTAATGTAGAAGCATTTGGTTTCCCGTCTATATTAACAACATCAAAACTGTTATTTCTGCAATACTGTGCATTCTCTTTTAGGGTTCCTTTTGAGTCTATCTTTGACAAGCAAACGCCACAGTCCCACAGGTTGAATTTTTCGGGCCGCAATGCGATGTTGTCCCTTATAGTTTTACTTTCGTCGCCGCAGCCCATTATACTGCAATAACTGGTTCTATACCTGTTTGAGCTTTCGCATATAAGATATGGACTTCCATAATCGCCGAATCCGTTAGATATGCCCGTTGAAGAAAAACAATTCGGATAACCGGACGCACGGTTATAATCAAATTTATATTCGTCTTCGAGTCCGCAGAAAGCATGGCCGCTTTCATGAACCGGCAATGAAGGGGCTATTAGTGTGCCCAAGACAACATTTTTACTATTCATAATTGTGGCGCCATTGTTTATATTCATGACATCGTAAATATTATAAATTCGGCTGTTCCCACAGGACGAAAGCTTTTGCATATCTAAAGACGCGTAATTGTTGGTTGGCCAGTTCGCCTCGCCGATTTTTTTTAGATCAACATCAAAATAAAATCTATTAATATATGTCTTGAACGGGTCTATTTGTTTGTATCCTTGCTCCTTGATGGCGATTCCTTTTTTTATTACATCCGATACGGAAAAATTAACGCTTTTTGTCCTTATTGTTGTTATACCAAAATTACTGCCGTTTTTTTCTCCGGCCAATCTAACACACAAATTTAAAAGCTTTTGATTCGATACTGTTGTTCCGTCTGGAAAAGTTGCTTGGTAGGTGATGGTTCCGTCCGCAACTAATTTTTCTAAAATATCTTCTTCGCCTTCGCCGGCCCAGCTGTCAGACCATCCTTTTATTTTCCATTGGAAATAATCGTATTTTTCATCAGAGCCAGAATTTTTTGAATCGTATGTTAGCAAGTCGCCGGTTATAATAGTTTCACCTCCATCACCGTCGTTGGCAACCAGTTTGCCGTAAATAGTGTCTGTATGGGGAAGCATATTTTTGGCAACCTTTATTTCAAAAATAACGTCGTCGAATGGGCTAATCGGTTCTGTCGGTCTGAAGCCTCTGTCGTTTTTTGTTTTTTAAATATATCCAGGGTCTAAATATAATCTTGTTTCCGGCGCGGGACAGGCATCGTCGCAGGTTTTTTCGTCGTTAAATTTTCCATCAGTATCTTCAACACATTTACCGGTTGAGGCAGTGCAAGCATATTTTTGGGTTTCGGGTTTGTCGGGCTTATTAGACCCTTCGTCAATTGAAACGGTGAATTCGCCGCCGTAGCCGCCGCAGTAATCAAGCGCAGGAGCATTTTGTCCGGTTTCTTCATTATATTTGGAAACCATACCCGCGGACATCGGGAAAAAAGACGAACCCGTGCCGGCATGCCAGCCTAAACCACAAAATTGAGAACTACAATAATCATGCTCATTTTCGTTGCCGATTGCAGTTGTCCCGTTAAAAATCCCCTCAAGGTCGCGGCTTGCTCCCCAAAAATAACTGGTATATCCTATTATTTTTGCGTTTTGTTTTACCAGGTCGTAATTAGCCATTTCTGTTTTTGAACCGGGCCGGTAGCTTCTATATGTTCCCTGGGGGTTTTCTACCATAAATTGTTTTATTATGGATGTTTCGGTTTTGGAACTTATGCTTAGTAAGAGAAAAGAGCTAGACGTAATGTCGTCTAAGCACTCCAAGTCAATGGTAATATCTCTATATGGGCCTGCTCCCTGGGCCTCCCATGCCAAAGATGCTGAAGAAACGGTATCCTGTGGGGGCGATTTTGGATCCGGCCATGGCTTATCCATTGCTAAAGTCGTCGGCCATCCGGCAATCGACGGATTTAAATCTAAAACAATCTCTCCAGGATTGGAAAAGAAATTTTTCCATTGTTTTTGTACAACAGAGTCGGGGTCGCAGACTGTTGGCGTGATTCGATCCCATTTTATTCTCACTTGTTTTATACCTTTATAACTGTCGCAAAGTTTTGAAGTGGTGCTGGCTAAAACCGTGAGATTATTATCTGGGCTTTTGTAACTAAAAATTATTGGCCGTATAAAATATGCAAAGCCGGCAACAATTACCAGGATACAAATTATAAATAATTTGCGTGACATTTAATTATTATATCACAAATAAAAAACCCGAGATATCCACTCGGGTTTTTCAATATTTTATTTTTATGCTTCGTAGTGCGTTTCTGGATAGTTCTTATATTTTTCTTTTTTGGTTGATATTCTGCCGGATTTTTTTTCTTTTTCAGATAAAGTTGTCAGCCAGGAAATAAAGGGGATTCGGAGTTTATCTAAACACCATCCATCATCTTTCAGAAGAGGTTTTTTTTCTTCTTTAAATCGATCGAGCAGAGTTAAAGTAGCTTGCAGATTAGAAGGCGATAACTTATTATGCTCTTCTAAAAATTGTTCTTTGCTGATCAATATCATGGATTAATACTACCATGTTTTACCCAAAAAAACAAGGGCATCTCGTTGCCCCTGTTTTTTAGATATTAGTAGTCGAATTTGACACCTTCGGCGGCGCGCTCGGCCCTTTTTTGATCAACTTCTTTTAAATGCATTTTTCTTATGCGGATAGTTTTTGGAGTTACTTCCACATATTCATCGTCGCCGATATATTCAAGCGCGTCGTCAAGCGCCATTGTTTTTGGAGTTCTAAAATAATCCAAGCTGGCGTCTCCAATAGACCTGCAGTTTGACAGCTGTTTTTCTTTGCAAACGTTAATCCTCACGTCTTGCGATCTGGCATTTTGTCCCACAACCTGGCCCTCATAAATTTCCACTGCCGGGCCAAAAAATAAAGTTCCTCTGCTTTGCAAGTTTGTAAGCCCGTAGATATTAGTCTTGCCGTTGTCGGTGGAAACCAAAGAACCGTGGTCTCTTTCTTTCCAGTTTCCCGGATCGGGCATATATTGGAAAAATACGGTATTCATTATCCCAAGCCCTTTTGTGTCTGTCAAAAATTCATTTCTATATCCAAATAAGCCTCTGGTAGGAATAATAAATTCCATCAACATTATTGTGCCATTATTTTTCATATCTTTCATCTCCGCTTTTCTGCTTCCCATTTTTTCCATTACAACGCCCTGATATTTTTCCGGGACTTCAATAAATATTTTTTCGTATGGAGTCATCATTTTCCCATCAACCTCGCGGTTGATAACCTGCGGCCTGGAAACCTGGAATTCAAAACCTTCTCTTCGAAGCCTTTCAATTAAAATTGCCAAATGCAATTCGCCCCTGCCTGAAACAACCCAGTTATTTTTATCATCTTCAACAACTCTCAAGGAAACATCGGTTTCCAATTCTTTAAATAATCTTTTCCTAATTTGCATTGTTGTGGAAAATTCTCCTTCTCTGCCTGCAAACGGGGAAGTGTTGACCATAAAAGTCATTTTGACAGTCGGCTCGTCTATATTTATCAACGGCAAAGCTATTGGATTTTCCGCGTCGGCAATTGTTTCACCAATTGTGACATCAGGAATTCCTGCAACCGCCACAATATCTCCGGCTCTTGATTCGGTTGTTTCAACTCTGCCCAATCCAAAAAAAGTCATTAGAGAAGTTATTCTGTATTTTTTTTGTTCGCCTTTTCTATTTATATGAGTTATTTCCTGCCCGGCTTTTATAATTCCATTGTAAATTCTGCCAATCGCAATTCTGCCCTTAAAATCATCGGGGGCAATTGTGGTAACCAACATCTGCAAAGGCTTATCAACTTCTGCGATAGGGGATGGGATGTGTTTTACAATTGCGTCAAAAAGCGGATTGATATCTGTCATTTTAGACAAATCCGGGTCTAACCCCGCTTTTCCATCTCTGCCTGAAGCGTAAATTACAGGAAAATCCAGCGAGTGGTCGCCGGCTCCCAATTCCAAAAATAATTCGTAAGTTGCTTCCAAAGCAAATGCGCACCTTGCTCCGGGTTTATCTATTTTGTTTATAACCACAATAATTTTGTGGCCCATTTCCAAAGCCTTTTTTAAAACAAATCTGGTTTGTGGCATAGGGCCTTCTTTCGCATCAATCAAAAGCAAGCATCCGTCTGCCATATTTAAAACCCTTTCAACTTCTCCGCCAAAATCTGCGTGGCCGGGCGTATCTATAATATTTATTTTTGTCTCGCCATATTGCACAGAAGCATTTTTAGAAAAAATGGTAATGCCTCTTTCCCTTTCCAATTCGTTTGAGTCCATTATCGCCTCCTGGCCAACAGTTTCTTTGCTTAGTTTTGTATGCGACTGCCTCAAAAGCGCGTCCACCAAAGTGGTTTTTCCATGGTCAACGTGAGCAATAATAGCAATGTTTCTGATGTTTTCCATTTGTTGTTCTATATAAAAGATAATTATACACTAAAAAATGCCTAATGTAAAGGTTATGATCTAAAACAAAAAACTACCTCGCTTTCACGAAGTAGTTTCTCTGTAATTAACGAATTACCAGCGGTTGCCTCCTCCGAAGCCTCCTCTGTTTCCACCTCCGAATCCGCCTCCTCCTGTTCTAGGGGCTCTTGGTTCCATTGGTTTGGCTTCGTTTACTGTAAGAGTTCTTCCGTCTAATTCTGTTCCATTGATTGTTTCAATGGCTTTCTTTGCCTCTTCTTCAGTTGCCATTTCCACAAATCCGAAACCTTTTGACCTGTTGGTCATTTTGTCTATGATGATTGTGGCTGTTTCAACTGTTCCCGCGGCTGCGAAAGTGTCTCTTAAAGTGGCTTCTGTTGTGTTGTAGGATAATCCTCCAACGTATAATTTTTTTGCCATAGTATTTTTTCTTGATTAATAATATGTAAGCCGACCTACGCTTCTTCTCCGGCTTACTTATTAGTAGAGACCAAGAAAGAAACTTAAAACTTACAACTTCAGTATAGCACTATATTGCAGAAATGCAACTGTTAATAAGCTTTTAATCAAATATTATATATAATTCAAACACCAACCCAAAACGTGCCTTGGAAATATGAACAGCCACGAAAAAAGTTTATTAAACGAGTTCGAAAAAAAATATCATCTCTACGAAGAATTCTGCGCGGCAATATATAAATTGCTGGGCAATTTGTTAAAGCAGAAAAACTACAAGCACCAGATATTTTACAGGGTGAAAAGCATGGCTAGATTGAAAGAAAAAATAATCCGTAAAGAAAAGGAAGGCAAGATTTATAAGAAATTATCCAACATTGAAGATTTAGCGGGAATCAGGGTAATTTTTCCTTTGGAAAGCGATAAAAAGCGTTTTGTGAAAGATATTAAAAAGGAAATAAAAAGTCCCATTAGGCTTGAAAAGCATGAAAAATTGGTGGGATACCGGGCCGAGCATTTAATAGCCAAATTGGATGCGGAAAGATTAAAATTAAGCGAATATAAAAAGTTTAAAAATTTAAAGTGCGAAATACAGCTGACTTCTGTTCTTAACCACGCATGGGCTGAAATTGAGCACGACTGGCTATATAAAGATATTTACGGGCTCAAAAGCAGGAAGCCGGAAAAATATGACATTATAAAGAGAAAAATGGAATATATTTTTACCAATTATGTAAAAGAAACCGGGATGGCGTTTGAGCAAATAGCAAAGCAAATTCGGCAATATATGGTTTCGTGATGTGCTTTTTCCCGGTATACGCTAAAAGCCCCTTTGCGGGGCTTTTTGTTTTTGTAATTATTAGACGTTGGCTACTTTGTATCCTATGCCGCGAACGGTTTTTATCAATTTTTTAGGATGTCCTTTGTCCACTTTTTCCCTGATTTTATTTATGAAAACGTCCAGAACGTTGCTCATAGAATCAAAATCAAAATCCCATAAGTTGCACACGATATCTTCTCTGCTTACCGCCTCGTCATTGTGGCGCATAAGATATTCCAAGACGCGGAATTCTTTAAGGGTTAATTCAATTTCTTTTTCTCCCCTGGTGACCCTTCTTGTCACCGGGTCCAATGTTAAGTCGGCAATAGACAACTCTCCGGGAAGATTTTTTTTGGGCCTTCTTGTTATGGCTCTGATACGGGCCAACAGTTCCTTGAATTCGAAAGGCTTTGTTAAATAATCATCGGCTCCGGCGTCCAATAAAGAAACCTTGCTTTCGTTCCCGTCTCTGGCGGTGAGAATTAAAATCGGGGTTGATATCTTCATCTGCCTTATATTTTGGCAAATTTCAAGTCCGCCCTTTTTAGGCAATACGAGGTCTAATATTATCAAATCATAATCTTCATTATGTAAGATCGCCCTTCTTTCTCCAGCCTCGCCGTCAGTCAGATAATCGGCCGCATATCCTTCCTGCTTTAGCCCTTTTTTAATTAGTTTCGCCAAATCTTCTTGGTCTTCTATTATTAGTATTTTCATAAAATTATACTTAGAATTATAACACAACGTCCGAGAAAAGACGAGCCGGGCTTTCCCCGGCTCGTCTTTGGCGGTCTTAGGCCTGCTTTTTTTGGCCCTTTGTGACAAATACTATTGCGTATCCTAATATTACTAACAAGAGAATCAAAACTATAGCTCCAATCCAGAATTGCTCGGTTCCAAGCGTCAGCAAACTACCGAATGCTGATAATAAAGAAGCGGGCTGTTGAGGTATTGTTGCTTGCTCGACTGGTTGTGTTTCAACAACGGGCTGGCTGGCTTCTGGTTGAGGAGTAACAACTGGTTGAGGAGTAACAACTGGTTGAGGCACTACAGCCGGTTTAACCGGCGGTTTTACTGCGACAACCGGCTTTGGGGCTGGCGCGGAAACCGACAAGCTCATTTGAGCGGCGCCGGTAAGAACGTTTTGGCTGTTGGCGTCATAGATTAACGAGCTGTTTCCGAAATTTATAACTCCATTGCCGGAAGCATTGGCAGAGAAAACAATTGTGCCAAGTACTACTGGGCTCGATATTCCTCCTGGGTAGCCGGCGGATCTAATCAAAATTCCGTTGGCGTTGTCGGTTAAATCGTATCCGCTTTGAGTCAGGCCCATCCAGTTGCTTCCCAAAGTGAAAGATTTTACGGTTAACAGGTTTTTTGGAAAATCAACTTCAGCTTTAGCTGAGTATATATTAGATCCTTGGGGATCCAATATTATTGTTGCTGTCATATCTGTGCCCCTGATTACATTTATTGCAGTAGGGGAGAGAGATAATTTTGCAGCCGAGGCCGAAGTCGCAAGCAGCACAATTGCTGCTAAGGCAAATACGGTTGATAATAGATATTTTTTTGTGTTCATAATATTTTTGATGGGATTTTTATTTTCCCCAGTTAACCATTAATACATTGAAGTCTGCTAAATCGACCTTTCCATCACTGTTTAAATCACCCGTGATATTGGAGCCAGTTTTGCCCCAATTAATCATGACGCTATTAAAGTCTTTGATGTCGATTTTTCCGTCGCCATCAGCGTCGCCGGTTTTATGAGTTGGGGGAGGAGTATAACTGCCTCCGCCATAACTGTTTCCGCCGCCTCCGCCACCAGTTGAAGGCACAACGACAGTTCCGCTGATTGCATTGCCGATGTTGGTATTTAAGGTTCCGGTTACTTCCGAAGCCAATACCAAGCTGCCAAAGGCAAATGACGACAACACAATAGCTGAAAAGATTAATGCTTTTAATTTATTATTTTCCATAGTTTTTTTCCTATTAATCTTATTATTGTGCTGCTGGGGCTACCGTGTTAATGCCGTAGCTTGTCGAATAAGATCCGGCTGCGGAGCCTGTCGGGATTTTTACTTCGACCGTTAGTTGGATTTGTCTGCCTGCTGTTATCGCGTCAAGATCGCTGTCGGCATTGATGCTCATTACTGCGCTGTATGTGTTGGCGGCAGTAATTGAAATTGCATGAGCTTGGTCTGCAGCGTTTGTTGACTGCGCAGAAAAGAACTGCATATTGCTTGCGGCAGGAATTGTATTCGAACCGTTCAGCCAATCTGCAAACTTCATAGTTAAGTTTGTTTCGCTGGTTGGAACGGTAACATCAAATATCCACTGCCATCCGTTTGCATATGTTCCATCGGCTGAGGCAGATATTTTAACCGGGTTGATTTTAGTTACAAGCAATGCCGGAGTTACGGTTACCAAAGTTGTTCCTGTAACTGTTCCGCTTGTGGCTGTGATTGTTGTTGTGCCAGAAGTTAATGCTGTGAACATTCCGGTTGCGTTGATTGTTCCTACTGCTGTGTCGGAACTTGCCCAAGTAACTGTGGCTGTGAATGGTAATCCGCTCTGATCAAGAGTGGCTGCTGTAAACTGTTGTGTAACTCCCATATGTATTGATGGGGTTGCTGGAGTGACGTTTATTGTAGTCAAAGTTGGAGCTGCGGGGACAACTGTTACTGCCGAGGTTCCGGTTATTGCGCCGGTTGTATCAGCGGCCGTGATAGTTGTTGTTCCCAACGCTACTGCTGTGAATATTCCTGTGGCAGGATCAATTGTTCCTGTCGCGGGAGTTGAGCTTGTCCAAGTAATCGCTGGCTGAGTTGCCAATGCTACTGGAGGAACGTTTTGATCAAAACCTGTAGCTGAAAATGTAAACTGCTGTCCCATTATAACTGATTTAGTGGCTGGAGTGACAACGATTGTTGTTAAAACAGGCACTGGTACTACATTGATTGTGACTGGCGTAGAAACAGAAACCGGAGTTGCAGATGAATCGTCAACAATAATATTGAAGACGTTTGCTCCCAACGTTGCGCCTGTTGTCCATGTGAATACTCCTGTGTCTGGGGTAATCGCCGCATCACCTTGAATTGTGGCGGGGTCTAATGAGAAAGTTAAAGGAGCAAATCCGCCGGTTGTAGCTACTGTAAATGTGGCTACGTTTCCAGTTATAACTGTTTGCGCAGGGACTGCGGTTACGGCCAATGGCGCTGGAGCGGCGACATTAATGGTAACAGAAAGAATTCCTGTTATTGGATTTCCGGCGGCATCGACTGCGACGCCGTCATCGGCGAGAACATCAAATGTCTCTGTCCCAATAGTTGTTGGTGTCCAGATAAAAACCCCCGTCAAAGAATCCATAACTGCGTTAGTTGTGAAATCGACAGAAGCGTTTGGGGACGGATTAATAGAGTAGCTTATATTGCCGGTGGCGTTAGGATCTGTTGCCGTGGCTGTAAAAGTGACCGCTGAGCCAGCTGGAACGTTAAAAGGTCCCGCTGGAGTGATTGTTATTACAGGTACTGGCATTGGCGCTACTTGGGCGCTTGCTATTGGCGCCATTGGTGAAACGATTGAAGCAACAAGAGCCAAAACGGCTAATGCTGAAACGAATTTTTTCTTTAAAATTTTTGTTTGCATGTTTTTATTAATTAATATTTGTTAATTGTTTTTATTTTTTATTTTACTTTTTTAAGATTCTTTAATCTTAGTCGCCAAAAATAACCGCAAGGGTTACTTCATTTCGGATTTCAAGAATCTTTTATCTGGTGTGAGTATAAACTATGTCAGATTAAGGAATTATTAAGATTTTAATAATTGCCTTTTATTATAATGTGGGTTGTGGTTCCCTTTGGGCGTTTTGTTTTTAGCTTTAAACTTTTTAAAATCCTGCTTATTAGGTCATTGCCCATTTTTGCCCGGAATATACTTTTAGCGAGCATTTTTTTATGGCGATTATCACAAAACAGGAAATCTTCGTCAGAAACCATAAAGTCGTTTAAATTGGTTTTGATAAATAGTTCAGCCATGTTTTTTCTTCGCGACTTTAAAATAGCATTATTAGTTAAAAGGATTATTAAAAATAGCCATTGACAATTAAGAAAAAAAAGGTAGAATAAGTATTGCAATGGCTTTAAACAAACAGAAAATAGAAACCGCGCTAAAAGAGCGTATTGTTGACAGCGCTCCAATGAGCATAATGACCATTGAAAAGAATGGCGTTATTACCTTTGTAAACAAATACTTTAGAAAATTTGCGAGCGCAAAACAGGGCGTGGGATCGAATATATTTCATAAGCCTTTTTTTATTAGGGAAAAATTGGTGCCTGAATACCAAAGGCTATTCGCAGAAGGGAAGCCCTTTATTAAGAGGAGTTGTAAAACTAGAACTCCGGCGGGCGAAATAAGATATCTCAAAATTTTAGCAGTGCCTCTTAAAAACGAAAAAGGCCAGGTTGAAGCGGCTCTCTCCATGGCGGTTGATGTGACCCAAACTGTCATGGCAAAGATTAAATTAAGAGAACTTAATGACAACCTTGCGATTGAGGTTGCCAGAAAAACAGAAAAGTTAACCGAGCTAAACAAAAAATTAGAAAAATCTTTGGAGTTGAAAACGCAGTTTATCGCCGACGCGACTCACGAATTGAGGACTCCTTTGGCGATTGCAAAGCTTAATCTGGAACTTTTCAAAAAAGAAATACCGGCGGATAAAAAAGAGTGTGCCAAGGATTTAGGCGCCATTGAAAACGAAATGAATAAAATCAGGGATATTCTGGCGGATTTGTCGGTTTTGACCGGAATTGATGAAGAAGCAGCAGGGAAAATAGTAAAGGGTAAAGTAGATTTAAGCAGGCTGGTTGAAAATGTTATTAAGCGGTTGAAAACCTTCGCCGATAAAAAAAATATTGGAATTACCTGGCAGAAAAATATAGAGGGTTTGATAATAGAAGGCGACGAAGGCCGGTTGGAAACAGTGCTTTCCAATATCATAAGAAACGCTTTAAAATACAGTGGGGAAAATGGGTGGGTGAAGGTTTGGCTTGAACCGGATCCCATAAAAAAAACAGTGAAAATAAACGTGGAAGACAACGGAATTGGAATACCAAAAAAAGATTTGCCATTTATCTTTGACCGTTTTTTCAGGACTGAATTATCCAGAAAAAGTGGTGAAGGAGGATTTGGTTTGGGATTGTCAATTTGCAAATGGATAATGGAACAGCATAACGGATTTATAGAAGTTAAAAGCACAGTGGGAAAGGGCTCGCTTTTTGCCATTAATTTACCAACGGAGCAGAGTCGCTCGTAGAAGCGGCTTTTGTTTGAAAACTGCTCTTTGAAAAACGTACAGTCCCAGCCAGGGATAGGAGTTTGCGTCATGGATACTCAGAAGAAGATCCGAGTTTTGGTTGTCGACGATCATCCGTCTGTTAGAGCTGGCGCTAAGTCTGCTATGGAGCTAGAGCCCGATTTCGAAGTCTCAACGGCAGGAAATTCGGTAGAAGCGCGTCGGCTTATGGCCGATCCGCTGGCTGAGCCGTTCGATTGCCTGGTGTCTGACGTGGACCTGAAAGAAGGCATTGTGACCGGTTTTGAGATTGCCAGATGGTTTGCGGAGTTTTTCCCTGCGACAGCGAGAGTGATATTCAGCGCTAACATTGCAGGGCAGTCGCCTCGAGACTTGGGATTCACGCCCGATGGCGTAGTCGATAAGTCAGTCGGCACGGGGGCACTGGTTCAGATCATACGCAATGCTGTTTGGCGTAAGAAAATGCCCCCGAAAGTCCGCAGGAAGCGGTTCGCAGCCATGCAATCGCTTCTGGAGTACAGCCCGCTCGTTGAGGTTATTGGCAGAACAGGCGACAATCAGGCGGAGAGAGTCGACGTTAGACTGGCAACCGATGGTTCGGCGACCGCCTTCGTCGTCTACTCCATACCCGAAAGCACTGAGGACAGAATTGTAGTCGCTCTTCCTCCGTGCGTCGGTTGCGTTGGCGGATGCGCTATGTGCAAGTCCGGATGCCACCATTTCGTACGGAATCTTACTCGCGAGGAAATGGCAGCCCTTGCATTATTGGGGCTGGAAACCCATCTCGCCCGCGAACTGTTTGAGCCGGGCGGCCAACGGAAAAAGGTCCGGTTCAGTTGGACCACTGAAGGCGACTCAGGCTGGTCTAACCTGAAGGCGGTCTGCCAGACCATCCAACTTCTCATGGAGCTGGAGGCAGCCGGTATCTCGTTGTCGGAATTTGTCATAACAACGATAGGCAACATAGAGCGCCTGCGTTGGTTCCTCAACAGCGAGTTTATCGACCTGCCCATCCGGATTTACTGGTCGTTGAATTCCATGGTGCAGGAAATCCGGGCCGGAATAATGCCGGTAGCCGGCACTCAGCCCATACCTGAAACGTGGGATGTGCTTCGGCAAATTGCTGTGAAAACTGGCCGTGAAGTCACAGCAAGCTACGTTCTCATAGACGGCCTTCCCCGTGGGAACAATTACCGCGACGAAGATGTGAGAATGTTGGGGAATCTCTTCGCTGGCCAGCCCGTACGCATCGGGCTCAAGCTTTTGGAAGAAGACTCTCCGGGCGGTTTCCACCGCCCCACTGACGAAGCCGCGGATGAGTTTGAGCGCAAACTGGTAGAGGTTGCCGGCTTGCGCGTGAAAAGGCAGTCGATAGTGGGGGGAGCTGTTAACGCCGGATGCGGCACAACAGCCTCTCGGCTGGATCTGTAGCCCAGTACAAGCGAGATAGCATTTTGCCCAAGGCGAATGTTATCTCGCGTTTTTTTTGTAAATTTTCGCTGACTAGTTATGCACATGCCTGCTTATTGCGGGATTTTTTTTATGTTATAATTAATAAATAAAAATAAAGTCGAATAACAAAAAATATAATTAAAAATAATAAAAATGGATCAAGCACTTCAATATGCAGCAATAATATCTGAGATTATTGCCAAACAAGCGATAATTTTGGGGCCGGACATCGCAATCTTAAAAGCTCGCAATGTTTCTGGCTTGGTTGTAGACGACCAGGGCAAGGTTACGGAAATTAAGGGCGAACCTGCAATGGCGCTTCAAAAATTAATCAACGAATATGTGGAATTGTCAGGAATGATTGTCAAAAATACATTAGGTTCTATTTTTGACAAATATCCGGATATTAAAAAAGTAGATTAAAAATATGGCTTACTTAATTATGATTCGAAATTTAATTTTAGGCATCGGCTGGCCGGTGTTAATCGCGGGCAGTATTATTCTTTTTATCAAAGGCAGAAGCGTTTACAGCATGGTGAAAACGGCCCTGGTTGGAAAAATCACCAAGACTCTGGTTTTCACTATGTTGATAGAAATGTACAGCTTGGGAATTGTTTGCACCGCTTATATGTTAGCAGACCCCAACAGCACATATTTGGTATTTTTTGTTTTCTTAACTTGGTTTGTGGTTTTCGTATCTTCGCTGAGGGTTTTGATGAAAGCAGAGGCTGAAGTAAGAAAAATGATGCAAAAGTAAAATAGATGCCTGACATTTTTGTCACGTTGGCTGCAGTTATCGCGTCTATTACAATAGTCGGGTGTTTTTGCTATTGGAAAACCAGCAATTTGAAAAAAGACGTGCAGAAGAACGAGGAAAAAATGAAACGCTCCATGTATGAGTTGGCAATTTTAAAAGAGTTGGGCGAAAGAACGGGATATTCTTTAAATGTGCAAAATATCATAGACATCATAACCGGGTCTCTGCGCCAGTTTATTGATTACAGTGTTACCTCGTATATGTTCATTGAACCTGAAAAGATTATTTTTAAGATTCACGTGGAAAAATCGGTATCGCGGGAGTTTATCAATGATATTAAAAATCGGATGATGAATTCCTTGTCCGCGCTTTTAAACAAAGATTTTAGTGTGACTCATATAGAAGAAATTTTATCAGGCGCGCTTTTGGTGGAAGACATTAAAGAGCCGGTGAGGTCATTTTTTAACATTCCTTTGGTTATTTCGGGAAGAGTTGTGGGAGTTTTGACAATTGCAGATACCAAAGTCGGGCTTTACCGCGAAGAGGAAATGTCCATTCTGTATAAAATAACAAAGCAGGCATCAAGCGCGGTCAGCTCATTGCAGGAAGTCGTCAGCACAGAACAACGCAAACTGAACGCAATGATGGAATCAATAAGCGAAGGAGTTGTGATGACCGACAAGGATTATAAAATTATGGTGGCAAATCCGGCGGCCAAAAACGCTGTTGGCATAGAATCAAAAGACGATATATCTATTTTTGATTTCGTGGAGAAACTTGGAGGAAAATTTGATATCAAAGGAAAACTTGAAGAAAGCGTTAAATTGGACAAGTCTTTAAGCGTTGATGACGTTGTAATTAACGAACGCTTTTTTCAAATTGTTGTTTCTCCGGTGAAATCCAGTTTTGGAATCACAAAAAATGAAATATTGGGCGCGGTTGTTATTTTCCACGACATCACTCCAATGAAAGAAGTGGAAACAATGCGCCAGGACTTTACGTCAATGATGGTGCACGAATTGCGTTCGCCTTTGGATAATATTAAAAAAATATCGGAAGTGCTTTTAAAAAAGAAAGCCTCAAAATCAGATTCTGAATATTTGGGTTTTGTTTTTCAGGATTCTTCACAAATGCTTGAGCTGGTAAACGACTTGCTGGACGTTGCTAAATTAGAAGCAGGAAAATTTGAAGTTTATAAGCAGCCGTCGGATGTCGCGCAAATCATAAAAGAAAGGGCTAATTTTTTCAAAACATCGGCTAAGTTTGCAAAAGTAAAAATTGAAACCGTTTTTGACAAAAATATTCCGGAAAAAACAAATTTTGACCCAAATAGAATTGTGCAGGTTTTAAACAACCTTATTTCCAACGCCATAAAATTTACCCATAAAGAGGGAACTGTGACAATCCAAGCATTGCTTCACAAAGCCGGCCAGGATATAAATAAAGAAGCCGAAGTAGCCGGAATAAAATGGTTTTTAAATAAAAATTCGCAAAGCTTTGGCGTTCTCGGCGATTCTTTGGTTGTGGCGGTGACAGACACCGGCATCGGGCTTTCTGAAGATAAAATCAGCCAGCTTTTCAGCAAATTCAAACAATTTAGGGCGGCAATGAGCGAGGGCGAAAAGAAGGGAACCGGTTTGGGGCTGGTTGTTGTAAAAGGAATTGTTGACGCTCACAAGGGGATGGTCGGGGTTGCCTCGGAGGAAAATACCGGAAGCAGTTTTTATTTTGCCTTGCCTATTTAATTATAAGTGCGATAATAAGTAAATAATAAACAAATCTATGCAAAAAAAAGTATTAGTCGTTGAGGACGATTCAAAAATGAGGCGGGTCTTGGTTGACGAGCTCAAAAAAAATAATTTTGTGGTCATTGAGGCGGAGAACGGCCAGGAGGGGCTGGAAACTGCTTTAAAAGATCAACCGGATTTAATTTTGTTGGACATTACAATGCCCGTTATGGACGGTTTGACCATGTTGAATAAGTTAAGAGAGGAAGAGGGCGGCAAAAAAGTGCAGGTTATTGTTTTGACTAATTCTGGCGACCTGGGAAAAATAGCCGAAGCAGTTGAGAGGGGAATTTGCAGCTATTTGGTAAAGTCTGATATCACGACAGAAGACTTGGTGGGAAGAGTCAAAAAGTTTTTAGAATAAATTTAATTTATCAAAAAAACCGCCCCTTGATAAGCTCGGGGCGGTTTTCATTTTTAGTATCCGGCCGGGAACGTGTAAGAATTAGGAGCGGGGAACGGCAACTGTTTTATGGTCCCGTAAGTAACAGCAATTTCTTGGTGCGCCTGAAGTTCTATTAACCTTGGATCTCCGGCAAATAAAGTTCCATTAACAAAAACTTTTAAAACTTGGTCGTTATTATTACAGTAGCCACCAACGCACTCTGAAGTTAAGCGAAGTCCCCAGATGTCAAAAAATTGTCCCAGATAAAATTTTTGCGCTACAGGAGACTCAACGTGAATTATTCCGGTTTCTTCGTGCGTATGGATTGGCGATATAAATCCCTTGGCGTCATCTATGCCCGTGTTTGCGGGAATCGCTATCTGCTGTCCGTTTATAAAAATATCCAAATGCTGGTGGGTATGCAGAGCAGTTCCTTCCTGTGATAAAGCCGGCAGCCCGATTTTTTGCAATCTTGTTTTCAGATTATTTATTTCCGGAAGCCATGGATAATTTCCGGTTTGGATTCCCGCTAAAGTATTCGGGTCGATATTTATATTTGGAGCTTGAACAGCGGATTTGCTGTGGCCAAACGCAAAATAGATTGCCCCCGCGATAATTAAAATTCCCAAAATATAATATATGATTTTTTTTGCCATATTTTAATTTATTATTGTTCCATCCGGGCGGATATGAAACTCTTTTCCGTCTTTCATTGCCCAAGCAACTCCATCGGAAAAAAGTTCCGTAGCATCAAACCTTTCCTTATAAGCTGGTTTTCCATCGTGCCGTATATGAAATTCTTTGCCGTTTTTTTTCACCCTTGAGGTTCCTTCCTGGAAAGAATCAACCTGATTATACCTTTCTTTATATGCAGGGCTTCCATCAGGGTAAACATGAAACCATTTAGAGCCGTTACAAACCCAGGCAACTCCTTCAAAAAATGGCCCCACGTCATCAAATTTTTCTTTATAAGCCGGACTTCCGTCAGGGTAAATATGAAAACTTTTTCCGCCTTGGTACACAAGAGCCATCCCCTCGGAAAAATCTCCGACCTGGTCATATATTTTTAATAACTCTTTTCTCGATTTTATATTTTTTTCCATATATTTGATATTAGCAAAAAAATAGATTTTTCCATAATTTAATATGAACTTAACTATGAGTCTAATATACTCATAATAGAAGGATTTAGTAAAGATAGAATTAAATAAAAAAACATGTTTTTCTTCGCTATCGTTTGCATTCTTTTAATTTTATGGCTGTTGGGTGTTTTTACGTCCTATACATTTGGGGGACTTATACACGTATTACTCGTGTTAGCAGTTGTCATAATGTTAGTGAGGATTATTAAGATTTATTCGAAGCGAAAACCGGTTAAGCAGGAATAACCCATATATGATATCAATTATAAACAATTTGATTTTTTTCCCCTTAACCACCATGCATTTAGTTTTGGGCAGTTCAATGCTTCTTATGGGCTATGTTTTAGACGATTTGATTATTCTGCTGACAACGCCGGTGGGCATTGTTGCCGCCTTCTTGATAGTAATATTTTTTGAGCAATCAACTGCCAAAAGCATTGTAAAAGATTGGGACACAGCAAATATAAAAAACGTAATTATTCATCAATCGGCCAAGCTGTCCTATGTTAAGTGCAAAATTGAAAAGTTTATAGGGCTGGGCAGGGCTAAAAAATATTGCTAACATTTCAAAATATGGACACAACAATTTCTACAAATATTTTATTCATAATCTTAAGTATTTTTCTGGTAATTATTACGTTGGGCGCTGCTTTTGTGGCGGTATATGCTGTTATATTTTTCAAAAATATAAATAAATTTCTTAATATGATAAACCAGGAAACGGGAAAAATTATAGGTGATATTGATGGCGTGCGGGAAAAGGTAAAAAACGGGGGAGTTATATTTTTCGCCTTTGTTGAGAGAATACTTTCGTTTTTTAAAAAAGGTCGCAAAAAAAATAATAGTAATTAAAAAAATAAAATGGCAAATAATACAATTATAAAGGGGGTAGTGATAGGCGCGGGAATCGCATCAGTGGCAGCGGCAATTGCGGGAACATACTTTCTTTACGGCGCAAAAGACGCCGCCAAGAACCGCAGAAAAGTAAAAGCGTGGATGTTTAAGGCAAAAGGGGAAATACTGGAACAAATTGAAAATCTTTCCGAGGTAAACGAAGAAATTTATAACAAAATAGTCAAAGAAGTATCGGAGAAATACCAGGCGATAAAAAACATAGACAAAAAAGATGTCACAGATTTTATGGACGAATTAAAAGGCCACTGGAAAAACATCGCCAAAGAAATCGGAATTTCCGGTAAAAAACGGTAAAAAGTAAATAAACAACCCCGATTATTTAAAAAGACACCATTGTGGGTGTCTTTTTATTAGTTTATAAATTTTGCAAAAAAAAGACGTCCCTCAGCAACCCGAGAGCCGTCACAATGTCAATTTTGGCATCCTTGAATAGTGACCATAAGAGGAACGCGATAACCACGAAAGACAGCAGAACCATCTTTGCCTCTCTCATGTCGTGACCCCATTCTAGCCATTGGCTATTTCGAAAGGCGGGCGGCGATAATGATGGCTGTAGTAACAGCGCAGACGATCCACAAGACTGTCCTTGTCATGGTTCTTCTCCTTGTCAAAGACCCCCCCATATTATATTTACGATATTCTTTTAATATTATTTGTCAATAAAAAAGCCCATGAGCTATCATGGAACCATTGTCTTTCTCATTAAAACATCGTCTTTCAAAAAGTGCGATGTTTTAATTTAACTAATTGGACCTACCTATTTTCTGCTGCCGTCACTATTCCACCCGCTCTCTCTGTTGTATCCGCCAATTCTTTGACTTTCAATGCCTAATCCTCTGAAACCATTTTCCGGTACCTGAAAGTTATTGTAGTTATTCGGTACAAAATATTGGTTGGGCGTGAAAAATCTATTTTGTGTCGAAAAGCTGTTATAGCCATTTGGTACAAAATATTGGTTACCATTTAGCATTGGTACTGTCCCGAAACTTCTGTTATCATTTCTTACAAGGGGTGATGTAAATCCGTATGTTGGATAGAATGCTTGGTATGCCGGATACGTGTATGTCGCTGCGCTGGCAGAAGCTGCCAAGAGCAACGCTCCTGTTACAAATCCGGTCGTGACCAATCCTGTTGCTAACTTTTGTAATTGTGTGATCATATTATTTTGTTTAATTTATTTATACTGTTTTTTCTGTTTCGACCTTTAGATAGCTAATACGCCGGGCAATAAAAATCGGTGCAGCTTTTGGCGTTTGTTTTTTATTTACAATACATAATTTAGTGGTAATATACAGCCAAACAAAGGATTTCACCTACAACCGGACAGGAAGGATTTGGAGGATGATGTTAAGGAAATTTCTCGGGTTTGGGTTCTTGTTGTTGGTTCTTTTCATCGGCACCGGGTGTTCGTGCCACTGCGACAAGATATGCAGGGACGACGCCGATTTTCGGGAAACTATGAGCCACTACACTCCCGAGGAGGTAAGCATGGTATTGGAGTTTGGCGGATCGCTTAAGGGATACAAATCCCCGCACTACCCCTAGTAGCTTTTAGACAGGAAGCTGCTTGGGGATTTTTTTTGCAATTAACTGCCGAGATACTTTAAAAATAACTTTTGGCGTTTGGTGGAGGCGGAAGCGCCGGTTTTTTTGAGTTCGGCGCTGGCTACTTTGGATAATTTTTTAAAATCTTTGTCTATTGCAATTGCCCGCGGATTTACGCAAAAAGCCAGGTTGTTTATTCCCATCAAGCGCAAACCCTTAAGCGATTTCAACCGCGAGAGCGCCACATATCCCATTCCCTCCAAAAAGCATTTTGACAAGTCCATTTCAGCAGAGTCCAAATTCATTCCCTGGGATTTGTGCACTGTAATTGCCCAAGCCAATCTCAAGGGCACCTGCGAAATTCCAGCCAAAATAAATTTATCCTCTTCAATAGACCAGTCGGCGTATTTTACAGTTATTCTTTTGCCGTCTTGTGTTTGCACAACCGGCAAATCGGCGGCAACAAAATCAACCACCTTTCCCTGCGTGCCGTTAACATATCCTGCCTCAAAATTATTTTTTATAAACATCACCTCGGCCCCCTTTTTCAAAACCAGTTTTTCGGGAGCCAAACAGCTTTTCTTTAAAATATCAGCAACAACCGGATTTCCGCGCGACGACATCTGGTAGTAATATTCTTTGCCTTTTATTTTATCTAATTCAGAATAATTTATGCTGTCTACATCTATATTATGCGTGTATAATTTGGTGAAAACTTTTTTCAAATCTTTCGCATTCTTAACAACATCATACAACAGCGCTTTGGATTTTTCAGCTTCGTTGTCTCTAATATGATTTAAAATTTTGTGCAGTTTTTTATCTTTTGTCCTGTGCTGTTCGTCTAAGTAGCAAATTTTCATTTCCAAACTTTTCCAAGCCGCAGAATCAGTGACAAATTTTTGCTTTTCCTGTTCCTGGCTGAAAAGTTTGCCCTGAGATTCGTCAGCCGGCTTTTCATTTTTGAAAACCGGCGGCAGCTGGAAAAAATCGCCCGAGCACACAACCTGAAGGCCGCCAAAAGGTCGCGCCACCCGTTTTATATACTGGCAAATTTTATTTACCGTCTCAAACTGCGACGCCTTAATCATAGAGATTTCGTCAATAATCAAAACCCCGGTATTTTTGATGCGTTTTCGCAAATACCCCCTGTCGCA
>CAISIO010000024.1 GCA_903885445.1 Candidatus Staskawiczbacteria bacterium
ATAAGTCGGGGTAGCTCAGTTGGTAAGAGCGTGGCATTCATAACGCCAAGGTCGTGGGTTCGACTCCCACCCTCGACACACAGTTGAAAATTTAATTAATTTTGCGGGCGTAGTCCAGCCTGGTTTAAGACGCCTCCCTGTCACGGAGGAGATCAGGGGTTCAAATCCCCTCGCCCGCGCATCGTAGATTTTAGAACATTTTAGTCGGGAAAATTGGTTCTAACTTTAACGTTTTCAGTTCAAATTCCTTTGCCTGTTTTCCCCCACCTTTTAATTGAGGTGGTTTTTTGATATGGGTGTTGGTAACTTGCTTGTTTATTTTTTTCTACATGGTGTATAATTAAATAATTTAATAGCATTATTATGAAAAAAATCTTTTTTATTATTTTTGTCGTTGCTTTTTTAGCGGCACCCGGTTTTGGATTTATTCTGGCTCAGGCGCCGTCATGTGAGGGATGTCCAGTCATTAACGACGTAGCGCCGCCTCCGGCATATGTTGACGTTGGGCCAAAGATGGATGACTTTGCAACTCCTGATAAAATTGGAATTTGGGCAAATGCTTCAATGGCATCTTCAATTACTGTAAAACCTGGCAGCCTTGTATGGCTAACTTGGAAATCGGGTACTGCTTACTCTGACGCAAAATGCACTGGTTCGGGAGGCGAAGACAGTTTGGGCTGGAATGGCAAAAGCCAAACACCAACAGGACATGTGGAGCTTGGTCCGATTAATTCTGCAGAAGATTTTACAATTTCATGCGACCAGGGTTCTGCCACAGTTCATGTTGGCGTTTCGGATTCAGCGACTGCCGCAACGTCTGGAACTGTTGATACAACCGTTTCAGCGTCTACACCGCTGTCAGTTACGTTGACTGCAAACGGACAAACATCGCTTAATCTCCCTTTTAATTTTGGCACTAGAACCTCTTCCGCAGGTTATTGGCAAGAAACCTTTATTGATGTCGCTTGGTCTGCGAATAAGCAAGGTGCGCAATGTACGGCAGGCAGCAGTTATGCTGGTCAAGCTCCTGAGCAAGGTGCGCCAGGGCCGGTTGGCTGGTCGGGTTCGCTTTCCGGAGCTTCTGGCAGTCAAAAAGCAAATGTTCAGGGCGGAAATGCCAGCTATACGCTTCTACTTTCATGCACATGGAATGGGCAAGAAGCGCACACCACAATACCGGTTACAGTTGGCTTGGGGGGAGGCGCGCCCAACAGTGATGTGCATATCGAAGACAAATACCAAATAACTCTCACTGGCAACGGACAGTCAGGAACAATTACTGTTCCCTATGGAACCAATTTGCTTTTGGCATGGAGTTCTAATTATCCGTCTTCCGATATACGTTGTACTGCGACCGGCGATTGGAGCTGGAAGCAATTTACCACCAACGGACAGCAATTTACAGGGGCACTGTACAGCAATAAAGTTTATAACATTTCATGCAACGACCCAACAAACGGGCTTTTTCAGCATCAGGATACACTCACTGTTTATGTTAGTAATAATGTTACTCCCACACCAACGCCAACCCCCACACCTACGCCGACATCAACTCCGACAACTACGATAGCATGCGATTCAACTGCAACAGCAATTGTAAATGCGGCTGGCGGATGCAGTAGTATTGATGCAAATAAATATGCAAATATTTACAGCGCTTGTTGTAAAAAAATAACAAAAGATATACTTTTACAAATGCTTGATACAGCTCTTGGCCATGGAATGACCAGCCAAGATAAATCATCATTACTAGACGCATTAAATACATATTTATCAAAATAATTATGAAAAAATTTTTATTTTTATTTCTAATATTTATCTTGGCGCCAGTTGTTGCTCATGGAGTAACGTATCCGGCAACTTGTCCCACAGAAGCGCAGGCAATTGTAAGCGGGGTGGGTGGGTGTCCTGCAATTGATTGCACAAAATTCGCTATAATTTGCGATAAATGTTGTCCGGTGAGCGCCAGACAAATAGTTGTTGATCATCCGACTCCTCATAAAAAACCAACAACCCCTGCGCAACCAACTACTCCACAAATGTCTACACCGCTTATTATTTTCATTATAATTATAGGCATAATAT
>CAISIO010000025.1 GCA_903885445.1 Candidatus Staskawiczbacteria bacterium
ATTCGACTATTGTCTTTGCGGTACAAAGCCACTTCGCCTCCCGCCAAATGCGGAGTCCGGTAAATGCCCAAAATGCCGCGATAAAAAACTTAGTGGCCTTTATTTTGCGCTGCCCTACAAAGAAAAACAGTTAACGAGAAAACTAATCTACCAATTTAAATATCAGCCCTATTTAAAAGATTTAGCCAAAACCTTAGCCAGTGTTTTAATTGAGCATTTTCTGCTTTCTGGTAAAAATACTGATGAAATTTGGGAAAATGGAGTCTTGATACCTGTTCCCTTAGAAAAGAAAAAGCTTAAAGCCCGTGGCTATAATCAAGCGGAAGAATTAGGAAAACAATTATCAGAAGTTTTGCAAATCCCAATAATTTCAAATAATCTAGTAAAAATAAAATCGACAGAGCCACAAATGGAATTATCCAAGGAGCTAAGAGAAAAAAACCTAGAAAATGCTTTCTCAGTCAAAAACCCAGCCGAGCTAACCGGCAAAAAAATATTCCTGGTTGATGACGTTTACACTACCGGTTCAACCATGGAAGAATGCGCAAAAACTCTGCGCCAAGCCGGAGCCAAACAAATTTGGGGAATCGCCATAGCGCGCGAAGAATAAAAAACAATAAAAAAATCGGAGGCGAGGCGCATCCGATATGAAAACGAAAGGAGGTTATGATTTCATAGACTCGCGGCAGTCTGCCACGTGTTTTTTGATGCTCATAATAGCAAATCCGAGCGAAACCATCGCTATACCAAGCAAAAGGTAGGTTAGCCCGGACAGAGCTTTTATACCGTGCTCTTGAGCTATCAAATTTGCCAAACAGGCCAAAATTGTGACACATTCTAAGACCATTTTCCACTTACCCCACTTAACTGCCGATACATCCGCCTTTCTTTTCGCTCCTACGAATAATGTCGCCAGTAAAATGAACTCGGAAACTATTAGAAGGGAAAATGCCCATTTTAAGTTATAACCAACTCCCGGGTGCCATATGAGATAAAAGAAAAACGTAAGTTGGAAGTCCTTATCCCTGAAGCGATCTAAAAACTTACCCACGTCACTTACGCTACCCGGGTACCCGTGCGTCTCAAAGTATCTAGCTACCAGCCCGTCAATCCAATCGGTCGCTATCACTAACGACGCCAATACAAGTAGCAATAGCATGCCTTCCGGATGCGCATAAATCACACCCTGGGTAACAAAACAGAGCATAATTCCCAACGTTGTTATCATATTCGCGAGGTTGCGGATGGCCCAAGTTCTGGTAAATTTAAAGTTCACCTTATTCTCCTTATAGATTGTGAAAGGTCGAAAACGTTATTTAAAACGTGTTTAAATCTTAAAATAAGTTTAGTCATTAGTCAATAGAGAGATAAACACATAAAAAGCGCCGATAATTAGCGCTTTTTATTTTTCCCGCCTGTCGGTTAGGTTGAAGACAAAAGAATAATGGAGATAAATGCGAATGCTATTCCTAAAACTCCAACCATGCTTAACTTTTCTTTGAATACTAAAACTCCAATCAAAATTGTTGCCAATAAACCCATAACTGACCACATTGTTCCAACCACAGAAAGCTGGTTTTTTTGCATAATAGCCGGCAACCACAAAAGTTCTGCTATACAATATACTATCAGTATAAAAACAACATAAAATATCCTTGGACTTAATGCGAATTTTTTAGACAAAAATTCTCCGACGGCAAAAAATATTGCCGAAGCAATTAGCCAAAAAATATAATTAACAGACAACAGTGATTTTAAAATCATAATTTTAAATTATCCTTTGTAGATCG
>CAISIO010000026.1 GCA_903885445.1 Candidatus Staskawiczbacteria bacterium
AAAGAAATTAAAGCCTTAATTATTGCCATGGGAACCGGGATTGGCGAAGACTTTGATATTGAAAAATTAAGATATCACAGAATTGTAATTATGACCGATGCCGACGTTGACGGAGCTCATATTCGCACCTTACTCTTAACATTTTTTTACAGGCATTTCAGGCCGGTTGTTGACGCCGGCCACATTTATATTGCCCAGCCGCCATTGTACAAAATTTCTTTCGGAAAAAACGCTCATTATGCGTATTCCGACGAACAAAGGGACAAGATATTAAAGGAAATCGGCAAAACTTCTGCTTCGATTCAGAGATATAAAGGTTTGGGAGAAATGAATCCCGAACAGCTTTGGGAAACAACAATGAATCCGGAAAACAGAACTTTGTTGCAGGTTTCGGTTGAAGACGCTCATCAGGCAGACAAAACTTTGGATATTTTAATGGGCGAGGAGGTAGAACCAAGAAAAAAGTTTATACAGACGCATGCGAAAGCTGCAAAGAATATAGATATTTAAAATGATAAAAAGATTTTTCACACAAACATTCGGAGTCGTCGGCGCACTTATTGAAAATAATGGCAAGATTTTGTTGGTGAAGGAAATGAAGCCGTCAGCGAAGGGGATGTGGAATCATCCTGCGGGGTGGCTTGAAGTTGGCGAAAATCCTTTTGAAGCAGTTGTGCGAGAAGTAAAAGAAGAAACAGGATTTGATTTTGAACCTAAAAACATATTGGGTACTTATTCATTATCTAAGGCGTCGGGCGCCGAGGCTGGTCACCACGGATTGAAGTTTATTTTTATTGGTAATATTTCAAAGGACCAGGGCAAATATTGGGAAAATGAAATTGCAGAAACTAAATGGTTCACGCCGGAGGAAATATACGCTATGGATGCCAAAACTTTGCGCGATGTAGATATAAAAAAAATGGTAAAAGATTATTTTTCTGGTAAAAAATATCCATTAGAATCATTAACTCACACGGTGCAATAATAACATGTTAGATCAATTAAAAAAAATTGCGGAGTTAAAGAAACTCCAAGACAGCCTAAAAAAAGAAAAAGTTGTCGTTGAAAGAAATGGGATTACGATTGAAATGAATGGAGAATTTGCTGTTGAAGATATAAAATTAAATCCGGATTTGGTAATAGAAAAACAGCAGGAATTTTTAAAGCAATGTTTGAATGAAGCAAGGCAAGAAATTCAAAAAAAGATGGCAAAAAGTTTGATGTCAGCTGGTATTGGATTTTAATATTGACATTTGGTTTGCATTCGGCTATTATGGAAGTATAAATATAAATAGTCCCGCCAAGGCGGGATTTTAAGAACCAACGATAAATGACAATATCACAAAAAATAAATTTATTTTTTAAAGAGGTTTTAGTTGAAATGAAGAGAGTAAGCTGGCTTTCACAAAAAGATATTTTGAGATACACAATGATTGTGTTAGGAGTAGTTATTGTGGCAGCCTTATTCTTAGGAGGCCTAGATTATATTTTTACATCAATTATTAAGAGTTTCGTTTTAAAGTAAATATGCCCCAGTAGTAGAAATTTTGTAGCCATTTTACTTTTGGCAAAATGTTACGAAAAGCAAAATTTCACTACAGGGCTACCCCGTAGAGAATTTTGACTGATTCGTAACTACGGGGGAAATTAAAATAATAAAAGAATTTTAAAAGTCTCAGGGTAAAAGTTTTTCCCCGCAGGCTGTCAAAATTCTTCTACTGGGGTGCCAAAACAAGTCATAGAACAAGAAAAAAATTGGTACGTAATTCATACCTACTCAGGATATGAGGATGCAGTTGCGAAAAATCTTAAGCAAAGGATTGAGAGTTTGGGCATGGAAGATACAATTTTTAACGTAATGGTGCCGAAGGAAAAAAAGATAAAGATTAAAAACGGAAAAAGGAAGACAGTTGAAGAAAAAATTTATCCAGGATATGTTTTGGTCCAAATGGTGGTTACCGATGAATCGTGGTATGTTGTCAGAAACACCCCAAGAGTAACAGGATTTTTGGGAGCAGGCACTACGCCTATCCCGGTATCTGCTGCCGATATAGCCGACTTAATGAAAAGAATGGAATTATCAGAGCCGGAGTTCACAATTGATTTTGAAATTGGAGCTACAGTTAAAATTATTGACGGGCCGTTCAAAGATTTTGAAGGAAAAGTTTCTGAAATTGATAAAGAAAGGGGAAAGATTAAAGTTTTGGTTAATATGTTTGGAAGAGACACGCCGGTTGAGTTGGATTCATTACAAATAAAAAAAGTTGATTAAAAATTAAATCGAGTGATAGTTGCAGGAATTATATTTATATCTTATCTGCTAACTTGTAGCTCGCAAATAAAATGGCAAAAGAATTAAAAGCAGTCGTAAAAATACAGATTCCTGCGGGTAAAGCAACGCCGGCGCCTCCAATCGGACCGGCATTAGCCCAGCACGGATTAAATATCGCCGAGTTCTGTCAGAAGTTTAACGCAGCAACCCAGGCAATGATTGGCTACACAATTCCAGCCGAGGTTACAATTTACAAGGACAGGTCTTACACTTTCAAATTGAAAACCCCTTTGGCGGCAGAATTGATTAAAAAAGCGATTGGAATTGAAAAGGGAAGCGGGACTCCCAACAAAACAAAAGTTGGAAAAATTACCAAAGCCCAGTTAAAAGAAATTGCGATCAAAAAGATGCCCGATTTGAACACAACAGACGTAGAGCAAGCGATTAAAATCATCGCCGGCACAGCAAAAAATATGGGGGTGGAGGTAAAGGAATAATCACACGGAATTTTTAAAAATCAAGGATTAAAAGTCCTTGATTTTTATTTTGGCAAAGTGGTAGAATGTAGACACCTATAATTATTATATAAATAAAAATATGCCAAGCATATCTAATCCAAAAACAAAAAGATTGAGCTGGGATGAAACATTTATGAACCTGGCTTCAATTGTCTCCAAAAGAACGGCCTGTAAATTCCATGAAGCCGGCATTGTTTTTGTTGATAAAAATCACAGGATAATATCTTTAGGTTACAACGGTCCGACAGAAGGCGATTATCACTGCTTAGAAGCCGGTTGCGCGAAAGTTGACGGCGACCCAATTACAAAAAAATTACGCCGGTGCCGCGGGGCCCATGCGGAAATGAACGGAATTATAAACGCCCAGGACCCGACACGATTGCGGGGAGCGACTGCTTATTCCCTGCTTTTTCCTTGTTATGACTGCATGAAGGCGTTTAATAACGCCGGCATTAGCGAGGTTGTGTATGTAACTGAATATAAGCGCATCCAGACTGGCGGAGAAAAACACGAGGAGGAAAATGAAGCGCGCGAGTTGGCCGAAAAAAGGGGAATGAAGATCAGGAAATATGAAGGAAACCTGGTGGGCGAAGAATTATTAAATGGAACCGCAACCAGTAAAATAATCGAAGAGCCAAAATTAAATACAAGTCATCCCGAATATCAATATTTAAATTTAATGCAGGAGCTCATAGACAAGGGCGTTGAGCAGGTTGACGCCGGCACAGGCGTTAAGACCTACAGCCTTTTCGGCAAGCAGTTTCGATTTGATTTGTCAAAAGGATTTCCTTTATTAACCACTAAAAAAGTTTATTGGAAAGGAGTTTTGCAGGAACTTTATTGGTTTATCAGTGGGCAGAAAAATATAAAATACCTTGTTGATAACAACGTTCACATTTGGGATGACTATCCTTACCGTATTTACCGTGAAAAAATAAATAAGGGGCTTGAGCCGGAGATGACAAAGGAAGAATTTATAGCGAAGATAGCAACAGACAATGAATTTGCGATAAAGCACGGAGACTTGCCGCATGTTTATGGAGATATGTGGCGCCATTGGCCGACAAAAACCGATAGAACAATTGACCAATTAAAGTGGCTGGTGGAAACTGTCCGTAAAGATAAAAGCGCCCACAACGCCATAGTTAATTCTTGGAACCCGGAATATCTTTATGAAATGGCTTCTCCCGGAGAAGCATGCCGTTTTCCAATTTGCCACAATATGTTTCAAATAAATACCAACGGAGGAAAATTGTCGCTTCAATTATACCAGCGTTCGTGCGATGTGTTTTTGGGAGTGCCTTTTAACATTGCCAGTTACGCTTTGCTGACAATAATTTTGGCCAAGATAACCGGAAATCAACCTGGCGAGTTTATCCATACTTTCGGCGATATCCACTATTATGAAAATCATTTGGATGCTGTAAAAGAACAATTGCAACGCGAGCCCTTGCCGTTCCCGACAATCAAAATAGACCCAAATCTAAAAGAAATAGACGACTTCAGGCCTGAAATGGTGGAGCTTGTCGGCTATGAATCGCATCCTGCGATTAAAGCGGAACTTACTCCGGTGGGGGGAATAGTCACTAAAGATTGGAAGGATTTCGTCCAAAAAGATAAACAAATTAATTAATTTTAAAGACTATGTTTATTGGAGCAAAACAATTATTGGAGTTAGTGAAAGAAAAGAAGCTAATGGAAGGTCTTTGCGAACGCGAGATGACGACGCCCGAAGGAGCGGGTTTTGATATAAGATTGGGAGAGTTGTATAAAATTTCCGGAAAAGGTTTTATGGGAGTAACAGAGCGCGAGACGCCGAAGATGGAACTTGTCGCAAAATTTGAAGAGGGAAAGACGGTTAGGGTATCGTTAGAGCCCAAAGTTTATTATTTAATGAAAACAATCGAGAAGGTAAATATGCCAAATAATCTTTTGGCCATTTCAACGCCAAGGTCAACCTTGTTCAGATCGGGAGTATATATATTCGGCGGACAGGTGCCTCCTGGATATTGCGGAGAACTATCCATGGGAATATATAATTTCAGGGATGAACCTTTTGATCTGGAAATGGGAGCTCGCGTGTTGCATATAATGTTTTCGGAAGTTGCGGGAGAATCCAATCTTTACAAAGGCCAATGGCAGGGAGGAAGAGTGACAACCGAGCAAAAAGAAAAACAGATTTGATATTGAAAAACAGCTTGAAATTAGAGCTGTTTTTTAGTATATTGAAGCAATTAAGAAAATATAAGGCATGGTTAAGGGCATTATTTTTGATTGGGCAGGGGTAATAAAAGATTCTATTCAATCTCATTTGTGGGTGATTAACAGGATGATGGAGGGGCTTGGAGGAAATGGAATATCGGTGCAGGAGCTTAAGGAAAATTGGGAGCAGCCGTATATGAATTTCTGGAAAAAATATTATCCGGATTTGACGCTGGAAAATGAGCAGAAAATATATCATGAGGTAATCGCGAGGGAAGATTGCCCTGAATCGGAGGCTTTTGCGGGAATCGTAGAGCTCATAAAAAAGCTAAAAAGGAAGGGTTTTAAAATGGTGGTTTTAAGCTCTGATCCCCCTGAAACAATTTTTCCAGAAGTGAAGAGGTTTGGCTTGGAAAGCGTTTTTGACGAATTAGCCGTTAAAGTGCACGACAAAGGAGAGGTAATAGAACAGCTGATGAGAAGAAATGGTTTGAAAAAGGAGGAAACGGTTTTTATAGGAGACAGCAACCATGAGGTAGAGGTTGGAAGGCAAGCGGGAATAAAGACAATCGCCGTGACCTGGGGGTTTTGTACGGAGGGAAATTTGAAAGCGACTAAGCCTGATTATTTAGTCCATAGCATAAAAGAGCTGGAAAATATTTTAATACAGTGAAAAAAGGTAAATTTTTTGTTTTTGAAGGAATTGACGGATGCGGAAAGGCGACACAGACAGATTTATTGGCTGATTATTTTAAAAAAGAAGGATATGAAGTGGAAAAAATTGATTTTCCTCAGCACGGCGAAAGGTCATCTGCGATGGTTGATGACTATTTAAACGGGAAGTACGGTACATCAGAAGAGGTTAGTCCATATATCGCCTCGATTTTCTTTTCTTGCGACAGATATGACGCAAGCTTTAAAATAAAGAAATGGCTGGCAGAAGGCAAAATAGTTGTTTCGGACCGGTACACGGTTTCAAATTTGGGGCACCAGGGAGGCAAGATGGTGGAAAACAAAAAAGAGTGGAAAAAATATGTTAATTGGTTGTATAATCTAGAATACAATATATTCGGCATACCAAAGCCCGACTACACGTTTATATTAAAAACATCGCCCGAATTTTCCTTAAAGCTTGCCCATAATATAATAAATAAAGAGAAACAGAAAAAAAGAGAAGCTTACCTTGGAAACAGCAAGAAACAGGACATACACGAGAAAGACGAAAATCATTTAAGGAGCGCATTAGATTCATATTTACTGGCGGCGAAAGAATTTCCGAAGGATTTTAAGGTTATAGAATGTTTGGAAAAAGGAAATATGCTAGCGCCGGAGATAATAAATCAAAAATTAATTAAAGAGATAAAAATAAAACTTATATGATTTCAATGATATCGGCAGTCGGAGAAAACCGAGTAATAGGAAACAAAAACCAGTTGCCATGGCATTTGCCCGCTGATTTTAAATATTTTAAGGAACAAACGCTGAATAAAACAGTGGTTATGGGTTTGAATACTTTTAAATCTATTGGCGAAAAACCTTTGCCAGACAGGAAGCATATCATTTTAAACAATGATCCTAACTATGTTCCGCCGGAAAATTGCGTGGTGGCTCATTCAATTGAAGAAGTTGTGGAAATGGCGAAAGACATTCCAGAAGTTATGATTTGCGGAGGAGCGTCGGTTTATAAGCAATTTTTACCCTTGGCCCAAAGATTATATCTAACCTATGTGCACGCAAGCCCTGAAGGAGATACATATTTCCCGGAAGTAAATTTAACAGAATGGAATGAAGTAAAAAGAGCTGATTTTAAAGCCGACGAAAAAAACGCATTTGATTATTCTTTTGTAATTTTAGAAAGAAAATAAAATGGCAATTGTATCGCACGACAGCGAAATTCCTGCGGTTGGAAATCAAGTTATAACGGCTTGCGCCTTTATTCATCAAGAATTTGATGGCGAAGAAAAATTATTTTTACCTAAACGAGCCGAAACTAAAAAGTTTCTCCCTGGAGTTTTTGAGTTACCAGGCGGCCACATTGAATTCGGAGAAAATATTGTGGAAGGTTTAAAAAGAGAAATTCTCGAGGAGCACGCCATGAATGTTTCAGTTGGAGATCCGTTTAATGTATTTACATATGTAAATAATATAAAAAGTTCTCATTCAATAGAAGTCGATTATTTCGCTAAATTTATAGACCCGATTGAGAATATAAAAATAAATCCAGAAGACCATTCAGAATATAAATGGATTTCCGAAAAGGAAATTCCCAATGTCCAGCAGATTAGCCCCGAAGCATTGCAAAGTATTAAAAAAGGATTTAAATTATTAAAAGGGGAGTCGAATAATTATGGCATATAAACCTACAATTGGATTGGAAATTCATGCAGAGTTAAAAACAAATTCAAAGATGTTTTGCTCGTGCAAAAATGACCCGGATGAAAAGCGGCCGAATTATAATATCTGCCCGGTTTGCACCGCACAGCCCGGAACCCTGCCGGTGGCAAACGAAGAGGCGATTAAAAAGGTTATAAAAACCGGGCTGGCTTTGCATTCAACAATTGCCGAAGATTCTAAATTTGACAGGAAAAACTATTTTTATCCTGACTTGCCCAAGGGCTACCAGATTTCCCAGTATGACCAGCCATTGTGCGCCGGAGGCTATTTGGAAATAGATGGAAGAAAAATAAGAATTACGAGAATTCATTTAGAGGAAGACACAGGAAGCTTGGCGCATCCTGAAGGAGCTGATTATTCTTTAGTAAATTTAAATCGGGCCGGAATTCCTTTAATGGAGTTGGTAACAGAGCCTGATATAACCTCAGGGAAAGAGGCCAAGGCATTTGCGGAAGAGTTGCAACGGATTTTTAGATACTTAGGAGTTTCCGATGCCGATATGGAAAAAGGTCAGATGCGGGTTGAGGTTAATATAAGCATAAGCAAAAATTCAAAACTGGGAACTAAGGTTGAAATTAAGAATTTAAACTCGTTTAAGGTCGTTGAAAAAGCTGTTGATTTTGAAATTAAAAGGCAAGAGGAGGTTTTGGAATCGGGCGGAAAAGTTGTTCAGGAAACGCGCGGCTGGCACGACAAGAAGGAAATTACTTTTTCGCAAAGAGAAAAAGAAGAGGCGCACGACTACAGATATTTTCCTGAGCCGGATTTGCCGCCTTTGCATTTTGAAAAAGACTATATTATTAACATAAAAACAACTATGCCAGAGTTACCTGAACAAAAAAGAGAAAGATTTAAAAAGGAGTTTGGACTAGACGAAGCCTCAGTTGAGTTTTTTGTGGCCAATAAAGATCTAAGCGGATATTACGAAAAAGTGGTTTCGGAATTTGAAGAATGGACCGCGGAGGAAGAGAAAGGAGAGGCTCACAAAAAAGCCTCAAAACTTGTTGCAAATTATTTAATATCAGATATTCAGGGACTATTGTCTGGAAAAGAATTTGTTGAGGTGGAATTTAAAATTACTCCGGAAAATTTTGCCGAATTTATAAAAATGATTTACAAGGGCGAGATTTCAAGCAAGGTCGCAAAAATGGTGATTGAGGATATGTTCAACACAGGATCTGATCCTTCCGAGATTGTTGATGAAAATAATTGGGGGCAGATGTCGGACGAGTCAGGATTGGAAAAAATAATAGGCGAAGTTATAGCCAAGAACGAGAAAGCAGTTGAGGACTATAGGAAGGGCAAGGCAGCTTCTCTTCAATTTTTGGCGGGGCAGGTGATGTCGGCAACCAGAGGGACCGCCAAGCCGGAAAAAGTCCAGGAACTGCTCAAAAAGTTATTATAAAAAATAAAAATCGCCTAGAAAGAGGCGATTTTTATTTATAGGAATTTTTTCACTAGTTTCTCTGCTTTTGTCGGACTTTTTATCCAGCAAATTCTTTTATCTTTTCTAAACCAGGTCATTTGCCGCCTTGCATAATGCCAAGTGTCAATTTTTATTTCCTCTAATGCTTCTTCTAATGTTATTTTATTATCCAAAAAGTTTATTATTTCCCGGTATCCGATAGCATCAAAAGCCTGCTGGTTTTTTCCGTATTTGTTTATCAAACTTTTTACTTCTTCAACTAAACCCGCGCCAATCATTTGGTCAACTCGTTTCTCTATTCTTTTTTTTAATTCTTCTTTAGGCGTATCGATTCCAATTTCTAAAACATTAAATAAGGGGCAGCCTAATTTTCTTTGAGCGGAAAATGGTTTTTTGGTTAAAAGTGTAACTTCCAGCGCCCTTATAATTCTTCTCGGATTTTTAGGGTCTATAATATAGGCCGCTTCAGGATCGAGTTTTATCAGTTTTTTAAAAACATAATCTATGCCGTACTTTTCCAAATCTTTTTCAATTTTTTGGCGTAAAACCGGGTCGGCTTCCACTTTCGGGATATCAAGATTGTCTACGACAGCTTTTATATAGAGCCCGGTTCCGCCGGCCAAAATCGGAGTTTTGCCCTTGCTTATAATATCTTCTATAGCGGCTACGGCATCTTTTTTGTATTCAGCAACAGCGTAAAGTTCGTTTGGATTTTTAATATCTAGCATCCAATGGTTAACACCCTCAAGATCTAGCGGTTTGGCGGTTCCAATATCCATTCCGCGGTATATTTGCCTTGAGTCAGCCGAAACCACCTCGCCGTTGAATCTTTTGGCGAGTTTTATAGACAGCCCGGTTTTTCCGGATGCTGTCGGCCCCAAGATTACAATTAGCTTATCCATTTGTCAGCTCAATTAAAATTTTTTCACGGCGCTTTTTTTCCACCCAAGGAACATCGTCTTTCATTTTGGCGGCGGCTGTTCCTGCGCGCGCAGAATACTTATTTATAAACGCCACGCCATAACCGATTTCTTTTAATATTTTTAAGGTGTTATTAAATTGTTTCCTGGTTTCTCCTGGAAACCCGACGATAATATCAGTTGAGAGCCTGATTTTTGGCAACGCCTTTCGGATTTTTTTAACTAGGTTTTTGTATTGAGTGACGGTATACGGCCGGTTCATTTTTTTTAAGATTTCATCGTCTCCCGATTGAATCGGTAAATTTAAATCCATGGACAGCTTGTCGCATTTTGTCATTGCATCTATCAGCTCGTCGGAGAAATCTTTTGGGTGACTGGAGGTAAAGTTAAGCTTAAAATCTCCGGGAACATCATTTACTATTTTTAAAAGTTTTGGAAAGTTAATTTGTTTGTTTTTGTATGAGTTCACGTTTTGGCCAAGCAGCCAAATTTCTTTATAACCAGTTTTTACAAGATTTTTTGTTTCAGTGACTATTTCTTCTGCCTGGCGGGAAATTTCTCTTCCTCTGGTATATGGCACAACGCAATAACTGCAGAAATTATTGCATCCCGTCATAATTGGGATATAGGCAGAATTTCTCGAAGCGTACTTTGGCGTGATATCAAAATAATCATCTGTGGTCTTTGTTTTGGATTTTTTTATGATGGCGGGAATTTTTTTGATGTCTTTTATGTCTATAACGTAGTCAAAGCCATCAGTAAAAGCTCTTTTGTCCTTTTTTAAAACGCAGCCTGTTAATATAGTCAAAGGTTTTTTGTTTGATTTTTTAAGCTTTTCTATGATTCCATAAACGCGGTCAACAGCTGATTGCCTTATAGAGCACATTACCACCGCAATTAAATCTGCTCCGTTTATATTTGTGGTATTTTTATACTTCATACTTTCCAAAACAGCAGAAACCCTTTCCGCGTCAGAAATATTCATTTGGCAGCCAAATATAATTACGTGGTATTTTTTCATGTTTTATAAAGGTAATTCTACAACAAAAAAGCGATTTGGTAAAGAATCGCTTTTTTACTTTCTATCTTATTTCTTCTTTTTTGTCTTTGATGAAGTATCTCCATTTTTCTATGAATTCCACGAAAGCAGAAAATGGCATATCTATCAAAGCATTGAACAACGCGGCAAGCGCGTTGTATTTTTTCCATTTGTTGGAAATCCATCTGCCCAGGCCCTGCACCGGTAAAAAGAATACATCTGATAAAAATCCGATAAAACCTTCCTTTTCATCTTCCATTGTCAGTTCCTGCGCCCTTTTTGAAAGCGCGGTTCCGGCAAACAAGATAACGGCGATGAATATGACGTCTATGACAATCGAGGTGATGGGGAAGTTGAAATGGTGCAAAGCATAGTATATGGCGCCGAAAGTTATAAAAGCCGACAAAACATATACAAGCGACAAAATAAATTTCATCACGAACCCCTTTTTTCTGCTTGGTTTTATTTCGTATGTGTCGGTGCCCTCTTTTTTGTAAGCGATTTTCATTGTTTCCATGGTTACCAGATTCAAATTCTTTTTAGACGGTCGTTTTATGCCAGAAACTATAAGGAACATCAAAACCGTTGGAATTAAAACGTCTGATATGAGTACCGTCAGGTTCGGATTCTCCTTGAAAAAAACTCTTTCTATTAAGACTTCCAAGAGCACCAAAGACAAGACTTTTGTAACGAAAATAGAAATAGTTGAATAAACAGCAGCCCTGGAAATTCTGGATTTTAAGGTGGCCAATCTTTTCGAATAGACGTCTTTAATGAGGTTTTCCAAAACAGACGGGTCGGAAATTTCTTTTCCCATCTCTGCCGGATCATTTATGGCCAAAATGTCGCCCATTAATAAATACGGCGTATCATATTTTTCGCAGATATTATAAAATTTATTTCCCATCGGATTCTCCAAATCTTCTTCTATTTTCTGCCAGATCCTGAATATCTTTTGCGCAATATCAGAAATTAATTTTTCGTCAGCCTTACTCCAATCAGGGTATCTATATTTAATTAAATTATAGCTGATTATCGGTTTGTCTAATTTGAAAAGCGCCAGGCAGACTGCAATGTAAATTTGCACATAAGTAAACTCTTTTTTGAGCAACCCTGCGTTATAAATTTTATCAGAAACCTTGATTTTTTCCTTCATCGCCTCAAACATATAATTTATCAACGCCATTTCTTTTATGGCAGGAACTAGGGTTTCTTCAATTTCGCAGGCGCAAACATCTATTATCCAGTTATAAAAATTAAGGCCGGCTTTCCCTTCCTTGTTTTCCGGATTATTTTTTAATATAAAAACGTACTTGTTTATGGCTCTCTGTACATCGCCTATTTTTGATTCTTCAATTTTATCGTTTGGAAAATGCCCGCCCCTTATCAGTTCAAAAACTAAAGATTCAGCAGCGTTCCCGGTATCTGAAAAGTTTTTCAATTCCATGTCAAAAAATTTTCTTTTCAGCTTCCTGATAATCGCCGCCCGGCGCATTAAGTGCTCTTCTTTCCAGTCAACAATTGTTCTTATCTGTTCGTAAAAAGCGGCAACTTTTTGGGCAACCTCGTCAACGTGTATTGTGATAGCTCCTTGCCTTGGAAGCTCGCGTTGTTTTGCAAACGCATATTGCGCGATTAATTTTTTTGTGGCCTCGGAAAGTTCTTGCATATTATTTCTTATTTAATATTTCTTCTTTTATTTTAGCAATAAAATTATCAACTGGCATCTGCCCAGTGTCGCCCTTGCCCCGTTCTCTCACGGCAACCGCGTTTGCGGCAATTTCTTTGTCTCCAATAATCAACAAAACTGGGATTTTCTGCATTTCAGCTTCTCTAATTTTTTTACCCAAGGTGTCGTTTTCTTGTCCGGTAATTTTTGCGCGGATATTATTTTCTCTTAACTTGTTCCTCACGGTTTTTGCGTATTCAAAATGTTTTTCTCCGATTGGTAAGACAGCAACCTGAATAGGGGACAGCCATAATGGAAAAGCCCCGGCATAATGCTCTATTAAAAATCCAATTGTCCTTTCGTGAGTTCCAAGAGGAGCGCGGTGAATGCAAATCGGAGTTTTTTGCTGACCCTCTTTATCGGTATAAGTTAAGCCAAATCTTTCGGGTACCGCAAAGTCAACCTGGTTTGTTGCCAAAGTAAACTCCCTGCCAATAGCTGACCAAACCTGAACGTCAATTTTCGGCCCGTAAAACGCAGCTTCGTTTTTAACTTCAACAAAAGGTATTTTTTCTTTTAGTATAACATTTCGCACCATGTCTTCGGTTTTTTTCCAAAGCTTTGCGTTATCAATATATTTTTTACCTAAGCCTTCTTTTGAGTGGGTGGAAAACCGCATTACGTATTTTTGAATCCCGAAAATTTTAAAGTATTCAAGGTATATTTTTATAACAGCCAAAAACTCTTCGGCAAACTGTTCTTCCGTGCAATATATATGAGCATCGTTCATTTGCATCGATCGTACTCGCATTAATCCGAATAATTCCCCTGATTTTTCATAACGGTAACAAGCTCCGTATTCTGCCAATCTTATCGGCAAGTCGCGATAACTTCTCGGCTCAAAAGCATAAATCTGGTGATGGTGCGGACAATTCATTGCTTTTAAATAATACTTTTCTTTTTTTCCTTCTTCCTGTAAGACCATTGGCGGGAACATTGTGTCGGCGTAGTAGGGAAGGTGTCCCGATGTTTTATACATTATTTCTTTAGCAATGTGCGGAGTTTTAACCATGGAATATCCGCCCTTCCGTTCTGTATCCTTTGCCAGTTTTTCCAACTCGTCAATTATTATTGCTCCATTAGGAAGCCATAAGGGCAATCCTGGGCCAACCATTTCTGAAAAAGTAAAAAGCTTTAATTCTTTTCCAAGTTTTCTGTGGTCGCGTTTTTCGGCTTCCACCATCATTGCCAAATAATCTGCTAATTCTTTTTCGGTTTCAAAAGCCAAACCATAAATGCGGGTCAGCATTTTATTTTTTTCATTTCCTTTCCAATAAGCGCCGGCAGTTTTTGATAGCTTAAAAGAGTTAGGGGCAATTTCTTTTGTAGATTTTATATGAGGTCCTTTGCATAAATCCACAAATTCGCCGGTGGTATAAATAGAAACATTTTCTCCGGGCAGTTCTTTTATCAATTCCAATTTGTACGGTTGCACGGCAAACAATTTTTTGGCAACTCTTTTTGTTATATCTTTTTTCTCGAACTTCAGCTTCTGGGAAATCAGTTCTTTCATTCTTTTTTCAATTTCCTGCAAGTCTTTTTCTTCCAAAGGTTTTTGCAGCTGAAAATCATAATAAAACCCATTATCAATTGCCGGGCCCATTCCCAGTTTTGTTTTAGGGTAAAGTTCCAAAACCGCGCTTGCCAAAATGTGCGCCAACGAGTGCCTTATTTTTTCTATTTGTTCCATTTTATATAGTTAGTTTTTGTATATTTGATAATCTTACCACCTTTGAATAGGGCAGTAAACTATTGACAAGGCAATATTAATGTGCTATAACTAATATAGTACATTAAGTGGTTGGCGTGGCATCCTAGAGTAGAGGGCGAATAGGAACATAACCATTGCCAGGGCGTGTTGTCCTGGTACCGGTTCCTGCCCCCTCAAGGAGACGCCAATGAGTTACAACCACACCACCGTTGGGTTCGATGAGTTTGACTCTTTTAAGCTCAATTCTCAAGCCTGGACTTGGCTTGAGGAGGAGTTTGGAGAGCCGTTCATCGCGGACTACAGCGATCCCGACCGCAAAAGGCGGTTGCGCATCGCTGTCTTCTGCGACCCGAGTTCTCACGAACTTATGGTCGCCGAAGAATGGCTTGCCGTGGAAGATCACGATTGCGACGGCACCGATGTCGTCAAAATCGCTGTCTACCGGCTGAACCATCGTCCGCGTCTGGTTAAGAAGTTCCGCAATTAACCAGACAACCCAACACACGCCCGACAAAGGTCGGGCAAACCAAAGCCCCGTTTTGCTACCTGCATGTGCAAATAGCAAAACGGGGCTGTTAATTTATGAAAAATTTTTACGCTTCACGAGGCACTAAGATTTCTTGGGCGTCGTCAGCTACTATTTTGATTTCTCCGTTGCGGTCGTCAACCCGGCCGGCTACGAAAATGATTTTGTTTTCTTCAAGCGCTCTTGGATTTCTTTCCAAGAGATTTGGAAAGATTACAACTTCGGTTTTTCCTGTTAAGTCTTCAAGTTTTATAAACAGCATGGGCTGTCCTTTTTTTGTGATAATTTTTTTGATAGAAGAAACCAGTCCGCCGACAATGACTTTTTTGTCTACAAAGCTTGCGTCAATTTTTATTATTGGAGTTGCGCGCGACGCGAACAATTTTTTAAAGCTGTTTAATGGGTGAGAGCTTACATAAAGGCCGAGCAATTCTTTTTCCCAGCCGAGCCTTTCAAATTCAGTGGCCGGAGTCGCCGGTTCAAGTTTTATGTCGCTGTTTATTTTTACGTTAGCTGAAGCAAAAAGACCGATTTGTTTTGTGTTCCCGTTTTTGGCGTTTTCTCTGGCAATTTCCAGCATTCTTTCCAAGTTTTGCAAAAGCTGGTTTCTTTCCGCAAATGCGTCAAACGCGCCGGCTTTTATCAAAGCCTCCATAGATTTTTTATTCAGGTCTTTTGATTTTACGCGGTGTATAAAATCTCCGATTGATTTATACGGGCCGTTTGTTTTTCTTTCTTCAACAATTGATTCTGCTATGTTTGCGCCAACATTTTTTATTGCCAAAAATCCAAAGCGTATTTGTTTTTTGCCTTCTACAACCGCGAAGTTTTTTAAAGATTCATTTATGTTTGGGGCCAAAACTTCCACTTCCATTTTTTTGCATTCGTCAATCAAAAATGAAATTCTTTCAACATCGTTCCTTTCAGAAGTTAAAACCGAGGCCATAAATTCAACAGGGTAGTGGGCTTTCAGATAAGCAGTTTGGTAGGCGATTGTGGCGTAAGCTGCCGAGTGAGATTTGTTAAAACCGTACTGGGCAAATGGCAAAATCCATGTCCACAATTCTTTGGCAACTTTTTTTGACGCGCCATTTTCAATTGCTCCGTTTATAAACTTTGTTTCTTGAGCGTCCAAAAGCTCTTTAATTTTTTTACCGACAGCTTTTCTCAAAACATCGGCTTCGCCCAAAGTAAATCCGCAAACTTCCTGCGCGATTTTCATAAGCTGTTCCTGGTAAACGCAAATGCCATAAGTGTCTTTTAAAATTGGTTCAAGCTTGGGATGCAAATATTCAATTGTCTGGTTGCCCTGTTTTCTTTCAATATAATCTGGGATAAATTGCATAGGTCCCGGGCGGTACAAAGCAACCATGGCGGTTATGTCATCAAACTTGCTCGGCCTTAGTTCTTTTAAATATCTTTTCATTCCGTCAGATTCCAATTGGAATACGCTTGTGGTCAAAGCTTGCTGTAAGAGTTCAAAAGTTTTTTCGTCGTTGTCTGGAATTTTATCTAAGTCTATTTTTAAATTATTATGCAAAACGTAGATACGCGCCAAAGTATCTTCTATTATAGTAAGGTTTTTTAAACCCAAAAAGTCCATTTTCAAAAGCCCCAAATCTTCAACGCTGTGGCCCTCAAATTGCGTAATAACTCCGGTTTCTGAATCTCTCGGCCTTTGCAGAGGGACAGAATCTGTTAGCGGCGCAGCTGAAATCACAACTCCGCACGCATGGGTGGACGCGTGCCGGGCGACCCCTTCAAGTTTTTTGCCCAAATTTATTAGCCTCGTTGCCAGTTCGTCGTTTTCATATTTTTCTTTAAACTCATCAACTTTTTCTAAAGTTTCAGCCAAATCCATTCCCATTGGAATCATTTTTGCCAATTGGTCGCAGTAAGAATATGTGTATTGCAAAGCCCGGCCAACGTCGCGGATTACAGCACGGGCGGCCATTGTTCCAAAAGTAATAATTTGGGCCACATGGTCGGCTCCATATTTTCCGGCAACATATTGGATAACTTCGTCTCTTCTTCTGTCGGCAAAATCCATATCGATATCTGGCATAGAAATTCTTTCCGGGTTTAAAAATCTCTCAAAAAGCAAATTGTGTTTTAACGGGTCAACGTTTGTTATGTTTGTTAAGTAAGCAATAATAGAACCGCCGGCCGAGCCCCTGCCAGGTCCCACAACAATTCGGTTTGTTTTTGCCCAGTTTACAAAGTCTTGGACAATCAAGAAATATCCGGCAAATCCGGTTTTTGCTACAACCGAAAGTTCATATTTTAATCTTTCTGTAACTTTTTTATTCAGTTCTGGGTTTTCATTTTCTTTCCCATATCTTTTTTCTATTCCCGCCCAGCTCAATTCTTCCAAATATTGTTCGGCTGTTTTTCCTTCCGGAAGAGGGAACACCGGTAATTTTGTTTTTCCCAATTCTATTTTAAAATCACAGGCATCGGCAATTTTTTGCGTGTTTGTAATTGCTTCTGGAGTATCTTTAAAAAACTCAGCCATTTCGTCGGGACTGTACATAGAAAAATTATCTTGCGTCATAGACAATCTTTCCGGGTCGTTGACATCAGCCCCTGTGTTTATCAACATCAAAACATCCTGGGCTTCGGCATCTTCTTTTCGTAAATAGTGTATGTCGTTTGTGGCAACTAATCCAATGCCGGTTTTTTTTGAAAGCTCAATTAGTTTTTTATTTGCCGATTCCTGTTCGGGAATATTTGCGTGGTGCTGGATTTCCAAATAAAAATTTCCTTTGCCAAAAAACTTTTCATATTTTTTGGCTGTTTCTTCAGCCTCTTCAAATTTATTTGACAAAAGCAATCTTGGAATTTTTCCTTGTATGCAGGCGGAGCACCCAATCAGGCCCTCGGCATATTTTTCCAAAACTTCTTCGTCAATTCTGGGTTTATAATAAAACCCGTCAAGCTGGGCGATTGTTACAAGTTTCACTAAATTTTTATAACCTTGCTCGTTTTTTGCCAGCAAAATCAAGTGGTTTCTTTTGGAATCCACATTTGGCCGTTTGTCTGTCAGTTTTTCAAAAGCTACATAAACTTCGCATCCGATAATTGGTTTTACTCCTTTTGCTTTTGCTTTTTTGTAAAACTCAACGGCGCCGTACATAACTCCATGGTCGGTAATCGCCACAGAATCCATTCCTAATTCTTTTGTGTAATCTAAAAGCTCGTCAATTTTTGGCAGTCCGTCCAAAAGGGAATAGTGCGAGTGAACGTGTAAATGTGTAAACTTTGCCATGTATTTAATTAGATATTTTAACCTGTTGGATTTTCAAAAACAAGACCATTGACTTTATCAAAAAAATAATCTATAATCTTATTGTATTCGATTGGTTCATTCCAAGGTTCTAAGGAGATACACAGAGATGGTGGCAGCAGAGACAGACGTAATGGTGGCGGCGGCGGAAGGGCTTGGCCGGTTCATGGGATTTGAGGGCGGTCAGGCCGTCTTCGAGACCATTCCGCCGGGTCACATCCGTCGCGCAGGGATTGCGAGTGTTGCTAGTGGTGGCAACGGGAAGGTGGTCCTGACCCTTGGGTGGCTTCTCACCGAGAGAAGCCAGGGCGTTTGGTTCTCCTGTTCCGATGGGCCGCTGAAGCGCGTCATTGAACCGCTCCAGGCCCAGACAAGGGAAGAGGAGCGGGTGGTTCACATGCACTTCCCGGCCAAGCGCACCACAGTGGCTCTTTTCCCTCCAGGGCATCCGGACAATATCTAGCCGTTGACGCCGACTATCTCCGCGAAGCCAGGTCCGTAAACTCGTTAAGCGATATGCGGCTTTTTTTTGCTTTTTTTATCCACTTGACGCTAGTTTTGATGAGCGTACAATTAGTTAATATTAAAATTTTATTAAAGTAAAAAAGTATCATGAGTATTAGAAAACTCTCGGTGTCAGCTGTTTTATTAACAGCGGTTTTGTTTTTTGGATGCGCGTCAACAGCGCAAGCTATTAGTATCACGTCGTTATTTAGCCAGTTTCAGGCAGGAATTCAGTCACTGTTGCAACAACCTGCCACACTGACGGCAACTACGGGAGCTAGTGTAAATGCCTATTGTTTTGCTGAGCCATCAGGCTGGATGTACGTTGGGCAATATACCACTTTCACTCTTACCAATGTCACAGGCGGCACGGGCGCATATACGTATTTATGGTCCGGGGCCTGCGCGGGAACCGCATCAACCTGCCGTAAAGCCTTTACAACTCCCGGAACTAAGACGGCTACAGTTACCGTGAGGTCGGGCGGCTGGGCAATAAATGTTCCTTGCTCTGTTGATGTTATTGCGAAGACTACTCAGGCGCAAAGTAGCAGTACTGCGACTTCTAAACCGGCCGCTAGTACGGTTGCGAAACCATATATCCAAATTCTTTATCCAACCAACTACGAAGAGCTTGTTCCGGGTGAGACATATACGATAAAATGGACAGGCTCTAATATGAATAATCTTCCGACGGTAACTATTCGTTTGACCCACGGAAACCTGCCGACGCCAAAGATTGCTACAAATATTCCAAACACCGGTTCATATGACTGGACGGTTCCAGCGGGCCTTAAGGGTCTTAGTGCGTTTAAGATAGTAATTTCGCCAGGTACAGATTCTGGCGTAGTTATAAGCTCCGGTACTAGTTATAAATATTTCAGCATTGTTTCTGCGTTTTGCAACGGCCAGCATAAGTGCGAACCTTTCGGCAACGGCGGAAGCAAGGACTGTATTACAATTGCTGATTGCGCTCCGGTTGAAGCTTCAACAACGGCTACAACCACAAATACAACCACAAATACAACCACGAATACAAATACAACGTCCAGCCAACCCGCAACCCTTAATTGTACCAGCACTGACACAGGAATTACCATAAGCGATTCAAACGGAAACCAAAAAACATATACAAATTCCTGCCAAAACTCAAACACACAAAACAAATATGCATGTAATATTGATA
>CAISIO010000027.1 GCA_903885445.1 Candidatus Staskawiczbacteria bacterium
CATTCCAGAAACCCGTTCAGCCAAGGGTTACAATACTTCTGAATGTTGAAATTCCCGGAGATACCGACCAGCCGGTGAGAACAATCCAGACAACTATTTCGCAAAGAAATCTTAACGTAAAATAGCAATGCACACAGACAGCCAAAAAGGCGTTTCGCTGATTATCACATTTTTTATAATGGTAATTATTTTGGCTGTGGTTTTGTCCGTCAGTGTGATTTTATACAGTGAAGTGAAAGTTATAAGAAATATTGGAGATTCTACCGCCAGCCTTTTTGCCGCCGACGGCGGAATTGAAAAACTTCTTTATTATGATTACAAAGGCTTGCCGGCAGACACCGACAATATAACGGGAGTAACCAGGGGGTTGTGTGAAATGTTTGACCTTGCTAATTCAAATTCTTGCACAAGCACCAGCGCCGGCAATGATGCCAGCATGGCGTGTTCAAACCAATTAGTAGAGCCCATAAAGAGTGCCGGCGACGACCAGTCGCAACAGGGGTGCAATGCTCTTATTTGCGACGATTGCCACGTTGCTTTTGACACTTCATTTGATAATTACCAATATCATGTTGATGCGTTTGTCACTCCTGTGCCCGGCGGAACAGCCGATTTTAGAATTACATCCAGGGGTTCATTTGGCAGCGCGCAAAGGCAGATTGAAATATTAAATGCCTCCACGCCGGCGGTTGGAGCGATTACAATAAAGAATGATTGCGTTACGCCGGGCATATCCGAGCCCAACGGTACGACGCTTCATATTTCGGCAGACATTTATGCCAATTATTATCTCGACACCATAGGCATAGTTCTTGCCACAGTATATGACACTTCAACCGGGGATAAAGTTGGCAACAGTATTAATCTTACCAATACCTCGGGCACTACTTATGCCGGCGACTGGAGCACCGCAGACAAATATGGCCAATATTCTGTTGACATTACGGCTTATGACCAGGCAAAAGTTCAACATTTTCTGACCAAAACTATTTTGTTGGGAGATTGTCCACCGCAATAACACAAAAATTATTTTCAGCGATGAAGAAATATTTATTAATTTTATCAGCAATAGTTTTTTCCCTGGTGATTGTTTTTATGTTTAAAACAATAATATTTGCGCGCAGTCCAAGCTTGGAAATATTCTGCAATCCGCAACCATATGCACCTGCTTGTACCGGAAAAAATTCAACATCCTGGCCGACAGTGTCATCTGTCTTGGCCACGCCAGAGGTGAATTCTGTTATCATCACCGCATATATAGTAGATGTATCCGGCGTTTATGCGCGCGCAGATATTTATGATATTGCCGACCAGCTAAATCCTGTTTTTGTAACTTCGGTTGTAATGCACGATGACGGATCTTTCCCCGAACCTTATACTTCTAATACACAGCCGGACGGATGGTATGGAGTGGCTATTGATACCACCGGCTGGAACACAAGCGATACTTACAGCATAGACATTTCCACAACCGATAATTTGGGAATTAACAGCGGAACCACATACGATGGCGTAAAAACTTTTTCTTTGCCAGGTCCCGCAAGCCCGGACAAGGCGATTACAGCCTTTGATTTCAACGATTTGAGTATTACGGGGGTAATCACCGAATCCAGCCACACAATTGCATTAACTGTTCCTTACGGAACTGATGTCGCCGCTCTTGTGCCGACCATCACAATTACCGGCGCATCAGTCAGTCCGGCCAGCGGAGTCGCCAATGATTTTACAAGCCCGGCAACATACACCGTTGCCGCCGCTGACGGCTCCACGCAAGATTATGTTGTCACTGTCACAGTTGCGCCAAGAACCGCAACAACGCTTAGCTTGTCGGCTTCTCCGTCTACTGTGGCCATAGGCTCTTCAACAACTTTTACTGCAACGCTTTCTCCGGCAATTGCCGCCAAGCAAATAACCGTTACCGAGGGCACAGATTATAATTCTTCCTGCACCACGAATTCTTCTGGACAATGCACCGCGACGCCATCGTTTACTATACCAACAACAATCTCGGCCTCGCCGCCGCCGTTGGCAGTGTCCGCTTCTTTTGCCGGCGATAGCGCCTATCTTGGGAGCACAATTACTACTAATTTAACAATTACCGACACCAGGGTTACGCCATACTTCATAAATTTATCCGGGCTCACGGGGGACATCGGCTATGCGCATACTTTTGCAGGATATTTAATTGCAAACTGTCCTCCGGCAACCGATTGCAGCGGGTTCACCACAAAGGGAGTGAATCCTGGAACGGTTTCGCTATATAATAACACGGCGGGCATTGGAGGATGGACGGCAGACACCGATACGGCAGGAATGTTTTCATTCCAGGTTTATAACGACTGGTTCGACTATATTAACTGTACATATTATGATATTGGAAAAACTCCGAGATCATATACGGTGAGTTTTGGCGGAGACACCACATATCAGCCAGCCCATCTTGATTTTACCAATACTTGTAATCTGCCAACTTGCACAGATTGTGTTACTGCAAACAGCCCCTATAGCCACACGGATTACACTTTGTGTGTCGCGAGATCATTTAGTCACTCAAATTATACCGGTGTGCCCTGGAATTTTCCGCGAGGAGTTTGCACGTCGTCATTTTAGAAAAACATAATCGTATATAATATATCTATGCCTAAAAAAAATATTATAATTATAGCAATTTTACTGATTTTGGCGCTGCTGGCGGCGGCTTCATTATATTTTGTTTTTATAAAGGAAGAAAATGGCACAAAAATCGGAGTGAAGGAAAAGTATCCGGATAATATAACGGGCGTGATTAGCTTTTTCACCGACGCGAAGACCGGCTGGTTTATGGCCGAAATAAAAACAGATAAATATGGCAAATTGGTCATCCTGCCCGCAATGCCCAAGCTTTTTTATGATAAATATGGGATTAATGATGGGCAGAGCGTGAAAATAAACGGCGCAGTCGGCAAGGATGGTGTTGTCAACGCAAAAACCCTGGATGGAATAGACCTAACAAACTTCGATTTTAGTCAATTAAAATAGTCAGGACAAAATAAATTCATCATGTTTTATAAAACATTTTCAAAAATAATTATCATTCTGTTTTTCGCAATTTGTTTTTTCCCCATGAAAGCATATTCCTCATCCGGGACTAAAACTTTTTATGTTTTAGTAACAACAGAAGCCTCTTTCAAAAGCAGCGACAGGACAACTACTTGGGTAAATTTGGGGCCCACAAGGACGGCCAAGCTCTATAAGTCTCCAAGCACCCTAATATCCACAGCTACTTCATCGGCCAATTCGGGCAGTTATGCCACAGAAGCATTTATTTTGACTGCTTCGGCGCAACCATATTCTAACCAGAATCCGATATCGTATTATGTTACCTTTGGAGTAAATATGTGTACGGGGTATTCGGATATCAGCGACAGCAGATATTGTTGGTATCAAAACACAAGCAACGATTGTACCGCAACTTGCGCCAACTACGGGTTATCTTTCAGCCCCGGAGTTTGTAACCAGCCAGACCAAGATTGCCTGGCAATGGCTACTATATTCAGCGGACAAACAGCCTGTACGACTTGCACGGGCTGGAATGGTCAAAATTATTATTATGGCGATAATTGTTATTACACTAATCCAAACCCTGGTGCCGGTATTTGTTCAGGAAATCCCAGCAATGCCATATGCGTCTGTAACGGAGAGCCAATGACATACACGTTCCCCAGCTTTGGAATTGTCCTCCCGTAAAAAATGAAAATTTATTTTAAAATAATTTTGGTAATCGTTGTTTTGGCGGCACTGGGCGGGATTTTTTTTATTTCAAAACCATTGTCACCAAAAAGTTCGGCCGTTATGGACGAGGAGGAAATTTCAAGTTTGTTAAAAAAAGATGTCGATACTTTAGCCTACATAAATAAATATCCGGAATTTAAAATAGAAGACAAAATCGTGTTAAGCAAAGAAGATGTTATCAAGGGGCAGGCCGGACAAAATTTTAAGGAGGTTTACCAAGATTTAGGCCCGGAAAGCGGCAGATATATGAAGCTTGACCTGATAAATGGCCAGGGAGACAGGGGGTTGATAGTTGTTATTGATTTGAAAGAACAGAAAGTGTTAAAATCATTTGAGATAATTAAAATTGGAATTGGAGGATAAATTATGGACAAAAAAACGGCCGAGGAAAGAATCAAAAAATTAAGAGAGGTGGTAAATCGTCA
>CAISIO010000028.1 GCA_903885445.1 Candidatus Staskawiczbacteria bacterium
AAAAAATACATTACAAATTAAAATAATAAATAATAAAAAATTATGGAAAAAAATAATTTAAAAACATTGATTTGGATAATAGTTGCTGCTGTCGTTATTGCAGTTGTTATCTTTTTTATCTTCGCAAACAGGCAAACAGTTAACCAGGTAACGACAGGACCAAATAACCAGGTAGCGGCAGAACCTGAGTCAGTCCAAGACATTGGCGTCCAAGACACTGGAGTCAGCGCCGCGTTAATCTCTTATTCTAATGCTTTGGCGAAATATGCGGACAGAAGAATTCAGCTTGATTTGACATGTCAGGCGCATCCCAATAACGTAACTTATAAAGATAACACCGGCATTATGATTGACAACAGGTCTCCGCAAACTCGCACTGTCAAAGTTGGCACAACTTTCACCATAAAACCTTGGGGATTTAAGATTGTCGTTCTCCCAGACGTTCTTCTAAAATCAAAAACGATTTTAGTTGACTGCGACGGTTATCAAAACGTAGCAACAATTTTGGTCCAGGAATAATATCAAGATTTAACTTCGATATGGTTATACTAAAAAATCCCCTTTTCGGGGATTTTTTGATACGAAAAATACGCAAAACGTTCTTTTAAGAAATTTTCTTCCCAGTTACAAGATGATAAATAATGGCGACAAGGGCTATAACTAAAAGCAAATGAATTAAGCCGCCAATTGGGTAAAATAAGACCCCAAGAAGCCAAAGCACTATTAATATAATTCCTATTTCTAAAAACATATTTTTATTTTTTATATTTTATTATTTTCGACCTATCTAACATTATGCCGTTCTTTACTGTAATTTATTACACAATAGTACGTCGTACACAACCTGGGGCGTTACAGATTTATATGGCTCTAACACTCGGTCTGACCGATATCCTTTAGTTTATGGCACTAGTTTGCTATGGGATAAAAATATGAAAGCTAAACCCGCGCATAATGCATTACAAAAAAGGCTTAAACAAGTTTATTAATAAAATGCGCGAACGGATAGGCGCCTTCCTAACCTTAGTATTTGTATTTCTTTATTTCTTTTTTTGCATTTTTGACAAACTTTCCAAATTGTTTGTCTTTTTCCCTTTTTTCAAGTTCGGTCATCTCGTAATGTTCAGATTCACTTTTTAAACTGATATAATTTGAGTATTTGTCTTGATCCAGGTTGCCAGCTTTTAACGCAGATAAAACTTCGCATCCGGGTTCGTTAATATGCTTGCAGTCAGAATATTTACACTTCTTGGCTAAAAAGTCTATCTCGTCAAACGAACTATTTATGCCCGCACTCGAATTGGTCATCCCCACCTCCCGCATTCCCGGATTGTCTATAACAATAGCCCCATTCCCTAAAAAATACATTTCTCTGGTTGTAGTTGTATGTTTACCTTTGCCAGTATAAGAACTTATATCCTCGGTTTTAACAATATTTTCTCCAAGCAGTTTGTTAATTAAAGAAGATTTGCCAACTCCAGAAGAACCAAGAAAACAATATGTCCCCCCTTTTTTCATATATGTTTTTAGCTCATCCAATCCCTCATCAGTTATTATGCTGGTTAGGATAGAATCCGTCTCGCTGAATCTATTTTTCATTTGAACTAATTTTTCGGCTAAATCCTCCTTTGAGATTAAGTCTATCTTATTTAATATAATAACCGGTTTCACTCCTCCGTCTTTAGCTATAGCAAAATACCTTTCAAAACGGTTCAGATTAAAATCTCTATCAACCGACTCAATAATAAACGCTACGTCAATATTTGTTGCTATAATTTGGCTGTCATTCTTGCCACTATATTTTCTCTTGATTATGGTTTTTCTGGGTAAAATTTCTCTTATCACTGCTTTCCATTCTGCAAGCTCATCAATAATTACCCAATCTCCTACAGCAGGATAATCCTCTCTGGACGAGGCGACAAACATTTGCTTTCCCGTTACCTTTGCCAAATATTCGCCATTCTCATTTTTAACCTTGTAGGCTCCTTTATATTCAGAAATAACCCGTGCTTTGTTTTCCATAAGTTTACGTAGCGTAGCGATATAATTTAATTTACCAAAAAACCGCCCCAATTAAAAGGCGGTTTTTATCGGATCAACGCGTTGACCCGATGGAATATGCATTCGCCTCTGCCTGTAATGCTGTTTTTTGCGCTAGCGCATTAGTAGGTGCGTTAGCTTGCGCGACCGTCTCTGCAAGCTGGTTGGTGAAGGAGCTTCCTCCGCCGTCGCTTATTACTAAAAATTGAGTGGTGCTTAAAGGAATAATCGTAGTGTCAAAGCGCTTTCCGCTCGGCAACATAATTAAACCGGACATAGTTTTCTTAGAAATATTTGCAGTTGTAGTCGCCACTGAGCCCCCGCTGGTTGTTCCCTCCGGGTAAGCCACCATCCATTGTTTTGAAACGCCATCATAAAAATATTTTGTCTGAGCAATCGGACTGGCGTGATTTACAGGTTCGTCGGTTATTGTGCTAGTAGGAGAATTTACCACAATAATTGATGTGCCGCCGCCTAAGCCAACCTGCAAGGTCTCCACTGCAACTCCTCCTGGAAAACTTGTGCTGTCTTGCGTAGCTGTGGTTGTTATTTGTAATGCGCCCGGATACCAAAAGGAAAAACCATACTTTGAATCTTTGTACTGGCTCATGCCATATGTTTGAACTTCCACTGTCGATATACTTCCGCTTTTTGGTTGATAAAACCAATAACCAAATCCTCCGATAACAACTATCGCAATTAGAATTATTATAAAAATAACTATTTTTTTCATATTATACGAATGTTTACCCAGCTATAAAGTGCCAGACGATGGCGATAACGGCTAAAACTAAAAGTATGTGAATTAAGCCGCCAAGCGGGAATAGAAAAAACCCAAGAAGCCAGAGCACTATTAAACCAATCCCAATTTCTAAAAACATGTTTTTATTTTATATTTTAATTATAAATTTATATAAGCAACTCTCATACCAAACACTTCTTAACGCCTGTTACCGTACCCGCGATTATTGGAAGCGGAGGGATGTTGACCCCAGGAACCGCCATTATAACCATTATTGCCACGTCCATTGTATCCGTTATTGTAGCTATTGCGGCCGTAATTATTGCCGTAATTATTGTAATTCCTCCCGTAGTTATTCCCTTGATAATTTCCTCCGGAACTGGCGCTGGAGCTTGCACTAGAGCTTGCGCTGCTAGATCCATAACCGGAACTGGCGCTGGAGCTTGCACTAGAGCTTGCACTAGAGCTTGCGCTGCTAGAGTCAGCGCTTACTATCCCAATTAAAAGAAACGCTCCAAAACCCAAACAAATCCCTAAAAATCCCGCCCTCGCTATCGTTTTAATATTTGTTTTCATAAATTTTACTTTTTTATTTATACGATTTTTAATAATAAATACATTAGGACCTTTAATCAAAAATATCATAGAGAAGGTTAACTTGCCATTAAGTGCAATCCATAAAAATCAAATCAAAAACCGCCTTCATAAAAAAGCGGTCTGATCGGCTCAATGTGTTGAGCCGATGGCGGCGCGGGCGACGGGATTCGAACCCGTGATCTCTCCCGTGACAGGGGAGCATTCTAAACCAGGCTGAACTACGCCCGCATTTGGTTTAATTAATTTTCAATTGTGTGTCGAGGGTGGGAGTCGAACCCACGACCTTGGCGTTATGAATGCCACGCTCTTACCAACTGAGCTACCCCGACTTATTTTTGCTCAGAAATTCTAATTTTTCTTTGCGTGTCCAACTTTTAATTTTCCTTTCCTTCCTCAACGCTACTATCTTATTACCATATTTTTTGGAAAATACAATTTTTTCTGGCTTATGCGATTTGGTATACTTTGCCCCTTTGCCCTCTTTATGTGCCTTAAATCTTTTCTCTAAATCATTGGTCGAGCCAGTATATAGCGTTCCGCCTTTACACTTTAATATATAAACAAACCACATTTTGAAATTAACTTGTTGGGCCGCCCCGAATTGCACGGGGGCCTGCAGCTTATGAGACTGCCGAGGTACTACTCCTCCACGGCCCGATGTATGTTTATTACTTTAACACAAAAATTTAGTTAAATCAATCATATTCCAAGTCTCGTTGCCTGTGTGCCACGCGTCCGCCTTTTAATCGAGGCGATTTTTTGATAGAATCAGATAATAAATAATTTAATTATAAAACATTATGAAATTATGGGATTGGTTGTTGTACTTAACTAATAACGAGAAGAGCTCTCGGCACGAACAAGAGTTTGATATAGCTTTCCTGGTTATCAACACAGTAGCTTTATTTTTCGGCGTTTTTTTGTTTATCAGCCATAATGCTTCAGAATGGATACCGATTTTAGTAATTGAATATACTTGGGCGTTCGACAACATGCGTAATAACCGTAATTACTAATTTTATACGTGTTAATCTGAAGTTAATGTTCGCCAGATACAATTAAAGAATATAATTAATAATATTATTATTATGAAAAATACAACGTTAGTTTTAATCGCCGTTGTCGTTTTGATAATTTTAATTGGCGGATATTTTATTTATTATCCTAAGCAAAGTTCGTATAGCCCGACGATGGCCAATGGAGCAAACATGACGGTCAATACGGGTACGGTTTGCACTCAGAATTGGCAATGCCAATGGGGTCCTTGCGTGAACGGAAGCCAGGTGCAAGGCGCGGTTGATTCTAATAACTGCGGAACAGGCCAGAGTACAATAGCTTGTCCTGCTTTAGCAAGATTATGCACAACTCAGCCGGTTAATTTAAGCGCCTCAGTATCTATTCAAAATTTTGCGTTTAATCCAACACCGTTAAACATAAAAGCCGGCACAACCGTTACTTGGACAAACAACGATTCTGTGCCGCACCAAATCAAAGCAGATACATTCAATTCCGCAGCGTTAACCAATGGACAGACTTTCTCTTTTACTTTTTCTGTTGCAGGAACATATAACTATTCTTGCGCCATACACCCGTCAATGCACGGGCAGATAGTGGTTACACAATAATGAAAAAATATACAGACAAAGAATTGCTGGATGCTCTTGGCATTAACCAAAAAATATTAGACAGGTTCAAGGAAATACAAAAGGAAACAATTGAAGAGGTTAAACAAAGAGAAGGAAGCAAGGGAAAGAAAATAAAAATTTTGGGTATTTCCGGCTCTGCAAGAGATGAAAACGATACGGCCCAGGAAAAGTCCAACTCGGAAACCTTGCTTGAAAAATGCCTTGAACGTTGCAAAGAACTGGGAGCAGAAACAGAAATTATACCTTTACGGAAATATAACATTAAATATTGCAGAGCGTGCTATTCTACTGTGAATACCCAGTGTCATTTTTATTGTTCGTGCTATCCAAAAAATACGGAAAGGGGAGATGATATGACGAATATACTCTATGACAAGGTTTTGTCTGCTGATGCCATTATTTTTGCCACGCCAGTTAATAACTTTAAAATATCGGCATTGCTGGCCGACTTTATCGACAGATGCATAAGTCTAGACGGCAGTTTGTCGCCGGCTAATCCGGAAGTTCCTAAAGATAAAGAGCTAAATATAAAGCATATGAAGTTTATTGAGCTAACGGCTGATGATAATATTCCGGGAAGCGGATTCTACAGAAGATTTTCGGGAAAAGTTGCTGGCATAATCGCAACTGGGCACGAGGAGGGAGCGGCTATGGCAATAAGCAGTTTATTTATGGGTTTAAATCATTTTGGAATGATGTTTCCTCCATTTTCAAATATGTATGCGATGTCATCGGTTTGTTTGTCTTTGTATCAGGATAAACCAGTTGTTTTAAGCGATTGCCACCAAAAAGAGACACAAATTTTAGCGGAGAATATTATAACAGCAACTAATTTGGCTAGAAGCGTGAAAGGTTCTGATTGGAAAAACGAATATAACGCAAACTAGTAAAGTTATTAAAAAGTAATTTATGGTAGAAGACACAAAAGAAAATTCGTTAAAATGCATTTGCAAATCATGTCCGTCAAAAAACGAGTGCATGGCCAGTGGCGACGGTGATTTTTTATATTGCGCGAGAGGCAAAACAAAGTGTGAGATGGCTAAAAAAGGCTGCATCTGCGGAGCTTGCCCTGTGCGCGAAAAATATAAGTTGCAAGATTATTATTACTGCGTAAACGGTAAAGCGGAGTAAATGCTGCAAAACATTACTTATTTTTTGATTTTTGGAAAACCCTTAATAATGTATTTGGGTATTATTACTCTGTTGTCTTTTTTTATAACCGCAACTCTGGGGTTTATGATTATAAAAGGAATAGGAAAAATTCCTTTTAGATGGCACAAAGCGACGGCAATAATTTCTATATTATTAGCAGTAGTCCATGGAATTTTGGGGATTTTGGTTTATTTCTGAGAAATTTTACTGGGCCATTTACCGAGAAGCCGTTCTAATGACGGCTTTTTGATTACATATTTTACCTTGATTTTTTATAAAAATGTTGTAATGTTTAGTATACCTTTGTTGGCATCGTGAGCTTTCGTTTGCGTTGAAAGTTCTTTGAAAACCCCTAACTTGAAAGGACGGAAGATGATTGCGCTAAAGTCATTGCGTAAAAATCCCCGCCTTGTTCAGGTTGGGGATGTCGTCTTTTTTGGAGATGTAGAGTTCGACACAGAAACAATGCGTATGTGCGGGCGGTGGCTTGCGGATCAAGAATGGTTTAGGTTGTACGTCGGGAAAATCGGAGTTCCTGAGATGCCGAATGGCGACGGCGAACTTCTTTGTTCCATGGCGTACCTGAGAATTGCCACCGATATGTACGTTAGAACCGGAGTCAGGGGGATTTCTCCTAAATGGATTTCGGACGCGCCGAGGGAGTTAGTCCGCTATTTGGAAATTTATCGCGTAGAGCAGGGGCTTGAATTTGATCAGTTTGCGATAGTCCCGCAACTTCCATACGCCGGCATTAGATACATGGTTTTAGACGGCGGGCCAATATCCCAAATAGACCGCATATTCGGAGTCGGAAGGCTCCGTTATATACGGCAACTAGCTGGTTTAACTGATCCGGCGGTTGGCGATGGCCCGCTTACTGTGGTTCCGCAACCATTCAGGAACACGAGGTTCCTGCATTCGTTGGACACTCTGGCTATTGCCCAGCTGATTGGGACTAATTGCGGATTGTCTAAAGCCGACATGCTCGCCTTGAGCATGGTGGCCTATACTCACGACGTATGGACTCCCGCGGGTGGCGATGGCGTTAAGCGCATAGATGCTGTTGGTCTGGACGAGGATGCTAACTATCCGATAGCTTTCCAGCTTCCCGGATGGAAAGAGTTTCGCGATTTGTATGGCCTTTCTGAGCAGGTGATGGCCGACGCAGTCCTAGGAAGAGGCCTTCTTGGCAAAATCCTGGATTTCGCGGACAAAATCGCCTACGTTAGCCGGGATTTGGACATGTTTTTGCGCCAGAATCAGAACGGAGGAGTTTTCTGGCAAAACTTTTCGCGTCTGCACGACCGGATGGCGTCGCTCCTCCAAGCGAATCCCTATCCGGGTTCTGTGTGGGAGTGCGTAAGGTTGCATCGGGGACAGCTGGTTGTCACAGATGCGGAAAGATTGGCGGACTTCTTGCGGATTCGTGCTCTTATGTTCAAGGCGTTGTATTTCAATCCAGCTGCAAGGTTCGCAGAGATGGGCTATCTGACGCAGATTGCCCGCATACTCTATGAAGATGGCATTCTGACAAAGGATAGTCTGTTGGAAATGTGTGACAACGAGTTGTTCGGGATTATCAGCCAGGCGCTGGGACTACCTGAGTACGTTGTTGGCGAAATGACAGGTAACGAAGATCCGCGAGTGGAGATGTTCACAACAGCGGAAGCAGCTCTGGAGTTTGAGCGGCGAATCGCCCGCGATTTTCCGGGAATCATGACGTGCTTGGATGTACACCCGAATCCTTCGGGGAGCTCATCTTCCAAGTTCAATGTTTTGGTTCGCGGAAAAGCGATTCCATTTTCTGACGCATGTCCTGCGGAAGCCTGGGATATTCAGCAAATTCTCCAAGAGCCAAATCCTTACCGGGTTTTCCTCTACAAGTTGGATGAATTGTGCCGGAATCCAAAAATGAAACAAAGAATCGTGGCGGGCCGGAATAAGAGAATCGGCTTGCAGTAGGCGCCTCCTTCCGGGGATCGGCGCTTTTTATTTTAATAATTATCCACAGTTAGCCGGCTTTTCACCGACATATGTTTTTGATATAATATAAAAAAGTTTAATAAGCTCCCTCGGGGACTTTTTTTTAAAAAAATAAATTTTATGGACATCGGATACGCAATTATTGCGGGCTTATTATCATTTATTTTCGGCATGTTTTTTGGAGTTTTTTTGTCGTGGGCTAACAAGACATTCCATAGTAAGTAAAAGTTCTAACCACTTTGCAACAAGGCGGTTTTTTGTTGACATTTTGAATTTTTTAATGTATAGTTGAATATATGATGAATAAAGAAATAGGCAACCCTCCAGTAAAGGAAACGGAATTAACTTTCGGCGGGCTTGGCATAGCTCCAAGCATTCTTGATATAATTTCAAAATTGGGATTTACAACTCCTACGTCTATACAACACAAAGCAATCACTCCGGCAATCGAGGGCAAAGATATTATTGGAATTGCCCAAACCGGCACAGGAAAAACTTTGGCTTTTGGGATTCCTTTAATCCAGCAAATTATTAAAAATAAAAAAGGAAAGGGTTTAATTATATTACCGACTCGCGAGTTGGCTTTGCAGGTGGATGAGACTATAAAAAAATTAGGTTTGGCTTTCGGAATAAAATCAGCGGTGCTGATTGGAGGGGCTTCAACTTATAACCAAGTGTGCTTGTTAAGAAATAACCCGCATATAATTATAGGCACTCCGGGAAGAATTAATGACCATATTGCTCAAAGGACACTGAGTTTGCACGATGTCAAAATTTTAGTTTTAGACGAAGCTGACAGGATGTTTGATATGGGATTTGCTCCGCAAATTGCCAAAATATTGCAGTCGGTTCCAAAAGACAGGCAGACGATGCTGTTTTCAGCAACAATGCCAGACGGTATTGTAAAAATTGCGTCGGGCCACATGAAGCTTCCTGTAAGAATTGAAATCGCCAGACAGGGAACTACCGCTGAAAATGTTGAGCACGAATTATTTGTTGTGCAAAAATCACAAAAACTTTCTTTGTTAAAAAAAATTCTTGCAGATTATAAAGGAAGCGTTTTAGTTTTTTTAAGAGTTAAACACTCTGCCAGGAAAATTTGCAGCGAATTGCGAAGCATCGGGATTTCCGCCGCCGAGATACACTCCAACAGGTCTTTAAACCAAAGAAAAGAAGCGCTGGAAGGATTTAAAAATGGGAAATACAGAGTTCTTGTAGCGACTGACATAGCTTCGCGCGGAATAGACGTGAAAAATATTGAGCTTGTAATAAATTATGATTTGCCCGAGCAGGCTGAGGACTATGTCCACAGAATCGGAAGAACGGGAAGGGCCGGAATGTCGGGGAAAGCAATTTCTTTTGCCACGCCCGACCAAGGATCTATTGTCAGGGAAATTGAAAGATTGACCAGGCTTTATATACCAATTGCAAAATTACCCGAACTTCCGCCAAGCCCGAAACCCCAGCCAAGCAGTTTTGATAATTCTATTAGAAATAATAACTCTTCTCACAGAAACAGGCCTTATGGCAGAAAAAGATACTAAATCAAAAGATAATAAATTTGACGTCGCTGTAATTGGAGCCGGTCCGGCGGGGATTATGGCGGCCGGCCAAGCGGCATCATCAGGTGCCAAGGTTATATTAATAGAAAAGAACAAGCAGTTTGGAAAGAAAATTCTTTTAACCGGAAACGGCAGATGCAATATAACCAACGCTGAGTTTGATTTGCGAAAATTAACTCAAAATTACGGAAAGAACGGAAATTTTCTGTTCCACGCTTTTTCTGTTTTTGGCCCAAAAGAAACCATAGAATTTTTTAATAAACTTAGACTGGAAACTAAAACAGAAAATAACAAAAGAGTTTTCCCTGTCAGCGATAATGCCAACGATGTCTTGGGCACATTGAATAAATTTCTAACAAAAAATAAGGTAAATATAGCCTTTAATTCTGAAGTTGCTGAAATTATTATAAAAGGCAAGAAAATAAGTAAAGTGGTTTTGAAGGATGGAGAGGCCACAGCTAAAAAATATATTCTTTGCACCGGCGGAAAATCATATCCTTTAACCGGTTCAGATGGTTTTGGATATAAATTGGCTGAAAAAATGGGGCATACTATCATAAAACCGATTCCTGCTTTGTCCCCGATAATTGCAAAAGAAGAGTGGGTGAAAAGTTTACCGGGAATAAGCCTGGAAGATACCAAGATCACCGTTTTTCAGAACAATAAAAAACAATTTGAAGAAGAAGGAGAGATTTTGTTTACGCATTTTGGCGTCAGCGGGCCGGAGATATTAAACATCAGCGGGGGGATTGGAGAATTATTGGAAAAAGGAGAAGTAAAAATACGCGTTGATTTATTCCCTTTGCTAAATCACGAAGAACTTTTGAAAGGGCTGGAAGACGTTTTGAAAAGCAATGCTAACAAATCAGTAAAAAATATATTGTCTATTTTTGTGCCCGAAAGATTTGCAGAAGCTTTGCTCGGTAATTCCGGCATGGATAAGAATAAAATTGCCAATAATATGTCTACAATAGAAAAAAGGATAATAGTAAAAACCTTAAAAAATATTGAAATTACGGCGCAAGAAACTTTGGGCTTTGACAAAGCGCTTGTTACGAGAGGAGGAATATCGCTGAAAGAAATAGACCATAAAACAATGAAATCTAAAATAATTGATAACTTATATTTTGCCGGAGAAATTATAGACATAGACGGCAAAACCGGAGGATTCAATTTGCAGGCCTCTTGGAGTACCGGCTATCTTGCCGGGAATAGCGCAGTAAACTAAATTACTAATAAAAATGTCAGGAGATGAAACAATCGTAAAATTTGGTAATGTTTCCTTTGAGTGGGGGACGAACAAGCCTATATTAAATGAGGCCAGTTTTTCGGTGCGCAGGGGGTCAAAAATTACTTTGATGGGGCAGAATGGCGCGGGTAAAAGCACAATCTTTCAATTGATAACCGGAGAATCAAAACCGGAAGCCGGGGCGATAAATATAAATAATGATTTGACCATAGCTACGGCAAAACAAGTAATTCCTCGAGACGATTTAGAGTTAAGCGTCAAAGAATTTTTTGAGAAATGTTTTTCAGAGAAAACATACGATATTGATAAAAAAATTGATGATGTTTTAAAAATTGTAAATCTTGTTGTCCCGCACGACAGAGCGGTGAAAAATCTTTCCGGTGGACAACAGGCAAGAATTCTTTTGGCTTCGGCTTTAATACAGGACCCGGATTTGCTTTTGCTTGATGAGCCGACAAATAATTTAGACAAGGCGGGCATTGCCCATTTAACAAAATTTATTATTGAATACCCGAAAACTTGTATAGTCATTTCCCACGATTCAGATTTTTTAAATGCTTTTACGCAAGGAGTTTTGTATTTGGATATATTTTCAAAAAAAGTTGAACAATATGTGGGAGATTATTTTTCTGTTGTTGAAGAGATTAAATCTAGGCTGGAAAGGGAAAGAATGAAAAACATCAGGTTGGAAAAAGATATTTCCCACAGAAAAGAGCAAGCCAATTTTTTCGCTCAGAAGGGCGGACATTTGAGAGATGTTTCTGCTAAGATGAAGAAAAAGATTGAAGAGCTGGAAAGCGAGGTTGTAGACGTAAGAAGAGAAGACAAGACGATTAAAAACTTTGATATTCCATCTCAAAAAGATATCGGAGGAGTGATTTTGCAGTTAGATTCCGTGGCGGTTTCGGTGAATCATAAATTTGTAAATAAAAAAGTAAATATAACTTTAAATAAACACGAGAGACTGCTTTTGGTGGGGCCGAACGGAATTGGCAAGACGACTCTTTTAGAAAAATTAGCGGCAGGGCACGCGAAAGGCGAGCATATAAAAGCCGGAGTGAAAATTGGATATTACAGGCAAGATTTTTCAACGCTAGATTTTAATGCTACTGTTTACCAGACTCTGGCTAAAGCAATGGGTCCAGATGGCACAGAACAGGGACTAAGGGCTCATGCGGCAGGTTTCCTTTTGGATGCGGAAATTTTAAAAGCTAAGATTGGCTCGCTTTCAGAAGGGCAGAAAGGATTGGTTGCTTTCGCGACAATTTCGCTGGAAAAACCGGGCTTGTTAATTTTGGACGAGCCGACAAACCATATCAACTTTCGCCATATTCCAGTAATAGCAAAAGCCATCAATGAATTTGACGGGGCGATGATTTTGGTGAGCCACGTACAGGATTTTGTTGATAAAATAAAAGTTGATTTCACGCTTGATCTAGGTTCTTTATAGATTTCAAAACTTTATTTGCTATTGCAACGTAGTAGTTTTACTGGAAATGTTGAAGTTTATTAGTTAGAGGTTTCGGAGGATAATGCCGAAATTTCAATAAGGATATGGCAAATAGAGTTATGCATTTCGAAGTACAAGCAGACGATATCGAAAGGGCGAAAAAGTTTTATGAAAAAGTTTTTGATTGGAAGGTCGAAAAATGGATGAGTGCTGACGACAAAGGAGGAGAAGACTATTGGGGGTTAATGACCGGGCCAGATGGAACTCCGGGGATAAACGGAGGAATGTATAAACGCGGTAAGGAACATCCGGTTTATACTTATGACTGCACAATCACAGTTGAAGATATAGACAAAGCGGTTGAGGCAATAAAGAAAGACGGCGGGAAAATAAGAACGGAAAAAACAGAAATTCCAAAAGTAGGATGGTTTGCTAACGCGATTGATACGGAGGGAAATATGTTCAGTATAATGCAACCGACCGAATGGAAGCCGAAATAACTAACTTTTCGGACGCCGCCCCTTTACGGGCGGCTTTTAGATTTGCCAACAACTCTTATCGGGTTTTCATCGTATATTAAGAAGGGGTGAGTAACATAGAAAATACATGCCAAAAGAATTTTATAAACAATTTCAGAGGGCAAGGTTAGATTTTGAAAGCTTCAGTTCTAAATTGATTGTGAGAGTTTGGAATCTGGCCAAGAGGCTAGATCAAAGCCATAGTAGAGACGAGAAGAAAAAGAAAAAACAATAGCCTTGCTTTTAAGTTAAAGAAGAAGTATCAATAGTTAATAATATTAAAATAGTAAAAACATGGATATTGCAACATATTATGTTCTAGGGGTTATAGTTGTTATTTTAGCGTCGGGAATCCGCGTAATTAAAGAATATGAACGCTCGGTGGTTTTCTTTTTGGGAAAACAAACTGCCGTGCGCGGGCCGGGACTTATTTATTTGATTCCTATTTTTGAAAAAATGGTAAAAGTCAGTTTTAGGACGGTTACAATGGGAATCCCGTCGCAAAAAATTATCACAAAAGATAACGTATCAATTGATATTGCGGCTGTGGCGTATTACCACGTCGTTGACCCAAGGAAGGCAGTTATTGCCATTGAAGATGTTTTTAGCGCGGTAAACCAGATAAGCCAAACAACCGTGAGGAACGTTGTCGGACAATTTATGCTTGACCAGCTTTTGTCGCAGACAGCAGATATAAATGATCAGATAAAAAATGTGATTGATAGCCATACCGAGCCTTGGGGAGTGCAGGTAACCGCAGTGGAAATTAAAGATATAACCTTGCCCGACAATATGCAAAGAGCAATGGCAAAAGAGGCAGAGGCGGAAAGGGAGAGGAGGGCAAAAATTGTGGCGGCTCAAGGAGAATTCCAGGCAGCTGAAAAATTGGGCCAGGCTGCTGATATTATCGCCTTGCACCCGGTTGCTTTGCAATTAAGAACATTGCAAACAATGGCGGAAATAAGCGCTGAAAAAAATTCTACCATCATTTTCCCGGCGCAATTTATGACAACATTAAAGGATGTGTTGGAAACCGTAAGAGCCGATAATCTAGGCAAATAATTTTTAAAATAAAAAGCCGGCTTTTAATTTAGCCGACTTTTTAGTAAAATGGATAAATATTGTTTATGATATATTGGTTATTGGTAACAATTTTTGCTTATTTATTTTTTGGCGTAGCTTCTCTGTGCGATAAATTAGTTCTGGCAGGCAAACCTAAGCCAGGATCATACACGTTTTATGTAGGCGTTTTTGGCTTTTTTGTGGCTTTGGCTATCCTTCCTTTCTCGGGATTAAACTTCCCGAGCGGGTTGGGGATTTTATGGATCGTGGTAGATGCCATTGTCCACATATTGGGGCTTTATGCAATGTATCTAGCCTTGGAACGGTTTGAAGTTTCGAGAGTTATGCCAACAATCGGGGCCGCCCAGCCGTTATTCGTCTTGATATTGGCCTGGATTTTTTGGGGTCCGCAGGTTATGAAACCGTTGGATGTTTTGGCGTTTTTTATACTCTTTGTTGCCTGTGTTATTATTTCCCTAGAAAAAACACCTAAACTTACCGGCAGTTTTCTAAAGATAACGCTGTTTTCTTCTTTGATGTTTTCTTTAGATTATGTTTTTTTAAAATTAGTTTTTTCAAGCCAGCCGTTCCTTCAGGGGATTGTCTGGATACAATTATTTATTTTCCTTTTTGCCATGGTGTTTCTTTTTTCGAAAAAATCCAGGAAGGAAATTTTTTCAAGAGATGTCGTTCTGAATAAAAAAACAGATATAAGATTTTTGGGCGCCCAGGCAAGCGGAGGAGCCGGCAATTTTTTGCAAAGTCTTGCCATTTCTTTAGTGCCGGTGGAATTTTTGGCGATTGTTAATTCTTTAAGGGGAATTCAATACGCCTTTCTTTTTTTTATGACGTTATTAATTTCAATTTTTATTCCGAAAATTTTAAAAGAAGAATTATCAAAAAAAATAATTTTCCAAAAAGTAATAGCTATAGCGCTTATAGTCGCGGGCTTGGCTATTTTAGTCTTTTAGAGTAGAAAACAAAAAACACGGCTTAAGCCGTGTTTTTTTATTGATGTTTTGATTAGGACAAATGTTTTGAAACCAATTTTGTCATTTCAAACATATCTACTACTGCCTTTCCGCCAAAAACTACTTTTAATTTGGCGTCGGCTATTATATTTCGTTTAGCCTTTGGGTCTTGCAGGTTATTTTTTTTGATGTACGCCCAAAGTTTTTTTACAACTTCAGATCGTGGCATCGGGCCTTTTCCTACTACTGCCTCTAAATCGGCAGAAAGTTTTAACGGCTTCATGAAAGCCGAATTTGCTTTTGCTGGCATGTTTTTTATGCTTCGGCTTAGTTTCGGTGTTTAGCCTTCACTATGTCGAAAATTAATTTTAATTAGCTCCTATGCTATAATCTTGGCACATATTCCCTTGCAAATCAACCGTGTCAAGCTTTTTTGCTTATAAAGTAAAAAAAAGGAACCACCGTGGTGGTCCATGGTTGCTTCCGCAACCTATGTTTCGTTATGCGACAAATCGGGCGTACAAGGGGCCTTTTCCTTCGGCCTCCAGCACGTGGAGGTGAATGCCCGGCTTCAAGGAGCTGGTAAGGCCAAGGACTACAATTGGCTCACGGTCGGCGCACAAGAGGGTGTGTTCTGGAAGACCGTCGAGGAATAAACGGGATTCCTCTGGAGTCAGCGTTGAGCCGGTGTACTGGCCGGAGGGGACAGTTGTTCCATCAGTCAGTAGCACATCGCCGTTTGGCAGGCGGAAGTCGGCCGTGCCCAAAATTGGCGACGAGCGTGTCGTGATCATGACGGGCTTCCAATGGTCCAGCGCCAAGAGTTCGGCATCTTTGTGTCGTTTGCCTCTTCCCACGTAGACGAAGTGGCACGATCCGATAGCGTTGAGGAGAGATCGTATTCTTGCCTCTCCTGCGTTTGAGTGTATCGGATCTGGGCACGGGAAGTTGGCCAATTCTTCTGGGTCGGAGCCAACCGTAAGTACATAAATCGACGTCTGCCTGATAGCCATGGAGGGTCTCCTAAAGGGTGTCGAATCTATTTTTAGTCTAATCTTGTTTAACTAAAAGTCAATGATTTTCAGGTGGTTTTATTCACTTTTGGGGGTTGCATTCGCCTTGGTTTTGGAGTAAAATTAAAGAATATATAGCATATAAACATGCAGAAAGTTATAAAAATAGACGACAAAAAGGAGAAGGAATTGGTTAAGGAGCTGGAAAAAAGGACCGATATAAAATCAGAAAGGATTAAGAGACTGTTGAGACTCCCGGACTTAACAAAGAAGGAAAACTCTCCTGTGAAAATTTTGGCTAACCAAATTTTGAAACTGCCAAGGTTTGCTGACTTTGATTTGCTTGATTTTCCAAGAATAGTGACGGTTGAACAAAATTTTGACCTTCTGAACGCTCCAATGGACCATCCGAGCAGGAGGGAAACAGATACATATTATGTGACCCCGGAAGATATTTTAAGGACGCAGATGACTGTTATGTGGTCATTTTATCTAAAAGATAAAAAAGTTTTAGAAAAGTTAGAAAAAGAGGGGAGCGTCGCCTTGCTGGCTCCAGGGATAGTTTTCAGAAAAGATGAAATTGACAGGAAGCATTTTCCCGCGTTCCATCAAATAGACGGATTGTATATCTGTAAAAAGTCAGAAAAAGTTATTACGCAGAAAGATTTGGAAGAAGTTGAAGAAGACATAGTCAAAAGTGTTTTTGGAGAAGATACAAAATTCAGATTTTTGGTGGATACTTTTCCGTTTACAGATCCTTCAGTGCAAATAGAAATATGGTTTAACAACGATTGGATGGAAGTTGTCGGCTCGGGCTTGGTGCACAAGCAAGTTTTGAAAAATTTAAATATTGACCCGGAAGTTTATAATGGCTGGGCGTTCGGTTTTGGCCTGGAAAGATTGGCAATGATTAAAATGGGAATTACAGATATTAGAATTTTATGGTCTGACGACCCAAGAATTACCAGCCAGTTTAAAGATATAAATTCAAAATATAAGGAAGTAAGCAAATTCCCGGAAATCTCGCGTGATATTTCGTTCGTCATCGACAAGTCCACTAATTTAAATAATTATTATGAGATAGTCAGGGATTTTGCGGAGAATTTAATTGAGGAGGTGAAATTGGTTGATGAGTTTGAAAATGATGAAAAATTTGGCAAAGATAAAAAGTCTTATACATTCAGGATTGTTTACCGTTCGCCCGAAAGAACTTTGACCAACGAAGAAATAAATAAAATCCAGGAAGAAATAAGAAACGAAACAGCCAAAGAATTAAACGCAGTTTTAAGATAAAATCATGAAACTAAATATAAAAGAGAAAGACGAAGCGCCGGAGAAAAAAGTAGTCGCTAAGAAAGAAGCGGCGAAGCCGGAAAAGAAAGCGGAAGCTCCTAAAAAGGAGAAGCCAGTTTCTGTTGTTAAAGAAAAGCCGGCAAGGGCCGAAAAGGATGCAGAAAAGAAAGAAGAAAAAAACGAGGAAAGAAAAACAGAAGTTGTGAAATCAGACGTGAGGCCATCGGAACCTACTGCCAAAAAAACAAGGAAAGACGGGGAATATACTGCGAAAGATATTTATGTTTTGAAGGGGCTGGAGCCCGTAAGGTTGAGGCCGGGAATGTATATTGGCTCAACCGGAGTTGATGGATTGCATCATTTAATTTGGGAAGTCGTGGACAACTGCTTGGACGAGGCAATGGCAGGATATGCAAAAAATATTGAAGTTTTTTTGTTGCCGAATAACAGGGTGAGAATTTCTGATGATGGCAGGGGAATTCCGGTTGAGAAGCATCCCGACACAGGAAAATCAACTTTGGAAACAGTTTTGACAACATTGCACGCCGGAGGAAAATTTGGCGGAGAAGCTTACAAAGTTTCCGGCGGTTTGCACGGAGTCGGTATCTCTGTTGTTTGCGCGTTGTCTACCTATATGCTTTCTCACGTTGAAAGAGACGGAGGAGCTTATGAACAGGAATATTTTAGGGGCGTTCCGAAGTCAGCGGTCAAAAAAGTTGGCGATTCAAAAAGAACCGGAACTACACAGACATTTGAAGCTGATCCTCAAATATTTTCGGAAATAAAATTTGATCCAAAAAGGATTTTAAGTCACTTAAGGCAGCAGGCCTATTTAACAAAAGGAGTAAAAATATCGTTTACAGATGAAAGGGTCAAGGGCCAAGAATCAAACTATACTTTTTATTTTGAAGGAGGAGTCGGTTCCTATGTAAAATATTTGGTGCAGGGCAACACGCCAAGGCATCCGAATATTTTTTCTGTTGCGGCTGAAAAAGATAATATCTGGGTTGAAGCGGCCTTCCAGTACACGCAAGAAATGGAATGCACAGAAGAATCATTTGCGAATAATATTTATACCGTTGAAGGCGGAACGCATATCTCAGGTTTCCGCACAGCACTGACAAGATCTTTAAATGATTACGCCCGACGCGAAGGATTTTTAAAGGAAAAAGATGAAAATTTTTCCGGAGACGATGTAAGGGAAGGGCTAACAGCTGTTGTCTCTGTAAAAATCAGGACTCCGCAATTTGAAGGCCAGACAAAAGCAAAACTTGGAAACCCGGAAGCTAAAAACGCGGTTGAGGCGGTGACAGCCGAAGGATTGGCAGACTATTTAGAAAGGAATCCATCTGATGCAAGGTCTGTTATAGAAAATTGTTTATTGGCGACAAAGGCCAGGTTGGCGGCAAAAGCTGCCAGGCAGACGGTTTTAAGAAAAGGAGCTTTGGAGGGTTTGGCTTTGCCGGGAAAATTGGCGGATTGTTTGTCGCGTAAACCGGAAGAGTCGGAAATATATATTGTTGAGGGAGATTCTGCCGGCGGTTCGTCAAAACAGGCGAGGGACAGGAGATTCCAGGCAATTTTGCCATTGAGAGGAAAAATTTTAAACGTGGAGAGGGCGAGATTGGACAAAATGTTGGCGTCAAAAGAAATTAAAGCGCTGATTATCGCCATGGGAACGGGAATTGGCGAAGATTTTGATATTGAGAAATTGAGATACCACAGAATTGTGATTATGACCGATGCCGACGTTGACGGAGCGCACATTAGGTGTCTTCTCATAACATTCTTTTACAGGCACTTTAAACCGGTTGTTGATGCGGGACATATTTATATTGCCCAGCCGCCTCTTTACAAAATTCAGGCAGGTAAAAATGTTAAATACGCTTATTCAGACGAACAACGGGATGCGGCGGTAAAAGAAATGGACAAAGCTTCTACAACGATACAGAGATATAAAGGTTTGGGAGAAATGAACCCCGAACAGCTTTGGGAAACAACAATGAATCCTGAAAACAGGACTTTATTGCAGGTTACAGTTGCGGAAGCCCACGAAGCTGATAAAACTTTGGATATTTTGATGGGTGAGGAAGTTGAACCAAGAAAGAAATTTATTCAAACCCACGCTAAAGCCGCTAAAAATATAGACACATAAAAATATATCGCTACGCTACATAAACTTATGGTATTTGATCAATTAAAAAAGATTGGAGAATTAAAGAAGCTTCAGGATAATTTCAAAAAAGAAAAAATAACGATTGAGAAAAGGGGAGTCTCGATTGAAATGAACGGAAACTTTGAAGTGGAGAACATAAAACTAAACCCGGAATTAGGAATTGACGACCAGCAGGAAGCTCTAAAACAATGTTTAAACGAAGCAAGAGAAACAATCCAGAAGAGGCTGGCGCAGACTTTGATGAGTTCTGGGCTTAGTTTTTAGAGATTTAAATAAGAAAAAAGCTCGCCATAATTGGCGGGCTTTTTTTTGACAAACTAATTATATATGATATGATTATTATAGTTCGTTGCGTTGACGTCTTTGCTTCGGGAACCCATTTGGAAGGAGCCGAGCATGTGCGATATGGAACGTCTGGGCAAGCTGTACGACCTCTGCGGGGCCGAAATCGTTGGCCTTCAGCAGAACGGCATGGACCTATCAAACATGGATGACCATGCTGATGCTCTCGGGGCCATAGCCGGAGAACACGCCGGCGTAAGCTACGCCGAAGTATACGCTCTAGCCACAATGATGGTGCAGTATCGGAGTCTTTACGCTCGCGCCGATACCTTGTCCGAGTTTGACCTCACGGCCAGACTTATGGGTAGGATGATGCGAGACCAGCGCACGGAGTTTATCAAAAACATGCCCGCTGGCGTGCGCGCGACCTAAGGTCCCCAGGAGGGGAAGCAATAACCCTGTGCTATGCGTTTGAGCACCGTAGCACAGGGAAAATTTACTATTGACTTATGCGTCTGATTGGATTATTATCTAAATATAGATGGCCGCGAGGCCATTTTAAAAACCACGGAATATTTGTATAATAAAAGTATATAATAAGAATATGACAATAACTCAAAAAATAAATATATTTTTCAAGGAAGTTTGGGTTGAAATGAAGAGGGTAAGCTGGCTTTCTCGGAAAGATATTATAAAATATACGCTTATCGTGCTGGCGGTTACCATTGCGGTTGCATTGTTTTTGGGCGGGTTGGATTTTATATTTACAGAAATTATTAAAAGATTCGTTATAAGGTAAAACTATGCCAAAACAAGTCATAGAACAGGAAAAAAATTGGTATGTTATTCATACCTATTCAGGATACGAAGACGCAGTTGCAAAAAACCTCAAACAAAGGATTGAGAGTTTGGGCATGGAAGACAAGATTTTTAATGTTATAGTGC
>CAISIO010000029.1 GCA_903885445.1 Candidatus Staskawiczbacteria bacterium
ATAAATTAAATAACATATTATGGAAATGAATTACAAAAAAATAAGTTTTTTAATAATAATCATTGTTGCAGTTGTTCTATTAGGAGGCTTGGCTGTAAATCATTTCAAATATAATTTATCGTCATTTTTAACAGCATCATTAATACCTCCGCCTACGCAAATTAAAGATCAGCATATCACTGCTTTTGCGGTTTTCGCCGGCGCAGCCATAAGCGATGCCACTCCTGCCTCTGGCTCTATAACCGGCGATGTCGGTTTGACGCCCACCGGCGGCACTGCTATCACCGGATTAACATGCGCTGAAATGACAGGGGTTAGCAAAATATACGATAATAATGCCGGATATACGGGCAATCCTGCTGGCACAGCATGTTTAACAACCGATTCGGCCCTCCTAATTACAGCCAAGGGCGAACTAAGCGCGGCATATAACGATGCTAAAGGCCGAACAGGCGCCACCACAGTTACCGCCAATGCTACAGATTCTTTCGCTGGCATTGGTACCGGCGTTGGCGGGTATACTTTAGCGCCCGGTGTCTATAAATCTGGCTCTTCAATGGGGGTTCCTGTATCGCTTACCCTTGATGGCGGTGGTAATACGAATGCAGTTTTTATATTCCAAACAGGCACTACGCTTAACACCGCAAACAGCAGCGTAATTAATTTGATTAATGGCACTCAGGCCTGCAATGTCTTCTGGCAGGTTGGCAGTTCTGCGATACTTGGAACAGGTTCCGATTTCTCCGGAACTGTCATGGCCGCAGTTTCAATCACAGATGCCGGTGGCTCAACTGTTCACGGAAGGCTGTTGGCCGATGCTGATAACACAGATGCCGATTCTACCGGTGCGGTCGCATTGAGCGGCACTCACGTTATTGTACCAACATGCGCGGATGCTCTTGCTAATGGCGCTTGCGGAACCGCTGCTAAAAGTTATCTTTATACTGACGTAGCTTTTTCAGGAACAATGTGCGGCGATGGTAATGGAGTGACAACTCCTGCAAGCCCAGCCTTTCCAGCCGCCGGTAACTCAGTAACGTGGACATGCGCTGGAATTTATGGTGGAATTCCTTCCGGCACGTGTACGGCCTCAGCTGGTAGCGTGCCGCCCGCAACTCTCACTTTGGTTAAAACCATTATTGGCGGCGCTCAAACATTCGCAGATTTTCCATTAACAGCTACTGGGACAACTACCATCACCGGTGTTTATCCTGCATCAGCTATTACTAATGCCATTGTTTCCGCCGGCACATATGCTCTTTCGGAAAAAACACAATCTGATTATACGGCAGGGGTATGGAGTTGTTTAAAAAACGACACTCCTCCAGCAGTTACTGGCGCTTCAATCGCACTCGCTTCTGGCGATAGCGCAATCTGTACTATTCAAAATACTTACTCGGGCGGTGGCGGAAACAGTTATCCCAAGACATTAGTGCCGCCGCTCATTGAGGTAGTAAAGGTGCCAAGTCCTTTGGCTTTGCCGAGTGGTCCTGGTCCTGTGACATATACGTATAAGCTTCGCAATATTGGAACGGTCCCGGTAAATAATATAACAATGGTTGATGACACTTGCGGGCCGGTAATTTTTGTTTCCGGTGACATGAATAGTGATTCAAGGCTGGACATGAATGAAACATGGACATACGATTGTTTTAAGACGCTTTCGGCAACCGACACAAACACCGTCGTCGCAACCGGATGGGCTGATGGCGTAAGCGCGACCGATATAGCAACCGCCACAGTAGTTGTCGGTTCTCCTATAGTGCCTCCATTAATTCACGTGACAAAAGTTCCGAGTCCGTTGGCATTGCCTGCCGGAGGCGGAATGGTTACTTATACTAAAAAAGTTACCAATCCTGGAACAGTAGCGTTGAGCAATATCCAAATTGCCGATGATAAGTGTGGTGCTGTAAAATATGTTTCAGGAGACGCGAACAGTGATTCAAAGCTTGATCCCGCCGAAACATGGACATATTCATGCAGCGCGAATCTTACCAAAACTACGACAAACACAGTCACTGTGAGCGGCCAAGCCAACGGTTTGACGGCTAGAGACTTTGCAATTGCTACTGTTATTGTGGCTACGCCTAAGTTACCAAATACGGGTTTTGCTCCTAGCGTTAAATAGCATCTAAAATGTTATCAAAACAAACATTGTTGGTAACTCTTTTTATAGGATGCGCGTTTTGTATAACAGCTATTTTATTTTTGTTTTTTAATTTATTCGGTAATTTTAATGTAAAATTAGTATCGCATGCAGACAGTAAAGCTCCACAAAATTTGGTTAACAACAAGCCGGTAGAGTTTATCAAAAGCGTCTCTTCGTCAGTACAAGCGAGCTCAGGAATTCCAATTCGCCTCAAGATTCCAAATATTAGCGTTGATGCGCCGATAGATTCGGTGGGCGTTACATCCGGCGGAGCAGTCGGCGTGCCAAATGGCCCCACTAATGTAGCATGGTTTAATCTTGGACCGCGTCCTGGAGATAATGGCAGCGCTGTTATCACCGGACATTATGGCCATTGGAAAAATGGCGGAGGGTCGGTATTTGATGATTTAAATAAATTAAAACCAGGCGACAAAATAAATGTTGAATATATACAAGGAGTGACTGTCACTTTTGTGGTGCGAGAATTGCGTACGTATGGCCAGAATGAATATGCTCCGGAAGTATTTGGCTCGGGCGATGGAAAAGCGCATCTTAACCTCATTACTTGCGAAGGAACCTGGATTGTGGCTCAAAAAACTTACTCCAACAGGCTCGTGGTATTTACTGATAAAGAATAAATAAAGTTAGACTAAACTATGCCAGTTAATACTGGCATTTTAGTTAAATTTGGGATATAAATAATAAAGAATGCTGAATAAAAACAGTAAGAGTTTGGTTTTTTCTAAAGTCTCTGTAAACGAGCTGATTCTTTTTTGCGTACATTCTGTAATTTCTAATTCCGAGCAATGCAGTTTTGAAAGATTAGTGAAGGAATGTTTTACGCTATTTCCCGACACGCTTAGGTTCGCACGATATCCTATTTGGCCAGACTCGCGCAAGTTAGACAGGCCATTGAGGGCGCTTCGCAACGAAAAACTGATAATTGGCGACCCAAAAACATATTTTATTCTTACGAGGACAGGAGAAGAAAAAGCAACGGCGGTTTCAAAATCATTAAGGCAGGGGAAATTGTTATGATAAGAAATAATTTTTTTAAAAATAAAAACTATTCTGCGGTACCGCTAAAATCTTTAAAAAAGGTTTCATCACTTATTGGGATTGTTTTTTTGTTGCTGGTTTCATATATTTTTTTCCAGGTTTATGTTCCGGCAGATCCAGCCTCTCACGAGACAGTAACTTTTACCGCGCAAAAGGGATTGGGAGACGATGAAATAGGAAATAGCTTGCAGAAAATGGGAATAATCAGAAGCAGTTATTTTTTTAAGTTTTATGTGATACTGTCTTTGAGGCATTCCAGCCTGAAAGCAGGGGATTATATCGTTTCTCCGAAAATGTCCATCTATGAAATCGCAAATGAAATATCTCAAGGAAATGTAATTAAAGATAAAATTGTTGTTTATGAAGGTTGGGATATAAATGATATAGGCAAGTATTTGGAGTCGCGCGATATTTGCACGGAGGCTGATTTTGTCAAAGCCGCAAGTAAAGATTACAGCAGTAATTTTGATTTTTTGAAAGACCTGCCTCGCGATAGGGCGGGCAAGCCAAGCGCCAGTTTGGAGGGATATCTTTTCCCCGATACCTACGAGATTTCAAAAGGCGAAACCTGCGACGGCTTTGTACTGATGATGCTGGAAAATTTTGACAAAAAGTTAACTCCTGACTTGCGCGCTGAAATTACAAGACAAAAAAAATCAATTTTTGACGTGGTAACGATGGCTTCGCTGATAGAAAAAGAAGTCAGGACTTTGAGCGACAAAAAAATAGTTTCGGGAATTTTGTGGAAACGATTATTAATTGGCATGGCGTTGCAATTAGACTCAACGATAAATTATATTACAAACGGAAATGATCCGTCGGTTTCAATTAAAAACACAAAAATCGATTCGCCATATAATACCTATAAATATCCGGGTTTGCCAAAAGGTCCAATTTCGAACTCGGGAATTGATTCTATAAACGCCGCAATTTATCCGACAGCAACTAAATATTGGTTTTATCTTTCCGACGGCAAAACTTATTTCAGCGAAACTTTAGATCAGCACAACGCCGCCAAAGCCAAATACCTGGATTAGTCGAGGCTATTGACATATAGGGGAAGATAGATTAAGATAATAACATAATTAATAATCCGCAGACAGCAGGTGGCGAGAGCCGTAATTCCTGCCGAGGATAAACATATTTTTAAGTGTTTATTTTCATCTGCGTAAAGGCAGATTTTTATTTTTATGGCACTAACAAAAGCGCAGAAAACAAAGCAAATAGACAGCGTAAAAGAAAAGATTGCGAAACAGAAATCGGTGATTTTTGTTGATTTCGCAAAGGTTCCGTCAAAGGATATGTTCAGCTTGAGAAAAACTTTGAAGGAAGGAGGGTGCAATTTAAAGGTCGCTAAGAAGACATTGGTAAGAATCGCCTTTGGTCAGTCCGGAGTTACTTTCTGGAACAAAATGAAAGCGGTAATCCCAGGACAATTGGCGTTGGTTTTTGGAATTGAGGACGAAATTGCTCCAGCAAGAATCGCCAATGATTTCGCCAAAAAGCAGGAGAATTTGAAGATTTTGGGAGGAATTTTTGAGAACAGGTTTATTGAAAAGGCTAAAGTATTGGAATTGGCCAGCATACCGCCAAGGAATATATTGCTGGGAAGATTGGTTGGTTCTATATACAGTCCGGTATCAAGTTTTGTGAGAGTTTTAAATAAAATATCAGAAAAAAATAATTAATTATCGCTCGGCAACAAACTTTTTTCCGGCTGTTGGTAGCCCCCTTTGTCTCTTCGGAGACAAGTGGACCAAGGCCTACAAAAAGTTTATTACCTCGCTTAAATAAAACAATATGACAGAAGAAACAAAAGTAGAAGTTCCAGCTAAATTTGAAAAAATGGTAGCTGAAATAGAAAAAATGCCAGTTGTAGAATTGGCAGAATTAGTGAAAGTTTTGGAGGCTAAATTCGGCGTTTCAGCAGCAGCTCCAGTGGCAGTTGCAGCAGCGGCAGCCGGACCGGTTGAGGAAAAGACATCTTTCAATGTTGAGTTGAAAGAAGTCGGAGCTCAGAAAATTGAAGTCATCAAAGTTGTCAGAGATGTGACTGCAAAAGGATTGAAAGAATCAAAAGACTTGGTTGACGCCGCCGCAGCAGGAACAGCCCAGATGGTAAAAGAAGGAGTCAAGAAAGAAGAAGCAGCTGAAATTCAAAAGAAATTTACAGCAGCCGGAGCCAAAGTAGAAATCAAATAAATCTTTTTAACAAAAGCAGGGGATTGAACCCCTGTTTTTGTTTGTTTTAAATTATTGACATAAATATTTTGTTATGCCATACTAATTTTAGTTTGAACGTTGAGTCTGATGGCTGTATAAATGTGTCGCAAGGCGCGCCACACAGCTGTTGCCATATGGGATGGGAGATGAATCATGAAGTATGTAGCGATTGTTTTGGCGTCGGTGGCGATTGCCGGGTACTGCGGGTACGTCGCGGGTAAGCTCGATAGGATTTCTTCCCAACTAGAGCCCGTTCCCAAACCTGCTTTAGCAGCTCCGGCGAGCGCGCCGGCGGCATCGCAGCCGAATGCGAGTGTTTGTGTCGATTTCACACGGTCGAAAACCGTCGACCTCTCGGCGGGCGCGTTGGACGAAAGCACACTGTCGAGAATTCGAGACGAGGACAAACAAAATGTCGGCGGTGTGCTGAAGAATCGCTTGTCAGTTTTTCAAACGTCCAAAGGTTTTTTTCGGGTCGTTCTATGTTTCGGCCGGCAATCAATCGACCCGAATTCGGCAAGTGACGGCAAGGGTGTTATGTACGCTACGCTCCAACTGCCTAGCGGCAAATGGACGGCTGACACCCTGGACATCGTTGGTGTATCTACATCTGCCGATGATGGCTACCTTATTTGCCGGTTTGGCGTTTATCAGCTAGTGGGCGCCGATAAACTCATCAGGATAGTTTCATTCGCGGACAACGGCTCGCGAGGAGCGCCGATGATTCGGCGTGGAAGCCCCTGGGCGAATCGGTACTGGGAGGTCTCAAAGTCCGACTCATCGGGCTTTGGTGGATTTCTGGAATGTGCCAACGGGGTTTGGCTATTCCGTCGCTACAATGGAATCCGCAAGGGCTGGGTGGACAAGTTTCTCCCTGACGGAGATAAACGCGTGATTTTCCTTTCCGAGGGACTCCACCCGATCGAGTTTTACCCTGAGATTGGGGAGTTCACCGATTTGTGAGCTATGCATGCGTTAAGGCGTTGGCGGAGCGAGAGTAAAATCTCGTTCTGCCAACGCTGTTTTTTTTGCGAAAAAGTGGTAAAATCTTTAAATGGGTATAAGCGGGCAGTTAGCTCAGTGGTAGAGCGTTCCGTTCACATCGGAAAGGCCATAGGTTCGAATCCTATACCGCCCACATTTATTATAAAATTATGAACTGGAAGAGTAATTTTAAAGAAGGTAGGGAATTATTTTTAGCAACATCTTCTAAAGATGGCGTCCCTCATGCCAATATAGTTATCTCTTGTGGCTTTGCCGATGATAAATTATTGGTTGCGGATTGCCAGATGGTAACAACTGTAAAAAATCTTAAAGAGAATCCGAATATTTGTTTAGTTGGAGGGCACATCAGGTTGAAAGGATTTGTTGATATTTTTTCTTCGGGCGAGTATTTTGAGGCGTGTGTTAGGAAATCTAAGGGGTATAACGTTAGGCACGCGATAGTTGTTGATGTAGAAGAAGTTTTTGATTTAAATAAAGTTACTGTGATAAATTAATGAGCGGTAATTTTAGAAAACTAGTTTGGACTGAGCACTCTCAGATAAAAATGAGACAGTACGGGCTTTCAAAACAGAAACTTTTAGGAATACTTTCAAAGCCCGAACGGAAAGAGCAGGGGATTGCGCCTGGCACAACCGCGGTAATGAGGACTAATAAGGTCTTCTTTAATGCAAAACAAGTAACTCTAAAAACCGCCTGGCAAAAGCCGAAAAAAGCTCCAGGGGAAATTTGGATAATGTATAAAGACGTTAAAAACTCTGCTAAATACAGCGAGCAGGTAAGAAGAATTATCAGCGCCTGGCGTTATCCGGGCATTTCAAAGCCTGGCGAAGCCATCCCTGTCCCAGACGATATTAAAATCTTTCTGGAAAGTGGTATAATGGATTAATGGAAAATAACGCCAGGCAAAACACGTTGTCTCTTTGGTTTTTTTGGCAATTTTACGGGATGCCGAGTTTTTTGCTTGGAGTCTGGAAAAACTATATTTTGTTCGCCCTCAATTATTTTTCCTTGCCGGTTTTGTTAAAATCACTTTTTGCGCCATGGCGCAAATATAAATGGAGCTATCCTAAAGGGATTCGTGTCACAGAGTTTTTCAGCACGCTTATTTCAAACGTATTTTCCCGGCTGATGGGGGCGCTAGTAAGGATTGTTTTAATTGCGGCTGGAATTGTATTCCAAGTTTTCGTTATTTTTGCGGGATTAATAATTTTTCTGCTGTGGCTGGCAGTACCGTTTATTATTATAGCCGGAATTTTATTTGTTTTTTTCTACTAAGATGAATTTTGAACTCAAAAATACAAAAATTTTTCGGGCAGTGAAAAGGGCTAATTTCCCATTGCTTAGATTCGCAAAAATTTTAAGGAATATTTTTTTGATTTCATTTTTGGTAGCGTTTTTATCCGCAGGGTTTTCTTTTTTGAGCTTTAATTCAACCAGGACTTTAGCTCTATTTTTTTCGTTGGCCCTCTTTTTTTGGAATGTTAATTTGTTCAGGGAGCTGGAGATTAGAGAGCCAAAGGATAATTTGGGAATAACAGATGCGACTTTAAATCCCGATGAATATAACTTGGCGGAATTTCTGGGTTTTGAAACGACAAAAATTGTTTTGGATGCGATTAAGTTTTGCAAGAAAAAAAGGATTCAGGTTAATTCAACGGCGCTTTTTTATTCTGCTATAAAATTCAGTAAAGATATTAACCTGATTTGCTTCCGTTTGGGACTAAACCATAGGAAGCTGCTGTCTGACGCAAAAAATTATTTAGAGAAAATTCCCAAACAGAGCGAACAAGGAGATATATTTTCGAATGATTTTCAGGAGGCGATAAAGTACGCCTTTGAAACTGCCGTCGCAAGGAAGCATAAATTTATCGGCAAAGAAGAAATATTGACCGGTTTGGCTAAAAGCGATGAATTTTTTAAGCAGGTTTTGATAAATTACGACTTAAAACCGGAAGATGTTGAGAGCCTGACTTTGTGGTTAGATTCCGCGGAAGATTTAGCGGAAAGAAGCAGGAAGTTTTGGACATACGAAAATCTTGTAAAAAAAGGTTCTTTTGGCAAAAATTTTTCATCCGGTTACACCGTAACCTTGGACAAATATTCTGTTGATTGGAAAAAAGTTGTTTCAAAATGGAAATTCAGAGAAATCATCGGCCACAAAAAAGAAATAGAAGAAACAGAAGTAATTTTGGCCAAGTCTAATTTGTCGAATGTTTTGATAGTCGGCGACCAGGGTACGGGCAGGAAAAGCATAGTTGAGGCGCTCGCCCAGAAATGTTATTTGGGGACATCATTGCCGGAATTAAATAATAAAAGAGTCGTTGAATTGGATGCTGTTATGTTGGCCGCCCAGGTTCCTGATTTTGAGAAACTTGAATCTACGTTAGACCAGATATTTTCCGAAGTTACCGCTTCGGGAAATGTAATTTTGGTGATTGACGACATCGAAAATTTTGTTGGCCAAAAAGTGCAAAAAGCCGGAGCTTTTGATATTTCCGGGATGCTTTCCAAATACCTGCCAATTCCTAAATTTCAATTTGTCGGGATAACAACCTACGAGGGTCTGCATGAAAACATCGAAAAAAACGTTTCTTTCGCCAGTTTATTTGAGAAAGTAGAGGTTTCTGAAGTTACCGAGGCTGAAACAATAAATATTCTGCAATCAGCATCCTTGGAAGAGGAATATGAACACAAGGTTTTGGTTTTGTATCCTAGCATTAGGGAGATAGTAAATCTTGCGGCTCGGTATATGCCGTCTTTGCCTTTTCCTAAAAAAGCGTTGGATATTTTAGACGAGGCAGTTGTTTATGTGCAAAAGTTGAGGGAAAAGGTTGTTTTGCCCCATCATATTGCCGAAATTGTTTCTAAAAAAACAGACATACCGGTAGGCAAAATGGAAGTTAAAGAAAAAGAAGTCTTGCTTAATTTAGAGAATTTAATTCATGGAAGGATTGTAAATCAGGCGGAAGCGGTGAGCGAAATTTCTATAGCAATGCGAAGGGCAAGAATGGGGCTTGCCTCAAAGACAAGGCCGATGGGAACATTTATGTTTATGGGGCCGACCGGCGTGGGCAAAACCGAAACAGCTAAAGCCTTGGCTGAAATTTATTTTGGTTCCGAGAAAAAAATGATACGGCTGGATATGTCTGAGTTCCAAGCAATTTCGGATATTCCAAGATTAATCGGCGCGACTTCTCCGGTTGAAATGCAGGGACTTTTAACAACTCCGGTGCGAGAAACTCCATTTTCTTTAATTTTATTAGATGAGATAGAAAAGGCTCATCCTAATATTTTAAATTTGTTTTTACAGGTTTTAGACGAGGGCAATATAACAGACGGCCAAGGCAGAAAAGTTGTTTTCACAAACACTATAATTATTTGTACGTCCAACGCCGGAGCTGATATGATTTTTAAACAAGTGGAAGAAAACCTGCCAATCGAAAAAGACAAATTATTGGATTATCTTTTCGAGAAAAATATTTTCAGGCCGGAATTTATAAACCGTTTTGACGCCACGGTGATTTTCCATCCCTTAACAAAAGAAAATCTTTTGCAGATTGCCCAACTGTCGTTGCGGGGGTTGCAAAAAAGCTTAAAGGAAAAAGATATTGGTTTTGAAATTACAGAGGCATTAAAAGAGAAAATTGTTGAATTATCTTATAAGCCTGAGTTTGGCGCCAGAGAGATGAGGAGGGTTATTCAGGATAAAGTAGAAAGCGCGGTGGCGGGAGCTCTATTGTCAGACAAAATTAAAAAAGGGGACAGAATTGAAATTAATCCGGAAAACTTTGAAGCGACAGTTAATCCGGTCAAATAGAATTTAATATAAAGCGCCGCCCACAAGGCGGTGTTTTTTTGTGAAATAGCCATTGTGCGACAATAATCATGAAACGCAACTGTGGATAACTTGGGCAAAAAACCCGATTTTGAGACTATTTTTAACAAAATCTTGATGGTGTTGACTGTACCCTATAAAGTGGAGTATAAAGAATATGAAATGGGTACTTGTGGATAAAGGTGGGAAAACTACCAAAACAGGTGCATAACTATATATACTTATTTTTATGTTGATAGGACAATACGAACACACGATTGACGTCAAAAAGCGCTTAGCCTTGCCTGCAAAGTTCAGGGGAGAGCTTGGAGACAAAATAGTAATCACAAGAGGAATTGAGGGCTGTCTTGCCGTATATACAGAGGCAGAATGGAAAATAATGTCAGATAAGTTGGGAGCCTTAACTATAAGCCAGGCGGAAGCAAGGTCTTTTACCAGAATGATTTTAGCGGGAGCTATGGAAGTTTCCTTGGATAAATTGGGCAGAATACTGGTGCCCGATTATTTGAAAGAATATGCCGGGCTTCGCAAAAATGTTGTAATTTGCGGGCTGTCCAACAGATTAGAAATTTGGGATTCTGAAAAGTGGGAAACCTATAAAAAGTCGGCTGAAAAAGGAGTTGATGAAATTGTTTCAAAATTAGGAGGGTTGGGAATTTAGCCATGATACATTCAGCAGTTCTTAAAAAAGAAGTTTTAGAATATCTGGACCCGAAGCCCAATGAAAATTTTGTTGATTGCACGATCGGCGAGGGCGGGCATTCGGAAGATATATTAAATAAAAATGGCCCGGACGGAAAAGTTTTGGGAATTGATTTGGACCCGCAACAAATTGTAGCCAGCCAATGGTTGCATGTTCAGTTTAAAGACAGGATAATTTTAGCGAATGATTCTTATACAAACTTAACGGAAATCGCGCAAAGGAAAGGATTGGGGATAATTAACGGAATTTTGTTGGATTTGGGAATGTCGTCGGCGCAGCTGGAAGGAACGCACAAAGGATTCTCTTTTCAGGTAGACCAGGGCTTGGATATGAGGTATAACGATGACGCAAATTATATGACCGCGGAAAAGGTTGTCAACGAATGGTCTGAAGAGAAAATTGCAGAGACTTTGGAAAATTACGGAGAAGAAAAATTTGCCAAAAAAATTGCGAAAGCCATCGTGGAACAAAGAAAGCAGGGAAGAATTAAAACCACATTCCAATTAATAGAAATTATTAAAGAAGCGACGCCTCCGGCGTACTGGAGAGGGAAAATTCATTATGCGACAAGAACGTTTCAGGCTTTGAGGATTGCGGTGAACGATGAATTGGAAAATATAAAAAGAGTTTTGCCGCAGGCAGTTTCGCTTTTAGCTCCCGAAGGACGGCTTGTGGTCATATCATTCCATTCTTTAGAAGACAGGATTGTTAAAAATTTCCTGGCGAACGAATTTAAAAAGGGAATTGTAAAAATATTAACTAAAAAACCAATTACAGCGAGCAGGGATGAACTTGGGAAAAACCCAAGGGCGAGATCCGCGAAGCTGAGAGTGGCAATAAAAATTTAGTATGACAACAGCAGTATTGGGTTATTTAAAAGTCCAAAGAAAAATACAAACCAAGATCAGCTCGGCGGCGCTTCCTACGATAAATTGGAAAGCAGTTTGTTTCATCGGATTTTTTCTGGCGTTGCCCCTGCTAGTTTTTTATGTTTTTCAGATAAATGACTTAACGAGAGGGTCGTATCTGGTGAACAGTTATGAAAAACAGATTATCAAAATTTCCGAGGAAAATAAAACATTGCAGGTTTCTTTCGCGGAAAGCAGTTTTTTGGGGCAGGCTCTGGAAAAAGTAAAAGCATTAAATTTTCAAAAAATAAACTCAGCTTCAGTAAAGTATATGCAGATTCCAGACGATTCGGTCGCGGTAATTTCTGCTGGCACTATTAGATGAAAAAGCCCAGCAATTGGCGGATAAACACAATTTTAATTTTTATTATAATATTCGGGGCAGCCATTATAAGCCGCCTGTTTTTTCTGCAGGTTTTGGAACGCAAGCTTTTTGCTTCACAGGCCTTGGGCCAGCAAGTGGCTTTTAACAGTATTACTGGTTCGCGAGGACAAATTTTCTGCGTGAACAGCCAGGAAAGCAAAGGTGTTCATGGTTCGGGAGAAGTGAAAAGTTTAGCCATAAACAAAGACAGCTGGACAATATCTGCAAATCCAAAAGACATCTTAGACAAGCCGGCCTTCGCTGAATCCTTAAGCATGGCTGTTAGTGACTCGCAAGAGCAGATACTTTCAGAATTAGGCGGCCAGGAATCGTATGTAATTTTGAAAAAGGACTTGTCTTCAGACGAGTTAAGTAAAGTCAAAAAATTAAATCTTAAAGGCTTGTCGTGGCAGAATGCAGCCGACAGGTTTTATCCGCAAGGAGAGATGCTTTCGCAAACTTTGGGATTTTTGGGCGGAGCCGGGGCGGGCCAATACGGCGTTGAGGGCTATTACGAAGACACTTTAAAGGGCGAGGTGGGTGTCCGGGAAGAAAAATCGGGGTTGGACTCAATTTTTTCGAACGGCAACCAAGCGTCTTTTGAAGGATCGGATGTTTATCTGACAATTGATTATAATATACAGTTTCAGGCCGAAGAATTATTAAAACAAGAGCAGAAAAAAGACGATATAGATTCCGGCCAGATAATAGTTATGAGGCCCGATACCGGGAGGATTTTAGCTTTAGCGAATTTTCCAAATTTTAACCCTAATCAATATTCGAAGGAAAATGATTTGGATATTTTTCAGAATTCGGCCGTCCAAAAGCTTTTTGAGCCCGGTTCCATAATGAAACCCTTTACGATGGCAGCCGCGTTAAACGAAGGCAAAATAATTCCCGACACAACCTATACAGACACGGGAGTTGTCAATTTTGGTACAAAATCAATTCATAATTTTGCTAACGAGGTTTATGGGAAGCAAACAATGACTCAAGTCTTGGAAAACTCCATTAATACAGGCGCGGTTTTCGTCGAGCAGCAAATTTCTCATGATGTATTTTTCAGTTATATTGATAAATTCGGTTTCACCGAAAAGACCGGAATCGATTTACGGGGCGAGGTTTCTTCGCACAACGACAGTTTAAAAAGCGGGCCGGATATGAACTATGCAACAGCTTCGTTCGGGCAGGGAATAGAGCTTACTCCTCTTCAGATTGCCAGGGGTTTTTGCGCGATCGCTAATGGGGGGAAACTGGTAAGACCGTATATTGTTGAGAAAATTGTAAACGGAAAGGACGGAACCGATGCAAGACCGGAAATTTCTGATCCAATTATTACCCAACAAACTCTTTCGCAACTGAACTCGATGTTGATTAATGTTGTTGACAAGGGGTTTAACAGCGTGGCGAAAATTCCGGGATATTATTTGGCAGGAAAAACGGGGACAGCCCAGGTCCCGTTGAAAAAAGGAAAGGGGTACGAAGCGGATAAAACTATTCAAAGTTTTGTCGGATATGGCCCGGCTTTTAATCCGCAGTTTTTAATATTAGTGAAACTAGATAATCCGAAAGTTCCCAAATCTGCGCTTTCTGCTGTTCCAGTTTTCAAGGAATTGGCGCAATATATAATAAATTACTGGCACATTCCGCCCGACTACGACGCTAACGCAAAGTAAACAAGAAATAAAAAAAACAACGCTAAGGCGGTGTTTTTTTAGTGTGGCCCCAACCAGATTTGAACTGGTGTTTTTTGGTTGAGAACCAAACATCCTAGACCAGGCTAGATGATGGGGCCGATTTATGTTATTTTCTGATTTTAACTCAAATTTTGCTTATTGTCCACAATAGCAATATAGCCCGTTTTTTGTTTTAATGGTAAAATACAACAATGGTTAGAGATTTGTTTAGAAATTACGTTTATCCGACCGTTGTTTTCGCGGGTGGAATGATTGGTGTCGGATTTTTATCCTTGCCATACATCGCTTCGCATGTGGGCATTTGGCTTATGCTTTTGTATTTTTTAATTATTACGGTTTTAGTAGTATCAATTAATCTGATATTTTGTCAGATAAGTTTGAAAACGCCCGATTTTAAAAGATTTCCAGGATTTGCGAGATATCATCTAGGAAAATGGGGAGGAGCCATCGCCATGGTCTGCACGATTATCGGGGCGATTGGCTCTCTCTTGGTTTTTTTAATAGTTGGAGGCAGATTTTTGTCTGATATTTTAATCCCGGTTTTAGGCGGGACCGTTGTTTCGTGTACGATTGTTTATTTTTTAGCCGCCAGTATTATTGTTTATTTGGGTATAAAAATTATTTCGCGCGCGGAGTTATGGATTTTAGGATTTTTAGTTTTGTCTTTATTGCTTGTTTTTGTAGAAGGATTTTCGCAGATAAAGTTGAGCAATGTATTAATTTCAAATTTTAGATTCCAAACCTCAAATTTATTTTTGCCGTATGGCCCGATTTTATTCGCGATGTGGGCGGTAGGGCTTATTCCTGAGGTGGAGGAAATGATTGTGGGAAGGAAAAAATTGCTTAAGAAAATTGTGACGATTGCCACTATGGCAGTTTCAGTGTTTTACTTTTTATTTATACTTTTGATTTTAAGCATTACGGGCTCTCACACCACAGAAACTGCGCTCACCGGACTGAAGGATTTTTTGGGAAGCGACTTGATAATTGTTTCTCTTTTGGCGGGAACTCTGGCGACCTTTGCGGCCTTTATAACCCAAGGAATTATTTTAAAAAAGGTTTTTATGTATGACCTGGGTGTAAAGCATTGGCAGGCATTTGTGATTGCGTGCTTCCCGCCTCTTATCCTTTTTCTGGTAGGATTTGATTCCTTTATTTCCATCCTCTCTTTTTTTGGAGGATTTTTCTTCGGCATTTTTGGCATTATGATTTTGATGATGTATAAAAAAATCGGGGGGAAAAACATAATAATTTATCCGCTGTCGGCAGTTTTTTTATTGGGCATAATTTACGAGTTAATTTATTTTATTAAGTAAGAAGGCAATTTATGATTGTTGAAATAATAATTTTTATCGCGTCTGTATTTATTCTTTCGTGGTTGAGTTCCAGGTTGGTGGCAACGCTGGTCAACACCGCTAAATATCTTCATTGGAGGGAGTTTATAATTGCTTTTTTTGTGATGGCATTTGCCGGGTCGCTTCCAAATTTATTTGTCGATATTAACGCCGCCCTGCACGGTTTGCCGCAAATTGCCTTTGGAGATGTTGTCGGAGGAAATTTGGTTGACCTGACACTGGTTATGGCGATAGCTATTCTTTTTGGCGCCGGTTCTCTGCCCGCAGAGAGCGAAATGGTGCAAAAATCAGCCATTTTTACATCGATAATTGCGGTTTTGCCGATACTTTTAGTTTGGGACGGGAAATTAGACAGGATAGATGGCGTAGTGCTTTTGGGGGCATTTGCTTTGTACACTTTTTGGTTGTTCTCAAAAGGAGACAGGTTCAAGAAAAAATACGCGGGGCGGCCTAAAAATAATGCGAAAGGGTATTTCTCTTTTTTACTGAACATTGCTAAAATAATTATCTTTTTGGGTTTGCTTCTGGCGACTTCTTACTTTATTGTTAATTCTGCCCAGTTTTTTTCTGTCCAATTGGGAATATCATTGTCGCTTGTCGGCATTTTGATTATAGGTTTGGGAAATTGTTTTCCTGAGGCTTATTTTTCAATTATATCGGCAAGACGGGGAGAAAACTGGATGGTTCTCGGAGATTTGATGGGCTCTGTCATAGTTTGCGCGACTTTAGTGCTTGGGATAGTCGCTATGATTTCTCCGTTTGAAATTAACGACCTGTCTCCATTTCTGATTACCAGAATATTTACAATTGTAGCCTCCCTTATTTTTCTCGTTTTTATAAGAACCGGCAGGAAAGTTACAAAGATGGAGGGCCTGCTTTTCCTTTTTATTTATATTTTGTTTCTTTTGGTGGAAATATTTCTGCCCAATGTAATTAAATGATTTTTTCTGAATACACAAATAAATCAGCTGATGACGTTTTAGTTTTACTGAAAAGCTCCAAGGACGGCCTCTCAAAAAAAGAGGCGGTTTCAGCCCAGCAAAAATACGGCTTGAACGAAATAAAAACTAAAAATATCAGCGCCGTTGACATTTTTGTCAGGCAGTTTAAATCACCGTTTGCTTATTTGTTGCTGGTTGCGGCAATAATTTCATTTTTTATCGGCCAGCTAATTGATAGCGTCGCGGTCGTAGCATTCGTCATACTAAATGTTATTATCGGGTTTTACCAAGAATATAAGGCTGGAAAAGCGGTTTCTCTTTTGCAAAAATTTATTCCGCAAAAGGTCAAAATTTTGAGGGATTCAAAAGAAGAATTAATTGATAAAAAATTTTTGGCGCCAGGCGACATCGTTTTGCTGGAGGCCGGTGATATTGTGCCGGCGGATTTGAGGGCAATAATTTTGCAGAACTTTTTAGTTAACGAGTCGGCCCTTACGGGAGAATCTGTTCCGGTCTCAAAAATTACCGATGCGCTAGATCGGCAGGAGGAAGAAATTTTTCTTGCGAAAAATATTATTTTTTCAGGTTCGTCTGTGGTTTCGGGCAAAGCGCAGGCGGTTGTCTTGGCCGTGGGGAAAGAAACGGTTTTTGGCGGAATTGTAAAAATTGTCTCGGGAATAAAACGGGAAAGCGCTTATGAAAAAAGCATTTTGTATTTTTGCAAACTGATTTTAAGGATTGTCGCTACAACGATGATCCTGGTTTTTGTTGTAAATATTTTATTCAAGGGATTAAACGATGTTTGGGAGCTTCTTTTGTTTTCAGTCGCCTTAATAGTGAGTATTCTGCCCGAAGCCCTGCCGGCTGTGGTTACATTTGCCTTGTCCGCAGGGAGTTTGAAAATGGCAAAACAAAATGTGGTTGTTAAGCGGTTATCTGCAATTGAAGATTTGGGTAACATAGAAGTTTTGTGCGCGGACAAGACCGGCACGCTTACGCAGAATAAATTATCGCTTGAGGAGGTTGTTTCGTCTGATAAAAGAAAATGTTTTCTGTACGGCGTTTTGGGCGGGAAAATAATTAATCCCTTTGACGCCGCGCTTTATAAGCGGGTTCCCGAGGAAACTTTAAGGGACTCGAAAAAGTTCAAAATCATTTTTGAATTGCCGTTTGACTCGTACAGGATGAGATCTGCCTTTTTGATACAATCTGGCAAGGGAGAAAAGTTTTTGGTTGTAAAAGGCGCCCCGGAATCCATAGTAAAAGTTTGTTCAAAATTTGGCGGCAATTCCGACAGAAAGGAAATTATAGAGGACATAGCAAAGGAAGGCAGCGAAGGAAAAAGAGTCTTGGCTATAGCGTTTAAAAAACTTGATATAAATAAAAGTGAAATTACAGCAAACGATGAAAAACAGCTTATTTTTCAAGGATATTTTGTTTTTAGCGACCCTATAAAAACAACCGCGAAAGAGGCGCTGAATTTGTCTAAAAAATTAGGAGTTAAAATTAAAATTATTACCGGGGATTCAAAAGAAGTTGCCGGTTATGTGGCAAGGCAGACGGGATTGGCGTCCGGAACGCAAGATATTATTTCTGGCGAGGAACTGCTCAAATTATCGAAGGAAGAGTTTGACGACGAGTGCGATGGCAAGTCGGTTTTTGCCAGGATTTCTCCTGATTTAAAATATAGGATAATCCAATCTCTCCAAAAAAAATATGAAGTCGGATTTATGGGAGAGGGTTTTAACGATGCGCCGGCTTTAAAAGCAGCCGATGTCGGTATCGCCGTTGCCGAGGCATCTGATGTTGCAAGAGACGCCGCAGATGTTGTTCTTTTGCAGAAGGATTTGCGGGTTGTTGTAAACGGGATTAAAGACGGCAGGATGATTTTTGCTAACATAAATAAATATATTAAGTGCGCGCTGGCAAGCAATTTCGGTAATTTTTATTCAATTGCAGCGATTTCTGTATTTATTAATTTCTTGCCAATGCTTCCAGTGCAAATTTTGCTTGGAAACTTGCTGTCTGATTTTCCGCTTATAACCGTTGCCACAGATTCCGTTGACCTAGACGAATTAAGAAAACCGAAACAATATCAATTGCACAATGTTTTGCCTTTAATAATTTCCTTGGCGCTGGTCAGCACGATTTTTGATTTTATATTTTTTGCAATATTTTTCAGGTCCTCGCCGGCCGTCATTCAGACTTTATGGTTTATAGAAAGCATTTTAACAGAAATTTTATTGATATTCATCATCAGGACGCGCGGCAAGTTTTGGAAGGCAAGAAGGCCCAGCGCGTGGCTTTTGTCGCTTACAATTATTGACGCGGTTTTTATTATTGCCTTGCCGTTTTTAAAAATCGGACAAAACTGGTTCCATTTTGTGGCCCTGCCGATTTTGCCGCTGCTGATTGTGTTTCTTGAACTGGCCGCCTATTTTTGGGTCAGCGAATTTGTGAAATTAGTTTATTTCCATTATTGGAAACCAAAAACTTCTGTGATAAGCTAAAGCCATGGATTTAACGATAATACTATTACTAATAATTGCGGTGGGGATGGTGGTGGCGATTTTTTTGTTGCTCCGCAAAAAGCCGGAAATTGAAAAGAAAGAAGATAACTCGCTTTTGGTGTTGCAACAGTTAAATAATATTTCGCAGGTTTTGGATTCTAAATTGTCTGAAACGAATAAAAATACCCAGTTTCAGTTTGACCAGTCTGCAAAAATAATTGGAGACGTAAGAGAAAGATTGGCTAAACTGGATGAAACAAACAGGCAAGTGGTTGGATTCGCCGACCAGTTAAAAAGTTTGCAGGATATTTTAAAGAACCCGAAACAGCGGGGGATTCTTGGAGAGTATTATTTGGAAACTGTTTTGAAAAATGTTTTGCCTCCCAGCTCTTTCCAAATGCAATACTCGTTTTCAAACGGCGAAATTGTTGACGCGGTTGTTTTTGTTGATAAAAGAATAATCCCGATTGACTCAAAATTTTCTTTGGATAATTATAATAGAATGTTGCAGACGAACGACCCGGTTGAGAAAAAAAGATTGGAAACGGCCTTTGTGAATGATTTAAAACTAAGGATTGACGAAACCTCAAAATATGTAAGGCCGGAAGAAAAAACAATGGATTTTGCTTTTATGTTTATTCCCTCGGAAGCGGTTTATTATGATTTGCTGATAAATAAAGTTGGTGTTATTGCCGAAGACACGAATAATTTAATTTATTACGCGGGGAAGAAAAAAGTTATTGTTGTTTCGCCGACTTCATTTTTGGCATATTTGCAGACAGTTTTGCAGGGGCTGAGAAACCAGAAGATTTCCGAGCAGGCGCAAACCATAATAAAAGAAGTCGAACGGCTGGGAAAGCATTTATTTACATATGCGGAGCATTTTAATAGATTGGGCCAGCATTTAGACGGAACAGTCAGCAGTTTTAATAAGGCAAAGCTGGAATTCGGCAAAATAGACAAAGATGTTATAAAACTCACGGGAGGCGAATCAAAGCTGGAACTGGACGAGGTTAACCGTCCGGCAGTTGACGAATAACGGTTTTTTTGCTAAACTATGTTTATACTAAAACACTCATAAATATGATAGCAATTATAAGAACTGGCGGGAAACAATATGTTGTCCAGCCGGGAGATAAAATCAAAGTAGAAAAATTGGATAAAAAAGAAGGAGAGGAATTTTCCTTTTCTGATGTTTTGTTGGTTGAAAAGAGCAAAAAAATTGAGGTTGGAAATCCAACAGTTAAAGTGGAAGTCCAGGCAAAAGTTTTAAGCCACGGAAAGGGAGACAAAGTAATCGTTTTTAAATATAAAGCCAAGAAAAGAGAAAGCAAGAAAATTGGACACAGGCAAACATACACGGAAATAGAAATTACAGGAATTAAATAAATCTTAACTAATTAAAAGACCCGTGAAAGCGGGTTTTTAGTTGGCAAACAATTCCTTTGTTTTCTCAATTATCGCGTTTTCCAACAGCTTACTGGTTTCCTCGTTTGTTGGGCGGTATACATTGATATCCTTAGCGCCAACCTTTTTTGTGGGGTAGGTTATTCTATAACCCGAGCCGTCAAGCCGCGTGTGTACTCCAATAGACCCTAAATAGATGCTATTATCAATAAGCACGCTAGCGAAAGCGACTAATCCGTTATGGGGAGTGATCGGCGTAATTTGTATATCTGTAATTTTCATATTTATTGTTATATAACTAATACGTATGCGCCACCTATTTACGCAGCATTACCCTAAAGAGAGAATATGTTAGAAAAAGAAAAAAGTTGGCTTTTAAAAGAGAAATATAATAATAAGCCGACCAAAAAATATTATAAAGATGTTGAACGGCTCAACTCAGGTGAGCCGTTAGATTATGTAATTGGGTTTACAGAGTTTTTGAATTGTAAAATTGATTTATCCAGAAGCCCGTTGATTCCGAGGCCGGAAACCGAATATTGGGTGAGCCAAGAATTAAAAAATATTAAATCGGGAAAAGTGTTGGATATTTTTTCAGGTTCCGGCTGCATCGGGATCGCGATTTTAAAACATTCGCAAAGTTTATTGTGCGACTTCGCAGATAAAGATGTCGGAGCGATAAAACAAGTAAAAATAAATTTAAAAATAAATAATATAAGTTCGGCGAGGTATAAAATAATAAAATCAGACGTTTTTGACGGCGTAAAAAGTAAGTATGATTATATCTTCGCTAATCCACCGTATATCTCGACTGTAAAGAAAAATAAAATCCAAAAATCAGTTTTGAAATACGAGCCAAAGTCAGCTCTATTCGGCGGGAAAGACGGACTTTTTTATATCAGAAAATTTTTAAAAGATGCGCGGAATTATTTAAATCCCGGCGGACAAATTTTTATGGAATTTGATTTTATTCAAAAGAGGGGGATTGAGCTTTTATTAAAAAAATATAGTTACAAAATATGGGAATTTCACAAGGACCAATTCAGCAAATGGAGGTGGGTTTCTGTCTTAAATTGAAAAGTCCCTAGCGGGATTTTTTTGTTGCTTTTTGATATCTAAATGGTAGTATTTAATAATCGTGATAGAGAGCGTCCGACCTCGTAACCTCTTGAGGGAGTCATGGAAATGATTGAGTTGCGACCGTCCTTTGAAAATGGGTGTTTCATGTCCGCTAACGCTACGGGTTGTCCTGCTCGTAGCGGGAAGGTGCGCGAGATCTTGGATCTCGAGGAGGAGTTGCTTCTCTTGGTTACTGATCGTCTCAGCGCCTTCGACGTGGTCATGCCCAACGGCATCCCCGACAAAGGCCGCGTACTCACGCAGATCAGCGCGTTCTGGTTCCGCTTATTGGAGGACATTACGCCCAACCACATGCTGTCCATTGACGTGGACGATTTGCCGGAGGGACTCCTCGCCCACGCCGAGGAGCTTGCCGGGCGGTTCATGCTTTGTCGCAAGTGTCGCGTGGTGCCCATTGAGTGCATCGTCCGTGGATATCTCGCCGGCAGCGGATGGAAGGAGTACAAGCAGAGCGGCACGGTGTGTGGCATTCCCCTGCCAGAGGACCTCAAGCAGTGCTCCGAGCTGCCTGAGCCGATCTTTACCCCCTCCACCAAGGCCGAGAAGGGCCACGACGAGAACATAACCTTCGAGCAGACCTGCGACTTGGTTGGCCGGGACGTGGCCGCCCAGATCCGCGAGAAGTCCCTGGCCGTCTACAACCGAGGGCGGGCTTACGCGGCCGAACGAGGCATCATCCTGGCCGACACGAAGTTCGAATGGGGCTGGGACGCCGATGGTCGGCTTCTGCTGATCGACGAAGTGCTCACGCCGGATTCCTCCCGCTTCTGGCCGGCCGATGGGTACAAGCCCGGGCGTGACCAGCCGAGCTTCGACAAGCAGTTCGTCCGCGACTATCTGGACCAGATCGGCTTCGACCGCAGGCCCCCCGGCCCGGTCCTGCCGGCCGACATCGTCCAGAAGACCCGCGCCAAGTACATCGAGGCCTTCACGCGCCTCAGCGGCCAGGAATTCGCCTGGGAGTAGTCGAGAGGCTTCAATTTTATGTTAGTCATGCGAGAGGCCTGGCACGTGCGTTGTGCCGGGCGTTTTTTTTGCAAAAAATTGATTGATTTAAATGATTTTAATCTGGTCTTGCCCTCAACGATAAATTTGAAAAATTTATAAAAAGGGGGTAAAATAAGGAAAAATGGGCGAGAAAAAAATACAACTTTCACCGAACTCGTTAAATCTGTTTCTGGAATGCCCGCATTGTTTTTGGCTAGATAAAAATTTGGGAGTTAAAAGGCCGCCGGCGTATCCTTATGCTTTAAATTCCGCGGTTGATGAATTACTGAAAGAAGAGTTTGATGCTTATCGCGCTAAAAATTTAATGCATCCTTTATTATCAGAGAATAATATAAAAGCGCATTTGTTTCCAAACCAAAAATTATTAAATCAGTGGAGGAATAATCTTGCCGGAATAAGATATTTTGACCAAGATATTGGAGCAACGTTATTTGGCGCAGTTGACGATGTCTTGCAATTCGACGATAATAAAATAGCCCCGCTAGATTACAAATCAACCGGAAGCACCACAGCGAATGTTTATGACAGATTTCAATTGCAACTGGACACGTACGCGTTCTTGATGGAAAAAAATGGATATAGCATTTCAGGGAAAGGGTACCTGGCATTCTATGTCGTTGACAAGAGCAGGGGATTTATAGACAGGTTGCCTTTTAGAAAAGAAATTATGGAGGTAGAAACTAATTCCGCGGGCATATACGATATTTTTAAAGACGCGGTAAACGTATTAAAAAAAACAGCTCCGAGCGCGCACAGCCGAGATTGCCAATTCAAAAAATGGTTCGACGGAGCAAAAGCATTTAATTAAACAATAAACTATGAAAATACCCAAATTTTTAAAAAGAAAAAGAAACATCTGGATTATAATAATTTTGGTTGTGGTTATTTTGCTCGGGTTTCTAATTTTTAGCCCGAAAAATAATACAAGTTCTATCCAAACCGGTTTTGTTACCAAACAAAATTTACAGGAGACGGTTCTCTCGACCGGGCAGGTTGTCAGCGAGATAGACCTTAGTTTGGGCTTTCAGGGTAGCGGGGTTGTCAGGCGAGTTTTGGCTAATGAGGGTGATAAAGTAAGGCAAGGCCAGCTCTTGGCTTCGCTTGACCAATCAAGCGCTCTGGCGACCCTGACTACGGCCCAAGGTTCTTTGGCGCAGGCGAAGGCGAACTACGAGAAGCTTTTAGCAGGCGCGTCGCAGCAGAGCGTTAAAACAGTTCAGGATTCCATAAACTCGGCTAAGCAGGATTTAACTAACGCCTACAACGGCGCAATAAACACTTTAAATAGCGCCCACACCAGCATGTTTAACGCTTTTTCTGTGGCTAATTTAATTCAAAACGCTTATTTTTCAGCCAGCGACCAACAAGGAGTCGCGGTGTCCGCCGCTAAAATCAATATTAACAGCAATATGCAGACCGCGCAAAATTATTTAAATACTGCAGAGACAAGCATGGATCCTGGAGACATTGATACGGCAATAGGGAAAACGATATTAGACCTCAATAAAATCTATGATGATTTAAATATCATCCGGGCACAATGCGACCAAGGGCTTTATTATACAAGTGTCGCATCCGCCGATAAAGCATCTTTGGATGCGCAGAAAACATATATTAATACTGCGTTAGCTGGAGTTACTTCGGCGCAACAAAGTGTTGCTTCTCTAAAATTGGCGTTGCAAAAAGCAGAAGACCAGCTAAGCGTTACGACCGCTCCGCCGACCCAAGCAGACGTTGATTTGGCAAAGGCCCAGATGCTTTCGGCGCAGGGCCAGGTTGATTCGGCGCAAGCTGTTTTAAATAATTCAGTTATAATTGCGCCGGCTGCGGGGACCATTACTAGAGTTGATATAAAAGTTGGCGAGCAGGCAACTCCTTCAAAAGAAGTGATGGTTTTGCAGGACGTTGGAGATCTGCACGCCGAAGCCGACGTAAGTGAGGCCAATGTTGCGTCTTTGCAAATTGGGCAAAGCATTGATTATACGTTTGATGCACTCGGACCAGACCAACATTTTATCGGAAAGGTTTTAACAATAAACCCGTCTTCAACGGTAATTTCCGGAGTTGTTGACTATAAGGTTGCAGGCAGTTTTGATAATGTACCCAGCATAAAACCCGGCATGACTGCCAATATGACAATTCTAGTCGCGCAAAAAATTGATGCGCTGGCCGTTCCGTCTACGGCGATAATAAACAAAAACAATAAGCAATACGTGAGGGTTATTGATGATCCAAAAACAAAAACCTATCACGAAGTACAAGTGCAAACAGGATTGCAGGCAGACGGCGGGCTTGTTGAAATTATTTCCGGGTTAAGTGATGGCCGGCAAATAGTAGTTTATATGAAACCATAATGAGCTTAATAGAAGTAGAAAATCTTGGAAAAGATTACATTAACGACGAAGTTGTAACGCGCGTTTTGCACGACGTCAGTTTTAAGATAAAAGAAGGGGAGTTCGTGGCAATTATGGGCCCCTCCGGTTCTGGGAAGTCAACTTTAATGCACATATTAAGCTTTTTGGACCGGCCAACCGCCGGTGTTTATAAATTTGAGGACAAAAATACAAAAGATTTTAACGACGATTATCTGGCGAAGTTGAGGAACGAAAGAGTCGGGTTTGTTTTTCAATCCTTTAATTTATTGGCGCGCACAACAGTTTTAGATAATGTAAGATTGCCCCTAATTTACAGCAAGAAAAAAAATTATGACGAATTAGCGGAAAAAGCGCTGGAATCGGTTGGAATGTCGCACAGGTTAAATTATTTTACAAACCAGATTTCCGGCGGAGAAAAGCAGAGAGTCGCAATCGCCAGGGCGCTGGTAAATAATCCGGCTGTAATTTTTGCCGACGAGCCGACAGGAAATCTTGATTCAAAATCTGGAAACGCGGTAATGCATATTCTGCAGAAATTAAATAACCAGGGCCACACAATTATTTTGGTCACGCACGAAACAGATACTGCTAATCACGCAAAGAGAATTATCCGCATAAAAGACGGAAATATTATTTCTGATGAAAAAGTAGAAAGGCGTACGATTGCTGAAACCGACAAAGAGCTGGTGAAATAATTTAAATGGATTTTATTGGAACAATTAAATTGGTTTTCAGGACTCTGCTTGCCAGAAAAGGCAGGTCGTTTTTGACTATTTTGGGAATTGTTATCGGAGTTGCAGGAGTAATTATTATAATTGCTTTGGGGGCCGGAGCGCAGAGTTTAATTTTGGGGCAGGTTACAAAATTGGGCTCTAACCTTTTGAGCGTAGCTCCCGGCGGAGGAAACGAAAAGGGCCCGCCATCAACTATATTTGGAATTACTGTTACAACCTTGGTGAATTCCGACGTTGATTCATTGCGGAGCAAAACACAAGTTCCGCACGCCTCAGCGGTTAATGCTATGGTTCGCGGAACCGCGACCGCCGTTTGGCAAAATAAAAATGTTGATACAAATTTTATTGGAACAGAAAGCAGTTATTCCGATGTTATCAGTTTTACAATGCAGGAAGGTCAATTTTTTAACCAATCAGAAGAGCGGGGAAGCGCAAATATTGCTGTTTTAGGTTCCACGGTTGCTGATGAATTGTTTGGCGGAACTGGCGTTGACCCGGTGGGGCAGGTGATTAAAGTTAAAAGCTCTTCAAACACGGAAGCGGGCGGAATTCCTTTGCGGGTAATAGGAGTTATAACTCCGCGAGGAAGTTCATTTTTTCAAGACAACGATGACCAGATATTTCTTCCTTTAGTAATCGGCCAGCAGCAATTGCTCGGCATTCACTATTTAGAGGCAATAAATATAAAAGTTGATTCATCGTCAAATATTGACCAAACAATCAGCGATGTGACAAGGGTTTTAAAGCAAAACCACCACATTCAAAGCAACTCGGATATTGATTTTACTGTTTATAATGTCGCTGACGCAATAAGTGTTTTGAGCACGATCACAAACGCGCTGAGATTATTTTTGACTGCAATGGCGGCAATTGCCTTGGTCGTGGGCGGAATTGGAATTTTGAATATTATGCTGGCGACAGTTGCGGAAAGGACAAGGGAAATTGGTTTGCGAAAAGCGGTCGGCGCGACAAATGGAGCAGTAATGCGGCAATTTTTACTGGAAGCCGGGACTTTAACTTTTTTGGGCGGGATTGCGGGGATTATTATTGGGACGGCAATTTCTTATTTGATAACTTTACTGATGCATTATTTAGGATACGATTGGGCGTTTATGGTTTCAATTTCCTCTATTTTATTGGCCGTGGGAGTTTCGATATTAACCGGCGTAATTTTTGGCTTGTACCCGGCGTTGAAAGCATCAAGATTAAATCCAATCGAAGCACTAAGATATGAATAATAGAAAAGCGTTTCAACAATCGGTAAGGGCATTGTCGGCAAATCCGGTGCGGACGGTTTTAACGACTCTGGGAATTGTAATTGGAATTGCCACAGTGATTATGGTTCTATCAGCGGGAGCTGGGTTTAGAAGCCTGATAAACGACGAAATTAAATCTTTAGGAAGCGATACTTTGTTTATTAAAACGCGCGTGCCTCCAACAACGAAAAATCGCGCGGCGAGTTCCTTGACTCCCGGAATATCGGTTGGAATAACAACCTTCAAGCAGCGCGATTTGGAAGATATTAAAAAACTAAACAACGTTGCAAATGATTACGGAATGGTGACAGGGATGGCGGTTACAAATTACAGAGACAACAAGAAAAGCGTTATTTATTTCGGGTCTTCCGCGGAAAGATTTATTATCGACCAGCACACTTTAAAAAGCGGAAGATTTTATACGCAAGCCGAAGACAATGGAGCCGCGCAAGTTGTTGTTTTGGGAAGCAATCTTTCGAATAACTTATTTTTACAGGACGACCCGCTGGGTAAATTAATCCGCATCGGAAATTTGAATTTTCAGGTCATTGGAGTTTACAACTCGCAAGGGTCGGTCGGCGGAAACGGAGCAGACGATAGCGCTTATATGCCCTTGGGGACAGCGCAGAAAAAAATGCTTGGAGTTGATTACGTCACCGTCGCGGTCGTGCAATTAAAAAATGTTAATCTGGCCGACGCGACAGCTTCGCAAATTAGTTTAACTTTGGAGCGTAATCACAATATAGCAGATTCGGCAAAAGACGATTTTATTGTAATGACGCAGGCGCAGGTTTTAGATATTTACAATACAATTTTTAACGGCATAACTATTTTGCTGATTGCGATTGCCTCTATTTCTCTGGTTGTCGGCGGAGTTGGAATTATGAATATTATGTATGTTGTGGTTACAGAAAGAACAGCGGAAATAGGGCTGAAGAAATCTCTAGGAGCGACAGGCGGAGACATCTTAAAAGAGTTTTTAATTGAATCTATTTTAGTTACTATTCTGGGGGGAATCATAGGCATTTTATTGGGAACTGTTTTGAGTTGGTTGGTTTCGGTTGTGGCAATTTCAAGCGGATTAGTTTGGACATTTACGGTTCCATTGTATGCGATAATTATTGCCGTAGGAGTTTCGGGCGCGATTGGAATATCTTTTGGAGTTTTGCCGGCGCGTTCGGCGGCTAAATTGGATCCTATTGAAGCATTGCGGTACGAGTAAAGTTGTATTTTATATTTATAAGAGTTAAAATTAGACAATTAATATTGTTTAACAAAACTATGAATAAAGAATCAGGCTCGCCTCGATTCGGCGAAGCGGGACAGGCATCAAAACTGCTTTTAGTTTTGGCGGTTGTGGTTTTGGTTGCGGTAGTAATAACTTATTTAGTCATGCGCATGGCGACAAAACCTGCTCCGCCCGTAGGACCGACTGGACCGTCGGTAGATTTACCGGTTTATGAAAAAACTTTGGGAAATATAAGATTTGTTTTTGAATCAGCAATCGACAGGGCAGGCGTTTTAAAAGTATCGGAAATAGTAAATTCCCAATTCGCTTTGTCTACGCAAAAAGATTTTGTAATTGACAACACCGGAGCAAAATTTATACAGGTCACTGTCGGCGCGCAAAACAAAGGTACAGAAAATACCGAACAGAATTCGTGGGACATAGGAAATATTGTAGACTCGGAGGGCAGAAAATTCGTGGCGGTTGATAGTTTTGCCGTCAGTCCATGGCTTCCTAATCCTAATTTGTGCGGAGCGTTGTTAAAGCCGGCATTCGACCCGACGCCGTGCACAAAAATATATGAGGTTTCCAAGGCATCGGAAGGGTTAAAAATAGAAGTTAAAACCGGCCAAGACAACACATCGCAAAATTTCACGTCCGGAAAAATAGATTCGTTTTTAATTGATTTAATAGTTAAATAAAATTTAATGGCAGACCAAGATAAAAAAGAAGATTTAAAAACGCCCGAGAGAGGAGCTCCTGCCGGTGAACAGGCAGTGCGTTTTGAGCAAGAAAATCAGGTTGAGAAAAGGGAGGTTTCGCCTGACGAAGCAAGAGTATCCGCTGAATTAAGGAAAGAAATAGAAATGATGGAGCTGGATGATACTGCAAAGGCAGAGGCGGAAAAGAAAGCTGAAAAAATTGGATTTCTGGGCGAAAAGGAAAAGATTGAACATCTTTTGCAAATGGCGCGCGAAAAGGGTCTGATTTTTGCAATCCAGGTTGCCAGGCGCATGAACGAGCCGTATCTTCTGGATATTTTGCACGACACTCTGTCGCAGGAAGGTTTTTATAAAGATTTTCTTCCCGGCAAAAGCGCAAACGACGATGACGATAAAAAAGTTTAAATTATAAGTAATGGCAATTATTATTCCGGGACTTATTGCGGTGTTTCTGCTGGTAGTGCTGGCTTTTGTGATGGTTTTAAATGCGGAAACCAAAGAGAAAGAGTCGGTTTTCGGCGGGCTTGATATGGTTTTGTTTTTGGTGATGATGCCAAAAAATCAGCCAAGAAAAGAAGGTGAACAGCAGAAAGAAGAAAAAACAATGGTGGCGCAAATGGAACAAGTTTTCGCCAACTTTTTGTATTTGAAAAAACCGAAAATGTTTCAGACCGCGCCCGCAGTCGCCTTTGAGATTGCTTCACAAATTGGAAGTTCAGATATTTCTTTTTATGTGGCGGTTCCAAAATATTTGGAATCTGTTTTTGAAAAATATGTGCAAGGCGTTTATCCAAACGCGGTTGTCGACAAGGTTCCGCAGGACTACACAATTTTTGAGCCTCAAGGGGCTACCGCCGCCGCCTATTTACGGCTTTCAGAAAATTCTCTTTTTCCAATCAGCACATATCAGACATTGGAAACCGATCCATTATCTGTGGTGACAAATAATTTGAGCAAAATTACCGCTAATGAAGGCGGAGCAGTCCAGGTCTTGATAAGGCCTTTGTCGAAATTAAATTTGAGGAAAGCGGGGGAGAAAGCTTTGAAAAAAATTAGGGAAGGCAAATCCGTGAAGGGCGCGGTTGAAAGAGCATCAGGCTGGGGTCCTGCTAATCTTATAGAAATAATCGATGAAATTTTTGTGCGAGGACCGAGAGATTCGAAGCGGAAAGAGGCAGAGGGAAAAAGCCTGCCTGCCGGCAGACAGGAGCAGGGGATTGACCAGAAGGGTTATGACGCAATCCAAAGTAAAATCCAGAAACAGCCGTTTGAAGTGAATATAAGGGTTGTCGCCGCAGCGCAATCAGAAGGCCGGGCCGAGGAAATTTTGAACCATCTGGTTTCGGCATTTAGCCAGTTTTCTTTGTCGGCGATAAACAGCCTGGAACCGCGAGAAGTTTACAAAAAGGAATTGCAAAAACTGGTTTATGACTTCAGCTTCCGCTCTTTTAATAAGAATCAAAGCAATATTTTAAATCTTGAAGAGCTGGCGAGTATTTATCACTTTCCAACGCATTATATTGAAACGCCGTATATTAAAGCCGCCAAATCGGCAACAACTCCTCCGCCGTCGGATTTGCCGGAAAAAGGCGAGACGTGCGTTGGAAAAGTTTCGTACAGGAACGAAGAAAAAAAAGTTTATTTTGGAAGCAGGGCTGACCGCAGAAGGCATCTTTATCTTATTGGGCAAACCGGCGTTGGAAAATCTGGTTTTATGGAAGGACTGATTGCCCAAGACATTGCAAACGGCGAGGGTGTGGCCGTTGTTGATCCGCACGGAGAATTGGTTGACCATATTTTAGCCATGATTCCAAAGAACAGAGTTGAAGATGTGGTTATTTTTGAGCCGTTTGATATTTCGCGTCCGTGCGGCTTGAATATGTTGGAATACGATTCGCCAGAACAAAAAGATTTTGCCGTGCAGGAAATGATTGCTATTTTTATGAAGCTTTTTCCGCCCGAAATTATCGGCCCGATGTTTGAGCACTATATGAGAAACGCCATGCTGGCGTTAATGGCAGACAAAGATAATCCGGGAACTCTGGTTGAAATTCCGAAGATGTTTACCGATCCTGCGTTTTTACAAACAAGAATGGCGAAAGTTTCCGATCCGATTGTGCGAAGTTTTTGGACAAAAGAATGGGCGCAGACAACCGGCTCTACAAGGTCTGATATGTTGGGCTACGTTGTTTCAAAACTCGGCAGATTTATTGAAAACGAAATGATGCGAAATATCATCGGGCAGTCGCACTCCGGGTTTGATTTAGCCGAGATAATGGATTCTAAAAAAATATTCTTGGCAAATTTATCCAAGGGTTTGACTGGCGAGGTAAACAGTTCTTTGCTTGGTCTAATTTTGGTTTCTAAAATTCAGATGGCAGCCATGCGACGCGCCAGAATTGCCGAAGACCAAAGAACGGATTTCTATTTATATATTGACGAATTCCAAAACTTTACAACAGATTCCATTGCTACGATTTTGTCTGAAGCCAGAAAATATAAATTAAACTTGATAATGGCCCACCAGTACATGCCACAGTTAAAGCAGGAAATTCGCGACGCGGTTTTAGGAAACGTTGGCACGATTGGAGCCTTCAGGATTGGAGCTGAAGACGCCGAAAATCTGGAGAAACAATTTGAGCCAGGATTTTCCAGATTTGACCTGGTGAATCTGGACAACTTTACAATGATAATTAAGATGATGATAAACAACAAGATTTCAACACCGTTTAAAATGAATACGCTGCCGCCTCCAAAAGGAAAGCCGGAAATTGTAGATGTAATCAAAAAGATTTCCAAATTAAAATATTCCCGCGCTAAAGATATTGTAGAGCAAGAAATCTCCCAGCGTTCGTTTGTCGAGTCTGCCCCAGTTGTCCCGATACCGCCAATCAAGAAGTGATTGACGTGATTCTCTGATAGTATATAATAAAATCATAAATAATAAAAATATGGCGGACAAAAAAATAACAATTGAGGAATTGGCAAAAATGATAAATAAAGGATTTAATAATGTCACAGGACAAATTAACGGTTTAAAAACAGATGTTGCAGATATAAAAAAAGATGTTAAAGAAATAAAGAACGAACTTGTCAGAGTTGATGCGGTAGAAAAAAGAGTTGATTACATCGAAAACACATTAAACATCTCGGCTAATTAGTTTGATTTTAAATGAATAAATTATGTCAGCTAAACTCCGAATCCGAGAGAGAGAGAGAGAGAGAGAGTAAATCTCGCTCGCCAATTTTTTAACTCTTACTTTTTCAAAACCGCCGCAATTTTATTATGTGCCGGTTTTCTATTGCCATCGTTAGTGCTGGCTTATCCCGAAATACCTCAAAATTCTGATCTAGTTGTCGCGGGTCCATACGACACCGCAGCGTCTGGAGCGGGGAATTGGGGTTGCGCTGGTTGTCTTCCTGGTGAATATCGTTATTTCGTAACAATAGGACAGAAATACCGCATAAGAGAGAATGGGACAATTTCCAGGGTGCGCATATATACATATCTTAAGACAAACGTCACGGGCTTTTATATTGATGTGTGGAGGAAAAATGGATCTAATTATGATTTGGTAGGAACTAGCGAGAATATTATAGACAGCCTAGTTTCGGCCGATTATGCAACCATTGACTTAGCTTCGCCTATTTCTGGTGTGCAGGAGGGGGACTATTACGGATATCATATGACATTTAGTGCTGGTTCCAGCAGCGCTTTCTTTGCAAGAACGAGCGTAAGTGGTGTGACAACCTATTACGCTACCAACTCTACGCCCAATTCAACAAATTATAACTGGACGGGCCAGTCATCGCTCGCCGGTGCGGTTTTGCCGATAGAGTTGTATATGACAGCTCCGCAATTTGCTTTTATCGGTGACTCTATAATTGCCGGCCACCCCGGCCATTATAGTTTCCTCGAAGCAACCGCAACTACCAATATTGCTTCAACAATTGAAAATCAATTTGGCGCCTTAGGGAGTTACACATATCAAAACATGGGCATTGGTTCTCAAACCACGACTAATATTGCCGCCCGTTTTACAAACGATATAATAAATCTACACCCTACGGTTGTTGTATTAGAGGGTGGTGTAAATGATATAGCGGGGGGCGCTGCAAAATCTACTTTTATTTCTAATTGGACAACGATGCTGGCAGCCGCGCAGGCCAGTAGTAGTGTTCAATATATTTTAGTCTTGAAAATTTTGCCGTGGACAAATGGTACCAACACACAAATGCAAACCCGAGATGATTGGAATGCTTCATTGGTTGCACTTGCCTCAAGTTATTCAAAAGCTATTGTTGTTGACGCGAGCACTTATGTGGGAGAATTTCGTGCTGGTGGTGATGCTGGAAATCTTTGGAATATTCAGGCTATTTATAACGCAGATGGAGTTCATTTTAACCAGGCTGGTCATGGGCAAGTAGCCCTTGCTCTTGGCGAAGCTCTTAATAATATTGGCCCGACCATCTCCACCTTGTCTCCCGTGGATAACGCAACAGGAGTTGACATGGACACTAATCTCGTGATTACCTTTGACAGAGTTGTTATCCCGCAGGCAGGAGCAGACAATAACATCGTTATCAAAAAAACTAGCGATAATTCAACTATTGAAACTATCGATGCGGAAAGCGCGCAGGTTACCGGCAGCGGGACAGCAACAATTACCATTAATTCATCTGTTACGTTGGATCCTTCAACAAGTTATTATGTCCAAATTGGAGTGGATGCTTTTGATGATGCCAGTGGCAATAGTTTCGTGGGCATCAGTAACACAACAACCTGGAATTTTACAACCGTTGATATTGAAAACCCTCTAGTCTCCACCTTATCTCCTGCAGATAACGCTGTAAGCGTCGATGTGAGCGCCAACCTCGTGATTACTTTTGACGAAGCTGTCACTCCGCAGGCCGGCGCTAACAATGATATTATTATTAAAAAATCCAGTGACAACAGCACGGTAGAAACGATAGATGCCCAAAGCGCGCAGGTTACCGGCAGCGGGACAGCAACAATTACCATTAATCCATCTATCACACTGGCTTCCGCGACAGATTATTACGTCCAGATTGGAGCCGATGCGTTTGACGACACAAGTGGCAATAGTTTCGTGGGTATAAGCAATACTACAACTTGGAATTTTACAACAGGAGCGGGTCCTTTGGATGGATTTTTATATTATAAACAGATAACGGTTAGCAATGCCAATATAGATGCTGTTCTTACTGATTTTCCGTTGCGTGTTTACATATCGGCAGATTCGGATATGGGCGCCGTTACGAGAGATGATGGTTACGATATACGTTTTACTGCGCCTGATCAAGCTACAATCCTGCCATATCAGCGCGAAACTTGGAGTGGTGGCAACGGGTCGGCTGTTACGGCCAATTTTTGGGTGAAAACAACGCTTAATGCCGATAATAACACTGCAACTAATGATACGATCTATGTTTATTATGGAAAATCTGACGCAATTGATGGCCAGGATGCTGCTGATGGCGATAATGATGTTTGGAACAGTAATTTTGCCGGAGTTTGGCATTTGGACGAAACTGCAACTGACGAGGGAACCGTTGCTGGGCTTCATGCCGACTCCACTTCAAATAATAAAGATGGTAGTCAGAGTGGTAACACCAATACTGTCGGTAAGATTTCTAACGCTCAAGATTTTGATGGAATCAATGATGTTATAGAAATTAATTCCGCATATAACAGCGCCGATATAACTGTTTCATGGTGGTCCAATTGCGCTATTTCAAATCCAACAGCGGAAGGAATCTTAGCAATTTATCGCCAGGCGAGTGGCGATAGTCTTTGGGGGTATCATTGGAATCTTGTCACTAGCGGAGTATATATTGTTTACAGAGACGCTTCAACGAACACGTTTTATAAAAGAATTTTGGATTCTTCAATAACGCAAGCAGATTGGCATTATTATTCCGTGGCGTGGGATGAAACAGCTAAAACTTTTACTTTGTATGTGGACGGTGTAGTGCAATCTGGTGTTGGCACTGGAAATCCTGATTTTCCGACGACACTTGCCACAACGAGATTGGGTTATAGTCATGAAAATTGGCCGGGAGATGTAAATATAGATGAATTCAGAATTTCTTCGATTGTCCGGCCGGTGGCGTGGACAAAATTTGAATATAGAAATATGGGAGTGGCGGGCAATGATATTAATTTTGGTGATCAAACTTCAACGGCTAGTACCGACGCGACCATCTCTGCAGGAACCTTAGCCTCGCAAACCATCTCGGGGACATTCACCGGCGGAGCTAATATCGCGGGCAGTTCGGCCTTAACGGTCACAGTCCCAGATGCTGACAAAACAAACGCGGCCTTGGCGCTAACAAAAGGCGACTCAGGTTCAACTATCAAGTACGTCAAAGGTTCTCAGCCTAGCGTTGATGGCGACTACACTGGCACCTACTCTCAAGGCAGCACAACCATCACCGTAGTCAACAACGACATCATCTGGTTATTGGTAACCGCGGCAGACACGACAACCAAGCTGTATTACAAGATTACGGTTACGGTCAATGCGCCACTCGTAACAGATATTACAACTGCAGGCGTGACTGGATTTGTGGCTCCGGCAACAGGTGGAACGCCTCAAGTGTTCGGAAACTTAACAGCAGGCTCAGTACAATATACTGTTACGGGTTTAACATGGTCTCCAACTGATAATCCTTTCCACGCATCAACAGCTTATACAGCCACAGTCGTGCTTACTTCCGCTGCAATTTACAAGTTTCCGACAGGAAACATAGCATCTCCGACTGCTGATGTCGGAACAGTAAACAGCATAGGCACAACCAGCGGTGGTGATGTGTCGGGCAACCATCTCACATTCACAGTGCTGTTCCCGGCAACGGCTGCCAAAATTACTCCAACTCTTTCAGTCACCAATTCGCCCGTAACTTACAATGCATCTCAGCAGACAGCCACAGTTTCAGGTTCGGTTGCAGGAACTGTAAGTAATGTTGAATATTCAGGTTCTCTGACTGTTCCAACTAATGCCGGCACCTACGCAATTACAGCTGACTTTGCTCCGACAGATTCCACAAATTATAACTCGTTGACCGGAGCATCGGCAGGAAACTTTGTTATCAGCAAAGCCACCCAATCAACATTAACCTTTGCGGGCCGGACCGTTACTTCTCCTGCAACCTTTTCAGCTCTTTCAACGACCGGCGGTTCTGGAACCGGAGTTGTCTCGTACGCTGTCACAACAGCAGGAACAGCAGGTTGCAGTATTGTCGGAACCACGCTTTCGTATACATCAGCTGGAACATGCGGAGTCACAGCAACCAAAGCCGCTGACTCAAATTATAATTCAGCTTCATCATCTGAAGCTACGTTTACAATTAACGCAGCGCTGAATTCAGCTAAATCAATTACAGCATTCAGTTTTCAGGGGTTGAGTCCGGCGGTCACAGCAATAATCAACGGGACAAATATTACCGCAACTTTTCCGTTCGGCACAACAATCACTAATCTTGTGGCAACATTTACAACCACTGGCTCGTCAGTTGCAGTCGGCGCAACACCGCAAACAAGCGGAACAACGGCAAACAATTTCACAAGTCCGATCACTTATACAGTTACCGCCGAGAACTCAACTACACAAGATTATACGGTTACTATTAATGTGATTGCTTCGTTGGTTATTTCCGACGTTCTATCTGTCCCAAATTCTTCGGGGGCAGTTATTACCTGGACAACTAACGAAAACTTATCTTCTAAAGCTGACTATGGATTAACAACTTCCTACGGCGATTCAACGGCAGAAACAGACACATCAACAAGAGTCGCTAGCCACTCAGTATCTCTGTCCGGCCTTTCTGCTTGTACAACTTACCATTATCGCGTTCGGTCACGAGACGCGGCTGCTAATGAAATAGTCGATAATGACAATACTTTTACAACTACAGGTTGTGTCGGCTCTGCGCCGGTGACCGCTACTGCGACGGAGCAAATTAATAAAGCTACAGGAGGAACATTAACGTTAGAAGACGGTAGCTCTCATGGATTAACATTAACCGTTCCAGCTTTGTTTGCCGGATCCGACGCCAACTTTCAGGCTCATCAATTAGACAAAGCGACGGTTTTAGCAACAACAGCTAGTCCGGCTGGATACTCTGCTGCCAGCAACCATATCTATGAATTAAAATCATTGGCTGATAACGCAACAACCATTTCTACTTTTAGTAATGCGCTGACGGTTAGCATTTCCTACGGAGCTAGCGATATTGTTGGTTTAGATGAGTCAACCTTAAAAATATACCGATATGACGGCAGCAGCTGGAGCCAATTAACCGGGTGCACAGGGGATACGAGCGCGAAAACGGTTACTTGCACCACTACCAATTTCTCCGTGTTTGGGCTTTTTGGAGTAGCCGTAGCAAGCACAAGCGTTACCTCCGGGGGAGCCGCGTTGCCAGAGGGGTCATGGAATAAACCCGTAGCTCCCATAAATGGGTTTGGAATCATGATCAATAATGGAGAAAAACAAACCAGTTCGACTAAGGTTATTCTAACTCTTGTTGGCGGACCAGACACCGTTAACATGGCAATCTCTGATACAATTAATTTTATTAATTCATGGCAAGAGCCATACTCGTTAAAAAAATCTTGGACATTGCCAAGCGGTCAGGGGTTGAAAACGGTTTTTGTAAAATTTTATACAAAATGGGGTCAGTCATCTGATCCGGTTTCTGCGAGTATTATTCTAGCGAATGTAACCTCAGCGAACACAATTTTAAATCCATCATTATCACCAGGGCTATTCACTCAAGCCCTACAATATGGTTCGAATAATAAGCAAGTTGTCTTACTTCAAGATACTCTGAAAAAATTAGGGTTTTTTCCTCAATCTATAAAATCCAATGGTAACTTCGGGCCAGCCACCCTTAAGGCTGTGCAATCCTTTCAGGTAAAATATAACATCGCAAAGCTAGGCGTTGTGGGTTACGGCCAAGTTGGGCCTAAAACTAGGTCGTTCTTGAATCAACTAAAATAGCCCCTCCGCCGCCAATTAAAAAATAACAACTAAAAACCAGCCATTCGGCTGGTTTTTGTTTAGTTTCCTTTTAGACGCGCTTTACGTATTCACCGCTATCGGTGTTGACTTCTATTACGTCGCCCTCTTCTACAAACAAAGGGACCTGAATAACTGCTCCTGATTCTAATGTTGCTTCTTTTGTTCCGGCTTGGGCGCGGTCTCCCTTTAGTCCGGGAGCTGTTTCTTTGACCTTCAAAGTAACTTTTATTGGCAATTTGAATGTAATTATTTTTTCTTCAAAAACGATTCCGACAACTAATTCATTCGGTCGTAAAAATTTTGCCTGGGTGCCGATTTGCGCCTCGGTGAAAGAAAATCTTTCTGACGGATTTTTTGGGTTGCAGAAAAAGTATTGTTCTTTTGTTGTGTAAAGATATTTTATTTCACGCTTTTCTAAATCAGCTTCGTCAAAAACATCTCCCTGCTGGAAGTTTTTTTCCTGGACTCTTCCGTCTATAAGATTTCTTATTTTGCTTTGGATAACCGGGCGCCTTTGGGCTGTTTTCATCATGCTGGCCTCCACAACTTCCCATGGCTGGCCCTCAAAAATAAATTGTATTCCCGGATGCAAATCTGTGTGTGACAACATGTTTTTTATATTTTATTTTTTATTTATCTATTATTTTCCACTCAATCGTGGATTGTTTATCGGCAAATTCCAACCATTCGCCGTATTTTGAAATTACAAACCAT
>CAISIO010000030.1 GCA_903885445.1 Candidatus Staskawiczbacteria bacterium
GTAAACTATCCGGCCCTTTCCCTCGTCGTACGGAGACATTTCTACAGAAACTTTATCGCCGGGCAATATAGTAATTCTATTCATTCTCATCTTTCCGGACAGAAATCCCAATATTTCTTTCCCGTCGCTTAATACTACCTTAAAAAAAGCGTTTGGTAAAGCCTCTATAACCCTTCCGTCTTTTTTTATAATTTGATTTTTAGCCTCGTTTGTGGGCATTTTGTATATAATGATATATTAGCAAATTAACTTTAAAAGGTCAAGCTTTAGTCAACCCTTATTGGAATTTTAGCTCCACGTTAACTGCCTTTTGGTTATTTGGAGCTGATGTCACCCAAAATGGCCAAAAGTTTATTCTAATTTCAGCAACCTGACCTCCAAGAACGTTATTTACGGTTTCTTTTATTTGGTTGGCGTTTTCGCCAAGCAATGATAACGCCATAGAACTTTTATCGATATTTTGATAAACGCTCGATGAAAAATTCAAATTAAAGGTGGCTTTACCGCCGGAGACATCCACCACACTCGACGAATAGTCCATTTTCAGGCTGTTGTCTAATAGAGTTTCCCCCTGCGGCGCCTTAGAGAGAATATAATTTTTTGCAAATTGTTCTAAATCAGATTTTTTGAAAGCCAACGCGCTTGCCTGCACTGTCACTTGATAATTAAAATTGTCTGCGACTGTCCCGGACTTAGTTTGAGTTGAAGCACCAGTAACATTGGACAGCGCTGCGTTATCTAATAATACATAGTCAGATGAGATTTGGCCCTTTAATGCGGACATAGCGTCAGAAGTAGTCTTTTGGGTCAAAACGTCTTTGGCTCCTTGGAGATCATCGTCCGTTACCCTTTTAACCTTGCCCGAATATCCGCCGGTCATTGGGCTTGAAGAAGTGGCGCTTATACTATAGTAAAAAGCAGTCCCCTTCAATCCTGGTATGGAAAATGCAGCCGGGGCTATATTATAGTCGGTGCCCCCTTCAACGGCTTGGACGTTTACCTGGATTGACCCGGGCGTAACTTTATTACCTATTTTTTTTGCCGCCGGAATGACAATTTTCTGCATAGCCACAAAAAGTTTTCCCGAGTCGGACATAAAATGCGTTCCTGCTTTAAGGGTAAATGGCGTAGGCGGGTCATATTTATTGTATATTGTTATCGTACCCGATGCGTAGCCTTGGTTTGATGCATTCCCTGTGGCCGGAAAACTTTGAGAGTCTGTTTTGGTTGCCTGAAAATATTGGGCAGGAATAACAGCTTTTACAGGATCAATCGAAGTAGCTGACTTGTCCGCTATTATAGTTTGTTGGAAGCTCAATGTGGCCACCTTCGGCCAGATGACAATATCTGCTTTGGGTAGTTTAAAAAATAAATACGTGCCGACTGCAATTATAACTATGAGAACACAAACCAAAACCGGTCGCCAGATAGAACGGCTCCCTTTCTTTTGCGCACGAGGCGCTGCTTGAGCCGGAGCTTTCTTCCTTTTTTTTATCTCAATTGGAATTTTACCTTTTGGCTCTCCTGTTTTTCCGACTAATTTTGGAGGCTTAATGTCGTAAATTTTACGCGGCATATTATATTTTATAAAATTAATGGTTTACTCTAAAACTGCTTTTATTCTTCTGACGCCGGAAGAA
>CAISIO010000031.1 GCA_903885445.1 Candidatus Staskawiczbacteria bacterium
GTTGAAGATAAAATTTACCAGCTTTGGGAAAAAAGCGGTTTTTTTAATCCCGACAAACTCCCCTCTCGCCACAAAAAACCCTTTACGATAATAATGCCTCCACCAAACGCTAATGGGTCTTTACACATAGGCCACGCGCTTTTTGTAACCCTAGAAGACATAATGATTCGTTATCAACGAATGAAAGGCAAAAAGGCTTTGTGGCTTCCCGGAGCCGACCACGCTGGATTTGAAACACAGGTTGTTTACGACAAAAAACTGGAGAAAGAAGGCAGAAACAGATTTCAAATTCCAGCTGACCAACTATACAAAGAAATCTTGGAGTTTACTCTTTTAAACAAAAAAGTGATGGAGCACCAGTTGAAAAAACTGGGCGCTTCTTGCGACTGGTCAAGAGAAAAGTTCACACTGGATGAAAATATTATAAAGGTTGTTTATGACACTTTTGAAAAACTAAAGAAAGATGGCTTGGTTTACAAGGGGAAAAGAATTGTAAACTGGTGTACAAAACATCAAACTTCTCTTTCCGATGTTGAAATAAAATACGAAGAAAGAACCGATCCGTTATATTTTATTAAATATGGCCCTTTGGAATTAGCCACCGTAAGGTTAGAAACAAAATTTGGAGACACGGCCGTAGCGGTAAACCCAAAAGATAAAAGATATAAAGATTATATTGGCAAAGAAATAGAAATAGACACAATCTCCGGGAAAACAAAGATTAAAGTTGTTGCCGACGAGGCTGTTGACCCGGATTTTGGAACAGGTGTTGTGAAAGTAACTCCGGCTCATGACCAGGTTGATTTTGATATTTGGCAAAGGCACATAAATGAAATTCCCGGCCCCATACAGGTTATCAATAAATATGGAAAGCTAAACGAACTTACCGGCGTATACAATGGAATGAAGGCCAAAGAGGCCAGAGAAAAAATTGCCGAAGAAATGACACAAAAAGGGCTCTTGGACCCCGCAAAAACTCAACATGCTTATAAACACAACGTTGCCCTCTGCTATAAGTGCGGGAGCATAATAGAGCCAATGATTTTGGATAACCAATGGTTTATAAAAATGACCGAAAAACCAAAATCGGGAGGCTTGTCTTTGAGGGATTCTGCTGTTAAGGCTATAAAAAGCAAAAAAATTACTTTTACGCCAAAGAAGGTTGAGAAGGTCTTTTTGCACTGGATGAAAAATTTGCGAGATTGGAATATTTCACGCCAAATTACCTGGGGAATTCCAATTCCCGGCGACGAATCAGGACAAGTTTTTGATACGTGGTTTTCTTCCGGGCAATGGCCATTTGCAACCTTAAAAACGACTGCGAAAGGAGACTTCGAAAAATTTTATCCGACAGATGTCATGGAAACAGGATGGGATATTCTATTTTTCTGGATAGCCAGAATGGTTATGCTTGGCATTTATGCAACAGGAAAAATTCCTTTCAAACATGTTTATTTGCATGGATTAGTAAGAGACAAAGAAAGGCAAAAAATGTCTAAATCTAAAGGAAATGTTGTTGATCCTTTAGGAGTCATTGATTTATATGGTACAGATGCCTTAAGGATGGCGTTAGTGGTTGGCAACACCCCGGGAAATGATTCCGCTATATCTGAAGAAAAAATCAGGGGTTACAGAAACTTTGCCACAAAAATATGGAACGCGTCACGGTTTGTGATGATGAATCTGGAAGGATACGACGCAAAAGAAAAAGCAAAATTTAATGCAAATGATAAAAA
>CAISIO010000032.1 GCA_903885445.1 Candidatus Staskawiczbacteria bacterium
ATAGAGGAAATATTTTCTCCGCCAAGAGATGGACATTTTCTGCTGTTCTTGTCACAAGTTCCATCTGTGTTGTATTTTGTGCAGTCTTGTTCTTCTTCTGGGACACTACAGTCCCCATTTTCTTTGTTAAAATTTAGGTCCTCAAGTTTTCTCATAAAAATACCCTGGTCCCCATTTATATCTCTGTCGCTAATTTTATAATAACCTCCTTGGTCGTTAAAATAAGAATTGCGATAAAGATATACGCCATCTCCACTCGAAGAAAAATTATATTGATAAATAGAGGCTGATGATGCGAATGCTTCTAAATTTTTAGTGCAAGCCTTATTCGGGTCTAAATATAAGCACTTTCCTTTAAAGTTTATAAAATCATACAAAATTGATACGTAAGCATTGTTTCCCTGTATAATGCCGGCTGAGTGGATGTTATTATTTAACACCGGATCTAGGCTTTTAACATTTTCTGTATATGATTTTGGTGTAGAATTTTTAGAATCCGCAGAGCAGTCTGAGGTTGTATAAAAGTAAATGCCAGACTGTTTGGCCGGTGGCGTGTTCGCCGTGACGGGTCGTAGTGTGTGAAAACCAAAAATGGCGAGCTGGGGGTTAATGGTGGTTATTATTAAGTATGTCAAAACAAGTAATAATAAACCAGATATTGCCCCCGAAACCCTGTCTTTGGCTCCAGCCAACAATTGAGGGTTTGCTGGGGATAAAAGATACATCGCTCCGGCTATAATTAAAGAAAGAAAGACGGCGAAAAAACCAATAAACATCCCAGCATTAAATAAATATAGTGCGAAGGCGGGCAGCTTAGAACTTGCGGTTATTGTCTGGCCGGCTATTAGCGGATAGTTCGGGATTTCAAGCGCAGAAACAAAAGTAATATTTAGGAATAAAAAAAAGATAGACAACAAAAGGAAGCAAGACTTGGCAGAAGCAAAATTTCGATTTTTTTTTGCCATTATTGTTTGGGTTCTTTTATGGTTACGATGGCTGTTTATTGTACTGGTATCACAGAAACACTGTCTATTTTATAGCTTCCGGCCGCCAGTATTTCCTCGTCATTTAAGTTGCCGATACCTGGGTCGTTTCTATCAAACGTCTCGCAGAATAAAGCGTCTTGCCCGGCTATTTTACAGGAATTGTTCTGGCAGGCTTCTCCAGTTTGACACTCGGAATTGTCCTTACAATATTGTTTTGAGTAAAGAGCAACTAAATAATTGCCCTGTATTTTCATTGACCTTGGACAATCCCGGAAAGTGGTACAACCATTATCGGAGCATTGTGGCGATCCGCTTGCATCCACGCATACCCCATTATTACAATGCTGATCTACAGATGGGCAGGGAGTATTATCAAAACAAGTTTGTTTTGGCTGATTGCAACTAGTACTGTTGCAATTACGCTTATAACTGGATTCTCCTTGATAATTTGAATAATCAAAACACATTTCATCTGCATTTTTAATGTGCGAAGTTATATAAATGTCCGTATCCTTCATTTTATAAAAACCGGAGGTGCTGCTTCTGGTCGGGCCGAAGGGCTCACTATAAAAAGTTACGCCGTCCCCAGGAGAAATATCCGAACTGTTGTTATAAACAAAAATATCGGCGCCATAAACGGGCATATTGACGGCGACGCACAAATCATTATCAGACGAGTTTATTATTGGGGCGCTGCATTCTCCGCCTCCTCCCAGCCGATCTCTATGCAAAATAGTGCCGTAGTGCCGATAGTTTATTTTATCATTTACGATTTTAATTGATTTTATTTTTCCACCGAAGGGGGCGCTTATATAATTCTGAGGGTCAACATATCCCCCTGAGACATCGCCCTCGCAGCCAGTCTTCAAATAAAAAAAGACACCAGGTATCGGAGGCGGCGGAGCGGCTGTTATAGATTCTGTCGGAGTTAATTTTAGTGTCACGAGAGCGGTGTTAATTGTATTTAAAATTATAAACGATACAAGCGTTAACAAAAGCCCCAGAATAGCACCCTTCATGCGGTCTTTGGCATTCGAAGCCGTTTCGGGGTTGTCGGCTGATATTATCAGACCCGCGGCGCCAACGACGAAAGAAATAAGAGCAATGACTCCGGCGATGTAAATCATAAAGGCAAAATAATAAACTGCAACTTGCGCAAGTGTGCTACTCGATGTTGGCGAAGTTACGCCCGGAAGGGGGATGCTGGGGTATGCCGTCACCTCTAGCGCGCGCGCGGAGCTGCTGGCGCAAAAAAACAAAATGATTAAAAAAGATAGAAAGAAAAACCATTTATTTTTTTTCATATGATTTTATTTTTTCCGCATTGCGACGATACTTTTTCGCGAGCGGATAATTATTTTTTTTATTCTGTTTAAATGCTACAATTATTTTGTTGTGCTGGGCGGTGCAACTTTTGCGGTAGGTTGTGTAATACAGCAAAACCAATTGTCAGTGAGTGATTTATTGTTTGAAAGCGACCCTACCAGTTTTCCGTAGCAGTCATCATAAAAAGTTTCGTTATTATATATCAGTTGACCGCCCCAAATAGGCGAGAGATGCTGATCTTCGGCCCATGTGCAATCAAATAACTGAGCGGTAGCGGCATTGTTGGTTTGAGTAACTCCGCAGGCACCCGTTTGTTTTCTTGAATAAGTTAGTTCCTTCATAACGTCACTCCTAGGATCTTTAAGCATGGTAGTATAAAAATTCAGGTAGTCAATTTTAAAATCTCTGGCACTGTTCCATATATCCGCCATATAATCTATAAGCTGTTTGCACGGATTATTATGGCAAGGCTGAAAACCACAACTGCAAACCCATATACTGTTATCATTATCCCATGCCCTGGCGTAATCGCAACTTGATTGACATATTGGGCCGCCCGGTTTATCGGGGTCATCGCGGGGCGTGGTGAAATCATATTTTGCGTCGCACTTGCAATAATTTTGTACCGGATCAGTTTTGTATGCAGTGCCGGCTTTATTCATGGCATCAACTATTCTTTGTATATCATTGGTGTTGTCTGTTTTTGGTTCAGCTGCGTCCATTAACCATTTTGCCCAGGTGATAGCGTCATCAACTGTTTGCCCAACCGGAACTTCTCCTCCTTCAGGACAGGTCATGTTCGAGCCGATAGGTACTATATTAGTTGGTTTTGTTGTTGGGTCCGCCCAAAATTTATCCTCGCAATAGTAGGTCAAAGGGTCATCATTATAAGAATACCCATTGCACTCAGGTCCGACTATTTGATGCGCTAAAACATTCCAGTCTTGAGGCGCCGTGTGCTCGTCGCCGGCGTTGATCCCAGTACTTTTTTGCGGGATGGCTACCGTAAGGGTTAAGGGCCGAGTCGGATCATTTGGATCAGCTATTGAGTCACATGAACAATCTGGGCAGTTAGATGAGGCTGGGCACTTAGACACTTCAGGACAGGTTTCTTCGCAAGAAAATGCATTTTTGGCCGATTCGACATAGCAAGGGGTTCCCTTCTCGGCCGCTAAATCAGGGTTCGGGCATTTTTGGCAGTCCGGGTGGTCGTAAAAATAATTTGCCGTATGATCATATGGAGAGCAATCATTGGATAATATAGATAAAATATCAGAAGAGTCGCTTACCGGAGCCGTTGAACAGTCTTGATACCCCGCGAATTGGTTAGAGCCATTTTCACATAGATAGGAATGGTCAATACAATATTTAGTGTTTTGAGGATCGAGATTTTGTTTTGTGCAGTTCACAAATCCCTGTGCGCCAAATAAACAATTGTTAATATTATCTTTACTCAAAACACACGCAGAGTTGTTTTTGCATTGACTTTTGCAAACTTTATTTTCATCAGAACACGAAGTGTATCTGGTATCGCAATCGACCGCACAGTTTTTTTGGCAAGAAGAAATACAGGTGCTAAATGTTTGATGGTTGTCATTGTCTAAGCCGTCAAGCGTGCACTCCCTAGAGCCATAAGCATCGTTAACACAGGATTGCTGCTGGGTTATACATTCGTCGTAATTTTTATTGTTTGGGTCGCAATTTTTATCACATTTTTTATAAGCCTGCAATAATTTGTCTCCGGTGTCCGGGCAGATGTCATTGCATTTTTTCAGGCAGCTGGAATTCGCATAATTAAATCCCGAACAATATTTTGTCGCGTCCACGGTTTTTTTTGTATCGGGGTCAGTGAAGGAGTTTGTGGTTGTCTGTAGGGCAAGATTATTTTTGTCTGTGGTTTCATATCTTCTGACCAGGTCGGCATATGGCGTTGCAAGATAGCATTGCGGAGACGCCAAAACATTTCTTGCCTGGTTTAACACATCTATATCATCCTGGACTTTTTGTTTCAGGTCGTCTATTTTCCCCTCTAAATACGTCATTTGGTCTATCAGTTTTAGTTGCCCCCATGGACTTTTTTTCCGGCAATCATCATATGCTTTTTGCAGCGGAGCAAAGTTATTTTTACAAATTGCAAGCGCCGCCTGGCATTTGGCTAAGGGCATCAGATCCAAATTTTCGCTGCATTCTTTACAAGGATTGACCGGTTTAGTACAATTTCCGGTGTTCATAACCACAACATCTTTTTTGTCAACTGTAATTGTTTTTTCAACAAAATCTTTTATTTGTTTATAATCTCCGTTAAATCTTGTGTCCGGGCGGAACTCATCCAGCCCGGCAAATGTTCTTTCCGGTATGTCGCAATCCAATTTTTCATCAGCTCCAATTGTGATTGGGCCATGCTCAACTAACTGTTTTATCGGTATTGTATTGGTTTTTTTCGGGTCTTTGGGGGCTATAACATCAGATTCTGTGGGGCAACAATCGGCCGGTTGGCCTAAGACCGGCTGTTTGCAGCCGGCTCCAACACATTTGCCGGTACACTTGAAGCCGGGCGGACAGTTTGCGGGCGGAGGATTGCAGTCGGCCTGCCCCGCGCAGGTGTCGGTGCATTGGCCATATTTTGCACAACTGCACTGATTCATATAAGAATTTATCTTGTCTGAAAGCCGAGAAATTATTTGCGCCTTTTTTGACGCGCCATCCACCATTTGTAAAATGCAGTCCGCCCTGTCGTGGTCCATATATGTGGGGCCCAAAACGCCGTCATCTCCGCCTCCGCCAAATATTGAGGGTATGCCGCCATTATTCTGATCCGGCGTTATCCGGTCTCCGTCAATTGGGTTGCCTTCAGCATCAAACCCATAGCAATTTATTTTTCTTGTCAAAAGAGTTTCTGTTAAAGTCCCTATGGGAACCTGCCTATAGGTGCTTACTCTTACATTCTGTGCCGGAGCAGTTATATCCAGGGGGGCTGGAGCATTAATTTGCGGCAGAAAGGTAAATTGGCATTTTGTAAGCGAAGAATTAATTGTATCGGCAATTAGTGCAGCGCAGACAATTATTAGGAGCCCGGTGACTCCGGCTTTTATCCAATCCTTAGCCTCGCTTGTAAATTTTCCTCTTCCATAAGAAACCAAATAATATAACCCGCCAAAGGCGACCACAATTACGGTAAGAAAAAAGGAGAGATCTACTCCTAAGCCAAAAAGATAACAAGCAAGTTGAGCAGGTTTGGATGTATCGCTTAAAGAAAGGCCAAAGATGGTGGGATATTGTGCTTCGAGAGCAAAAACAAAGCCGGCTTTTAATAAAAAGCAAAAAAGCATTCCCCAAAAAAGAATTATTTTCGCTATTTTTTTTTCCATTTTAATTTTCTGC
>CAISIO010000033.1 GCA_903885445.1 Candidatus Staskawiczbacteria bacterium
GTAGAGCATCTCATTTACACTGAGAGGGTCATAGGTTCGAGTCCTATAGCGCCCACAAAATTTAATGCCGAGGTAGCTCAGTGGTAGAGCACTGCTCTGAAAAAGCAGTGGTCGAAGGTCCGATTCCTTTCCTCGGCACACCTACCAGAAAATAATGCGGGTGTGGTATAGTGGCTATTACACGTCCTTGCCAAGGACGAGATGGCAGTCCGATTCTGCTCACCCGCTCCAATAAAAAATAGCGCAAAAACGCTGTTTTTTTGTGCAAAACGACGGCTTGACGCATACCGATGTTTCGTGCTGTAACTATTGACAGGGGAAGCTTTATATGCTAATATATATACATACTTCCGAAAGGGGGTTTTTTAAATATATGAATACAATAAAAACAATTTTTGCAGTTATTCTGGTAGTTATTTGCCTTTTAGGAGTGGCGCTACCAAGAGCAACCAACGCTGATTTCGCCAGCACTACGAATGCTTCGTACGTGGCTAAATCTGCAAATGTAGCAAAAACAAAAGCTTATCCGGCTGTTAAAACAATCAACGTTGTTATAACTGCCTATTCAAGCACTCCTGACCAGACAGACGATTCGCCGTTTATAACAGCTTCAAACAAGTGCGTGAGAGACGGTATCATAGCCAATAATATGCTTCCTTTTGGAACAAAAGTGAGGATTCCAAGCTTATACGGCAATAAGGTCTTCGTTGTTGAAGATAGGATGAACCAAAGAATGGGCAACTATCGTTTCGACATCTGGTTCCCCGAAAGATCCCAGGCAATAAACTTTGGGGTTAAATCTGTAGAAATAGAAGTTTTGGAAAGCTAATTCAACCAAAACAAAAAATCGCCCAAAAGGCGACTTTTTGTTTGTGTGCCCCAGCCCAAATCTTATTCTAATTTTTGAGAACCGAGAGTATTTGGCTGGATTGAAAAAAAATTGTTTGAGATTAAAACGATGAATAAACAATTAGAAGTAGCCTAAAATAAATTTCATTAAAAACTGCATATAATAAATTCCTGATAAAACAAAAACAGAGGCTACCGCATAGCGAACATATTTTTCAACCTTTTGCACTGATTGAAACACTTTGCTAACGCTTTTCATACTATAAACAATTAAAAAGGCGAAGATAATTACTGGCAAGCCGGTTCCCAAAGCGAAAAAAGCAGGCAATAATAAACCGCCAACAGTGCCTATTGTTAGCGGAATTAACACGCCAAAGAATAAAGCTCCGCTATATGGGCAGAGAGCAAGGGCTAATAACATACCCAATAACAGTGAGCCAAGATAACCTTTCTTTGCGAGCCATAATTTCGCTTTTTCAACGAATTGATTATTATTTTTTATATTTATCTTAATTACTCCAAACATAACCAAACCTATCAAAATTAGGACTACGCCTAAAACTTTATCGCCCCAACCTTGAAAAATTCTGGCAATTTGAAAAGAAGAAAAGCCAAAATAGATTAAGGTCGCTAATAATGTATAGCTTATACCTCTGCCCAATGTATAAAAAAGCCCAGATAAAATTGTGTATTTGGGGCTTTTAGCATCTTTGGAAATATAGGCAATCGCTGTGAGATTGGTAGCCAACGGACAAGGGCTAATAGATGTTAAAATACCCAATAGAAAAGCGGATAAGACGGGAATGTTATAGTTAGCGATTATTGCATTTATAAATTCCATTATATTTCCAATATAGTATTTAATTTTCCCGATAAATAATCCTTAAACTTAATTTCGTATCCCGACGCAAGTTGCCAAACCATAGTATCCTCTACTATGTTATCCTGCCCGTTTTTAATTGCATTTATATAAAGGGCTGAACCAGTAGCTTGAAACTTCTCGGCCAGAGCTTTATTTTCTGGGAGGTCAATGTTAATTTCTCTAAATTCTATCTTTCCCGATTTAAGTTGCTCTGCAAACCTTTCATTAACTGTCGCTTCTGCTAATTTACCTATCCTAATGCACGTAGGACAGCGTTGTGTTGCGTGGAAAAGAAAAACTTGAACCTTTGTAGCTCCTATTTGATTTGAGCTATTTATGAGGGTGTTTTTTGGCTTAACAACAAAAACAGTTAATAAAATTAAAGCTATTATTCCAACTCCAATGATTATTTTTTTATCCATATTATTTTATTAAAAAATTAAATAAATATCCTGTAAAAATAATTCCTACTCCCACAATGCCGGCGAATATCAGTATAAGTTTTGTTTTCATCACTTTTCTTAAAATAAGGAACTCTGGAAGAGATAAGCCAGTTACAGCCATCATAAAAGCAAGTGCAGTTCCCATTGATACGCCTTTTTCAGTTAAAACTCCGATTAGCGGTATCACTCCCGCCGCATTTGAGTAAAGAGGTATTCCGATAAGCACAGCCAAAGGAACAGCATACCAATTATTTCCGTTTGCGTATTTTGCTATTAAATCGGCTGGCACATAGCCGTGTATCCAAGCTCCAATTCCAATACCGATAGCAACAAACAGCCAAACCTTTTTTACAATATCAAAGGTGTAGTTTCTGGCGTAAATAAACCTTTGCTTCCAAGAAAGAGATGGCAAGTTAAGTTCGTTAATCTTTTTGGCGTTTGAAAAATCCTCAACAAGATTTTCAACCTTAAGATGACCTATAATAATACCCGATAATATAGCAATAATTAGACCGCTAACAATATAAATTGTGGCAACTTTTAAGCCGAATAACCCGAACAACATAACCAAAGCTACCTCATTTATCATTGGCGAAGCAACAAGGAAAGAAAAAGTCGTTCCAAGAGGAACGCCCGCCTCAACGAAACCCAAGAATAAAGGTATAGCCGAGCAGGTGCAGAATGGAGTTATTATGCCGAGCAAAGAGGCAAGGACATTGCCGACATATTTATTGTTATGCGAAAGTATCTTTTTAATCTTTTCGGGAGGCAGAAAGGAACGAATAATTGAAACTGTAAAGATAATCACAATCAAAAGCAGTAAAATTTTTATAGTATCAAAGATAAAAAAATTAACTGCTCCTGCCAGCGTTGTCTTGGGAATAATATGAAAAATACTATATGTAAGCCAATCGGCTAATAATTGAACTGGATAAAAAATACTCATAATTTTAATTAACAATTACCGCCACAAGAACAACCGCCTTGCTTTTGCGTATTTTCACTGGCTTTGTTATTTGTGAGAAGACCTTTAACCTCATCAACCGATAGAACTGTGCCATAGCTTAAAACCTTTTCGTCAACAACAAGGGCGGGAACGCTCATTATTCCGTAAGCCATAATTTCCTTAATGCCGGTTATTTTAACAACCTCGTCTGTTTTGTTTAGCTGTTTTAACGCCTCTTTCACGTTTTTCTCTAATGTTGCACAGCTTGGGCAACCCATACCTAAAATTTTTATCATATTTTTATTATTGAATTAAGAATATGCATATACTTTTTAAGAACTTTTTTATTTATACTGTAATGTATAAAATTTCCAATCCTGTCCTGCTTAACCAAATCTAACTTTCTTAATTGGGACAAGTGATGTGAAGCCAATTTTTGGGAGATTTTAAGCATTGGGTAAATTTTACAAACGCATTGAGGTTTGTTTTTCAAGAAAACTAAAATTTTAAGCCGATTTGGGTCGGCTATTATTTTGAGAAACTCGTTTGCTGTATCAATTTTCTTTTTCATAAACAAAAACTATACTAATTTATGTTAGTATAGATGGATAACGAATCTATGTCAAATTGTACAAAAAAATCACCTATAAGGTGACTCATCTATAAAACAATTTAAGCACAAATATGGCTAATCTATAAAACTTTTGTGCCCGAGGCGGGATTCGAACCCGCATGACCTTTCGATCAAAGGATTTTAAGTCCTTCGTGTATACCATTCCACCACTCGGGCTTATTTTTAAACTAGAGGCCGAGGCGGGAATTGCACCCACGTATACTTCTTTTGCAGAGAAGTGCCTTACTGCTTGGCTACTCGGCCATGTTTCTTAATATAATTCTACCAATTTTTTGCTATTTTTCAACCTTTGGCGGGGCATCGTCAGACGCTTTTGCCTTTACTAAAAGCTCTTCTATTTTGGCCGCATGTAGTACTTCTGTTTCTTTTACAAACCTAATTTTAGGAATTGGCCTTTGCCTTAACGTTCTATTTATTTTGTACTGCACATCATAAACTGATTTTTGCAAAGCATTCACAATGCCATCGGATTTTGTTTCCGGAAATACAGAAACATAAACTTTCGCCTCAATTAAATTTCCAGTTGCCTCAACTCTTGTTAGAGTAACCAAAATCTCGGGCGAAAACGCAAAATCCCTGAAAACAATCTTGCTCAGCTCGTGCAATAAAAGTGAATTAACTTTTTCAACTCTGTTTGTTGCCATTATAATTCTCCTTTTTTGCGCCCCTCAACATAGGCGACCAAAATATCTCCTTTTTCTATTTTTATATTGCCTTCAAAAAGTATGCCGGCTTCGTCCCCCTTGCTTAACTTATCAATATCTTTTTTATCGCGCTGAAGATTAATTATTCTGCCCGCTCCCACCTTTAAGTCATTTCTGAAAACTTCCAATTTTAAGCCTTTTTTCAATTCTCCCTCTGTAATTTTCCCTCCGACAATCTGCCTATTTTTCTCTCCCCAGAAAACCAGTATCGTCCTTAATTTACCGACGTCCTCTCTGGTCACTTCCGGTTCCAGTATTTTTTCCAAATTTGACCTGACATCTTGTATCAACTCGTATATTATATCAAAAGTCTTAATTCTTAGCCTCTTATCCAAATCATTCCTCATAAACTGCACAACAATCGGGCTGATTTTCACCCTAAATCCTATTATTATAGCTTTTGACATTTCCGCCAGCTTGGCGTCAGTTTCGGATATATCTCCGACTTCTGATTTTAAAATCCGCAAAGCGACTTTATCCTGCGGAAGATTTTTTAACATTCCTTCAATGGCTTCCAGCGAACCAAAAACATCTCCCTTTAGAATTATGTTTAAAGTTTTTTTATTCGGGTCAGATTCTAAAACAGTAGAACCGATTTCTCTTTTCGGTTCTTCTTTTTTCAGTTCCGCCATCGCCTCCTCAACCGTTTTATAAGTTTTAAATTTTTCTCCGACCGCCGGAACTTTTTCAAATCCCAAAATAATAGCAGGTTGAGAGGGAAGAGCTCCTTCCATTTCTTTTCCCTGGAAATTTTTAACGGATTTTACTTTAGCCAAAGCCAAGTCAGTGGCAATAATATCTTTGGCCCTTAAAATTCCCTTCGTGATTATGGCTGTTGCCACCGGGCCTTTATGCCCATCCATATATGATTCTATTATCAAGCCTTCCGCCGGAACATCTGTTTCTGATTTTAAATCCTGTAAATCGGCAACCAGCAAGATTACTTCGATTAGTTCGTCAATCCCGATTTTTTCTTTTGCTGAAACTTCAACAGAAGGAATCGTTCCCCCGAATGATTCAACCACTACATCTATTTTAGCCAGCTCTCCTTTTATTTTTCCTGGATTAGCATTAGGCAAATCAATTTTATTCAACACAACTATCATTGGGATTTCCGCCCTTTTAATTGCCATTACCGCTTCCTTTGTCTGCGGTTGCACTGATTGCGCCGCATCAACCACCAGCAAAGCTATATCGGCAACCTCGGCTCCCCTGGCTCTCATGGCTGAAAATGCTTCGTGACCTGGCGTATCAATAAAAGTTATTTTCTTTCCTTTTTCCTCAATTTCGTATGCACCAATGTGCTGGGTAATTCCGCCTGATTCTTTTGAAGTTATTTTAAAATCTCTGATAGCTTCCAGAAGAGAGCTTTTCCCGTGGTCAACGTGCCCCAAAACAACCACCACCGGTGGCCTGTGCAAAATTTCTTTTTCTATTTTTTTTATTTTCTTTGGCATATTATTTTATCCTACCAATCGCCCTTTCAACGGCTTCTTTTTCCTCATTAGATAACACGTGGTCTGATTTTCCCTGTTTTATTGCTTTTGCATAAACCCTATTACCGTCTTTTATAAACAAGCTGGAAATTACAAAACCGTCATTTTTTTTATCAAGCAGCGCGATTACAAAACTCTGGTCGCCTCCCATGCCGTTAAAGGGATTAAATCTTACGACTCCAGTCTTCTGGATGGTTATTTCACAAGTATTCTCCAAATCCTTAATTCTTGAGAAGGCTTCCTTTATTTTATCCTCCACGCTTTCGTTCCTTTCCTTTTGCGACAAAAACATCTCCTTAAGCCCCTTTATTTTCCCCTTTTCCAGCAGTTCATCTATTTTTTTGTTTGTCTTGGAAAAATAACTAAGTAAAACGGCGTTAACTGCAATCAAAACCAAGATCACTAATCCCGATAATAAAAAAATTACTGCCTGAATAGACATATAGCTATATTAACCCAAAATTGACTAAACTTCAACTCTATTTTGAAATCTTACCAAGAGTACTCCAGGTTCCGGGGTCTTCAACCCCCAAAACCCATGCCGAGAAACCTCTGAGGTTATTTTGTTTTATAATATCCAATCTTTCCTGAAAACATTGCTTGTCCTGAAACCAAATCTTGTATTGCCTGTTTTGGTAAAAATATGTGAGCCAAGATGCGCCAAGCGTGGCATCAAACCCTAAATTATGACGATTGGAAGACCTAACGCCCAAAAGCTGAGTAAAAGTCCCGCTGGCATTTATTTTTTTGACCGGATTAGTGCTCCACCCCCAATAGTATAAAGGGATTCCAAAAGATAATTTTTCTGCTGGAATTTTATCTTTTACATATTCTAATACTTTGCCTATGAAGGGCAGAGAAGCAACAGGGCCGACAGAGTTTGGGTCGTCGTAAGTCATCAAGCTTATAAAGTCAACTGCCTTTGCAATTCTGGCATAATCGAAAACTCCTCCCCAATTTTTGAAAGCATCTGTTTCCTCATAATCGCATATCCGCGTGACCGCAGCAACGCTTAAAATCAAATTATTCTTGTGCAACGCGGCGGCGGATTTTTCAACAAAAGCAGAATATAAATCTTTATCCAAATAACTTATATTCTCAAAATCAAACTGCCAGCCGATATATCCTTCTTTTTTCCCGACATCGACCAAAGATTTTATTACATCGTCCTGGGCGGCCGGAGAAATCAATAAGTTATGCATAACACTTTGCCTAAACCCTGCATTTGTCACTAACGGCATAACCTTAATTTTCTTCTCTGCCTGGGCAGGCAGGCGGCTTATTACTTTTTTCAAATTTTCATCTAGTCCTCCAACTAATTTCAATTTGTCAGAAACCGCAAAAAACTGCGGAGCTATAATATCAATTTTGTCTGAGTTTTTTTGCAAACTCGCAATGCCTTCCTTTTCTTTCAACTGCGACATATAATATATTTTTTCTAAATTTTGCGTCTCCCCAAGGCAAAGAAAAGGAGTTGCGCAAAAAATAAAAAGCGCAAGCAGCAAGGAAAAATTTTTATTTATATTCATA
>CAISIO010000034.1 GCA_903885445.1 Candidatus Staskawiczbacteria bacterium
ACCAAGGAAACGTGGAGTTTGGGTTTAATGTGACCGTCGGTTACTATGCCCAAGAACACGAAAACCTCGATCCGGAAAGGACCGTCCTTGAGGAGATTCAGTTGTCCAACCGCGTGCAGGCAACAAACCCTCGCGACATATTGGGGCGTTTCCTTTTCCCTCAGTCTAAGGTTTTTCAGCCGGTCTCTACTCTCAGTCAGGGAGAAAAAAGCCGCCTGTCTTTGTGTAAGCTGATTGTCGGCGGGCACAACTTGGTTATACTGGACGAACCGACCAACTACCTTGACCCGCAATCAATGTCTGCCGTGGCAGAAGCTCTCCAAGATTATGAGGGAACTCTAATATTCGTGAGCCATGATGCGGATTTTGTAAGATTTGTCCACCCGGACAGAGCAATTATTATGCCATTTGGCGAGCTACGAACGTTCAAAGAAGAACTGTTAGCCAGCTAAGGCAGAGCCCATCGGATTTTACACTCCGAGCGGGCTTTTTTATTGTTATAAATTTACGGTAAAAAGTTTTTTATCTGTATCTAAAGATGCATTGGCTCCAATTGGAATGCTATAAAAATTATTTGTGTTGTGTCCAAAATACTCAACCTTGATAATTGGAAAAGAAAAACCGTCTGTCCTTTCTAAAATAATTTTTTCTATGGATTTATTATCCTTCGGATATTTTTTGTCTGTACAATTGTCTAAATGGCCCACAATCATTCCAGAAATTTTTGTAAAAACTCCCGCAAGCCTAAGTTGCTGAAGTTGGCAATCAATCATTGCCGGGTTTACTCCAACTTCCTCCCAAAACAAAATTTTGCCTGACAAATTTGGCATAAACGGTGTACCAAGTAAGCTATTCAAAACTTGCAATGTTCCGCCAACTAATTTTCCTTCGGCCTTACCAGGCTTAATGACTTTTCCTATTTTTGGATAATGAAATGCTTTATTTTTCCCTTCAAACATATCAAAGTTAAAATTTTGAGCATCTTTTGAGGTAGTGGAAAGTCCTCGCATATTTGGTCCATAAAATGTAATCAAATTTGTTTTTTTGTTTATTGCCAAATGCAAAGCTGTGATATCACTATACCCAACAAATATTTTGGGATTTTTCTTTATTAAATCATAATCCAAATTGTCTAAAAGTTGGTTTGAATTAGCTCCTCCGGTTGCGCAAATTATTGCCTTCACTTTTCTGTCACTAAACATTTCGTGCAAATCAGCAACTCTTTCTTCAATTGTTCCGGCTCTGTAATAATCTTTCTTATTTAAAAATTTACTTTTTTTTATTAAAAATCCACGACTTTCAATAGTTTCGATGCCTTCTTCAATATCTTTTTTTATATTATAAATCGGCCTAGATGGAGCCACTATGCCAATTGTATCGCCTTGTTTCAAATTGTTTATTTTCATATAAATATTATGTTATTCTTTATTCATACCATTTTAAAATAAAAAATAAAGGTCGGTAGCTGTTTAGCAACTCCGACCTTAAAGGTTATTTTCTCAAATTACTGGCTTTGACTGCTATCCAGTGACGGAATTCAGCTGTCATCCAACCGCAGTAATTGGGATCTATGCCACAGATATTGCCCGTGGCGTTGTATGCGCTAGCTCCGCAACCACCTTGGCAAGCGCCAATCGCGGGGCAGGCTAAGCAGGTTGGGTTGTTAAAGCGGTCGCGTTGGCGCCATGCGAGTAAGTTGGGAGACTTGGGGTCAAACTCGGGAAGCTTTCCAATTGAAGTAGTTCCACTTCTTTCGAGTGCCTGGCACACATGCATGTCTCCCTTAGGAAACACAACTATCTTTTTGCCGACGCCGCAAGAGTTACGTGCAACTCTTTTTGATGAAAAGGCTTCGATTGTACTCACGTAGCAGTCGTCGACAGCTTCAAGAGCCTTTGCTGCCTCGTGGGCTTTTCTCATTGCCTCTGAAGCGCGAAGACCATATGTTGGGTCAACGATGTTGTTTGTCTGCATTAGCAGGTTGAAGCCATATTTTTCAACAGCAAACCTGTTGCAAAGCCAAACGACGAGCTCGGTCAAGAAATCCATATTGGTATCAGTAACCGTAATGAGTGGGATGAAACCGAGACCCAAAGATTTCATGAGTTCGAGGCCGGAGATCACGCTGGAGAAACTTCCTTGGCCAGAATGAAACATCCTAACCGTATCGTGAACTTCTTGAGGCCCATCGATAGAAACTTGGACCTCGATATTTTCTTTTTTGAAGAAGCTGGCGATTTCTTTGGTCAGCAATGTCCCATTTGTGTTCACAACAAATCGAACGTTTTTCCAGACTTTTCCTTCGCTCTGGAGTTGCCTCACATAGCCGACGGCCTTTTTGAGGCAGTCGAAGTTTAGCAATGGTTCGCCACCGTAGAAAGTGATGCACTCCCAATAATCTTGCGAGGAACGATTGTTGGCCGATGTCTTGTCGGCGAACAAGCGGATCGCTTGTTTCACAACGTCTTCCTGCATCAGTCTGCCAGAATTAACTGCCAGCGAACCGCTTTTGCTGGAGTTGTAAAGGCAATAATCGCAACGCAAGTTGCACGAAGTCGCAAGTATCAGGTACAGCGACTGAATGGCGTTTTCTTTCCGAATAAAAGACTCCAAGTCTTTTTCCGGATTGTAGGAATCCGTGACGACAAATCCCTTAGCCACAAGGTGGTTGTAGGTAATGTAGTCAAACGAGGCCGCGTCAACCCGC
>CAISIO010000035.1 GCA_903885445.1 Candidatus Staskawiczbacteria bacterium
AAATTAAAAATAATAAATATGGCGATTATAAAGAAAAAAGTTTGGCCGGAATTTTGGGAAAATCTATCAACCGGCAAAAAGAAGTTTGAGCTGAGAGTAAATGATTTCGATGTAAACGAAGGCGACACCTTAATTTTGGAGGAATGGAATCCGGGAACAAAAGAATATACCGGCAGAAAAATTGAGAAAAAAGTAGGATATGTTTTAAGATTTAAACTTGATGATTTCGGCCAAAAGAAGGATATTGAAGAAAAAGGACTGGTTGTAATCCAAATGGAGTAAAGAAGATGAAATAATTTAAAACCGCCGAAAAGCGGTTTTTGGTTGACACGGGGCTTTAATTTTTGTACGGTAAAATAACAGTGCGAGTTTGTTCTTTGTCGGCCAGGCAAGGAGAAATCGAATGACCACCTCGAGCAAGCCCTTCAAGGTGAAGACGGACGATGGGACAATCTACAACTTTGGCGCAATCGATGGAGACGGCTTCAGGGATGTTGGCGGCGGCTCGTTGCCGTTTGCGCGCTGCAAGGTGGTGCGCCTCCATACCTTAGAGCAGATGGAGCTGTTAGGGCCAAGCGGCCAGTGTTGGAGTTCTCCATCGCCGGTGAGGCAGGTAAGCCCAATATTTGCGACTGCTGCCTCTGCCACCTGAACGGCGGCGTTTCCAATCAATGGCATAACCCGGTTTCGCCCGCGCGAATTCGGGATTTTTTTTTGAAAAATATTGGAAGCGCAGAGAGAGGAGTTGACTATTTTGATAAGCAGAGATATAATACTTAATTACTTGTAACTTCTAAAAAATGCAACAAAAATATTATATATTTATTGGAGTTTTAATTTTGGCGGTTTTGGCCGGGATTTTTTCATATCCAAGTTATTTTAACAAAGGCGTTGATTTTGTAAATCATAAATTATCGTGGACTATTCCGCATTTTCCCGAAAAGCAGTTTGTGCTGGGGCTTGATTTACAGGGCGGAGTTAGCTTGGTTTACCAGGCAGACTTAAGCACTGTCGCAGACAAATCCGGAGCAATGTCAGGGCTTCGAGACGTTATAGAAAGAAGGGTTAATATGTTTGGAGTTTCAGAGCCGGTTGTGCAAATTCAAGGAACAGACAGATTAACGGTTGAGTTGCCGGGAGTTACAGATGTGCAACAGGCAATTCAAATGATTGGGCAGACCCCGTATCTGGAATTTGACGAGCAGAGAACTCAAGCGGAAACTGATCAGATTTTAGCTAAAATAAAAGAAGTCCAGGATGCGCAGACAGCTAAGCAAGATATTACGAAAATAAAGGATTGGCAAACGGCTTTGGAAAATCCTTATTTTAAACCGACCGAGTTGACCGGAAAATATCTGACAAAAGCAGTTGTCATTTTCGACCCTACAACTTATAAACCTCAAATCCAATTGCAATTTAATGCCGAAGGAGACAAGATCTTTGCAGATGTCACAGGCAGGAATATAAAAAAACCTTTGGCGATTTATTTGGACGGAGCTTCTATTATAGATACAAATGGCGACGGAAAAATTGATGGCCAGGATTTATATGCGCCGACAGTTGAAAATAAAATTACCGGCGGGAAAGCTGTTATTACAGGAGATATGAGCACAACAACAGCGAATTCAATAGCCTCAAGACTAAACTCCGGAGCGTTGCCGGTTAAAATCGGCGCTCCAATTTCCCAAGAAACAGTTGGGCCGACTCTAGGCTCAGTATCTCTTCAAAAATCGCTCATGGCAGGCTTATACGGCCTTCTGGCAGTAGTTATTTTTATGGTGGTATTTTATAGGTTTCCGGGGTTGCTCGCGTCCATTGCCCTTGTAATATATGTAGCTTTGACCCTTGCCATATTCAAGCTGATTCCTGTGACATTAACATTAGCCGGCATTGGCGGATTTATCCTTTCTATTGGTATGGCAGTTGACGCTAATATTTTAATCTTCGCCAGGATGAAAGAGGAAATAAAATCTGGCAAAGGACTGGCGCAGTCTATTGAAGAAGGATTCAAAAGAGCATGGCCATCAATCCGCGACTCAAACTTTAATTCATTGATTGTCTGCGCGATTCTGTTTTTTGTGGCGACATCGTTCATTAAAGGATTTGCCTTTACGCTAGCATTGGGTATTATTGTAAGCTTATTTTCAGCAATATTTATAACAAGAATATTCTTAATGGTCTTTGTCGGCAAGTGGGCCGAGAAAGCTAAATGGTTGCTTTAATTTTCTAAAAACATGCAATTTAATTTTACAAAGTATTCAATATTCTACTACATTATTTCCGGGCTTTTAATTGTTGCCACGGTTGTTTCACTGTCGATGTTTGGGTTGAAATTTGGCATTGAATTCGTCGGCGGAAGCAATATGCAGGTTGATTTCCAAAAAAGGCCATCAAACGAGGTGATACAAACCGCTTTAAAAAGTTTTAATTTGGGAGATATAACAGTTCAGCCAACCGGAGCCAACGGAGCTATCCTGCAATTTAAGGGAGTTGATGAAGCCACTCATCAAAAAGTATTAGCCGAATTAACGAAAGTATCTCCAACAGCAGAAAAGAGCTTCCATTATATCGGGCCGTCAATCGGACAAGAATTGAGAAACAAAACCGAGCTGGCAATCATACTGGCATTGTTGGGGATTACTTTATATATAGCTTTTGCCTTCAGAAAAGTTTCAAGACCCGTTAGCTCCTGGAAATATGGAGTTACATCTTTGATTGCCTTGTTCCACGACGTTTTAATTCCGATTGGAATATTTTCTATTTTGGGCAGATTCTACAATGTCGAAATTACAGTTCCAATCGTAGCGGCCCTGCTGACGATTCTTGGATTTTCCGTCCACGACACGATTGTTATTTTCGACAGAATCAGGGAAAACATTTTGAGAAGGGGGATGGGGCAATTTGAGGACACTGTAAACTGGTCTTTGACGCAAACATTGGGCAGGTCAATTTCCACGGTTTTGACAGTGGAGTTTGTGCTAGTTTCGCTTTATTTTTTGGGAGGAGAAACCTTGAAGTATTTCGCACTGACATTAATTATAGGTATAACTTCCGGAGCGTATTCGTCCATATTTATCGCCAGCCCTTTATTGGTCAGCTGGTATAAATGGAGCGCAGAAAGAGAGTTTAAAAAGACTGGAAAAAGGCAATAATTAGTTGTCTGTGTGTTGCCTATTGACATTGTTTACCTAATATGATAGACTATATCAATAGGCTATAAACAGCCCTATTTAGATGAAAAAGATTAACTATTCAGAAACATATAAAAGATTCACCAAAGGTCTTAGCCCAAAAACTAAAGATATTTTTGATCGCAGATTTGGGGTAAGGGGTACCCGTGTAAGCGGGTCTGGAGAACCAGAAACCTTGGAAGCGATTGGCAAGACCCTGGGAATCACCCGTGAAAGAGTGCGCCAGATAGAAGAGGCGGGTTTTAACTTTGTAAGAAAAAACAACCAAGAATCGTTGAACGCTATTTACGCGGACTTCGCTGATTATTTTAAAGAACAGGGAGGATTTAAAAAAGAGGAAAATACTTTGGAGGAATTGGGAGGAAAAAACCAAAAGCCATATGTTTTATTTTTGCTAACATTAGGCGAACAATTTTCAAAGGTTTGCGAGAAAAAGGACTACCACTATTTTTGGTCAAATCTTTCTAATGCTCAAGAAACAGTGAAGGGCACGTTAAGCTCTTTAGTTTCGCAAATGCAAAAAATTGGAAAACCAATTCCGGAAAAGTCTTTTTACGCCGAGGTTGCTTCAAAGCAGGGGTTGTCAGAAAAAGCCACAGCATCTTACCTTGAAATTTCAAAAAGGATTCAGCCAAGCAAAGAAGGAGCTCTGGGATTGGCCGAATGGCCTGAAATTAAGCCAAGAGGAGTGAAAGATAAAGCATTCCTGGTTTTCAAAAAACACGGCAAGCCGTTGCATTTTACAGAGGTCGCGCAATTGATAGACAAATTTGAATATAATTTGCCCAACAAGAAGACTTATCCTCAAACAGTCCATAATGAATTAATTAAAGATGGAAGATTTGTATTGGTAGGCCGCGGAACTTATGCATTGGCAGAATGGGGATATGTTCCAGGAACTATTAAAGACATAATTACAAAGGTTTTGTCTGAGAAGAGTGAGCCTTTGCACAAAGATGAAGTTGTAAAACAGGTATTAGCCCAAAGATTGGTGGCAAAAAATACAGTATTGATGAACTTAAACAATAGAAAGCATTTTGAGAAAGATTCGCAAGACAAATACTTCTTAAGAAAAACCCAACTCTCGTAATTAAAAAAACCGTCCCGAGTTTACCGAAGGGCGGTTTTTTGTTACCTGCCTGCAAGCATGCAGGTATTGTTTGTATGTTTTTGTTGGGATATAATTATATAATCTTATGGATGTTTTCACAGTAGGATTAATAGTTTTATTTGTGGCGGCAGCAATATTTTTTATTGTCTTGTTTTCATTTATTTATTATTGGCACTTGAAGAAACTTTCTTTTATGGTCGTACCGTTTGTTTTTACCTTTGAATTCTTGGTAATGGGATTTTTTGCCGTTTCTATAGTTTCTATTATTCTTAACTATTTGCCCGTTATAGTGCGGGCTGTAGGAATATAGCATGGCAGAATTACCTAAATATTTATTTTGGTGGGAATGGGTTAAGAAAATTATTTGGGATCCTTTTTGGTGGGTGATTTTGTTTCTGATTATTTTGTGGGTTCCTTTTTTGCGGGTGTGGTGGTGGGTGTTCCTGCCCTTAATGTTGCAGGCGCAGTTGAAAACAATTTATTTGTGGTGGCTTAATTGGGATTATGATTACGCAAAGCAAAAATGGGTCGTGTTAGAAGTTATCCCTCTTGAAGCAATGCTTATGCCGCTCAAAGTAATAGAAGACGTGTTCGCGGCAATCTGGCCCATTATGGATGTGGGAAACTTCCGGGAAAGATGGTGTGATGGAGAATTGGAAAACGGGCCTTATTGGTGTTCCTGGGAACTGGCAAGCATTGAAGGTAAAATCCATTATTATATAAGATGCCTGCAACAACATAAGTCCAGCATTGAAATGGCGCTTTACGGCCATTATCCTGACATTGAAATTCACGAAGCGGTTGATTATGTAAAATTAGTTCCGCCGACTGTTCCCAATGAGGAGTGGGATATGTACGGGGAAGACTGGGATTTAGGAAAGGAAGATGCTTATCCGATAAAAACATACGAGGAATTTTTTGAACCTCAAGGAGAAAGGATTTCGGCTGAAGAAAAAAGAATGGACCCGATTATTTCTTTGCTGGAAGGAATGTCAAAATTGGGTCCTGGCGAACATTATTGGGTCCAGTTTATAACGGTTCCTATTGTAGATCATGACGAGCCAGATTGGAGAAAAGAAGGGCAAAAGATAGTTAATAAAATAGCTCAACGCCCCGAAAAGAAGGAGCCGACTTTCTTTGAAGACTTGGCGCATGTGATAAAAGATCTTGCAATGGGCCCGAAAAAAGAAGGATCTGGGGAAAAAGCATCTTATTCTTGGGAAGAGGACGAAGAAACAGGCGAAGATAGAGTCTCTCTGACCCCGGGCGAACGGGAAATTATTACCGCGGTTGAAAATAAATTAAAAAAACCGGCTTTTAGGACGAATATAAGAGGAGTTTATGTGGCCAAAAGAGAAAACTGGCACGCGCCCAACAGAATTATAATGCGCTCTTATATGGGCCATTTCCAGACTGTCAATATGAATTATTTTGGCTTTCAGGCAAAAACGAGGCCAAGAGTCCACTTTTTTATGAGGAAGCGCAGGGTTTTTTTAAGAGCGAGAAAAATGTTCAGAATGGCTGTTTTGAGATTTACTCCTCTTTTTCCAGAAAGGATGAGCGAAGATTTGTGTCCAATTTTAAGCACCGAAGAATTGGCGACGCTTTGGCACTTCCCATTGAGAGTCTCGGGGGGCAGTTTGGCTATGGATAAAATTGAATCAAAGAAAGCCGGACCGCCAGCTAATTTGCCGGTTTCCGAATAATAATAAAATCTATTTATGCCAAAGGATTTAACTTATATTGCCAAAACAAACTTTCGCAGGGAGGAGCAAGCATTTGGAATCAAAAGAGTTGACCGGCGCCAACACATGTATGTGATTGGAAAAACTGGCGTTGGAAAGACAGCTTTTTTAAAGAACATGGCCCTGCAGGATATCAACAACGGGCAAGGGCTTGCCATTATCGACCCTCACGGAGAGTTTGTTGAAGAAGTTTTGGATAATATTCCTCCTCATCGAATTAATGATGTGGTTTATTTTAACCCGGCTGATATGGAACATCCTGTCAGTTTTAATATTATGGATGTTGCAGATCCAAAATATAAGCACTTAATTGCATCGGGATTAATTGGTATTTTTACCAAAATTTGGGCAAACGTATGGTCAGCTCGTATGGAATATATTCTTGCCAATTGTATTTTGGCCCTGTTGGACACTCCCGGCACCACGCTTTTAGGCATACCAAGAATGTTGGTTGACAGGGATTACCGGCAAAAAATTATTAATAACCTTAAAGACCCGGTTGTAAAATCGTTTTGGGTTAACGAATATGAAGAGTGGGAGCCGAGGTACCGAAATGAAGCCATTGCTCCAGTTCAAAATAAAGTCGGACAGTTTTTGAATGTTTCTTTTGTTAGGAATATTGTTGGACAAGCCAAGAACACCATTGACGTTGATGAAATAATGAATAACCAAAAAATTATTTTGGTTAATGTTTCCAAGGGCAGAATTGGCGAAGATAACTCGGCCATTTTGGGAGCAATGATTATTACTAAAATACAACTGGCTGCGATGGAGCGCGTCAGAATTCCCGAAGATGAAAGAAAAGACTTTTATATGTATGTTGACGAATTCCAAAACTTCGCCACAGACTCTTTTGTGAATATTTTGTCAGAGGCCCGCAAATACCGTTTGGATTTGATTATTGCCCATCAATATATCGGCCAGCTGACCACCGATACAAGCACTGCTGTTAGGGACGCTGTTTTTGGCAACGTGGGCACAATGATTTCCTTCCGGGTGGGAGCAACCGACGCGGAATATTTAGAGCTGGAGTTTACTCCTGAATTTTTGCAGAACGACTTAATTCGCCTGCCCAACTACAACATTTATATAAAACTGATGATAGACGGCATCACTTCCAGACCGTTCTCTGCTAAAACCATTGCCCCTGCTCCTGTTGCTAAAGACGATAAAAAGCGGGAAGAAATAATTAAAATTTCCAGGTCGAAGTATGCTCATCCGGTAAGGGACGTTGAAGAAGAAATTAATCGTTGGGCAGCGAATATGGATGCTCCCACTGATACCCAGACTACTCAGAGAAACTCTGATTTTTCAAATCCTCAGAGTTTTTCTAAAGCTTCAAGCAAGCCTGTAAATGCAGCCCCGCGCGGAAGGCCGCAGGCAGACGGGCAAACAACCTTGTACGACGCGACTTGCTCTAATTGCGGCAAGCCAACAAAAGTTATATTTCCTCCAACAGAAGGAAGGGCTGTTTACTGTAAAAGCTGTTTAAAAAAGCTGAAAGCCGGGGAAATATCTCCTGCGGATTCAGCTGGAACTCCTTCTGGTCAAACGGCAAACAAAATAACCCCGCTGGTAAGAGAAAGGGTCAGCGTACCCGCGCAAGTACGCCAGTCGGAGAGGGTGTCGGCCGAAAATTCGGCCTTGGGAGACTTGGGCATAGAATTCGCCCCGTCATCCGAAGGGGCGTCCAGTCGCATGACTGGACGGGTCTCGCCTCGTCAGGAAAAGACTGTTGATGAGCGGGAGGCAAAAATAGAAACAATATCTTTCCATTCTTCTGGCAGGAGGCAGGGCGAACAGAATAATCCTCAAAAACAGGTAAAAAGAAAAGAAGTTAATCTGTCAGAACTGCGCCAGGCGCTTGAAGAGTCTTTAAAAAATAGAAAAGAACCGGAAGAAGATACGGACGCAGAAGATAAAAATTCGGGCGGGTTGGATTTTAAGGCAAAAAGCTCAAAAGAAGAATTAGAGAATAGGATAGAGGAAGAAAAGGGAGAGGACAATGCGCTTGAGGGTAATCAAAAGCCAAAACAGGACGATAAAAAGAATATTCTAAAACCCGGAGAAGCTATTAAGTTGTAATTTTTAACTAAAACCGCTTTAAATCTAGGCGGTTTTTTGTTAGGATAAGATAACTATTAAATATGCAGCAAGAAATAAAAACCTGCCAAAACTGTAAACAAGAGTTCGTAATCGAGCCCGACGATTTTGCGTTTTACGAGAAGATGAAAGTGCCTGCACCGACGTTTTGCCCAGAGTGCAGGACTATTCGGCGAATGAGTTGGAGGAATGAACGCACTTTATATCATAGAAAATGCGATGCCACTGGCAAGGATATTATTACAATGTTCGCCCCCGAGCAACCTCTTGTGGTTTATGAACGGGATTACTGGTGGTCCGACAAGTGGGACCAGCTCGCATCCGGCCGGGATTACGATTTTTCAAAACCCTTTTTCCAACAGTTTCGGGAGTTGCTGGAAAAAACTCCTCTTCCGAACCTTGCAAATTCTAATGTAGTAAATTCTGATTACGGTAATCATAATACCGATTGTAAAGATTGTTATCTTGTTTACGCAACCTTACGAGGTGAGAATTTAACGTATTGTTCAAATATAGTTGGTTCAAAAAATTCTTTTGATCTGTTGCTCGCCAATCGTTCTGTCCAATGTTACGATGACACTAAATGCGGAGGTCTAAATCGTGTTTTTTTCTCATTTGACAGCGACGAAAGCGTCAGCTCAGATTTTCTCCACGCATGTAAAAACGTGATAGATTCTTTGGGGTGCATAAATTTACGCAACAAGTCTAATTGCATTTTTAATAAACAATATACAAAAGAAGAGTATGTAAAAGAGCGAGCTAAATATGATTTTGGAAGCTACCAAGCGCTTTGCGAATTTAGAAAAAAATTCTCGGAGTTTATAAAGCCGTATCCCCGACGTCACGCCTTTTTTCTGAAATCATCAAATGTGGTCGGAGATGTCATAGCCAACTCCAAAAACATATATATGGGCTTTGATGTAATTCTAACTGCGGAAGACTGCAAATATATAATCCACGCGGGAGATAATTTGCAAAATATTTACGACGGTTATGGTATTGGCTTAAATTTTAGCAACTCTTACGAAGTTGTGGATGCCGGAGACAGCGCCACGCTTAATCGTTTCGCTGTTTTCACTCATTCTTGCCAAAACACAAACTACACGTATGCCTGCAAGAATTCTAAAGATATTTTTGGGTGTGTTGGACTTAGAAGTAAACAATACTGCATTTTAAACAAACAATATTCGAAAGAAGAATATGAGGCTCTTATTCCTAAAATCATTGCGCAAATGAACGAAACACCTTATACAGACAAAAAAGGAAGAGTCTACAAATACGGTGAATTTTTTCCTGTAGAACTTTCTCCTTTTGCTTACAACGAAACCATAGCCCAGGAACACTATTCAAAAACTAAATCAGAAATTTTGGAGGCCGGTTATAGATGGAAGGAGTCAGATATAAAACAGTATAAAATTACGCTTCAATCATCAGATTTGCCCGACCATATAAAAGATGTCTCTGATGATATTTTGAATCAAGTGATAGGATGCGAACACGGAGGAGATTGTAATGAGCAGTGCATGGGAGCATTTAAAGTTATTCCTTCCGAACTTCAGTTTTATCGGGCAATGAATCTTGCTTTACCGCGGCTGTGTTCAAATTGCAGACACTACCACAGACTGCGCCAACGCAACCCATTCAAACTGTGGGACCGCCAATGCGCAAAGTGCGGAAAGGAAATTAAAACATCATATTCTCCAGACAGGCCCGAAATTATTTACTGCGAGCAGTGTTACAATGCCGAAGTAGCGTAAAATCCATCGGCTCAACGCGTTGACCCGATAAAAAGAACATGGAAAGCCAAACTAAAATCTGTCAAAACTGCAAAAAAGAGTTCGTAATCGAGCCCGACGATTTTGCGTTTTATGAAAAGATAAAAGTGCCTGCGCCGACATTTTGCCCATTATGCCGGGCGCAGAGAAGAATTCTATGGAGAAACGAGCATTTTCTTTATAAAAGAAAAAGCGATTTTTCCGGCAAGGAAATTTTTTCTTCATATTCTCCGGAATTTAACGGTAAGGTTTACGAGAATGATGCTTGGTTTGGAGACCAATGGAACCCTTTAGATTACGGCGTGGATGTGGATTTTTCAAAGCCGTTTCTTTCGCAAGTCAAAGATCTCTTAAAAAACGTGCCTACGAAATCGCTTGAAGTTGTTCGCGCGATTGATAGCGATTATTGCAACAATGCTACTGCCCCCAAAAATTGTTTCCTATTTTTTAACTTAACTCTTTGTGAGGATTGTATGTATGGTAATGGAGGAGACAATTTGAAGGATTGCATTGACGTATCGCATGCGACAAAGTGCGAACTTGTATATGAGGGATTCTGGCTTATGCGGTCAAACAGGATTTTCTTTTCTGCTCAATGCGAGGATTCAAGCGATATTTACTTTTCTAGAAGTCTTCGCGGTTGCATGTATTGTTTTGGATGCGTGAATTTGCGCAACAAAAAATATCATATTTTTAACAAAGCATACACAAAAGAGGAATATTTTAAAGGATTGGAAAAATACAACACTGGCTCTTACAGCGCTTTACAAGAAATTATTGCGCAATCAAAAAATTTCTGGCTTTTATTCCCGAATAAATTTATGGAGGGCACGCATAACACCGACGTGAGCGGAGAGTATATCTCTTATTCAAAAAATGTTAAGGATTCATATCTTGTGCAAGGCGGAGAAAATTTACGTTATTGCCAATATCTTCTCACTCCTCCTAATAAAGATTGCTATGACCATTCAATCTGGGGAGCGGGAAACGAACTTACTTACGAGTGCGACCAATGCGGGCTTGGGACAAATAATATTCGTTTTTGCGAAAAGTGCTGGCCGAACGTTAAAAATTTAGAATATTGTATTTGTTGCGGTCCGTCTTCTGACCTTTTTGGATGCGTGGGAGTCCGTAACAAGCAGTACTGTATTTTAAACAAACAATATACAAAAGAAGAATACGAAAAATTAGTGCCGAAAATTATCGCGCACATGAATGAAATGCCCTACGTAGATAAAAAGGGCAGAGTATATAAATATGGAGAATTTTTTTCGGCAGAGCTTTCGACTTTTGCTTACAACGAAACTATTGCCCAAGAGCATTTTCCTTTGACAAAAGAAACGGCTGCTGAAAATGGTTATTCGTGGCTAGATATGCAAGAAAGAAATTATAAGATTACGATGCAACCGGAAAATCTTCCTGACCACATAAAAGATGTAGCGGATGCGATTACACAAGAGGTTGTCAGTTGCGCCCACAAAGGAGAATGCAACGACGGATGCACTGTCGCATTTCGCATAACACAGAGGGAGTTGGACTTCTACAGAAAACAAAATTTGCCCTTGCCGAGACTGTGTTTTTATTGCCGGCTTGCAGAACGAGAAAAACAGAGAAATTCTATCAGACTTTGGCATCGTCAGTGCATGTGCGACAAGCCAAATCATAACCACAAAGGAAGATGCCCTAATGAATTTGAAACTTCGTACGCTCCCGACAGGCCTGAGATAGTCTACTGCGAGCAGTGTTATAATAGTGAAGTTGCGTAGTAAATATAGGAAAGGTCGAGTTTAATCGCTTAATTAATCTTAATTAGTAGATTAAATCATATGATCTTCATTTATGTGCCGTGCCAGAATATGGATACGGCTAAAACAATTGCCAAGCTCTTGGTGGAGAAAAAAATGGCGGGAAAGGTGGATATTATGCCTACTAATTCTTTTTTTCGGAACAACGACCCGCCTTCGGGCGAGGCAGGCGGAGTTTCCGAGGTCTCGGGGGCGACTATGATTATTATGACCATAGACAGGCATATTCAAGCCATAGAGGACATTGTCAGGGAACATTATCAGGACGGCGTTCCTTGCATGGCTACCATCGCTCTGTTCCGCCTGAATCGCGACTTTAAAGATTGGTTGATTTCTTCCACCAGCTAAGCTATTATAGATAAAAGTTAAATAGTTTTAAGTTACAAATTTTATGGCAGATAATAATAGAATTCGCAGGTTTAAATTGGCGCCTCCACCACCGGAGTTGCCTATTTATGGTAACGTTGAGCCCGAAGACTGCTCTTTTATCGGCAAAACCAACTATGAAGCGGCTTTGCAGGAGCAGAAGTTTATTTTTGGCATAAAACGCGTGGATAGGCGCAGGCATTTGTATATTGTCGGTAAATCCGGAGTGGGAAAGTCAAAACTTCTGGAGCTTTTTGTTCGCCAAGATATTGGATATGGCCATGGGCTTTGTTTTATTGATCCTCACGGAGATGTTATCGACGCGATCTTGGATTTTATTCCCGAAGACCGCATGGATGACGTGGTGCTTATTGACCCTTCTGATGCTAAATTTCCAATTTCTTTTAATCCGCTGGCTAATATCGACCCAAGTTTTAAACATCAGCTGACTCAGGGTTTGATTGAAGTTTTGGAAAGACAATTTGGCGCCAACTGGACGCCCAGGCTTGAACACGTGTTCCGCTTTACCTGTTTGGCCCTTTTGGATTATCCGCACGGCACAATGCGCGGAATGATTTCTATGTTAACTGACAGGAATTACCGCCAGTTGGTGGTTGAATATATCCAAGACGACATGGTTAAAAGATTCTGGGCCATTGAGTTTGCCGATTGGTCTGAAAAGTACGACACAGAAGCTATTATCCCACTGGTAAATAAACTGGCGCAGTTTTTGTCTGACCCTGCTTTGCGTGGTATTTTTGGGCAGGAAGAAAATAAAGTTGATTTGGCAAAACTGATGAATGAAGGAAAGATTATTTTAATTAATTTGTCAAAAGGTAAATTGGGAGAAGAAAACGCCAGCTTTTTTGGTTCAATGTTTATTACAAAAATCAAGCAAGCGGGAATGGAGCGCGCATCTTTGCCGGAGAGCGAGAGGAAAGATTATTATCTTTATGTTGATGAGTTCCATAATCTTATGACTGAAACTTTTGAAAACATATTATCTGAAGCCCGCAAATACGGCATTTGTCTTACCGTGGCGCACCAATATATGGGGCAGCTTATTCCTAAAGTTCAGCAAGCGGTTTTGGGAAATACGGGAACTATTATTGTGTTCCGCGTTGGCGGTGAAGACGCGGTTAGGCTGGAGCCTGAAATGGCGCCAATATTCGGCGTCAAAGATATGGTGAACCTGGGAGTCCAGAATTTTTATATTAAGGAAACCATTGATGGGGAAGCCTACGACCCTTTTTCTGCCCAAACTCTCAAAGTTATGCCCCCGACTCACAGGTCTTTTAAAAAAGAAATTATTGAGATGTCTCGCTCAAAGTACGCCGTTCCCGCTGAAGCCGCGCAAAAACTTATGCAAGCCGAAGAGTCAAAGATTATGAGAAGCTCACATGAGAAATCTATAATTGAAGGCAAAGGGAAAGGCCCGGAATTGCAAGACGCCCCAAAGCCTCAAGACAAACCGGAAGAACCATTAATATAAAAATATGAATCAAGAAGTTCATAAATGCGAGAAGTGCAACCAAAGTTTTGATATCCTGGCAGACGATATTCCGTTTTACGAGAAAATGGATGTGCCTTTGCCAACCATGTGCCCTGTTTGCCGATGGAAATACCTTTTGGCTTTTTGGGTATTTGGAAGGTTTAGAATTACAAAGTCCGCGTTAAGCGGTAAAACAATTATAACAGTTATTCCGGAATCTGCGCCTTTTCCAATTTACGACCGCGCCGAGTTTGTGTCTGACGCTTGGGACCCGCTTGCTTATGGCAAAGATTACGACCAATCGTGCCCATTTATCGAGCAGCTTGTTGAGCTTCAATCGGTTGTGCCTCATCCCCATCAGACCGGCATTAAAAATTTTAACTCTGACTGGGCCGATGACACTTGGGAATCAAAAGACGCTTATCTCACGCGTTCTGCACTTAGTTTAGAGTCTGTCAGCTATGGCTATCGCGTGTTAGCTTGTAAAAATTCTGTTGACCTGACGTTTTGCTGGTATCTTGATCGTTCATACGATTGTTTATATTGTTTTAAAAGCTATAATTTAAAACATTCTTTTAATTCCCGCGACTGCATGGATAGTTCTTTTTTGTATGATTGCAGGAACTGCCAAAATTGCTTTATGTGCTGGAATTTGCGTAATCAAAAGTACTGTATTTTAAACCAGCCATATTCTAAAGAAGAGTACGAAAAAAAACTTGAAGAATATAGTCTAAAATCACGGAAAGCCGTTGAAGAGTTAAAGAAAGAATTCTGGCAGCATATCAGGCAAGACGCAGTGCATAGGCAAGACTACAATGTCCAGACAACGCAATCTACTGGAAATTTTCTTAACAACGATAAAAATTGTTACCAAAATTATTTTATTGAGGATTCAGAAAATTGCAGGTATTGTGTTCGCGGAAGAGGGAAAGAAACTATTGATTCGGTAAGCATATTTGACGCGGAGAAATGCGCCAATGGCGCGTTAGACCAGCTTGGCTATGGAAACGTGTGCAATCTTTATACAACTTCATGCCGATATTCCGCTTACTTAGACAACTGCGAAGAGTCTGAATATTGTTTTGGTTGCGTGGGACTGCGCAAAAAGAAATACTGTATTTTGAATAAACAATATACTAAAGAAGTGTATGAAATTTTGGTTGAAAAAATTAAAAGCGATATGAAAAAGAAGGGAGAATGGGGAAAGTTTTTCCCGCTCTCCTCGGCATACTGCGGATATAATCTTTCTTTGGCGCAAATGATGTATCCGATGTCAGAAGACGAAGCGTTGAAATTTGGCGCTAAATGGGAAGAATCTGTCGAGCCTCACTATGAAAATATCATCAGTGGAAATGATTTGCCAGATACTATTGACCAAGTTGGTGACGAAATTGTAAAACAGCGTATTCTTTGTCCGGAAACAAAGCTTAGTTATAATATTACTCAGTCGGAATTGGCGTTTTATAGAGAGCACAATATTCCGCTTCCACGCAGGCATTTTGACTGGCGCACATTAGACCGTTTTAAGCCGTTTAGTTTGATGGTAATTCCGCAAAAGGGAACTTGTTATTACTGTAAAAAAGAAATTGAGCACTATTATAGCCCCGAACTGGGTTTTCAAAAAATAGCCTGCCTGGAATGCTACCAGCGGGAAGTGGCGTAATTTATGCAAGCAGAAACCAAACAATGCCAAAACTGTAAAAAGGATTTCATAATTGAACCCGACGATTTTGCGTTTTACGAAAAAATGAAAGTGCCTGCGCCCAAGTGGTGTCCTGAGTGCAGGCTTGTTAAACGTTTGGCGTGGAGGGGAGAGAGGTCTCTTTTTAAAAGAAAGTGCAATCTTTGCGGAAAAGATAAGATTTTGCTTTATTCGCCCGATAGCCCCTATACGGTTTACTGCAAAGATTGCTGGTATTCCGATAAATGGGATTCAGAATCTTATGGTAGAGATTATAACTTCTCAAAGCCGTTTTTTGAGCAGTTTAAGGAATTGTTTTTAAAAGTGCCGAGGATGGGGATTATCCAGCAGGGAAACGTTGTGAATAGCGACTATACCAACAGAGCCAGTGACAATAAGGATTGTTATCTTATTTTCGCCGCCAACAAAAACGAAAACTGCTCTTACGGCACTTCGTTATGGGGCGCGAAAGACAGTTTGGATAATTATAATCTTCGTTCGTCTGAACTGTGCTTTGAATGCGTTGATTGTTTCGGTTGTAACCGCTTGATGTATTCTCGCGAATGCAATACCTGCTCGAATTCCTCATTTTTGTTAAATTGCAGAAACTGCACAGATTGCTTCGGCTGTGTAAACTTACGCAATAAAAATTATTGCATTTTCAACGAGCAATTTACAAAAGAAGATTACAAAAACCAAATTGAAAAATTTTTGCCAAAAACGCGCGGTGAGGTTGAATCTATAATCAAGAAAATGGCAGGATTTTCAGCAAAACATATCGTGCCATGGATGGTTGAAAACCATAGCGCCGACGTTTCAGGGAACTGGCTGGAGGAATGCAAAAACACGAAGGCAGCATTTAATTGCGAAAGGGCGGAAGACGGCAAGTATCTTTTTGGAATAACAGACGGAAAAGATGTGATGGATTATACATATTGGGGGCAATTTTCGGAACTTATTTATGAATGCTCAAGTATCGGACGCCAGTGCAGCCAGGTGTTTTTCTCAAATGAATGCTGGGACCAGTTAATCCGCGCCCAATATTGCGTAAATTGCCACAGCTCGTCTGATCTATTCGGCTGTGTTGGTTTACGCAAGAAACAGTATTGTATTTTGAATAAACAATATACAAAAGAAGAATACGAAAAATTAGTCGCGCAGATTAAAGAACAGCCATTTTATGGTTCAACTTTTCCGCTGGATATGTACGCATTTGCATACAATGAAACTATTGCCCAGGAGCTTTTTCCAATCTCCAAAGAAGAAGCGCTTAAACAGGGATATAGGTGGGCTAATTCCGAGGCCAAGAACCATAATATTACCTTGAAGGCGGAAAATGTTCCTGAGTCAATCGGGGGTGTTGGAGATGAAATTTTAAAGGAGGTAATTGGTTGCGCTCATGCTGGGAAATGTAATCATCAATGCACGGAAGCTTTTAAAGTGACGCCAAGTGATTTGAATTTTTACAAACGCATGGGCATCCCAATTCCCCAGCTATGCCCAAACTGCCGACATTTCGCTCGGCTTAGCCAACGGACGCCGATTAAGCTTTGGCACCGGAAATGCGCAAAGTGCGGAAAAGAAATTGAAACTTCCTATGCTCCAGATAGGCCGGAAATTGTTTATTGCAAACAATGTTATAACTTAGAAGTTGCTTAATATTAAAATAGCAAAATTATCAAAAGTATTTTATAATAATAATATGTTTAAAACGCTTAAATATTTTACGGTATCCGATAAGCGCGTCTTGGTGAGGTGTGATTTTAATGTGCCGTTGGACGAAAAAGGCAATATAACAGAAACTTTTAAAATTGAACAAACTCTGCCGACGATTAAATATTTGTTAGACAGGAAGGCAAAAGTAATTTTGATGAGCCATTTGGGCGAGCCGGACGGGAAAATTGTGAAAGAGTTAAAGATGGATAAGGTGGCGGAAAAATTATCGGAATATCTTAATTTGTCGGTGGCGAAGGCAGATGATTGCATCGGCCCGGAAGTGGAAGGCGCAGCGAATAATTTGGAAGCAGGAGAGGTAATGTTGCTGGAAAATTTAAGGTTTCACAAGGAAGAAACGGATGGGAATATGGATTTTGCCAAGAAACTTTCATTTCTGGGAGATATTTATGTTAACGATGCTTTTGGAACTTGCCACAGGAATAACGCCTCAATAACAGGAGTGCCGCAATTTTTGGAGCATTGCATGGGGCTGTTATTGGAAAAAGAAATTACAGCCTTGGATAGAATTTTAAAGAATCCGGAGAAGCCGATGGCGGCAATTATTGGAGGGACAAAAGTCGGAACAAAGGCAAGATTTATTGATAATATTTCAAGCGTTGCAGATTACGTTGTAATAAGCGGGTTGATAGCAAAGGAAATTGCGGAAAAAAATGTTCAATTTAAATATCCGGAAAAAATAATTGTTCCTACGGGCGATTTGGGAGCTTTGGATATAAACGAAGAATCGATAAAAATGATTTGCGAAGTAATAATGCGGTCAAAAACTATTTTGTGGAACGGGCCTTTTGGCAAATTTGAAGAAAAAAATTATGAAAAAGGAACTCTGGCAATTGCCAAGGCGATTGTTGAGAGTAAGGCGTTTTCTGTTGCTGGCGGAGGGGAGACGGTTGAATTTATTAACAAACACGGTATGATTGATAAGTTCGACCACGTTTCAACTGGCGGAGGAGCGATGCTGTTGTATTTGAGCGGAGAAGAGTTACCCGGCATCAAATCACTGGCGTAAAACGTATATAGTCCCATGACAAGACAGAAGATAAAAAACATAGAAAAAGCGGCAGAAAGGATAAGAAAAGCTGTTAAAAATAACGAGCGTATTATTTTGTATGGAGATTCTGATTTAGATGGAATATCTTCTGTAGTAATTTTAGAAGAGGCGATTAAGGGACTGGGCGGACATATTGACGTTGCCTATTTCCCAGATAGAGAAAATGATGGATACGGTATAAACTTAAAGGCGCTGGAGAGGTTAAAAGACCAAGCTCCGGCGCTTTTTATAACTTTGGATTTAGGAATTGGAAACCTAGAAGAAGTTGATATGGCAAATAAAATGGGTTTCGAAGTTATGATTGTTGACCATCACGAACAACTGTTTGACGCTCCGAAAGCATTCATAATTGTCGACCCAAAACAAAAAGAAGATGGTTATCCGTTTAAAGGTTTGGCAAATGTGGGAATTGCTTTTAACCTTTGCGAAGAAATTTTGGGTGATAAAATATCGAAGAGTTTAAGGAATAGTTTTTTAGAGCTGGCCGCCTTAGGAACGATCGCCGATATGGTTCCGCAGGTTGAGCAAAACCAGAAAATTATTGAAGAGGGTTTGAGATCTCTAAAAAACACTTTTAGGCCGGCGTTACGGGCGTTTTTGGAAATTTTGGGCGGTGGAAAAGTTTTTGAAGATTCTTTGCCGAAAATTATTTCAGCCTTGAACTCCGCGGAAAGTGTAAATTTTATAAATGAGTCTTATTTGCTTCTGACGTCTTCTTCTGTTGAGGAATGCAAAGAAATGGCGCATACGCTTTTGAATAAAAACCAATTTAAACAAGGACAGATTAAAAACATTTTGCAGGAAGTGGAAAGAAGGATTTCTCAGGCCCCCGACGCACAGATTGTTTTTGAAGGCGACCCTTCCTGGAAATTGACTTTGGCGGGGCCGGTAGCTTCTATAATTTGCAACAAATACGAAAAGCCGGTGTTTATTTACAAAAGATTAGATAGCGAATCTTGCGGTTCGGTTAGAAATCCGAAAGGCACCAATTCCGTTGACGCGATGAAAGAGTGCGACGCTTTCTTGGTTACCTATGGGGGGCATGCGCAGGCGTCGGGATTTCGCGTCAAGAACCATGATCTAGACAGGTTTAAAAAGTGCTTAAACGATTACTTTAAGAAGGGTAAGTAGGGGATATGGATGGAACAACCAGGGCAAACATAAAGATAGGCGCAGAAGTGGATATAGTTTTAAAGAAAGATCAGCCGACAGGCAAGCTTACCCGCGGAAGGGTGAAAGACGTTTTAACCTCAGATACCCATCATCATCGAGGAATTAAAGTCCGGCTTGAAGATGGCCAAGTCGGCAGGGTGCAAATTATTCATCCGCCGTTCTCGAAGATAAACGGAGTTGAATATCAAGAGGGATTAATATAAAGATTGTGAAGCATAAAAAAATAAAAAGGGAAAATTTTGTTTTTGTATACGTGGTTGCAGGTTTAATTATTTTAGGCCTAGCGGTATTTTTTTTGATTTTTTACAAGACTCCAGATAGCATTTACGTCTCTCTTGAAAATCCTAAGCAAGGAGACACGGTATTTATCAGGGTTAAAACTGAATCTAATAGCGTCAGCGGTAATTTTAGCGGAGAGAAGCTGGTATTTTATAGAAAAGGAAATTTGCCAGAGTGGGTGGCTTTTTTAGGAATTGATGCTGACCAAAAATCGGGCGTTTATCAAATTTTTGTTAATACTTCCATCGAACAGTTTGTGAAAGATGTCAAAGTTGTTCCTGCCAATTTTTCTTCCGCGTCAATAATTAAAGCTCCGGATCTTTCACAAAAAGGATATACAAACGAAAAAGCGGTTAACAATATAAGGAAAAATGACAACCCTTCTTTAAATAAGTTTTTAAGCAATTTTACTCCAGCGCCATACTTTTCAGAGCCGTTTACCTATCCGTTAAGTAGAATGGAAAATAGCGGCTTTTCATTTGGCAAACTCATTGGGTTTGGCAATTCCGCGCTCCAGCACCTTGGAGTTGATCTGACAGCTCCAGAAAAAACAGATATTTATGCTGTAAACGATGGGAAAGTTGTTGCGATTCTTGATTTGTCTAATTATGGAAAAACCGTTATCATAGACCATGGCCTGGACATATTCTCTTTATACCTTCATTTAGAGGAATTTAAAGTTTCTGAGGGTCAAATGGTTCGCCGCGGGCAAAGTATAGGATTGTCGGGCGACACTGGCTATGTCACAGCTCCTCATTTGCATTTTTCAATGCGAGTCGGCAGTTCAAGAGTTGACCCGGTTGCTTTTATAGATGCAACGAAAAAAATAAACGAAAAATATTTTTTGGCCGATCTAGCCCAGGCCGTATTAAATATTTTTAATTTAAAATAAAAGATGAAAAAGATAATAATTTATACAGATGGAGGATCGCGGGGAAACCCCGGCAAAGCGGCCATAGGAGTTGTTTTCTGTAACGAGAACGAGCAGATAATTAAAAAATTCGGGGAATATCTGGGAGATAATTTAACAAACAACGACGCCGAATACAAGGCCATTATTTTTGCTTTGAAAAAATTTAAAGCGGTTTTTGGCAAGGCTATTGCAGAAACCTCCGATGTAGAGATAAGAGCTGATTCGGAACTTGTTGTAAAGCAATTAAATGGAGAATACAGGTTAACAGACCCGAAAATACAGCAATTTTTTATAGAAATTTGGAACCTGAAATTTGATTTCCAGTCAGTTAAATTTAAGCACATTCCGCGTGAAAAAAATAAAGAAGCCGATAAGCTGGTGAATGAGGCGCTGGATGCCGAAGGTTCGAACCAAACGTTAATTTAACTGCGTATTAATGTTCTACTATTAGAATAAGAAAATGGAAGAACAGGCAATTATCGTAAAAAATTTAAGCAAAATATATCCGGGCGATGTGCGGGCGGTTTCTGATATTTCTTTTTCTGTCAAAAAAGGAGAGTTTTTCGGTTTTTTGGGGCCGAATGGAGCCGGGAAAACAACAACGATGAAAATGCTTTCAACTTTAGTGAAACCGACTTCCGGGGAAGCAATAATAAATAATTCTGTTTTGGGGAAGGAAAATGACGATATCCGCTGTTCTATTGGATTTGCCATGCAGGGTATAACCTTAGATTTGACTGCCAGCGCGATGGAAAATTTATATTTGATGGGGGCGCTTTATGAAATGACAAAAAAGGAGATTGATGTCCGGGTTAAAGAATTGTTGAAGCTTCTTAGTTTAGAAAAAGTGGCAACCGCCTGGGTCAAAAATTATTCGGGCGGAATGAAAAAGCGCCTGGATTTAGCGGTAGCTTTGTTGAATAAACCCGCAATTATTTTTTTGGACGAGCCGACAGAAGGTTTAGATCCGGTTGGCAGAAGAAAAGTTTGGGACTACTTAAAACAATTGAATAAAGAAGGAACGACTGTTTTTCTTACAACTCATTATATGCAGGAGGCGGATTATCTGTGCGACAGGATTGCCATTATCGATAAGGGAAAAATTATTATTACCGGCACCCCGGATGAATTAAAAAATAAAGTCGGCGGCACCTTAGACGATGTATTTATTAATTACACGGGACACGATATAGGCGAAGAAGATCTTAACTTAAATGCGCCCGATCAGTATATCAGTTTATGAACTATCAAAAAGAATTTAGAAAATTTTTAGTATTGTTCAATAGAGGATTTAAACAGGCAATAAGGCCGTATATTGCGGTTGTTCCCGAATTTGTTCTGCCAATTTTTTATTTCGTTGTTAATTCCGCCGCTTTTCAAAAGGTTGTGGCTCTGCCGGGATTTAATAGCTCAAGCTATTTGCAGTTTTACGCTCCAGTCGCTCTGCTGGTTTCAATATTTATGAGCTCGGGCAGTACAGGACTGGAAACAGTGACTGACATTAGTACCGGTTTTATGGACAGGATATTTTTGGCTCCGGTCAACAGGTGGTATATAGTAATTTCCAAACTTGTAGCAGTGGGAGCCAAGTCCATAATGTCTCTTTTGATAATGGTTATTTTTCTTACTTTATTCGGCGCGTCATTCAAGGGAGGAATAATAGGATTTTTGCTTATTCTGTTATTGTCTTTTATTTTCGCGATAGGCTGGGCGGGGATTGGTCTTTCCCTAGCTTTTACCACAAAAAATCCCCGAGTTCTGCAATCTTCTTTTATTTTCTTTTTCCCTTTTTCGTTTATAACAACCTCCCAACTTCCGCTTAATTTGCTTTCGGGCTGGTACAAAACTGCCGTGCAATTAAACCCTGTAACATATATATTGGAAGCGATGAGAAGCATATTGATTAACAATCAAATAGGATACACGGTTTTTTTGGGCTTTGCGGTCGCGATTTGCTTTGCCTTTGTTACACTGATGATTTCTTTTTGGTCTTTCAAGAGGTCCGTAGTCAGGTAGAAAAAAATACAAACAAAAAGCTCGATATAAATCGAGTTTTTTGTTGTCTCAGCAAGACTATAAGCCGAATTCTGTATTAGGTGATTATCTGTCTGTCCGTAACATTACTGTTAGGATCAAGCGAACTACTTTTAACAGAATTTCGAGATGTATTTAACCCGATCTTCTGCTTTGTTCTTGCGCCCAATAAGGATTTAGCCGTTTCAGCCCTGCATTACTGCAGAAATATTCCGGTGAAGGAATGCCCGACCTTTCGGTCAGAGCCGTTTCTGTTCGCACCTCGCACATTGCTGTGGACGGCCGTTAGCCGCTATTTTTTTAACCCCCTTTCGGGACGTTGGTGTTCGGACTTTCCTCTCTAAAAAGAGCAATCACTCATCTTGCTGAGACTCCTTTATCATACTAATTTATACACATTTGTCAATGATTAATACCGGTAAGTCTTCTAGTTAATAATTTGAAAAAAAAGTATAAAAAGGTTAAGATAGAGCATTATAAATGATTCAAAAATTTCTTAATTCGCAGACAAAATCCATTAGCTCGGCCTCTCTAATCCTGGCGGTTTCTTATTTATTAAGCGCCTTTTTGGGTTTGATAAGAGACCGACTTTTGGCGGGGACTTTTGGCGCAGGTACAGAGCTTGATGTGTATTATACAGCTTTCACTGTCCCGGATTTTATCGCTTTGATTTTAATTTTTGGTGCCATATCGTCAGCGGTAATTCCCATTTTCAGCTCTTATTTAATTAAATCTAAAGATGAGGCCTGGAAATATGTTTCTTTGCTTTTAAACGTATTTTTAGGGTTTTTAATCATCGTTTGCGGGATTTTGATGATTTTTACCCCGGCAATTATTTCCGCAATGGCTCCAGGATTTTCCGGAGAGAAAAGGGAATTGGCAATTACGTTAATGAGGATTATGTTTTTGAGCCCGATTATTCTTGGCGCCTCAAATATGATATCGGGAATTTTGCAGGTTTTTCACCGGTTTGTTGTAACAGCTATTGCTCCTTTGTTATATAATCTTGGAATAATAATCGGGATTTTATTTTTTGTTCCAAAATTTGGGCTGGCGGGTTTGGCTTGGGGGGTTGTACTTGGCGGAGTTTTACATTTGCTGATTCAATTACCGGCATTTATTTTTTCAGGGTTTAAATATAAGGCGAGTTTTAATTATAAAGACCCAGGAGTTTCAAAAACAATAAAGCTTATGGTGCCTAGATCCCTTGGCTTGGGCGCCGGGCAATTAAACACAATCGCCACAACAGCAATTGCTTCGACTTTAATGGCTGGCTCCATAGCTGTTTTTAACTTAGCTAATAATTTATCGTCAATTTTAGTTAACGCCGTGGCGGTTTCTGTCTCAACCGCTTCTTTCCCTTCAATGGCAATGGCTTTTTTAAACGATGAAAAGGATGAATTTTTAAGGAAGTTTTCCAGTATTTTCAGGCAGATAATTTTTTTGGTGGTTCCATTGAGTTTGTTAATTTTGATTTTAAGGGCGCAGATCGTCAGGGTTGTTTTGGGAGCGGGCAAATTTAATTGGGCAGACACAAAGTTAACAACCGCCTGCCTTGGCATTTTGGCGTTAAACTTGATCGCCCAGGCGCTTATTTTATTTTTATCAAAAACATTTTACGCCGCCCACAATACAAAGATTCCGGCAATAATCAGCGGTGCGACAGTTGTTTTCAATATAATTTTAAGTTTATTTTTGGTCTGGCTTGTCAGGTTCTCGCCAGGATTTAATATTTTCCTGCAAAACCTTTTGAGATTGGGTGGAGTCGCTAATATCGGCGTGATTGCATTGGCCCTGGCTTATTCGATAACGGCAGTTTTAGAAGGAGCTTTACTTTTGTATATGTTTTACAAAAAATTTCCAAAACTTCACGTAAAAGAGATTTCCGATTCGCTCTATAAAATTTTAATTGCCAGCTTGATAATGGTAATTTTAACTTTCGCGACTCGGCAATTATTGGGCTCAGTTGTTAGTTTGCAAACCTTCTGGGGAATATTTTTCCAATTGATTATATCCGGTTCTGTGGGCGTTGCAACCTACGCCGTCACTACTCATCTATTAAAGAGCCCCGAAAGCAAAACCATCGTCGATTCTTTTTTGAAGAAATTTTTATATCCGGCCAAATAAGGTCAACTAACTGAACCTTTTTAGATTTTAAAATCGTATTTATAAATGAAAGGTCGTCAACAAAAATTTAATTTTTCTAATCTATGCGGGTGATTCCTGCATAGTTTAGTTTTTAAAATGAAATGGCAGGGCATCTGTATGATTATCCTCATTGCTGTTATCGGCGGTGGATTTTTCTATTTTTATCAGGAGTTGTTGCCAAAAACTCTGGCGGATTTAGAGATGTCTATTGTCAGAAAGCCTGTTCCTTTGCCTACCGAAATTAACCAAAATTTTTTAACCCAGGTTAATAGGTGTTTTATTCCTGTGGCGGCGTTATACGGATACACGCTAAGAATCACATCCGGATTTCGTTCTATATCGGATCAGGAAGAAACATTTAATCAGGGTCGCACCGTAGACGGCCATATTGTAACATGGTCCGAGCCCGGAAAAAGTTTGCATAATTTCGGTTACGCGGTTGATGTTGTGGACAGATGGAGGGGGTATAATATTGATTGGAAAAAATTGGGGAAAATTGGCGCGTTTTGCGGGCTGGAACAGGTTGATGACCCGCATTTTGAACATAGGGCCGGGCTCACTGTTGCTGATTTTACTGCAGGGGAAAGACCGCCGTTGTTGGCGCTTCCTGCAACGCTCCAAAGTTTTAATTGATTAAGGGGTGATTTTTTGATAAGATACGGGATAATGAGCCAGGAAAATATTAGGAACTTCTCTATAATTGCGCATATAGACCATGGAAAGTCCACGTTGGCGGACCGGCTTTTGGAAATGACAAATACAATCGACAAAAAGAAAATGATGCCGCAGTTTTTAGATTCAATGGATTTGGAAAGGGAAAAGGGGATTACCATAAAACTCAAAGCCATCAGAATGAATTACGATTTTGAAGGTAAAGACTATATTTTAAATCTGGTGGATACTCCCGGGCACGTGGATTTTTCTTATGAAGTTTCGCGAAGCTTGGAAGCTGTTGAGGGGACTATCCTATTGGTTGACGCAACGCAGGGAATCCAAGCGCAGACTTTGGCTAATTTGGAATTGGCGAAAAAGCAAAATCTAAAAATAATTCCGGTTATTAATAAGATAGATTCGCCTATTGCAAAAGTAGAAGAATCGGTTGAGGAGCTGGCAACTCTTTTGGATATTCTGCCCGAAGAAATAATAAAAATTTCCGCTAAGGATGGTACAAACGTAAAACAAGTTTTGGAAACCGTTATAAGGGAAGTTCCGCCTCCAAAAGAAAGTTTAATAAAAGATTTTAGGGCTTTGATATTTGATTCTGAATATGATTCTTTTAAGGGAGTGATTGCTTATGTGCGCGTTGTTGACGGTGAAATTTCCAACGGAGAAAAGATTGAATTAATGGCGACAAAAGCTCTGGCCGAAGTAAAAGAGCTTGGATATTTAAATCCTACTTATTCTGCGCAACAAAAAATAAAAGCAGGAGATATCGGGTATATTGCGACGGGCATTAAGGAGCCGGGAAAAGTTACGGCCGGAGACACAATTATAAAATTACAGAACATAAATACAAAAGGAACTGTCGAGCCCTTGCCGGGATATCAGGAGCCAAAATCAATGGTTTTTGCCAGCCTATACCCGGAAAATCCAGATGATTTTGATAACTTAAAGGTTGCTTTGTCAAAATTAAAATTAAGCGACCCTGCGCTTGTTTTTGAGCAGGAAATGAAAGAGGCTCTTGGCAGGGGATTTAACTGCGGATTTTTAGGAACTTTGCATATAGAAATTATTTCTGAAAGATTGGAAAGAGAATTCGGTTTAACTTTGGTAATTTCAACGCCGTCGGTTGTGTATAAAGTTTTTAACCAAAAAGAAAAGGAGATTTTTATTTATTCAGCTTCCGACTGGCCGGATCAGTCAACAATCAGAAAAATGGAAGAGCCGTGGGTTTCTTTAGAAGTTGTCGCTCCGATAAACTATATAGGAAAATTGATGGAAATTTTAAAGGGGTTGAAAGGAGATTATATCGAAACCAATTATTTAACTCCAGAAAGAGCAATTGTGGTTTTTGAAACTCCTTTGCGCGGGATTATTGCTAACCTTTACGAAAAAATAAAAACAGCCAGCCAGGGTTATGCTTCAATGAATTATAAAGTTATTGGATACAGGCCGGCAAAATTGGTTAAGATGGAAATTTTAATAGCGGGCAAGAAAGAAGAAGCTTTTTCAAAAATTGTGGCCGAAGACGAGGCATACGCAGAAGGGAAAAGGGTTGTTGAGAAATTAAAAGATGTTTTACCTAAACAAATGTTTTCTGTTGCCTTGCAGGCAGTTGTTGGTGGAAAAATTATTGCCAGAGAAACAATTAAGGCATATATGAAAGATGTTGCAGGATATTTGTATGGAGGCGACATAACCAGAAAAAATAAACTCCGCGACAAGCAGAAAAAAGGAAAGAAATTAATGAAATCAAAAGGGAGCGTGAATGTCCCCACAAAAGCATTCCTGGAAGTTTTCCGTGCATAATTATCATTAAAAAACGGCCGAGAAGGCCGTTTTTTGTTTAGAGTTAAACTTCGAAGGATTGGCCGGTTGAGGGGATTTCGACGGGAACGGAAGGGTAGGTTTTTTCTAATATATTTTTAAAGGCGGTTGCCTGGGGAAGCTCGGTGTGGACTAGAAATATTCTTTGTAAATTTTTAATGTGTGAAATATAAGATAATAAATCGTTTTGGTCTGCGTGGGCGCTGAACTCGTTTAGGGTTTTTACTTGAGCCCTGACATTATAATCTTTCCCGTATATTCTAACCGGGCTGACGCCGTCTTGGATTTTTCTACCCAAGGTGTTTTCTGCCTGATATCCTGTAATTAAAATTATGTTTTGAGGATTTTCTATATTATTTTTTAAGTGGTGCAAAACCCTTCCGCCTTCAGCCATGCCCGAGGCTGAAATAATCATCAATGGCCCCTGTTTGTTGTTCAATGCCTTGGACTCTTCAACAGATCTTATGTACGTTAAATTTTTTAGAAAGAATGGGGAGTCTCCGCGATTTCCGAAATCTTTCCAAAAATCAGCGTCAAAATCATTTTTGTATTTGGGAAAAACTTCCGTTAGGTTTTTAGCCAGCGGGCTGTCTATGTATATGGGCAAAGAGGGGATGGCTTTTTCATCTAAGAGTTTGTGCAAAGTGTAAATAATTTCCTGCGTCCTGCCCAAGGAGAAAGCCGGAACAATAATTTTGCCTTTGTTTTTTATGGCAGTATTAATTACTTCCTTAAAATCGCTTGTTGCGTCCGATAACGGCCCGTGCAACCGGTCTCCATAAGTGCACTCTGCAATAAGCGTTTGGACATCTTCGGCTACATATTCAGGCGAGCGTAAAATTGGAGAAATTTCTCTGCCAATATCTCCGGTAAAGGCCAAATTTTTAGTTTCGTTGTTTTCTGTGATTTCCAGAAAAATTATTGCAGAACCCAAAATATGCCCGGCATCGTAAAATTTAAATCGGATGTTTTTGTTTAGATTCGTCCATTGTTTGCTGTTCCTGAAATAATTAATCGGCTCAAACTGTTCGACAACTTTTTGGACATCTTGGTCTGTGTAAATTGGAGCAATTTGAAACCCATGGCGGTTTAAATATTCCGAGTCCTGTTTTTGAATTCCAGCCGAGTCAAGCATAATATATCTGGCTATTTCGGCAGTCGCCGGAGTGCAATAAATTTTTCCCTTAAATCCATTTTTAACTAAAATTGGCAAAGTTCCGCAATGGTCTAAATGCGCGTGTGAAAGTAGCACAGCATTTATATCAGTCGCTGAAAAGGGGAGTGTGCTGTTTAATTTGTTTGATTCCTCTCTTTTGCCTTGGTAAAAACCGCAATCTAAAAGCAGATTATATCCTTGAGTTTGTATTAAATGTTTTGATCCAGTTACGTTTTGCGCGGCACCTAAAAAATTAATTTTCATATTTTGATTATATCACGAAAAAACCGCCAATGTCGGCGGTTTTTGTGCGCGGGTAGTGGACGACATAAAACTATGCTTATTCCTCCTTGCCATATTTGATATCATACAAATCATACCTTCTGCGCAAAGCTGCCTCATCGCCATATTTAGCAAAAGATTTCTCATGCTCAGATGGAATATATCCGCGCACCTCTAGATGCGCAATAGCACAAAAGTAACTTTCGGTTTTCCCAGCAATAACCGAAGCATAATGAAACCATCCATTTGCATAGCCACAATACATACAGCCCAGTTTTTCATGCCAGTTTAAATAAGGGAGCTTTTGGCGGTCTAAAACTCTTATGTAACGAGAGCGTTTTACATAGGCGATACCGTACAAGGGAAAGCAAATGCGATGGTATATTTCTATACAAATATCGCATAAAACAAGCGGGACAATCAGGGCCCAAATTATTGGACCCGAAATGATATTACGTAGGTTTTGATATTTAATTTTTTTAAATTCCATATAATTTAAGCGATTATAACTTCAATTAATTATGTTTGTTTATTAAATATACGCCGTTTTATATGACAATTTATTACAATATAGTTTTAAGGTTGTAAGAAATTGCCTTGTAAAACGGCGTAATATAATAAGTAAAAGTC
>CAISIO010000036.1 GCA_903885445.1 Candidatus Staskawiczbacteria bacterium
ACCTCTGGTGTATCAGTTGTCCTGCCAAGGGCATTGCTGAGTAGCTAAGTCGGGAATAGATAAACGCTGAAAGCATATAAGCGTGAAACTAACTCCAAGATGAGAACTCGTAGATTCCCCGCAGATTACGGGGTTGATAGGCTCCAGGTGTAAGGCCAGTAATGGCTTCAGCCGGGGAGTACTAATAAATCATTTTATCCTTCGATATACTTAGCATTTGAGTATATTCGACATTAGCGTAAGTTTGTCTTTCTCGTTTCACTACGTGAAGATTAATAGATACAGATTTTATTTATCTTGAAATAAGTATGCAAGACCGGAAATAAATTGAGTTTTCCGGTGACGATTATACTGGAGTTGTCCCACCTGATCCCATTTCGAACTCAGAAGTGAAATACTCCAAGGCCGATGGTAGTCATTCGTGGCGAGAGTAGGTAGTCGTCACCAGAGCACTCAATTCTAAAAAGTCCCGACATCGGGATTTTTTTTGTTGCAAAAAACCGGCGATAATGTAAAATAAAATTGTGGTATCCTAACGTTTACCCGAAAGGAAAATCCGATGCGCTGGGAAAAAGTTGCTAAATTGATTGCTACGGTCGTACTCGTGGCGATGGCTCTGCTCGTGGTCTATATAGGGATGGCGGGGCCCGTCATGGCGCCGTCTGTCTGGGTGCTTCTCTCGTCCCTTGTCATCAAGATGCTTTGCCTCGCGATCGTAGTTGCCATCTTCTACCTAATCTACCACATATGGGCTAGGAGAAACCCGACGGCAACATGATTTGGCCAGGCGGAAGCAGGTCGGTCCCTACTCTCCCAGAGCAAGGGGCTTTTTTGTTACAAAAATAAATATAGTTGCATAAAAAAATGTGTTGAGGTAAAATGCAGATAATATAGAAACATGAACAGGGTTAAAAATTTTTCGATAAACAAAAAAAGGAACGGCTTTGTGCCAGTAATAATTGGTACAGCCGTTTTTTTATTTTTAATTTTTACTTTGAATATTTTTGTAACTCCAATTAGGAATGGTTTTTTTGCTTTGTCTTCGCCGATACAAAAAACTTTTTGGACGGCGGGCGAATCGTCTTCTTTATTTTTGGGTTCTATATTTAATGGAGGGGCAATTGCCAAAGAAAACGCGAATCTAAAAAACGAGAACCAGAAACTTTTAGCGCAGATCGCGTCTTTGCAATCAATAGAATCGGGAAGCCAGGCGCTAAACGACATGTCCGCATCCTGCCAAAATACCGGCTTAAAATACGTTATGGCAGGGGTAATTGGGTTGGACGAAAGTGATATTCTTTCAATAAACAAGGGTTCAGCCGACGGAATTTTAGAGGGAATGCCGGTTTTAAACCAGCAACATGTGCTTTTCGGCAAAATATTTAAAGTCTATAAAAATTTCTCAAAAATAATACTGGTTTCCAATAAAAACAGTGTTATAAATGTGAAAATCCAGCAAGCCGCGCCCACAGGTAATCCAGACGACCCTGTCGTCCCTGAAATTGACGGCGTTGTAAAAGGAAGCGGGGGATTGACCGCTTATTTGGATTTAATTCCTATAAGCAGCGCGATAAATCCGGGAGATATATTGGTGACTTCTGCAATAGAAAAATCATTTCCTAAGGATTTGCTTGTCGGTAAAATTATCCAAAAGCAAAAAAATGACCAAAAGCCGTTCCAACAGGCGCAAATCAGCTTATTTTTGAACGTGAAAACAACCGACAATTTGTTCGTTATCACAAACTATAAGCAAACCAATTGATGTGGAAAAAAACCCTCGCCGTAATTTTACTCTTTTACGTATTTGCATTATTGCAGAGCAGTTTTTTGGCGCACTTTGCCTTATTCGGAGCTACTCCGAACCTGGTTTTTATACTTTTCTTCCTCGTTTCTTTTTTTTCTAAAAAAGAGGAAATTTATCAGGTAATTATTTTTGGCATAATAGCAGGGTTCTTTTTGGATATATTTTCGTATTCATATATAGGGTTATCGATTATTTTGCTTATAATTTTCGGATTTGTATTAAAAAAAATACAGTCTTTATTGAAGAACGCTGAGACCAAATATCCGCTTAAGTACTTTTTACCGCTTTTCACGGTCTTTTTATTGGCTTATGAGCTGCTAATTGGCGCAAGCCTATACTTTTTAGATCCAAGCCGGCTAAGGATAAATTTTGGCGTTGAGACTCTTTTCTATTTAATTTATAATCTGATTGGCGCCTCTTTGATGTTTTATATTTATAAGAAAATACCGGAAGATGTTTAAGAAATATAAAGTAAAAAATTCAGGATTTGACATAGAACCTCATGAGGTTTTTTTGGACAAGCTTGCCCATACAAAAGAAGACGAGCTGGGTTTATCTGAAAAAAAGTTTGAGGTACCCTTGAAAGAATGGATATCTTACGCTCTATTCGGGCTTTTTTTTGTTGCCGCGGCGGTTTTGTTCGCAAGGACTTTTTACTTTCAGATTATTCAAGGGAAAAAACTATATACAGAAGCGGAAAATAATAAAGGAAGCGTGAATTTAATTGTGCCGACGCGGGGAATAATTTACGATAAAAATATGGTAAAACTTGTGTTGAATTCTCCGGCGTACGACTTGGTTTGCGACAGAGCGCATTTCTCTTTTTCTTCGCAAGGCGTATTTAATGAAATAAATGACATCGCCGGCGTTGTCGGTTTAAACTCCGTTGATGTGGCTAGCAAAATCCAGGGCACGGATTCGTCGGAGGTTTTGATTGCTGATAATTTAGATCATGAGAAGCTTTTGTTATTAGAGTCTAAAATAAATAATTTTCCAAGCTGCAGAATCCAGCAGAATACCGCCCGAGATTATGTTTACGGCTCGGTTTTTTCACAGGTTTTAGGATATACTTCAAGGATAAATCATGACGAATATTCAAGCAGCACAGGATACGTAATTAACGATTACATAGGAAAAACAGGCCTGGAAAAGTATTATGAATTATATTTACGGGGAACGCCCGGGCAGTCTAAGGCGATAAAATCGGCGACCGGTACGCAGGAGGGAAGCCAAATTCTTACGCCGTCCGTCCCCGGCAATAATTTGGTTTTAAATATAGACGCTGATTTACAAGCCAGACTTTATGGCGCGCTTGAAAAAAATATACAAAAGATGGGGGGTAAAAAAGGAGCCGCGGTTGCAATGGACCCTCGAACAGGAGCTGTTTTGGCACTGGTTTCTTACCCGTCTTACGACGATAATTCATTTACAAAGGGAATAACCCAGGAAGATTATAATAAAATAGCCAACGACCCGTCTCAGCCGCTTTTTAACAGGGCAATTTCTGCAAAATATCCGACAGGGTCTACCATAAAACCATTTGAAGCTTCAGCTGCCCTGCAGGAAAAAATAATTTCGCCCGACAAACAAATAAACGATATTGGATATATTTTGGTAAAAAATCAGTACGACCCGAGTATAGTTTATAAATATGGAGGAGTAACTCCGCACGGCTGGGTTGATATGAAAAAGGCGCTGGCTGTCTCGTCGAACATCTATTTTTACACAGTCGGCGGGGGATACGAAGACCAGCAGGGATTGGGCCCCACAAGAATAAAAAAATATCTTTCGCTTTTTGGATGGGACCAGAAGACCGGGATTGATTTGCCTGGAGAATTCTCAGGATTTATTCCTGACCCGGCTTGGAAAAAACAAGTCAAAAAACAATCCTGGGTAGATGGAGATACATATAACCTTTCAATTGGACAGTCGGATTTGCAAACAACTCCTTTACAAGTCGCGTCTGCTTATTGCGCAATCGCCAATGGCGGAACATTATATAAACCGCAAATCGTAAGTAAAATTGTTGACGCAACCGACGCAACAAAAACTATTCAGGAATTCAGCCCGCAAGTTATAAGAAGCAGTTTTATTGACCCTGCAAATCTGGAAATTGTAAGGGAAGGAATGCGAGACGGCGTGACCCAAGATTACGGACTTTCAAAATCGCTTAGAAGTCTTCCGGTTTCTGCCGCTGCCAAAACAGGAACCGCTGAAATCGGTTACAAAGACCAGTTTAATGTTTGGTCGTCGGTTTTTGCCCCATACGACAATCCAGAAATTGTCTTAGTTGTAACCGCCGAAAACGTAAACGGCATCGGAGCAGTCACTTTGCCGGTAGCCCACGACGTTTTAGACTGGTACTTCTCAGATAAAAAATAAGAAGAACGAGGAATTAGCATCTTTTATCGGGTCATCGCGTTGACCCGATTGTTTTGTGTGCTTTCCTTGACATAGTAATTATAATATGATATACTTATGACTTAGGAGTTCGTTGTAAACAAAACAGTAATCTACGGCATTCTCCGTGTGGGAGAGCCATATTCCAAGGAACGGGTCCAGTTGGACCCAAAGGAGCCTCAGATGAAGAACGCGGTGTTGGTTTCGATGGTGGCTGCGGTGTTGGTGACGTTCGGTGGCCTCACGTCCATGGCTTCGGCCGCGGGCGGATCCATTGGTTCGTCATCCTGGATCGACCAAAGCTTCGACTTTGGCGACGTCAGGGGAGGGTACTCCACTGGTACCGACGGCGTTGGACAGATGGCGATGGGGGCGTGGTTGTCTGCGACATCCGGGACAATCACAAACGCCTACATGAACATCTATCCGATGCCATGGATGGACCAGCCGGGGCAGACGTACTTTCAGGTGCGGGTGAGCTTTGATGGCACCTATGATGTGTTGCCCACACTGAGCCCATATTTGGGCGAAAGTCAGTCGGCATCGCACAGAGGCGTGTCTCTCTCCGAGAGCATCAACCTCTACTCCTACAAGGAGTGGCTGCCCAACGACACGACGGATCCAACCGGTCCGGTTCAGGACAACGGCGGGGCTAGCGCAAGTATCAGTCCGTTCGTTATCACGACCAGTAACGGGGTTTTCCAGGACTGGTCCTGGACGAACCCCGATTCCGGTCAGACCTACAACGACTTTTCGTACGCGGTTTACTGGTACGGGTATACGGACAACCCTGCCGCAGCGACGATGTTCGGTTCGGTTCAACCAATGGGCGTTCCTGAGCCGGCGTCGCTGGCTCTGCTGGCCCTCGGCGGGCTGGCGGTAATCCGCCGTCGGCGGAAGATGCAGTAACCGGCCACGAGTGGCTGGAGGAATGCGCGAAAGCGCGGCGCTTGAGCACTAAGACCAATAGTGTATCAAGCGCTTTTTGTTTTGCAAAAAGTTTTTTATTTTGATATTATATACTAATTAAACATCAACATATGCCCGACATAGAAGAATTAAGAGAAACTAGAATCGCCAAATTAAAAAAGCTTAAGGAGGCTGGAATTTTGGCGTATCCGGCAAAAACGAACCGGACGCATAGTATTGCGGAAGTTATTGCAAACTGGAAAAAACTTTCCGGTGGAATTTTGGGGAAAAAATCTGTTGTAATTGCAGGAAGAATAATGGCGAAAAGGGGACAGGGCGGTTTGACTTTTGTTGATGTAAACGACGGCTCTGGAAAATTACAGGCGATTATAAAACAAGATAAATTGGGAGAAAAGGGTTACCAATTCTTTTTGGATGTTTTTGATATTGGAGATTTTGTGGAAATAAAAGGAACTTTGTTTACAACAAAAAGAGGAGAGAAAACAATTGAAGCGTCTGATTATAAAATGCTTTCAAAGGCGCTCTTGCCTTTGCCAGAAAAATGGCATGGAATACAAGACGTTGAAGAAAAGTTAAGAAAAAGATACTTGGATATTATTTTTAATCCCGAAGTGCGCGCCATGGTTGAGAAGAGGACAACGTTTTGGGCTTCCATGAGAGAATTTTTGGTAGAAAAAGGATTTTTAGAAGTGGAAACTCCTGTTTTGGAAACAACTCCGGGCGGAGCTGACGCAAGGCCATTTAAAACCCATCACAATGCTTTGGATATAGATGTGTTTTTAAGAATTTCAATGGGTGAATTGTGGCAGAAAAAATTGATGGTGGCGGGATTTGAAAAAACTTTTGAGATTGGCAGGCAGTTTAGAAACGAGGGAATGGATTCAGAACATTTACAGGATTATTCGCAGATGGAATTTTATTGGGCATACGCCGATTATGAAATGGGAATGGAAATGGTTGAGGAGATGTATAAATATGTTGCCAAGAAGACTTTCGGCACTTTAAATTTTAAAATCCGCGGATTTGATGTTGATTTGTCAAAGAAATGGGAAAAATATGATTATCAGTCTATAATTTCTAAATATACGGGAATAGATGTTTTAGAAGCAAGTGTTGATGAGATAGAAAAAGCTTTGCAGAAATTAAAGATAGACTATGATAAAAATGGATTTAATAAAACTAGGGCAATTGATAACTTATGGAAATATTGCAGGAAAAATATTCCTGGCCCAGGATTTTTGATAAACGTGCCAATTATTATGGAGCCGTTGGCAAAAAGAATGGAGAAGAATCCAAAACTGGTGCAGAGATTTCAGGTGATTTTGGCTGGTTCTGAAATGGGCAAAGGATATTCAGAACTAAACGACCCGATTGACCAAGCTGAAAGATTTGCAGAACAGCAAAAACTCCGTGATGCCGGCGACCAGGAAGCGCAAATGTATGACAAAGATTTCGTTGAAGCTCTTGAGCACGGGATGCCTCCAACCTGCGGTTTCGGAGTTTCCGAAAGATTATTCAGCTTCCTAATGGACAAGCCCGCCCGCGATTGCCAAATATTCCCCTTAATGCGTCCAAAATAAAAATTTTATGCTAGAAGGCGAACCAAAACAAGAAGACAAAGAGCAAAAGCCCGAGATATTAGATATTTCTGATAGAGTCTCAGCAATTATTAGCGACCCGGAAAAACAATTTAAATCAATTGAAATTATTGATTTATGTCATACTCCGGAAATAAGAAATGCGCAAGGATTATCTATCACTTTGAATTATATGGGCGAAGACTGGGCTAATTGGGCAAAGGCGTGGAAAGAGGGCGGAACAGCCAGGCAGAAACGAGAAATTTCGATAAGGGTGACAAAAGCGCAGAAAGATAAATCGCCAAACGCATTTGCTTCCGGAGTGAAATGGATTGAAGTAGATGAACACGGAAACGAAATTAAAAAAGAAGAGTAAATAAATTTTAAAATAAATTTATGTTGGATATAAATTTTATTAGAGAGAATCCGCAAAAGGTCAAAGATGCTTGCAAAAATAAGAATGTGCAAGTAAGCGTTGTTTTGGTTTTGGATTTAGACAAGGAAAAGAGAGGATTGATGACGGAAATGGAAACGCTGAAGGCCGAGCAGAATAAAATTTCGCGAGGAGGCGCTGAAAACAAAGAAATTTTTGTACAGGCAAAAGAAATTAAGGGAAAAATTAAGGAAATAGAACCTAAATTGGAAAAAGTTGACGCGGAATTAAAAAGTTTGCTTTTGCAATTGCCAAATGTTCCTTTTGATGACGTGCCGGTTGGAAAAGATGACTCGGGAAATATTGTTTTGAGAAAAGTTGGGCGACCTGCGAGCCAGTTGTTTAATAAGCCGAAGGATTATATGGAGCTGGGTACGGCTTTAGATTTAATTGATACAGAAAGAGCCGGGAAGGTTGCGGGCTCACGGTTTGGCTATATAAAAAGACAATTGCCATTGCTTGAGTTTGCTTTGATAAAATTGGTAATGGATACTGTCACAAAAGAAAAGTTTATCCCTGTGATTCCGCCTGTTATGTTAAAAGACGAAATGGCGCGAGGGACAGGTTATTTTGAGGCTGGCGACAGGGACGAGGCTTATTATTTGCCCGATGATAATATGTATTTGGTTGGCACATCAGAGCAATCGCTTGTGTCTATGCACGCAGGAGAAGTTTTAAATGAAAAAGATTTACCGTTGAGATACGCGGGATTTTCAACTTGTTTTAGGAGAGAGGCGGGAAGTTATGGAAAAGACACAAAAGGTATCTTGCGAGTGCACCAGTTTGATAAATTAGAAATGGTTATCTTCTCAAAGCCGGAAGATTCAAAAGCAGAACATAAATTGCTATTATCTATTGAGGAAAAATTAATGAAAGCCTTAAAATTGCCATATCAAGTTATAAATATTTGCACAGGAGATTTGGGCAGGCCGGCAGCAGCTAAATATGATATTGAAGCCTGGCTGCCATCGGAAAACAAATATAGAGAAACGCATTCAACATCTAATTGCACAGAATTCCAGGCGCGAAGATTAAACATAAGGTATAAAGACAAAGATAATAAGACAAAATTTGTGCATACCTTAAACGGGACTGCGTTTGCGATTGGCAGGATTTTGATAATGATAATGGAAAATTATCAGCAGAAAGACGGAAGTATAAAAGTGCCGAAGGTTTTGCAGAAATATTGCGGATTTAAAATTATATCGCTACGCTAAAATTTTGCGAAATTTAAAAATAAATGGAAATCACAATCAACGGGGTTAGGGTAAATTACCAAACATTCGGGGGAGGGAAACCTTTCTTGATTTTGCACGGGTGGGGATCTAACTGCGAGAGATGGGCTGATGTAGCCGAACCAATTTCGAAAAAAGGATTTAAGGTTATTGTGCCGGACTTGCCAGGATTTGGAAAATCAGATGCGCTTTCCGAACCATGGAACACTAATAAATATATTGATTGGATCGAAAGGTTTGTGAAAGAATTAAATCTTGGTGATTTTTATATTTTAGGGCATTCATTCGGCGGCGCGTTGGCATCAAAAATAGCGGTGAAACATGTTCAAGATGTAAAGAAATTATTTTTGGTTTCAGCGGCTTGCGTAAGGAAAAGAACCGCAAAGAAAAGCTGGTTTAGAAATATTTCCAAAGTTATAAAGATTTTTAATTTTTTACCGTACTATGCTTTTTTCAGAAAAGCAGTCTATAAATTCATAATTAGGAAAAGCGATTATGTGTATGTTGACGGGATAATGAAGGACACATATTTGAATGTGGTCGCTGAAGACCTGTCTTTTCATTTGCCGTTTATAAAAGTGCCAACTGTAATTATTTGGGGTGAAAAAGATGATTTTACGCCTATTGAAGACGCTTATTTTATAAACAAGCAAATAAAAAATTCAAAACTTTTAATCATCCCTGGCGCCGGCCACGATTTAAACCGAAAACAGCCGGAAATTTTGGCTGAGGACGTTTTAAATAATATCTAGATGTTTACTTTGATAAGCGGTCTTTGGTTCATTTGGGAACTGAAATGTGTTTTATTTTGGCTTTATCTTTGGCAGTTAAAAGATTACCATGTCGGCAGATTTGCCGACCATTTTAGAACCTACAAAGGAAAGAAATTAATTTTTGATTTTGCGCAGATTTCCAAAATAGTTTTGTTGATTTTTTTTCTTGCGGCGGGTGACCTATTTATTTATATTTTCTCTGTTTTGTTTCTGATATATTTAGCAGAGGTTGTTTTGTTTTTAAAAGGCATTTTTACCAGATCTGTAAAGAAACCGGTCAGAACTTTAAAGATAATATTTTTATCCGCGGTTTCTTTCGGCGCAGTTATTTTATTTTTGGCTTTAATTTTTAGGCTGAATGATTCGTTCCAGCTCGCGGCCATCCTGGGTTTTGACATATTAACTCCTTTAATTGTTTCGGCAATAGTTCTTCTTTTCCAGCCGTTTTTTGTTCTGATAAGAAGCAACACCCTGAAAAAAGCTGCAGAAAAACTGGAGAGAATAAAAGCCTTGAGTAAAGTAAAAGTTATAGCCATCACCGGATCCTATGGGAAAACGTCAACAAAAGAATTTTTGGCGACAATACTTTCAAAAAAATATAAAGTTTTAAAAACAAACGAACACCAAAACTCTGAAATCGGCGTTGCCAAGTGTATCCTGAATGACTTAAAGCCTAGCCACCAAATTTTTATCGCGGAAATTGGCGCGTATAATAAAGGGAAAGTCAAAGAAGTTTGCTCTATAATAAAGCCAGAAATTGGCATTGTAACCGGCGTCAACGAACAGCATCTGGCGCTTTTTGGTTCGCTTGAAAATTTGCTTTCCGCCGAAGGCGGAGAGGAACTTGCCGAGGCGTTGCCTCAGAATGGGCTTTTGGTTGTTAATGGCGATAATAAATACTGTTTGGATTTATACCATAAAATTAAAGATAAAAACCGAAAAATTTATAGCTTAGGCAATAAAATCGTTGATGCCGATATTTGGGCCGATGACATTGAAGTTAGCAAAAATTATGTTTCTTTCGCGGCAATAGACAGGGCAAAAGAGTTCATGAATTTTAATGTCAGGGTTTTAGGAAAACAAAATGTGCAAAATTTATTAGGAGCTATTTTGATTGCGAAAGAGCTGGGCATGGATTTCGGCCAGATCGCCGAGGCGTGCAAAAGTATCTCACAAAAACAGGCGGGGCTGGTTTTAAGAAACGGAAGACACGGAATTTATGTTGTAGACTCTTCTTATTCTGCCAATCCCGATGGAGTTTTCGCTGATTTGGATTATTTTTCGGTTTTTAAAGGGAAACGCGCCATAGTAATGCCGTGTCTTATAGAACTGGGCGAAAAATCTGCGGTAATTCATGAAAGGATTGGAAGAAAAATTGCTGAGATTTGCGACCTGGCGATTATTACCAGCAAGGACAAGTTTGACGAAATAAAAAAAGGCGCGGTTGCGTCCGGAATGCCAGAGAAAAATATTATATTGTGCGACAAGGCGCAGGATATTTATTCGGCAATCACACTTTTCTGCAAATCGGGAGACGCGGTATTATTGGAGGGCCGTGTTCCGCAGGAGCTTATTAAATTACTGTCCGCATAAGCTATTATGTCAAAATATTTTAAGCCAATTTCAATTTCTTTGTCGCCAAATGTGGAAAAAGACGACGTAAAGCTCGCCTTGAATTTACTTATACGGCCGTGGTTGTGGAAAAAGGGAAAAGGAATTGGAGAATTAGAAGATAGTTTCAAAAAATATCTTGGCGTAAAATATGCTGTTTCTTTTAATTCCGGGAGAAGTTCTTTTTATGCAATTTTAAAATCTCTGGAGTTGGAGAAGGGAAGCGGGGTTTTGTCGCAGGCTTTTACTTGTAACGCAGTGCCAAACCCTGTTTTATGGGCGGACTTAGAGCCAATTTACATTGATTGCAATACTGACGACTTTAACGTGGATATAAGCGATTTAAAGGCCAAAATTGGGCCCAATAGCAAGGTTTTGGTGGTCCAGCACACTTTTGGGTTGCCCGCTAATATGGACGAAATCCGGGCCATCTGCGGAGCCAATAACTTGATTTTGATTGAAGACTGCGCCCACTCCCTAGGGGCTGAATATAACGGTGAGAAAGTTGGAATTCACAGCAAAGCCGCATTCTTCAGTTTTTCCCGTGATAAAATTATATCTTCGGTTTATGGCGGAATGGCAATTACAAACGATGATGTTTTGGGGAGAAAATTACAGGAGTTGCAAAAAGAATTTGGTCAGCCGTCAAAGTGCTGGATTTGCCAGCAAATATGGCATCCGGTTTTATTGCGCTACTTTATTTTGCCGGTTTATAATTTTTTAGATTTAGGAAAGATATTTTTGGTTTTTGCCCAAGCCGCGCATATTTTATCAAAAGCGGTTTCGTGGAAAGAAAAAAGGGGATTGAGGCCGGATTATTTCCCTAAAGCCCTACCGAACGCACTTGCAGTAATGGCGTTGAACCAATTTAATAAATTGGAAAAATTTAACGCCCATAGGCAAAAAATTGCTGATTACTATTTTGAGGAGCTGAAAGATGCAAAGTTTATTTTACCGAAAGCTTTCGCAAATCGGAGGAATATTTTTTTGCGATTTACAGTAAAGCATCCGAAAGCACACGATATAATTTACGAAGCTTGGCACAAGCAAAATATTTTATTGGGCGACTGGTATACGACGCCGATTGCTCCGTTTGACACAAAAGTTGAAGAAATTAAGTATAAGCCGGGCAGTTGTAGAAACGCCGAATATTTGGCAAAACACACGCTAAACCTGCCGACCCATATAAACATTTCTTTCAGCGATGCCGAAAGAATCGTAAATTTTTTAAAGAAATGGAATTAAGAGAGATTACAAATAAAGATGAGTGGGAGGGTTTTTTGGCACAATGCGCCACAAAGACTTTTTTGCAGTCCTGGAATTGGGGCGAGTTTAATCTAAAGATTGGAAGCAAAATTTGGAGATTTGGCGCATTCAACGGGGATAAATTATTGAGCGTCGTCTCGGTTTTAAGAGTTTCCGCCAGGCGCGGAATGTTTTTATTTCTTCCCCATGGGCCTGTTTTTACTGAAGGACTGGACGGAAAGGACCGAAAAGAGATTCTTGAGCTGATTCTGGTTATGTTAAAAGATGTTGCGGGACAGGAAGGGGCAAGTTTTATAAGGGTTGCGCCCATTTTGTTGGATAACGAAGAAAATAGGAATATTTTTGCGGAATTAGGTTTTAGAAATTCTCCAATGCACGCTTCGGCTTACGAGGCGACATGGAAATTAGATATTTATCCATCAGAGGACGCGCTTTTGGTAAATATGCGGAAAACCACTCGTTATTTAGTTAAAAAGACCGGTGAAAATAAGGATATATCTATAGAAATTAGCTCTGACCCGAAAAACATTGCTATTTATCAACAATTAAACAAAGAAGTTTCAAGACGCCAGCACTTCGTGCCATTTTCGGCAGAATCCATAAAAAACGAGTTTGAGATTTTCGCGAAAGACAATCAAGCGGTTTTTATTTTTGGAAGATACAAAGGGGAAATAGTTGCCGGCGCGCTTTTAATATTTTGGTCGGGAATTGCCTTCTATCATCAGGCCGCATCCTTGGGAAAATTTGCGAAGTTGTCGATTCCATATTTATTGCAATGGCGGGCGATACAAGAAGCAAAGAGCAGGGGATGCGCAGTCTATGATTTTTGGGGATTTACTGACCCCGAAAAATTTCCAAACCATCCATGGGCGGGGCCGACTCTTTTTAAAATGGGTTTTGGCGGATACAAAGAAGAGTATATAAAGACGCAGGACTTTATTGTTTCTAGTAAATACTGGATAAATTATATAATAGAAACTATTAGGCGGAGAATGAGGAATTTATAGCGCCCTAAAATATGTCGTATAGAAAAAAGCATATAAAAAATAAAATCCATGGAGCGCGGCCCAAGAAGTCGATTTTTAGAAAATTGTGGTTTTGGCTTGCTTTTTTAGTTTTACTGCTGGTTTTAACTGCCGTATATTTTCTGGTTTTTTATCCGGGGTTGCAGGTTGAAAATATTATAATCTCCGGAAATAAAAAAGTTGACAGTAAAGATTTGCAGGCCATTATTGAAGAGAAAATTAATAACAAAATATTTAGCGTTGTTGGTTTTGAGGTTTTTTCAAAAAGTATTTTTTTAGTTAACTCTGAGAAAATAAGTCAGGATGTTTTAGATGCCTTCCACACAATCGGAAAGGTGTCGGTAATCAGAAAGTTTCCAAAAGCCTTAGATGTTGAGATTTTCGAAAGAGATGCCGCGGGAATTTTTTGTAGAGGAGAAAACCAGTGTTTTATGATTGACCAAAATGGAATCATCTATCAGGAAGTAATTCCAAGCCAGATGGATTTTCATTGGACAATAATTAGACAAACCCTGAGTGACGGTAATATTTTCGCCGGCGAAAAAGTTGTGGCTCAAAATATAATCGATTCAATTTCAAAAATTCAGAAAGACCTCAGGGATAATTACAAAATAGATTTAAAAGAAGCCATGATATCAAGCCCTGTCAGGTTAAACATCACAACTGATAAAAATTGGCAGATTTATTTTGATCTCGGGCAGGGGTACGATATTTCCGCGCAGATAAAGAAAATGGATTTATTGCTGAGCGGAGGCATTTCAGCAGACAGTATGAAAAATTTGCGGTACATAGATGTGAGGCCGAAAGACAAGGCAATATATTGCGATAATAAGACCTGCGGAGAATAACAACGGTTATTTTCTTTTCTTTTTAAGCTCGTTCACCTCCTTTTCCAGTTTTTTAATATAAGTTTCCAGTTTTCCTGTTTTTTCCGTAATCTTGGCCTCTAGTTGTTTTGTATGTCCGACAAGCGTTTCGGCAATGACCATCATTTCAGTGATATCTTCGATTGCTAGGAGAATAACCGGCGGGAAAGCGGCGGAAGTCGAACCGTTTTCTTTTGCAAAATGGATTTGCCTGGCGTTTAAAACCATCACTTTGTGCCCTATAAATGGAAAGTCGTGGTCTACTTCGAATCCCTTAAAAAATTTATTTTTAGGCAGAATGTCTTCAATAAGTTTTTTTAAAGCGGGGATATTCCATTGCCCGTCTCCAAGGTCATAAACTACCTTGCTTTCAGTGTCTATGGGTTCTACGTGGAATGTCCTGTAAAAAGGTTCGTTAGCAACCAGTACTCGGAAATCTTTATCAAGAACCAAAACCGGTTCGCGAACAACATCGACGACTGTTTTTATGTACGACCAGCTTCTTTTCCATAACTGTTCAAAAAAGTCTGGGTCAATGGTATTTTTATTTTGTTTATCTTTCATACCACCATGCCGATATAGCTATAAAATTATTACAATACGCCATTAATGGTCGGGTGTATATCTATTATTTTCTTTCTGTGCTATGCTTAACACCCAACCATTATCTCTTGACCCGTAACACCAGTGTAATAGAATGGGATAGTTTTTTTGTTGCGATTAAGAGCATTAATCTCAACTTAATCGTATTATTTGTAATATAAGCGTAATAAATCATGACCCCAAAGCAGGAAATATCATTAAGGGCAGTTCTGACAGCAGCGCACCTCAATTTTGAGAAGAAGCTTAACGTGCACGCCTTTTTTAAACTAAATGATCATGAGCTTGGCGAAGATTTGGTGCAGGACGCCTTTATTAAAACGTGGAAATATCTTGTGAGAGGGGGGAAGATAGAAATAATGAGGGCATTTCTTTATCATATTCTGAACGATCTTATAGTGGATGAATACAGAAAGCACAAAACAAGTTCTCTTAATGTACTTATGGAAAAGGGTTTTGAGCCGAGCACCGGCAAATCTGATCGTATTTTTAATCTTCTTGACGGGAAGGCATTGGTCCTTTTAATAGCGCAACTTCCCGAAACATACCAAAAAGTTATGCGGATGAAATATGTGCAGGACTTATCTATAACAGAAATGTCTCTTATAACCGGGCAGTCGAAGAACGCAATTACCGTGCAAGCGTACAGGGGGTTGGAAAAACTGAAAAAACTCTGTAAATTTTAGAGGTATCTATTGACAAACACGTAGAATTAGTATATGGTTAAGTATATGGATTACCTCGAGAAAATTAAGAATTTTATAGTGCCCTCGGGAAGCAATAATTATAGATCCAGGTTTCTGCAAAACGACATTTTGCTTTATTGTGTAGTTTTCCTTTTGGTTTTAAAAATTGCGGCGTCCCTGGTTTCGATTAATTTCCCGCAGAATATATTTTTCGCTGATATAACAAAATCTGCTCTTGAAAATTTTGCTAACCAGACACGGCAGTCTTCCGGGTTAAAGCCTTTGGCCGAAAACCAAAAATTGAATCAGGCCGCAGAACTAAAGGCGCAAAATATGTTGCAGAACAATTATTTTGACCATATAAGCCCCAGCGGGGTTACACCATGGTTTTGGTTTTTAAAAGCCGGGTATAGCTATAAATACGCCGGCGAAAATTTGGCAATTGGTTTTTTTGATTCACAGGAAGTTTTTAACGCCTGGCTTAATTCGCCGTCGCATAAAGCAAATATTATAAACCCTCATTACACGGAGGTCGGCACGGCCGTCCTCGGCGGTTTTGGCCAGAATAATTCGATTATTGTTGTTCAGGAGTTTGCAAGTCCGTCGTTGGCAAAACAGCCCGCAACAAAAACTATTAACCCCAAGGCAACGGCGGTACAGCCGAAAACAGTTGCGCCTGTTAGTAAAAATGTGCCCGTCGCAACTGCTATAAACGAAAAAGTTTTGTCGCAATCGACAGAATTGCAAAATACCATAGAGCCCTCGCCTAAAACAGGAGTAAACAACTTGCCTGCGAAAATCGCTAATTACGCAATCTATAACTACAACAAACTTTTGCAGGACATTATTTTTGGAGTTTCGTTGGTTGTAATTGGCATACTTTTAACACTTATATTTTTCAATTTTAATATTACTTTTAAGAAAGAATTGGTTTTTAGGGCGGTTTTAATTATGTTTTTGTTGTCGGCGGCTACGCTATTAAACAGGGATTTGATGATTTTATTCGTTCCGCACCAGATAATAATCTAAATTATGGATAGAAAAAATATAAAAAAAATACTGAAGGCTGCAGTTATGATATATTTGGCAAGTTTTTTGATTATTAACTGGAACGACGTTTCCTGGGTTTTTAACTATAAAGAGGTTTCCGGTTTGGTCAACGCCTTTTTTAATCCTTATCCATCTATAGATGCTTCTACTATCGATGTGTATTTTTATCCAAACCATAGTCTGCCTGTGCAGGCAGGCCAAAATGTTGCAGTTGCGATAAAACCGGGAATTGCACCAGCACCGGTAAAAGAAGTGAAAACAAGCTATACAGACAAGCAGAATATGTTAGAGGTTCCGAAGATAGGCATTTCGGTCCCAATTATTTTTGCAGAAAGCGCGGATAAGGATTCGCTAATGAAAAATCTTGACCTTGGCGTGGTGTATTACCCAGGATCGGTTTATCCAGGACAAGCCGGCCAAATTGTAATTTTGGGGCACTCGGCTCCGACGGGCTGGCCTAAAATAAAGCATGATTGGGTTTTTACTGATTTGGAAAAATTAACTCCCGGGGACGAGATAATGATTGACTTGAACGGGAAACAGTATAAATATTTAGTTAAGCAAAAAACAATAATTAAAAGGGGCGCAGACGTACCGACAGATACCTCGGGCGCAAATAATAGCGTTTTGACGCTAATCAGCTGTTGGCCGCCGGGAAAAGATTATCAGAGAATAGCAGTTGCGGCGGAATTAGTGGAGATCTAGCCGCGCCTTATGGTTGACTTTTTGTTGGTAATATGGTAAGGTGAGATATTAATTTAAAAAGTTGTAATGTTAAAAGATTAGAAAATTATGAAAAAAGTAATTTATTTTTTGGCGATTTTCTTCGCTATATCATTTGCAGGCGCGGTTAACGCCGCCAACGGAACAATCTCGGGAACCGTCATAGGCCAGTCTTCCATAGCCTGTAATATTGATTCTGATTGCGGAGCTGCGGGCTATCATGGAAGCCCATATTGCCAAGACAATGATGTTCGTCGCGACTATTGGGTTTGGTATTGTGATAACCCGGGAACGCCGGCAAGCACATGTACAAGCGAGGTGACGAATAATCTTCAAGCATCCTGTACTGCCAATCAGACCTGCTCCAACGGTTCGTGCGCCAACAATCCAGCAATAACTTGCAGTACCAATTCTCAATGCGGAACCAACGGAATCGTAGGAGGCCCGTTTTGCAAAGGTAATAATGTTTATAAACACCTTACGGCATGGGCTTGCAGTAACGCCGGTACGACAGCAAGTTCTTGCGCGAGCGCTGTAACAGATCAATTACTGACAACCTGCGCTGCAAACCAGACATGCACAAATGGTTCGTGCTCCACGAATCCGGCAATAGCTTGTTCAACCAACTCTCAGTGCGGGACCGACGGATTCACCGGGGTTTTATCTTGCCAAGGAAACGGAGTTTATCAGGATTATACAACTTATACCTGTAATAATTCCGGCCTAGCGGCAAGTTTTTGCACTCATGCAACTGCAACCAGATTAAAAACAGCATGTACTGCTAACCAGTCGTGCTCAGGCGGCAGCTGTATGCCGATTTCCTGCAACTCTAACTCCGATTGCGGAATAAACGGAATCACCGGAAGTTCTTTTTGCCAGGGAAATAGTGTTTACCAAAACTACATAAATTATACCTGTAATAATCCGGGCACTGCGGCAAGCGCCTGCGTGAATTCCACAGCCGGCCAATTACAGACAACCTGTGGCGCAAATCAAACATGTTCTGCCGGAACTTGCAATAATCCCATAAACACCTGTACGCCAAATTATCAGCAAAGCTGTTTGGGAAACAGCTTGTACTGGTACGACTCCTGCGGGACGCAACAAGGCTTTATTCAGACCTGCCCGAACGGATGCAGCAACAACGCCTGCCAGGGATATATAAATAACTGTTCCTATCATTCATACCAAAAATGCGCCGGAAATAATTTATATTGGTTTGATTCGTGCGGAACACAGCAGGATTTGATTCAATACTGCACAAATGGATGTTCAAATAATTCTTGCCAATATTACAACAACAATAATAATTACGGGGCCTTAACCGTTGCCAAAACAGTCAGGAACTTGACCAGCGGTTCAGGATTTTCAACCTCGACTTACGCCTCGCCTGGGGATATGCTAATGTTTATGGTGACAATCCAGGCAAGCGGGAGCGATAGTGTACGGAATGTTTTTGTTAAAGACATTCTCCCGGCAAATCTTATTTATAGCAACCAGTTAGTTATCGCTTGCGCGGGAGGAAATAATGGTTACAATAACTGCAGTAATAATTACAATAATCAGGGAAATATGATTTCCGGCATAAACCTGAATACAATTTATCCGGATCAAACAGTGACGATAACCTACCAGGCGCAGGTTGCTCCGGCCCAAAACTTTGCTTTTGGGACAACAACCATGAATAATAATGTTTCCGTCACAAGTTCAAGCTTGGGATATATCCCCGGAAGCAGCGCCGCGGTGGTAGTTACGAAGGCGACAGTGTTGGGAGCCAGCACGGTTTCAACAGGATTAACAAACAATTTTTGGGTAGACTCATTTTTTCTACCCTTACTATTAACCTTAATCGGGTTGTGGATGTGGAAAGCAGGAATGTTTTTCGGGATAGAAAAATGGTTCGATAACAAAAAGAAAATCAAGAGGGGATACAATGCTGAAAAAGAGCTTTCAAAGAGGATCGCAAATATCCAAAAATTAGGAAAAGTATAATTAGGGGATAAAAAAACCGGCTTAACGGCCGGTTTTTTGTTTTGGCGCTATTTTCTTCCTTCAAGGGCGGATTCTAAGGTTTCTTCGTCGGTGTACTCAAGCTCACCTCCAACAGGAATCCCTCTTGCCAGATGAGTGATTCTGGGAACCGGCAAGGGCGCTGCTGTTTTTATCGTTTGCTCGACTAAAACAGAGGTTGCCCTGCCTTCCGGAGTTGGATTTAATGCCACAATTATTTCCGTGAAATTATTGCCCGCAAGGCGTTTTTTTAATTCTTCAATTCTTAATTGGCTAATGTCTTCTTTCCTCATTGTTGCAACCGTCCCGCCCAAAATAAAATACAATCCGTTGAATTTTTTAGTACTTTCAATAGACAGCAAATCAGTTTCTTTCTCAATAACACAGAGCAAGTTTTTATTTCGTGATGGATTTTGGCAAATCGAGCAAAGCATGTTTTCGCCTTCAAATGGATTAAAACAAAGCGGGCACAATTTAATTTTATTTTTTAGCTCCAGAACCGCTGTAATAAGTTCGTCAATTTTTTCCTTAGGTTGCTTCATTAAATAATAAACAAAACGGCCGGCTGTCCGCGAGCCAACCGTTGGAAACCTTCTGAAAATATTTACTAATTTATCTATCGAGTCCATAATTTTTATCCTGCGTCTGCTCCATAATTTGCTTTATCTAAATCTCTAAAACTTGCCATATTTTTTTCGAAGTACAATTCTATAGACCCGGTTGCCCCGTTTCTGTGTTTTTCTATTATAACCTGGGCGACGCCGGGCTTTAAGCTGTTTTCATTATAAAAATCCTCGCGGTAAATGAACATAACAACATCGGCATCTTGCTCGATTGCACCAGATTCGCGCAAATCAGACAAGCGGGGGATTTGAGGCACGCGAGATTCCACCGCACGGGAAAGCTGGCTAAGAACAAGCACCGGGACTTCCAATTCTTTCGCCAGCATTTTTAGCGCCCTGGAATTTTCTGTAACTTGTTGCACTGGCGACGCAAACCTGTTCATAGGCTCCATTAACTGCAAGTAATCCACAATTAACAAACTTAATCCTTTTGTTGACTGAAGTCGTCGCGCCATTGCCCTAATTTGCAAAATATTCACAGAGCCGGCGTCGTCTATATATAAGGGCGCTTCAGACAGGCTTCCCATTGCATGTTGGATTCTTGAATAGTCGTCGTTGGTTAATTGTCCGGTTCGTAAATGCCAGGCTTCAATATTTCCAGTGGAAGAAATTAATCTGTCAGCTAGCTGGTCTTTTCCCATTTCAAGGCTGAATATTCCAACCGGCAAATTTTCCCTGACCGCCACATGCCTGGCAATATCCAAAGCCAACGAGGTTTTCCCCATGCCAGGTCTTGCGGCTAAAATTACCAAGTCGGTTTTTTGCAACCCTGAAAGTTTGTTATCTAAATCTTTAAATCCGGTCGGAACGCCTCTTAAAGCGCCATGGTGTTTTGCCAGCGAATCCAATCTCTCAAATGTTTCAGGCAAAATATCTTTTATCGCAATAAAATTTTTTGTTAAGGCCCTTTGCCCGATTTCAAAAACAGTTTTTTCCGCCTTATCAAGCAAATAGTCGACTTCTTCCGTTTCGTCAAAAGCTGACAGGCCGATTTCTTCTGAAGCAGAAATTAAATCTCTTAAAATCTTTTTTTGCCTGACAATTTTGGCGTAGTTGGCAATATGCGTTGCTGTTGGAACGGTGTTTACCAAAGAAGTTAAATATGATGAACCGCCGATATCTTCGAGTTTATTTCGTTCTTTTAATTTAGACTAAACAGATAAAATATCAATTGGCTCGGATCGTTCGTAAAGCTCGGCCATTACCTGGTAAATATCCTGGTGAATTCCTTTGTAAAAATCTTCGGCCTTAATGAAGTCGACAACTTTTACGATTGCTTCTTTATCCAACATTAAGCAACCCAGCAGAGATTGTTCTGCCTCGTTATTCTGCGGGGGTAGTTTGTCGGGTGATGAATTTGCCACGTTTTGGTTGTTTAATAGTCCACTTTAGCAAAACCCAAAGAGCAGGTAAAGGTCTTGACATCAATAAAATTGTATGCTAATTTATGCTTAGTACGGTCAATAACGCGATCCCTCTGGTTAGAGCAACACATACTACGGGGTACATAGGAAGGCAGCGTTATTGAGGTCAGTCAAAGCCGTTCCCCGGCCCCCAAATATGGGCTAAGAACACGGCTTGTGACGGCTCCCTTCAGGTTTGGACGCTTTGAGAATGGGACTTCTATCTTTTCTCAAACCAAACCTGCCGGGAAATTGATTGGCAGGGAGGCCTCAACCGGCAAACGACTCGAAAACTTTCTCCGGTTGGACCTTCAGGCGCTTTCGCTTTCATTAATCGGGTTTGCCCGAGAATGAAGCGATCGCGCCTTTTCTTTTGCCTTATTTAGATACTTTTTATAACCGGGCCATTTTCGGAATCCTGGACGGAAAATCCTTGGCTTTCTATTTGCTGCCGCACCTGGTCGGCTTTTTGCCAATCTTTGTTCTTGCGGTGCGATTCTCTTTCTTTTACCAGTATTTTAATTCCAGCCGGAATAGTTTTGTTTACTTTCTGAAAATTAATAATTCCAAAGATTTTATTAATCTCTTGGAAAAATTTATACACTTCAGCAGCTTGTTTTTTTGAGATGGAATTTTTATCCAGTAGAATATTCGCTTTGCTTATAAAATCAAACATTACTGCAAATGCTTTCGGCGTGTTGAAATCATCGTCTAATTCTTTATAAAAATCTATTTTTAGTTTTTTTATTTCCGAATTGGCCTCTTTTGATGCTTTTGCAATTTTTACAGATTTTAATTTTCTTAGTAATTCCTCAATTTTTTCAACTGCCCCCCTGACTTCAATCATCACCGACTCGGAATAATCCATTGGGCTAGACCAAAGATTTTTTGATACGAGGAATCTAAAGATATTTACCGGACATCTGGCCAGTAAATCTTTTATTGTAATGAAGTTTCCCAGAGATTTAGACATTTTTTGGCCGTTAACAGTTAGAAATCCCACATGCATCCAGTATTTTGCCATCGGCCTTTTACCGGAAATTGCCTCCATCTGGGCTATTTCCGCTTCATGATGCGGAAATATTAAATCTCGCGCGCCGCCATGAATATCATATTGCGGGCCAAAAAATTTTTCCGTTATTGCCGTGTCTTCAATGTGCCAACCCGGACGCCCATCGCCGAATGGAGCTGGCCAGCTGGGTTCATTCTCTGAAGAAAATTTCCAAAGACAAAAATCACCTCTGTTTTTTTTATCTTTACTGTAATCAATCCTGGAAACCGCGTCTTCTGCCCCCAGTACCGTTCTTCCCGCCAACTTACCGTAATTTTTAAATTTAGCGATATTATAGTAAATTCCGTCGTTCTCTATTTTGTATGCGAATCCTTTAGTTTGAAGTCTCTGTACCTGGCTGATTATTTCCTTAATATAGTCAGTTGCTCTCGGATATTTTGAAACACTATCAACTCCAAGCGCCTTCATACTTTGCATCCATTCCTTTTCAAACGCAGAAGCTAAATCTTTAGGAGTCACTCCCTTTTCTCTGGCCCTGGCAATTATCTTGTCGTCAATATTAGTAATATTTTGAATATAAAAAACATCATATCCTCGACTTCTTAAATATTTAACGAGCAAGTCAAAGGTTATGGCCAATTTCGCGTGTCCTAAATGAGAATAATCAAAAACAGTCGGCCCGCAAACAAAAAGGTTCACTTTTTTTGCCTTAATAGGTTTGAATAAATCTTTTTTACCGGTTAAGGTGTTGTAGATTCTCAAATTATTTTTCATATATTAGTGCTATAAATTATTTAACTCTTTATTAATAATCTTATTTTCGATAAACCCTTTTTTATTTAGGTCCAAAATCCTAGAAAAAATGCTCAAAATTGCAAAAACTATCGCAACCCATAAAACATCGATAAAAAAGGCGGCGGGCGCTTCTGGCCAGAATATTAAAATTGCCGCGAGTACAAGCGAGAGTAAGACCATCTTTGTTTTGCCGAAAATATTGGGGCTTACGTCTTTCTCGCGGGATTTATGGAATAAAGCAATCAGCGCGCCGATGATTTCTATGATAATCAACGACAAAAGCAGCCATTTGTGCAGTTTTAGCAGGCCATAAACCGCAATTGGAATAATTAAAATCCTGTCGGCTATCGGGTCTAACATGGTTCCGAACTCTGTTACTTTGTTTAAACCCCGCGCAACCGAGCCGTCAAAAAGGTCTGTTAAAATGCCGACGCAAAACAGGAAAATTATCAAAAATTTATTTTCGATGCCGAAAAAGAATAGAAGTGCGAATAAGGCCATTCCGATTATTAGACGAAGATAGGTTATTTGGTTTGGCGATATTCTGCGGGGCCAGCACGGTTTTATAAAAACAAAAAGAACCTCATCCCTGTAATGGTCAATTTTTTCTAAAAAACTTTGCAAATTGTCTAAAACCGTTTTCATATAAACCTATACCAAATCATAGCAAATTTTCCAATACTTGTTAATAGCCGCGAGGTTGTGATAAGATTACGCAATACAATGGATAAAAAAGACCTAATTTTAGCGGTAATTTGCGGACTATCTGTTGCCTGGATAGCTAATGATTTTTTGAATAAGTACGGCTGGGTATTTTTTGTTGTTTTACCCGCGCTGGCAGTCGCCGGCCTTTTATTATGCGACATTATGGGCAAAAGATATCTATTTATCAGACAGGCAGGAAAATTTGTTTTGGCGGGTGCGTTTACCGGCGTAATAGATATAAGGGTTTTCCAGCTTTTGTTTTTAGTAATCCCGATTCCGCTGCTATTAAAGGCGGTTTCGTTTATAATTGCAACGTTAGTAAAATATTATTCCGACAAGCATTGGACATTTGAGAAGCACGAGAACGAGGGCGTAAACCGTGAAATAGCTTATTTTTTCCTGGTTGCCGTAGCGGGGTTGGCAATAAATGTTGTTTCTTTCTATTTTTTTAGTATGATAAGAGTTGGAATTTCTTTAAAGCTTTGGACGGAATTAAGCATCATACTCGCCGCGCTAACCTCTGCAACCTGGAACTTTTGCGGCTACAAATTTATTGTCTTTAAAAAATAACATGGCAAATTTAGTTTTGTACAGAAAATATAGGCCGCAGACGTTTGGCGAGGTAATAGGGCAGGAGCACGTGGTTAAAACACTGACGAATTCTGTGAAAGGAAATAGCATTTCTCACGCTTATTTATTTTGTGGACCTCGGGGAAGCGGAAAAACAACTATTGCCAGATTATTTGCCAAAGCAATTAACTGCGAAAAGCCGGTTGATGGATTTGAACCGTGCAATAAATGTTCTTCTTGCCTGGAAATCATGGCAGGGAATTCTATGGATTTGGTCGAAATTGACGCAGCTTCCCACACCGGAGTTGACGATGTGCGGCAATTGATAGAAGGGATAAAATTCGCGCCAGTAAAATCGAAATACAAAATATTTATAGTTGACGAATGCCACCAGCTTTCAAAATCTGCGTCAAACGCTTTGCTAAAAACTTTGGAAGAACCGCCAGCTCACGCCATTTTTATTCTGGCAACAACCGAGGCGCATAAAATGCTGGCAACAATTTTATCAAGATGCCAGAAGTTTGATTTTAAGAGATTACAGGTGCCCGAAATTATAAAAAAACTGGAGTTTATTTCCAAAAAAGAAAACGTAAAATTTGACGATTCGGCATTGTCTTTAATTGCCCTTAACTCGCGCGGAAGCTTTCGCGATGCGGAATCCTTGCTTGACCAGTGTATGAGTTTCGCTGGAGAAAATAGCCAGATTAAAACGCAAGACATTAAAGAATTGCTCGGAATTGTGGAGGTTTCAGAAATTTCTAGGCTGGTTGACTATTTAGTTTCTAAAAATACCAAAGAAGCGATTTTATTTTTAAATACGCTGGCCGAAAACGGTGTTGACTTGCAGGAATTCACTAAAACTTTAGTTTTTTATTTACGGCAAGAATTGCTTTTAAAAATAGACCCGGGTTTTTTAAATTTGCAAAACTCCGGCCTTTCGGCGCAAGAACTTGAAAAAATGAAAGCGCAAACCGCGAGCTTGGCTCAAAAAGAATTGCAGGATATGCTGGAATTGTTTATTGATGCGGAGAATAAAATTAAGTATTCGGCTGTTTCCCAGCTTCCGCTGGAATTGGCGATAATAAATATAAGTCAGAGGCAAGCCCAGTAGTCTATTATGCGACGCAACCGTGTCCGACGCAAGCGCGGCTGTTTTTTTGTTTCAGTTATCCACATACTTGACACTCCGAAAAGATGTATAATTAAAAAATATAAAACCAAAATAAAAATTTATGGCAGAGCAACAATTAGTGGATTATATTAAAAAGGCAAAAGAAGCCGGTCAGTCTGATGAACAGACCCGGTCGATTTTATACAAAAGCGGATGGACGGAGCAGGAGGTCGGAGAAGCTTATGCGGTGCTGAACCCGCAAACGGCTCAAACGCAACCCAAGCCACAGCCTCAGGCGCAACCCCAGGTTGCCAGCCAGCCCAAAATAGATGACCAGCCGAAAGTTGTTCAGCAGCAAGTAAAACCTCAGGCGCAAGTTCAACCAAAAATAGAACCCGCAAAAACCACTCCGCAATATCAGTCGCAGCCTAAATTTCAGCAACAGCCAACCATGGCAAGTCCGCAAAGCGATATGCCCAGAATAAGAAAATCGCACTTGTTCTTAAAACTTATCATGGTTTTAATTATTCTTGTGATATTGGGCGGAGCCGGATATTTTGTAGCCGGCCAGTATATAAAACTACCCTATTTAGATGCTTTCACAAAAATTTCTGCGCCAAAACCGGAGGTTATCATTAGTAAAATGATGGCAAATATGAAAAGCGTTAAAACTTCGCACGCAGTACTTCAGGGAAACATTAGCGCTGTGGATAGTAAAAACGTGGCGCAAGGAAAATTATTTTTTAGCGCAGACGGCGATAGCGACACCGGCGATATTAGCAATCCAAAGGCAAACTTTACAGTTAATTTCAGCTTAACGCCTCCGGCATCCGAAGTGCCTTCTCCGGCGATTTCAACGAACCTAAACATTATTACTATTGGAGGCGCATCTTATGTGCGCATAAACGATCTCGCATTTAGTTCTCTTTTGCCCTTGCCTCCGGGAACCGATGTTTCGCAATTAAAAGATAAATGGATAAAAATTGATCAGAATTCCATTGAGACTCTGTCGGCGACTCAGGGCGGGCAGATGGTTTTGCCAATGATTCCGGCGGCTGGCAATGGCGACATAATAAATATTCAAAATTTATTGTCTACTGAAAATGTTTTTACCTTTGACAAGCAATTAGCAGATGAAGTTGTCAGCGGGCAGGACACCTACCATTACTCGGTTTTAATTAGTAAAGCCACTCTTAAAGATTTGGTAGATAAAATGCTTGCGACAGAAATCCCTCAAGAGCCGGCTGGCGTTACAGATAACTCTTCTGCTCAGCCGATGCAAAATATAGCGCAGGCGTTCGCTAGCGGTTTTATTGAGGCAGTGGGCGACATAAACATGGAGATGTGGATTGGAAAAAAGGACAGCATGCTTTACAAACTCGCTATTGATAAAACAATTGATTTGAACAAAATTTATCCTGGAGCCGGATCGCAGATTGGGATTAAAATTAGCGCAACCAGCTCTAATTTCAATAAGCCCGTTTTAGTGCAGGAACCAATAGAGTTCCAGAAGATAGAAGATTTTATTTTACCTTTATTAAAACTTCAGGAGGTTAATTCCGATGTCAGCCAAATCGGTTCTGCGGCGGCCTTGTTATTTGGTGAAAACCAGAGTTATTCAACACTGTGCAGTCGCGGTTTGCTAAATGGATATCAAAAAATCCATGGAACCGATTTGGTGAATCTGAATAATGATATCGTGGCGCAGGGCGCGAACAAACCAGCATGTTTTTCTGGCGCACAAGACTTCTGCGTTTCAACACAATTACCAGATGGAAATTATTTGTGTATAGATAAATATGGTATTACTGGCAATATAAAGTGCACTTTCTCTAAAACTGTTTGCGCGCCCAGCGCGGTAGAAGCGCCTCTGCAGTAGAAAATGGCACTAAAGAAAAACATTTTATGCTCTCTTTTAATAGTTGTCCTGCTTATCGGGGCAGCTATTTGTTTTTTATTACAGAACAGGCAAGATCAACAATCAATGAGCCGTAAACCAATATTTAATATTCACGAAAAAAAATACGTCCAATTATTGTTCGTCGGTGACTTGATGTTTGACCGTGGAATAAGGTATTATGCTGGTAAAAGCGGGGAGAACGAATTTATTTTTAATAAAATATCCTCAACTCTTTTGGCTAGTGATTTAGTGGTCGCTAATTTGGAAGGCCCGATTACGGATAGTAAATCTGTAAGCTCAGGAACTGTTCCGGGGAGCAAAGATAATTATTCTTTTACTTTTGACTCAAGCGTCGCAAAAACGCTTTTTAGGGAAAATATCAGAGTTGTTGACCTGGGAAACAATCATATCTTAAATTTCGGCGGGGCGGGAGTAACCTCTACGGAAAAATATTTAGACAATGCCAGTGTCGGCTATTTCGGAGCGCCTGGCGGAGAGAAAAGCATAATTAAAAACATCAATGGCGTAAATATAGCATTCGTAAGCTATAATGAATTTTTAAGCAGTGATATTGCTCTCGAGCAGTCTGCAGCCATAAACGAAATTAAAAAATTAAAAAGCGAGGCTGATATTACAGTTGTTTTCAGCCATTGGGGCGTTGAATATGCTTTATCCCAGACAGAGGCTCAAAAGGCTTTGGCGCGGCAGTTTATTGATGCTGGCGCTGATTTAATCATCGGCAGCCACCCGCACGTCATAGAACCTATGGAGGCGTATAACGGCAAAAGAATCTATTATTCCCTGGGTAATTTTATTTTTGACCAATATTTTAGTGAAGATGTCCGAAAAGGATTAGGAGTTATTGTTATGATTGATAAAAACACAAAGCAGTTGGAATTTAAGGAAAAAGGGTTTTATTTATATAGTAACGGACAAACCCGCCTCGCCGGCGAGCCGGGCAATTGAAAAAAACGAATAAAAATGATATAAATAAGGAAACTTTGCGGGATCGTCTAATGGTAGGACACGGCCCTTTGGAGGCTGGTATTCTGGTTCGAGTCCAGGTCCCGCAGCCGAAAAATATAATTAAAAAATAAAATTATGCCATCTTGGGCAAACAAAAAAAGATTGGGAAGACAAGCGAAAAGAAGGAATAGAACTAAGTTGAGCAAAAAGAAAAGGTAATTATTAGCGGCAAAAAAACGCCACTTTTAGGGCGTTTTTTAGTTATTTTAATTAATAATTATTTAGAGGTCTTTTTTATCAATAGCTCCAACAATTTTTTGGCTTCTACGGTCGCCTCGTCTTGGGTTTTGCTTTTTGAAAATGATTGCCATTGGTTGAAAATTTCAGGATCGTTTAGGCCTCTCACCGCGGTTTCCAAGGAAAGCCTTGTTTCAAAATCGATTTGCTCTCCGGTGAGTAGAATTTTCTCAGTAAACAAGTTTCTAAAATCAAGAACCTTTCTATTTATTTGGTTTTGTTGCCATGCTTGAGAATTTTCCACTATAGCTGACACCAGGTATCCGTTAATCGCCAGGGAAAAGAAAGAAATCGCGCCCAACAAGAAAATAAAAAATATTTTTTTATCCATGACTTTTAATGTAAACAAGTATGCAAATTAGAATTATCACGAAAATAAATAGTAAGACCGATACAAGTAGCTGCCAATTAGCCCAGCCCGGCAAAATATTTATTTTTTTAAGTTCAATATCCAGCTTAACGCCGTTATCTTCTTTTACAGAGAAGGCGTTTCCCTTAAAGCTGGCGTAACCAGGAGCAGAAACCGTTAAGTAATACTCTCCCTGCGGCACCATGAAAGAATATTTTCCTGTGTCGTCTGTTAGCGAGGGATTTTTCTGTAAGAATCTTTCAGCCGGCCATAATTCATATTCTTTTTTGCTCGGGTTGAGCCAATAAAGGGAAACCGATGCATTTTCAATTCTAAGTTTTCCGTCGGCAGTTTGTTTGTAAACGTATCCTTCGGGATCAACTACGGTGGTCATTTTTGTTTCTGTTGGCGTAATTGATTTGTCCTTGTACTCCACAACGGTTGTAACCTGATATTCTCCTCCTGCAGTCGGAGCATTAATTTTTGCTTCAAAAACTCCAGGTCTAACTTCAGAATAGTCAAATTTTTGAACTAGCAGTCCGCTTAAAGCAGAGCTTTGCGATTGTTCAAGCGGTTGTTGAGCGGCAGCCAATGCTGCGCCGAATAACTGCGCCAAAATATTTCTATGCGGTTTGCTTAGTGTAGTTAAAGGATGTGTCAGCGTCATAAGCCCGGTTACTCGGCTGGCGGGATTAGCAGGTTTTATGACTAGTTGTAATGGCTGGCCGGAAATAGCAGTAATTTTTTGCTCGGCATTGCCTTTAGCGTCTATAATAAGAGAAGGGCTAAAATCAATCAGTTCACCGGCCGTCCTGGCAAAAACCATATTAGTCGGAATATTATTTATAGCGGAAGCGCTTAGCTGGACTAAAGGAATTGCATCAACCGGCGCGGCAGAACCAATATTTTGCCCTTCAGGATTAGTTTCTGCTGATGAGGGGAGGACGGTTGCCGTTAATCCGGGCAAATATAACTCCGTTTGATTTAATTTTTCAACATCGGCTGGTTTACCAGTGTCGATATTTAAGGACTCTAATGTTTCTTTTAGCTGTGGCAATTTATCAGCAAAAAATCCGATATCAGATTGAACCGGAGCAATATTTAAATCGCCAAGCGGGTTTACGCTCATAACCTGTAAATTCTGCAACGCCTCGGGTGTTTCCTGCGGAACAGATTCGTTTATCGGCGGATAGGTGATTTGCGGCGCGGGCGGCTGGATTCCCAGGAGTTCTGCTACCTGCTGTGTTAACTGCGTGATTTGTTGGGTAATTGTGTTTGTTTGCTCGGCAGGTGTTTCGGGCGGAGTTTGCGGAGCCGGGGCAGAGGATGGAGGAGTGTACAAACTGCCACTGCCGCCAACAGGGTTGTTACTATGATTAATCACGCCCCATTTCAAATTGAAACTGGCCGTAGCACTATTGCCGACATTATCAACCACAGTTAAACTAATAACATAGTCACCATCTGTATCAGCTGTAATTGTTGTGCTTTCTGCGTCAGCTGAGCCAAAGGTAACAATTCCAGGACCTGAAACTTCTGTCCATAAGTATGACGCAATCCCAGAACCGGCTTCATATATATCACCAACTTGTGTAAATGTGCTGGCTTCTGTTCGGTCAGCTCGTGCCGAAACATCTGGAGGAGTTGTATCAATTTTTATTGATTTGGAAACTGTTGTTTGCGTATTTCCCGCGGCGTCTTTTGCGGCGTATCTAAAGTATGAATCAGGACCGTTCAATCCCTCCGACAAACTGACCGCGTAAGGCGAAGATAAAATCGCGCCACCAGTCGTCGGGTTGCATGTATTTGCCGTATCTCTGCAATAGTAAACCGCGGCAAGTCCAGATCCGCCCACATCACCCGGCGTCAAAGTAATTGTTTGATTGCTATTTTGCCAAACTCCATCCTTAGCTCCATAATCATCGGTCGCCGTTGGAGTAGTCTTGTCTATATTAATTGTCTGCATCACTACGGTTTCTGGATTATTCATCGCGTCAGTCGAATAATATCTTATATATGAAGTTCCGAGCGTAGAGATGACGGGCTTGCTGCTTGGGTTGTAGCTTAAGTTTGGAGTGCAGGCGTTAGATGTGGTGCAATACAGGGTTACTCCACATGGTGAACCGCCCCCGTCTCCGCAGGTAAGAGTTACTGTGACGTCCTGGCTAGACCAATTTGTGCTGAAATTATAGCCGTTACTGCCGCTGGCAACCGTGGTTGGAGCCGTCGTATCAATTTTTACAGTTTTTGTGACAGTGGTTTGCGTATTACCCGCGTTGTCTTGCGAAGCATAGCGAAAGTATGAAATTCCTTCAGTGGAAATGGAGACGGGGACGGTGTAAGCAGTACCAGTGCTAGGGTCGCAGGAAATACTGCTTGTGCAGTATTTTGTCCAAGCGATTGAAGAGCTTGGGGCAGGGTCAGTTGGAGTCAGGGTGATTGTCTGGCTAGTTGATTGCCACGAATCATTGTGAGTGAAGTTGTCTGTGGTTGTTGGAACTGTCGCATCCCAGATTAAGGTGAAATCATCTGTGCCGGAGTTCGTCGCGTTATCTGTGGCAGTTAAACGGATAACATAGCTTCCGTCTGTATCAACTGAAATTGTTGTTTGAGCTGTGGTGGATGTGCCGAAATTGATTGCTCCGGGACCCGACACTTTAGACCATGAATATGAAGCAACTCCAGAACCTCCAGTGTCTGTGGCTGAACCTGTCTGGGTAAATTGAGTTTTCTTTATTTGGTCAGCTCCTGCGTTAGCAACAGGGTTTGTTGTATCCCACACTAAGGTAAATTCATCATAGACAGCTGTGCTTGCGTTGTCGGTGACTGTTAAACGAATAATATAAGTTCCTTCCTGGCCGGCGGTCACTGTTGTGTCTTCAGTAGTTGCTGTGCCAAAAGTTATTGCTCCGGGGCCCGATACTTTAGACCAAAGATAACTGGCTATGCCGGACGAACCTGCAGAGACTGTTGCATCCTGAGTAAATATGGCTTTCTTTGATTCATCGACGCCAGCGTTAACTGACGGACCATTTTTATCTATGTTAATTGTCTGGCTCTTAACTGTTTCTGTGTTATTAACTGCGTCAGTGGAATAATATCGTACGTATGAAGTTCCTGCCGTTGAAACGGTGACAGTGGTCACGCCTTGTATATACGGCGTTGATGGAGTGCAGGAATTAGATCCTGCGCAGTACAAGGTTGCTCCGCACCCAGACCCGCTTCCATCTCCGCAAGTTAGAGTGACCGTGACGTTTTGGTTGGTCCAACTGGTGCCGAACGCGTATCCGTTACTGCCGCCAGCGACCGTGGTTGGAACGGCTGTATCAATCATGACTGTTTTAGAGACAGTGGTTTGCGTGTTGCCCGCGTTGTCTTGGGAAGCATAATTAAAGTAGCTTGTTCCTTCAATGGAAATGACGACCGGGACAGTGTAAGCAGTGCCTCCGCTCGGATTGCAACCGCTTCCGCTTGTGCAATACTTTGTCCAAGCGATTGAGGAGCTTGGGGCAGCGTCGGTTGGAGTCAGGGTGATTGTCTGGTTGCCCGATTGCCAGCTGGCGTTGTGAGTGAAGTTGTCTGTAGTTGTTGGGACAACGGAGTCTAGCTGGAAACTGATAGTGGTGGCAGTGCCGGCTGTGTCTTTGTATGCTTGGGTATTATCTTCACAAGCAGTGTAAACCGTTGCTGATGCAGAATCTGAAATTAACGGCATTTGACAAGAGATTGATGTTGTTCCATCGCCCGTGCAATCAGTGTCGCCTGACATATTATCATAGGACTTTGCTGAAGTTGCTGCTCGGCAATCTCCGTTCGCGCTCAAGGTTAATGTTATCAGCGGAGTATTGTCGGATGTTAGATATGGAGCAGAAGCATCACCACCGACATTAGTGATAGTTTGGGTTGGGACGCTGGCGCCGATAGTCATAGTTTTGTCATCAGTTGCATCAACAACCCCGGTCGGTCCTTCGGCTAACAGAGAAAATTGTCCTGATGTTGTGGAATTAAAATTCTTAGCTTTCAATCCTGAAATTGTTACAGTGTCTCCGGCAACAAAATCAGTTGTAACATTTATTGTAGCTATTTTATTTGTGCCATCGTAAGTTACGTTACTGCTGGAAGCAACTTTGCTGGCATTTGTACCGCTAATAGTCGCAGTTGCAATTGTATTATCCCAAATCATATCCAAACCGCTTGGAATTTTTATGCTTATGTCGCCGGTTGTATTGTCAGCTCTAATCAAAGGAACCGTTGCGTCGTCAGTGATTGTAATCGGAGAAATTGTTGTAGATCCTGCGCCTAAAGCAAAATTTGTACTGGCGCCAGAAGAAATTGCGGGCAAGCGAGGAACATAAAAGGTATCAAATATGCTATTTGTAGTATCGCGCGCGGTAACCTTAAGCCGGTCAGCGCCCGCCTCAACAACTAAATAATGAAAACCATTATGCATATACTCCAAATAAGGATAAGTTGCGCACGGAATTCCGCAAGCCAATAGATCTGCTTCGGTGGGCGCCGTGGTAAGCGTAGCTCCTCCTCCGCCGGTGACAATTTGCGTCATTCCTTTTTTGCCCAACGAAGTCTCGGGCTTGAATACGCGCTGATATATATGAGTGTGGCCGTTGAATATAAGGTCAACGTTTCCTACGGCCAAAACATTATCCATTAAATCAATCAATCCTGAATCCGGGCTGTGGCCGGTTGGAGCTGTTGACCATGAATACGGCGGAACGTGAATCATTGCGATTCGCCATTTTGCGCCTGTAGCAGCAGAAGAAGCAAGGTCGGCTATCGCCCAATTACGTTGCGCTGACCCCGCGCCATTTCCCGCGTTGCTGTCTAAAATTATAAAGTGAGTATTACCATAATTGAAAGAATAATAATAATTATTATTTGAGTTTCCATCGGTCGGCGCGTCAAAATATTTTGGGAAAGTTGTTGGAGAGCTTCCTCCCGTATCATGGTTTCCATAAACATTATAAAGGACAGCATTTTTAGTCTGGTTTCTATATGGAAGGAAAAATTGTCCTTGCCATTCTGTATCTCCTCCGCCCATTGTGTGGTCTCCTGTAAAGAAAAATATAGTTTTTGGATTGGTAGGGTCAGCGTCTGCTGCGTTGGAAATTATATTGGAATTATTCCAAAAAGCAGAGGACGGACTATCAGCGTTAGTAGCAACGTCTCCACCAACAGTAAAATTAAAAGCTGTTCCGGCTGCCGGAGCTGTTTTAAATGTGGAGTCCGCGCTTTTTGTTCCACTTCCATCGGTTACTTGATAGTGATAGGTTGCATTAGTGCTTAAGCCGGTCAAAACTATTTCGTGCTCATATAGGGTTGTAGAATTTACGGCTACCGGCGTTACGGTTTCATTCACGGTTGTTCCGTAACTTGAAGTGGCGCCGTATGCAACGCTTCCGGTGGCAGTTGAAGTGCTCGACGACCAAGCAATTTCGATACTTGTTGTTTCAACGTTTTCCAAATAAGGGTAAACTGCGGTTAAAGTTGATGTTCCCATGGTGACAGGAAAACTTCCAGCCACAGTGGCGGTCGACGTAATATCGGTGCCTGCGAGTATTTCCACTCCAGCAGTCGGAGCGGGCAAAGGTATTATTAAATCAGTAACGTCCACCAGAACGTGCACATAAGTACTGCTTCCCGCCGCTATGCTCAATCCTGAAAAAGCAGCCTTGTTTGCGGTAAAAGTTGAAACTGTACCCAAAACAGTTGTATCGGTCGCAGAATTATAAACCCCATTGCCATCGTCCGCAACTAATTTTATGTTTGAAAAGTCAGTGCCCGCCACGGAGTCGTTTCCATACTGCGTTAAAGTGATTGCAGAAACCGTTCCGGTGCCGGCAATTTTAAAAGTCCCAAAATATTGGCTTGCGGTATCTGGTAAAAATGTGGCGGCTACGTTGGCTTGATTGGAAAATGTTGCGCTTGGGCCGGTGATAGTAATTGTTTTAGTATCTGTAGCTGCCGTTGCTCCGCCAGAGCCCGCAACAATCAACACCATATTGCTGGCAGTAGAAGTATTTGAAAAGTTATTAAATTTAAGGCCATCAATTGTTATAGAATCAGATGCAACGAAATCGCTTGTCACCGGGATGACAACCGTGTGATCGGAATCTTCGTAGGTTACATCAACGCCTGTATTTATTTTTCCGGACGCGCCTCCGCCAATTGTCGGACGTTTTATGCTGTTATCCCATGTCATATTAAATCCTGCGGGAATTTTTACGCGCAAATCATTAAGAGCGGTAATTACCGGAGTATCAGAAGCGTCGGTCACTGTGATTTGCGCGGCGGTAGTTGAACTGTCGCCAACAACAAAACTTTGATTTGAGCCAGAAACCATTGTTAATGGGGTAGAGGAAACACCTTCTTGCACAAGTTTTAAAGCGTTAAGATAAATCTTGCTAATCGGCGTATCTGTTTTGACGGTAAGTATTATTGTTCCGCCTACCGGAGTTAAACTGGTCCACTTAGCGACATAACCATCGACTGAATTATATCCTGTGTTATAAGTTGTTGAGTCGTTTGTAAGAGTTGTAGTTGAAATGGTTGTTCCAGCCGGACTTGCGTTAGTAAAGCCGGCAGTGACATTAGAAACTACAAATTTAGCCGGACGGGTAAAAGTTGAATCTGCTCTTATTCCTGCAGCTACCAAAGTAAACGTGCTGGCAGGAAGTCCGCTAAAAGTCACCGTAAAACTTCCGGCCTGGCCAGCAGAAGTTCCAGACGCTGTCACATAACCCATATTTATTATATTTCCAAATTCCGTAAACATCGGCGTTCCGCCGGGAGCTGCGGTAACCGGCGGCACAGCGGTTTCCGGTCCGATATTAAGCAGGGTATTCGCATTTAGATTGTCGGCAAAAGCAATTGTAACTCCTGTGTCGCTGCCATCAGCGTAATTTAACAAATGTCCGGTGTTTCCAAACCCGTAATTAGTTACGTTTCCAGTTGAAAGCACACCGGCAGTTGTTCCTCCGCAATCGTCATAAGCAGTGAATCCCGCGCTAATTGTAATTGTTTTATCATCGCTTGCCGTAGCCGTGTTCGCAGAATTTCCACTGACAATTAACTGTAAATTATTGGCAGTTGAGGCGGCTGAAAAAGTTTTAAATTTCAATCCGTCAATCGTCAAGGTCTGTCCATTAGCAAAATCAGAAGTGACGTCTATAATTAATGTGCTGGTTCCATCATATGTGACAGTAGTGGAAGCCTTAGCCGATGCTGTTCCGCCAAGCGTGGCTGTGCCGATGCTTGTATCCCAAATCATATGAAATCCTGTTGGAATTTTAATGCGGATATCGTTGGCGGCAGTAATGGCGTGGTTAGTTGCGTCGTCGGTAACTGTAATTGTAGAAATCGTAGTGGGGGATTGATTTACAGAGAACGTCTGTATCGCCGCGGAAGAAATTGTTGGCGCTCCAATTGCTTTTGTTTTGTCATCGGTAGCAACAGCAGATCCGCCGGCGCCGGCTATAATTAATTGCAAGCTTGATGCGCTCGATGCGGCAGAAAAAGTTGTGAGCTTTAAACCAGAAATTACAGCTACATTTCCATTGGTAAAATTACTGGCTACATGAACATATGCGGTTGTAGCGTTATCATATTCAACTGCCGGCGTTGCCGACATTTTTCCCGCGTCAACAGCAGTTCCGCTCGCAGTGGCAGAAGTGATTGTCTGGTCCCACACGGCGTGAAGTCCCGCAGGGATTTTAATTCTGATTCCGCTGGCAGAAGTGATTGTCGCGGTTGCCGCGTCAGTAACAACTATGTTAGAAACCGCCGTTGAAGGATCGTTCTTAGCGAATGTTTGATTGGCGGCAGATGAAATTGAAGGAGCGACAACCGTAATTGTTTTAGTATCGTTTACAATTGGCGAACCGCCAGTGCCGGAAACAACCAAACCCAGATTGCTTGATGTTGAAGACGCGGTAGCGAGAAATTTTCCGCCGTCAACGGTTATTGAATCGGAAGCTGCAAAATCGCTGGTAACAGGAATTACCAAGGTATGATTTGAATCCTCATAAGTAACATCTACGCCCGTATTTATTTTACCAGCCGCGGCTCCGCCAATTGTCGGGCGCAACACGGAAGTGTCCCAGGCCATGTTAAATGCAGCCGGGATTTTAATTCTGATGTCACCCACGGCAGTAATGGCAGGCGACGTACTGTTATCAGTGATGGTTATCTGCGACATTGTTGTGGCGCTGCTTCCAGCAACAAATGTTTGATTGGCGCCCGAAACCATTGCAGGAAGCCCGGTAATCGTGACTGTTTTATCATCTGCAGCCGTTGCTGTATTGGCTTTATTTCCGCTAACAATAAATTGCAAATTATGCGCGGACGATGCTGTAAAAGTTGTGAACTTAAGTCCGGCAATTGTTAACGTTTGCCCATTTGCAAAATCAGATGTAATATCCACCTTTAAAGTAGTTGCATCATCATAGCTTACAGTAGCCGATGCCTTTGCTGAAGCCGTGCCACCAAGAGTTGCTGTTGTTACTGTCTGATCCCATTCCATATTTAAACCGGAAGGTATTTTTATGCGGATATCATTTGTTGCGGATATCGCGTGATTGGTTGCGTCGTCGGTAATAGTTATCGTGGAAATTGTTGTCGCCGAAGCGCCGACGGCAAATGTTTGGTTAGCGCCTGACGAAATAATTGGCGCGCCGATAACTTTTGCTTTTGTATCGTTAGCCACAACTGTTTGCCCGGCGCCGGCAACTACTAATCCAAGGTTAGAGGTAGTTGATGCTGCAGAAAATGTTGTCAGCTTTAAACCCGAAATTGTCACGGCATTGCTCGCGAGAAAATCGGCGGCAACGTGCACATAAGCGCTTGTAGTGCTATCATATTCAACTGCCGGAGTTGCAGACATTTTACCTGCGCTAACAGCGGTTCCGCTAGCAGATGCCGAGGTTACTGTTTGATCCCAAACCGCGTTTAAGCCAGCGGGAATTTTCAGCCTTATTCCATTTGTAGCAGTAATTGTCGGAGTCGATGAATCGGAGATAGTGATATCCGAGATAACAGTAGAAGGATCATTTTTTGCAAATGTTTGGTCGGCTGCCGAAGCCATGGTCGCGCTGGTTACAGGATTGCTTCCCATTGCAAGATATAAAATTTGTCTTGAGGTTGCGTCGGCTATTGTATTATTTACCCTAAACGCAGTGGCGTCATTGGATACGAAATCCATTGATGAAGTCACGGTTGGGCTGGCACCCGGTGTTATTGTCTTTAAACATCTTGTTCTATCTAAGTCTTGATTAGTGACCGACGGATTGGCAGCAGCGTTATCTCCAGACCAAATGCTTGCTCGCGAGGAAGAGCTTATACCAACACCGAATGATAATCTGCTTCCGCTTGTTATGGAAGTTGTTGCCGCATATCCTCCGCTTTGAAATAAGACAGCTGACGGTTGAAAGCCAGTTGTTACAGTTTGCTCACCGGTTGTTGTTGCTTGGTTGAAACTGCCAACATCATATTGTCCGCCTTTTAACGCTATGTAGTTTACATATACTGCATTCGCTGGAGCAATGGTAAAATCAAGAGTAAATCCATTAGTATCCAGCGAAACCAAAGATGCTGCCCTGGAAACAGCGCCAGCTCCGCTAACAGAGTTTATAACAGAATCTGTTCGTTGGTAGCTATAAGTAGTTGATGCGGCTGTCGTTCTGTTTGAGGTACGGTTGTTTTGTTTAGCCGCGCTAGTGGCAAAACCCATACTGAATACCGAGCTCGCCGCGTCCCCGGTGGCTAAGTTTGTTGTTGTTAAGGTGTTGTCGAAAAATATCAAAGCGTCCGGCTTAAATCCTGGCGCCGTTACGCCAAATGTATGATTGACCGCCGTCGGAGTTGTGAAGCTTCCCACATAGGTATTAGTCACGTCGGTCCCGCCAATTGCTATATAATTTACTATTCTTGCGGTCGCGTCGCAGACGGTCCAATTAAGTGTGAACCCATCGGCGTCCATGGAAACAAAATCTGCCGATGTGTTAAGGGTTGCCGTTGCTCCTTCTGTAATATTGGCGATTGCCAGCGCGTTACTGAACCACTTCCTTTTGTTCGGGTTTGCGCCGCCGTTTGGGCCGGCTGCAGCAATTGCAGCGCGGGCGCTAGACGAAGTTGCCGCGCCAAAAAATTCACGGGCGTTGGTTGTTGTTCCATCAGCCGCCGAATCATTTCCAAAAAACATAACCACTTTTGGCTGGAATCCGACGCCGGTTACGCCAATGGGATCAGATACACCACAACCTGAAACGGGTTTCGTGAAGCTTCCATATTTTACCAGCATTCCAGCAGGGTCTACTATGTAATCAATATCAACATTGCCGATAACCTTTAAATCAAATGTATCTGTTGGAGTTTGCAGATTAGTAAGCAAAACTTTATAAGCGCTTTCTGCGCTGATGTTTTGAAATGTTGCTACTTTTTCACCCTCGGTTTGATTTCCATCTGCATCCGAGTAAACCGGATAGACTTCTATCTGCGCTGCCTGTCCCGCATTTGTCGGCCTGGCATAAATGGTATTGTCTTTTGTGTTGTCGAGTGGGTGATAGAAAGTTACCCGTATATACTCGCCATTATTGAATGTCGCCCAATTTCCATCTTTTGTCGCGACCTGGTCATACACATCTTCAAGTATGTTTTTATCGCTGTCTAAGCGGAACGCTTTTGAGATGAAGATAATCTCGAATGTCTGTTCAGACAAGTGGGGGACTGTCCATTCTACATAGTCGAGCTTGCCGTTGTTGTTGGTGTCGTAGGCGTGAAAGGTGACGTCTTGGTCGTTTTCGTTCTGCCACTTGATTTTGATTTTAGATTCCTGTCCGACTTTGAAAATCTCGGGAATGTTTGTGTAGGCAAGAACATCGGTGAGGGGGGATTGCGGGTCTTCATTCGGGGCAGAGACTGTGACCAGCTTTCCCGAGTCTGTATCTTGCTGGGTGATTTGCGGAGCAGGGGTTTCAAAGTCAATCTGGACGTTGTCGTCTGTGTTTGCAGTGTCAGGTTCTGAAGCTGGAGTTTCTTCTATGACTGTTGGAGCTTGGTCAGATGGGGAAGTGGTTTCTATGATTGGCTCGGCTGGGGTTTCGACCGGAGGTTCAGTAACCTCCGGAGCTGGTTCTGTTGTTGTCTCGATCGGTGCTTCTGCTGGAGCTTGGTCTGCCAAGTCAACATAGCTGGCGTCAGGAGCATCGATGATTGCAGGCTGGTCTGCAGAAGGCTGAATCAGCTGGCCTGCAATCTGCTCTACGACATCTGAAGCTGCTTGTTCTAAATCAGCGAAAAGAAACTGGGTGGCTTTGGCAAAGAACCCTTTGCCGGGCTTTAGCAGATTGGCTGCTAACATCTGCCTTTCTGAAGGAGTAAGCTGGTTTTGAGGAGCGCCGCTCGACAAAATGGCGACTGCCTGGTCGTTGTTTATTGTTTTAATCTGTATATTGGCCGCGTTCTTGGGAAGTTTGATTAAGTTCTGGTTTGACGTGATGTCGCTGCGCTTAACTATCATTGTCCATTTAACGGGCTGGCCCGAGGCGACAATGGCCGAAGTGCGTTTGACTGCGACCTGCTTGATGACTGACGATTGGTCTACTCCGGGATTTGGGAAAAGAAGATTTCCTGTGATGAACAGGGAAGTGATAACAAGTAAAAGCACCAAGGCTCCTTGGGCTGCAAAGTAGGGCTTAAAAGAGAAAGACAGTCTGGTCTTTCTAAACAAGGTGATTTCTTTGTCTCCGTACTTCTCGAAGAAGCTTCGCATTTTTGGTGGAATTATTTAAAAATATTTCTACTTGCTTGTTGTCGGTACAGGAAGGATGATAATCGAAGTTCCTTGCAACTTTCCGTTCGGCAAGAGTTTTAAAGCCACGTTGACATTGTCTCCTGCTTTAATGCTTTCAAACTGGGTGATTTGCTGTTTTGAAGAAGAGTCAAAAGAATATATCCTGGCATCTGGCGCGGCTGTAACTACCAGGTCATCGCCCAAGGAGCTCAGCGTCAAATCCCTTCCTTGGATGCCCGATACTTTTCCGTAGGCGGTGATGGATGAAACAACTTTTGAAGACAGGTTGGTTGCCGCTTCAACTTTTGTCTGCACGGCCGGGGATTGCTGGGGCTTTATGGCAATGCCGAGCATCAAACCCAACACAAAAACAATAACAATCGATGCTATGAAGACGACGAGTTGATTTTTGGTGTACATAAAAATATTATTTAGATAAATTTTGATTTCCTAATTATATCACTTTAAATTTTTAAAAAAACAGGGTCAAGGTGTGGATAACTATTAAAATAATATTTAACATGCTAATATAAAAAATAATCATTATGGAATTTCCAATTAGAATAAATAAATACTTAAGGGATAAAGGATTGGCGTCGAGAAGGGAAGCGGACGCTCTGGTTGAAGCCGGTCAGGTTTTTGTTAACGGAAAACGCGCCGAAAACGGGACTAAGGTGAACGAAAAAGATGATGTTACTGTAAAAGGAATTAAAAAAGAATATAAATATTTGGCGTATTACAAACCAAGAGATTTGCCGACACAGGATTTGCCCGGCAGAAAAAGCGTTATAACGGAATGGAAAAGCAAGGGGCTCTATCCGATTGGCAGACTGGACAAAAGTTCGGAAGGGTTATTGTTACTGACAAACGACGGCAGGTTTGCGAAGGAAGTTTTGTCTAACAGCGCGAGGTGGGAAAAGGAATATCTGGTCACGGTAAAAGAACCTTTGCGGGTTGGTGTTGTCAGAATTTTTAAAGAGGGGATGGATACGCAATCGCTTGGTAAATTACTTCCTGCAAAATCAAGAATTGTAAACGACACAAAAATTCAGGTAATTTTAAACGAAGGAAAGCGCCACCAAATCCGTGTCATGTTTAATGAATTAAATTACACAATTGCCGCGCTAAAAAGAGTTCGCGTGGGCAATATTAAAATAGAAAATTTAAAACCGGGCGAAACCCGGCCGCTTCATATTTCGCTTTAATTATGGATACGGCAATTACTGGAAAAAAATACTCCGCCAAACCCGCTGATTATATACGAGCCATATCTCTACCGCTAATTCTGGCGGTTTTATTTGTCGCGCAAAACCATTTTTTTAATGTTTGGCTGGGACTCTATTCAAAAACATATTCTGTCAGATTGTCACTTGTCACGTTTGCGTTAGGAGTTGTTTTCTACGGCCCGGCGTTGCTTTTCAAAAAAAGATATTCTTATGTATATCTTTTTATTATTTCATTTATAATTTCTTTCGGATTTTGCGCCGAATTTTTGTATTACCAGTATGGACAAAATTTCCTTCAAGCTTCGGCGCTTAGATATATAGGAGAGGCAGGAAGCCTGGTTGGAACAATAAAAACAATGCTTTCGCCAGAGTTGCTATTATTTATCGCGAATCTCGCGGTGGTTCTGGCGGCGTATGTTTTTGGCAGAAAAAAAACTGACGCCAAGTTTATTTTGCCGGGCTGGGAAAGAATAATTATCATTTTGGCAATGATTGCCATTGTTTTCTTTGGATATAAATATCTTTTATATACAGAAAAAAAAGAGTGGGGAAGCACCAGCCGGCTTTACACAGATGTTTACGATCTAAAGGCGCTGGTAGGTAAAATGGGAATTATGAATTTTTTTCTGGAGGACACTTTTAAATATATTTTGCGCGCCAATTTGGTAACTGAAAAAGATAAAGATTTTTTAAAAACTTTCGCGGGAAAAAAACCGGCGCAAATAGCCGAAGGCAAATTTTTTGGCGTTAATAAAAATAAAAATCTTATAATTATCCAAGTTGAATCATTGGAAAATGCGGTTATTAACCGGGAAATTTACGGACAGGAAATTACTCCAAGCTTAAATCAATTGGCGAGGCATGGCTTGTATTTTAACAATTTTTACGCCCAGGTCGGGCCGGGAAACACCGCCGACACGGAATTTTCCACAATGAATTCTTTGTATCCGTTGCCAAACAGCGTTGCATTCATCGACTATGCTAAAAATACTTACAAGGCGCTGCCACAACTGCTTATAGACAACGGGTACAAGACTTATTCTTTACACGGTGACGTGCCGACTTTTTGGAATCGCTCAAATATTTATCCCGGGCTCGGCTACCAAAAAACATTTGCCCTGAGCGATTACACCGTAACCAGGTCTGTGGGCAAGGGGCCGTCTGATTTGGGTGATGAGGATTTATTTTCGCAATCATTAGCAAGGTTGGAAAGCTTTAAGCAGCCGTTTATGGCAACGCTTATTACAATGAGCTCCCATACTCCGTTTATTTTGCCAGACGATCTGCAGACCTTGAATCTTCCGGCTGAAACCAACCTAACACAACTGCAATGGGAATATTTGCAGGCGGTTCATTATACCGACAAAGCAATTGGCGAGTTTATAGACGGATTAAAACAAAACGGATTATATGATAATTCTTTAATAGTTATTTGGGGCGACCACGGAAGTTATACAAAAATATCTGAATTGCTAAATCAAGAAAATAAAATCCCGAGATTAGCCGATCAACAGGTGCCGATGATAATTTTAAATTCCGGAGTAGAAAATCAGACAATAAATGAGCCTGCCAGCCAATTGGACGTTTATCCGACAATTGCGAATCTTTTGGGAATTGTTTCGCCAAAAACTGTTTTGGGCCAGGATTTATTAAATACAAAAACTCCGGTTGAAACTAATTTTAAAATCGTCTCCGGCGGAATAGACGCAATTTTAACTTCAAATTTAGCGTATCAAGCAAGCGAAGACGGCGTTTTTTCGCATGGCTCGTGCGAGTCGGTGCCCGGCGCGAAACTATTGCCCATAACCGATTGTCAAAATATCTACACCGAGCAATCAAACAATATTAAAGCTTCAAATATAATAGTCCGCGGAAATCTGCTAAACTTTTATTCCGCCAATCTGAAGTAAAAAAACAGGGTTTCGCTTCCCTAAGCAGAAACCCATCTGGGCCGTCACGTAAAAACAAAAAACGAAAGTATCGGCGCCGTCTAGCCAATCGGCAGTTTGAGGAACACCAGGAAGGCAACCACCACTGCGACGACTCCCACGGCCACCAACACATGACGCCAGTCGATGGGAGTTCGCACAAGCGCGCCTTTCTGGTTGGCTCTCTTCTTGCTTGACATACTCTTCCTTTCTCTGCCCATGTGAATGTACTACGCCGTCGCCGCGGCCCTTGCGAGCAATCCGCCCGAGAAATCACGGCGATGCCCACCCTTGAGCCTGATGGTAACCATCTCGGGATGAGCCTTTGGCGGTTCGGTCAGCTCTTCTTCTTCAAGAAGCTGTAGCCCGACAACCTCGAATGGGCCTTCGCCATGTTGCTCGGCCAACTCGATTGGGGCGTCTTCGTCCCACACCACCTTCTCGCGGAGACTGAAACCGTATTTCACTGCCATTTTTGCGCTCCTTCTGTTAATTGCACAATTCCAGGTTAAACTTATAATACCTAAATTTACATATAAGTCAACTTATTAGCGCACAAAAAAAGCCACCGAAGTGACCTGTGGGGAAATAAATATTTTAATGAACTCGGATGCGCCTACTTCCTACGAAGGCGCCTCACCCTCTGCGGCGTGGCCTTGATCAAGGCTTCCCAGACGCTTGCAGGAAGCCCAATCGTTGGAGTGCTACCCTCTACGAGTAGCCATTCCACCGGACCAACTTTCACCGAGAGCAACTTGTACGTTCCCGGCTCTATTGGGACTGTTGTCGGCTGAGCCTCCAATTTCCCGTCATCCGGGACCACCTCGACATTTATCTTTACCAACACTTCCACGCGCATTGTCAGCTCCTTACTTTTCCATTCGGTGATGATCGAAGCACATATATATAATAACAATTTATTTTAGAAAAGTCAATAGCAAAAAAGCAGCTTACTGCAAAAAAAACAGACCACCGGCGTGCATGGTCCCATGAAGACGAGAATGTGAATGTGCGATTGCCCGGCTAGTTCCGGTCGAGACTGACGTGCCCCTCGGCCTCTAGCGCATCCCAGGTTTCGGACAAAAGACCCGACTTACCATCGGCGTCGATGAGCCAGTCTTTGCCGGTCGTCGCGTCTTTCCACGGCGCCAGCCCTATGCGTTCACCAACCTGAAGACTCTTGGCTGTGACATGAGCAATGTCTCCCTTGCGGAGCACTGCCGGAATAACCAGCCTAAGCGTCCGTGCTTTCACCGTTGCAACCATCTCCGCGCTCCTTCTGGTTGCGATTGCGGAAAATATTTCTTAACTATTATAATACCTTAAAGACTTCAAAAGTCAACGCTTTGTACAAAAAAACGGGGGCCGCGTGGCGACCCCTTGGAAAAAACGAAACTGGATTGGTTGTTAATGTGCTCGCTAGGCCGCCAATGCTAATCATAATTTAATAATTCGCTTGACATTTGTAAAAATTGTAATAGATTATTAATATAAGAAGTTTTAAGGTAAAAACAGGTAAAATAAGAAAAATCATGAAAAACACATCTAAAGTAGGCCTCATATTATTGGCGACAGTCATTTGCCTTTGTTTCGGAGGCGCGGTTTTCGCGCAGAGCGTACCGCAAATACAAACAAACTCCGCGACAAATATTCAGAACAGTTCGGCAACGCTTAATGCCTATATAGCAAACACCGGAAATTATGGCAGTACAACTGTCTATTTTCAGTGGGGGACAACCGTATCATACGGATACCAAAGCGCTGTTATAAATCAAAATTATCCCGGGAATTTAAGCCAGCCGATAACCGGCCTGGCTTCAGGCTCGACATACCACTTCAGAGCAGTCGCGCAAAATAATTACGGCACTGTTTTTGGCCAGGACATGACGTTCACTGCAGGCCAGTCATACGGTAATTCTCTTGCCGCAAACGCCGGTCCGGATATATATTTAGCCCTTGGCCAAACCGCAACGCTGCAAGGCTCTGGCTACGACCCAAATGGAAGCGCTCTGAATTATTTTTGGTCATGCAACGGCGGCACATTGTCAAACCCCAATATCGCGCAACCGGTATATACGTCGACCATTTTTGCAAACTACAGCAGTCAAGCAGCATACACCTGCACGCTTACGGTTACAAACAATTATGGAAATTCAAATTCCGACAGCATGACGGTTAATATAAATACCGTTCAAACGGGTGGAGTCACTATTCAAACAAATTCGGCGACAAATGTTTCAAATTATCAGGCAACGCTAAATGGCAATCTCGCAGTTCCTTATTTTGGCAGTTCCAATTATGTTTATTTCCAATACGGGACAACAACCAGCTATGGCACTCAGACCAATCAACAATCTTTAAGTAATTCCGGTTCGTTCAGCCGAAACATCGCCGGATTAAGCGCAGGAACAACTTATCATTTCAGAGCGGTAGCGCAAGGAAATTATGGAACAGTTTACGGCCAAGATATGACTTTTTACAGCTCTGGCACCGGAACCGGATATTACGGCAACGGAATTCTTACTGTAAACAAAAAAGCTATCGACCTGACCTCGGGAGGATTAATCTGGGCGACATCAATAAATGCCAATCCCTCGGATGTTTTAACTTTTGCTATAACTTTGCAGGCAAACGGCCAGGACATCCACAACGTTATAGTTAAAGATATTTTACCGGCCAATTTAATTTACAAAGGAAATCTAACCGTAAACACAAACACTAATTTTGGCGGAGACATAACTTCCGGAGTCAATATTGGAACAGTCTACTCCAGCCAGCCAATTATTGTTTCATACCAGGCGCAGGTCGCATCAGCCGGGAATTTCAGCTATGGGACCGTCACAATGAACAACAATGCAACTATTACAAGCACGGAATCGGGCGCGCAAACCGCGACCGCAAATGTTGTTGTTACAAGAACATTAGTTCAGGGAGCGGCAACGGTTTCAACCGGCCTGACAAATAACTTTTTAGCAGACTCATTTTTCCTGCCATTATTGATAATCATCGCCAGCTTATGGTTGTATTTCTCTGGTGCAGCATTCAGTTTTGGTAAAAAAATAAAGTCTCTTATAAAAAAATAAATTACACAAAAGACCTCCTCCCAAAGGCGGTCTTTTGTTGACTTGAAAAAAACTTACAAATAAGTATAATAAGTAAATATTAGGGCCCATAGTAAATCGGTATTACGCATCCATGGCATGGATGAGGGCCGGGTTCGATTCCCGGTGGGTCCACTATGACAATTCTAGAAGCAGGGCTAGCTACAGAACACAATCATGAAGGTGAAAAAATAGACGCATTTGAGGAAGGGCAGGGGATTATGGCAAAAGTTGCTGAGATGGGTTTTGCCGGGTATGCCGAGACTTTGCCGGACTTAGCCGATGCTTTTGACTTGGAAAAACATAGGCCTCCTGAAAATATGCGCAAATGCATGTGTTGTATGGATGAAAGAACTCCTTATGGGGTCCATTTGGCCGGGAGTGGCATTCTTCTATCAGAAAAAGCCTTTAAGGAGGCGTTTGAAAAATCTGGCGCGAAATGTATTACAAGCCATAAGGGTTGTGGCGCTGCGGGAATCTATGCGAAGCAAATAGAGTCAACAGAGGATCCGGATGTTGTCGGATGGAACTGGGCCGAGGAAAGAGCCAAGGAATTAGGAATCTCGCATGAGCACCTGGAAGTTGAAAAGCCGTTCCATTTTGCGCGCGTTTGTTATTATGATGGAACGGGAAAATTTAATTACGCGGGAGTTGAGGGCTTGCCGGCGGGGTTTGTTGTCGGGAGGAAAAACATGGATGAAAAAGCGTCGTTGGCAGAATGCGGAGTGGCTGAAAGCATAGCTTTTGGAGACCACGGCTTTGGCAGGGAAATGCTAAATGAATCAAATCCGTTTTGGTTTGTGGCAATTGGGAGTACGCCAGAAGAAACGGAAAAACTTAGAGAAGAATTGGCCGAGCTTGTCCACGCGGAGGGTAATAACATTATGATTGATGGATTTACTGCTCCGGAAGAAAAATAAATAGAGCCGATATTTTACAAAAAACCACCAATTGGCGGTTTTTTACGTATAGTTAATACAAAGATAATACAGAAGGGATATAATTTAAAAAGAAAGGTCGCAAAAAATAATTATAATTAAAAAGTAAATTTACTAATATGTATACATTAACTTGCAAAGACATGGGAGTTGGTACGTGCGATTACGTTGCCAAAGGAAAAACTAAAGAGGAGGTAATTAGGATGTTGGAAGAGCATGCAATGAAGGAGCATCCGAAAGAAATAAAGGATATGATGGCAAAAAACACAAAAGAAGAGGTGGAGGATATGATGGCAGATAAGATAAAGGAAGAGATGTAAATACTGATTTGATGGAAATAATACCCAGTAAAAACAGTCCTTTAGGGGATTGTTTTTATTTTTTATTTTTGTTATTATTATGCTTGTATGAATTATAAAAAGATAATTTGGCCGGCTGTTTTAGTTATTTGTTCGGCCGTTTTTTTGGGGCTGGGCATTTGGATAGGTGTAAATAAAATCGCGTATCATGTTCCGCAGCCGGGAACAATTGACTTTTCGCTTTTTTGGGATGCATACGGAAAGCTGAAACAAAATTTTATTAGCCCGTCGAAAATAGATAATAATAAAATACTTTATGGCGCAATCGAAGGAATGGCAAATTCGCTGGGAGACCCTTATACCAGTTTTTTTGACCCGAGCCAGGCGCAAAGATTCCAGCAGGATTTGTCGGGTTCCTTTAACGGGATAGGAGTGGAAGTTGGAGTAAAAAAAGATGTGCTCACGGTTATAGCTCCACTAAAAGGAACTCCGGGACAAAAGGCAGGATTAAAATCCGGAGATATGATTGTGAAAATAGACGGCAAAGATTCGTCCAATATGACAGCCGACGAAGCGGTGAGTTTAATCCGAGGAACAAAAGGAACAACCGTGACGTTAACTATTTTAAGGGACGGCTGGACTCAGACAAAAGACATTAAAATAATCAGGGACACCATAAAAGTCCCTTCTATCGAATGGTCTCTGAAAAACAACGACGTGGCATATATACAAATCTACCAGTTTGACGACACGCTTCCTTCTGATTTTAAGAAAGCCGCGCTTGAAATTGTGCAAAGCAAGGCAAAGAAAATCGTTCTAGACTTAAGAGATAATCCCGGAGGATATCTTGCCGCCGCCCAGGAAATTGCCGGATGGTTTTTAGGAAACGGGCAAACAGTCACGATTGAGGATTTTGGGAAAGCAAAAGCGCAACAGATTTATAAGGCCGAGGGCAACTCAGATTTTGAAAATTATCCGATGGTTATTTTAATCAACGAGGGTTCAGCGTCGGCGTCGGAAATTTTGGCCGGGGCGTTAAGAGATGACCGCAACATAAAACTCATTGGAAATAAATCTTTTGGAAAAGGATGCGTACAGGAAGTTGTTGATTTACCGGGCGGCTCGTTTTTGAAGGTGACCATTGCCAACTGGCTGACTCCAAAAGGCAGCTCAATCTCGGATATCGGGCTTACTCCGGATGTAAAGATTGATGTGACTGAAAAAGACATTCAAGACAAAAAAGACCCGCAATTGGATAAAGCTCTTGAAATAGTAGACAACTTAAAGTAGAATACAAATATTGAGCTTAACCAAAATAAAAAAACATGAAAGTAATCATATTGCAAGACGTTGAAGGTCTTGGAAAAAAATACGAATTAAAAGAAGTGAAAAGCGGATACGCAAGGAATTTTCTGCTTCCGCAAAAATTGGCCAGGGCCGCCACAAAGCCCGCCTTAAAATGGCTGGCCGACCAAAAAGAGGTTATCGATAAAGAAGTAGAAGAAGACCTGAAAAAAGCGCAGGCATTAGCTTCAGAACTCGACGGGCTGGAAGTTAATATCGCGGTGAAGGTTGGCGACGAGGGGCAGCTTTTCGAATCTATAAACAGCCAAAAAATTGTTGAGAAATTAAAGGAGCTGGGATTTGAGATTAAAAAATCTCAGGTCAAGCTGGAAAACCCGATAAAGGATGTTGGAGAATTCCCGGTGAGCATAAGCCTAGACCATAATTTAGAGTCAGAAATAAAAGTGATAATAACAGCGGAAAAAGTTGATGGAAAAATAGAAGAATAAAAATTAAAAACCTAGCCAAGGGCTAGGTTTTTTTCTATAATGAAATTAGCGTAGCGATATAATAAATAAAAACATAAATTATGCCGCCAAAATATATTTTCGTTGTGGGGGGAGTAATGTCGAGCGTGGGCAAAGGAGTTGCCTCGGCTTCAATTGGAAAAATTTTGCAGTCCCGGGGCTTTACAGTCGCCAACATAAAGTGCGATATGTATGTCAACATTGACGCGGGCACAATCAGGCCGGCCGAGCACGGAGAGGTTTTTGTGGGAGAAGACGGAGTTGAGGCAGACCAGGATTTGGGGAATTACGAACGTTTTACAAACCAAGATTGCGTCCGGGACAATTATATAACAACCGGCCAGGTTTACCAGGAAGTAATCAAGCGCGAAAGAAATCTTGAGTATGGGGGCGAAGACGTGGAAGTTGTACCTGATATTCCTAACGAAATAATAAGAAGAATCAAATCCTGCCAAAAGAAAAATAAATCTGAAATTACAATCGTTGAATTTGGCGGAACAGTGGGCGAGTATCAGTTGCTTCTGTTTTTGGAAGCGGCAAGAATGCTGAAATGGAAAGAGCCGAAAAATGTTTTCTTTGTTTTGGTGAGTTATTTGCCCACGCCTTCGCTCCTTGGCGAACAAAAGTCAAAGCCGACGCAATATGCGGTCAGGACGCTAAACTCTGCGGGAATTTCTCCTGACTTTATTTTGTGCCGAGCAGACAGACCTGTATCTGACAGCATAAAAAATACAATCAGCACAGTTTGCAGTTTGGACAAAGAACGCATAATGTCGGCTCCAGACGTTTACTCTATTTATGACGTTTTGCTGAATTTTGAGAAAGAAAATCTTGGAGGAATAATTTTGAAGGCCATGGGATTAAAGGCAAAGCAAACAGACCTGAAAGACTGGAGAACATTTTCAGAAAAAGTTAAGAATATAAATAAAGAAGTTACCATCGGAATTGTGGGCAAATATTTTAATTTTAAATCGTGCAGAGATACATACATTTCGGTTATCGAATCAATAAATCACGCAGCTTGGTGGCACAACGCAAAACCAAATATTGTCTGGTTAGATTCAGAAAAATATGAGAACCATCCTGAAGAGTTAAAAGAGTTAGATAAAATGGACGGGATTATTGTGCCCGGCGGATTTGGCAAACGGGGAACTGAAGGGATGATAATGGCAGCCGATTACGCCTTTAGAAAAAAGATTCCTTATTTCGGGCTTTGCCTGGGAATGCAAATTATGACAATTGCGTTCGCAAGGATGATTTTAAAAACCGAAGATGCAAACTCAACAGAGCTCGATGCTAAAACAAAAAACCCGGTCATATCGACAATGGCAGAACAAAAAAAACTGCTAAAAGAAAAACATTATGGCGGAACAATGAGGCTTGGCGCTTGCCCGGCAAAATTGGAGAAAAAGTCTTTAAGTTTTGAAGCTTATAAAGCTGAAAATATTTCTGAGAGACACAGGCACAGATATGAGTTTAACAATGATTATAGAGATGTTTTAGAAAGAAACGGCCTGAGAATAGCCGGCGTAAACCCGGAAAGAAATCTAGTTGAAATTGTAGAAGCCGAGGACCATCCGTGGATGGTGGGCGTACAGTTCCACCCCGAGTTTAAATCAAGGCCCTTGGCGCCCCATCCGCTATTTAAAGAGTTTTTGCGGGCGGCAATAAAAAAGCAAAAATAACAAAAAACCGCCCCTCGATAAGATTGGGCGGTTTTTTTAAAATACTATTTTGTTTTTTTGAGTTCTACAGAGACCACTTTAGCTATTCTCCTTGCTCCATTGAAAAGTTCTTTAGATTTAGAAGAAAATTTTACCACGCCGTCTTTCATTGCGTAGATGGAATCGTCAGATCCTTTTTTGACGTTTTTGCCCAAAAGGTATCTTGTTCCGCGCTGCCTAATAATAATCATCCCCAGCTTAACTTTTTCCCCGGCATTGACCTTAATTCCAAGTCTTTGCGCGGCAGAATCTCTTCCTAACCTGGAGGAACCTCCTTGTTTCGTATGTGCCATTTTTTAGATATTAAAATTTGTATTTTGTGTATAATAGTATGTTATCAGAAATAAGAGAGTTTGTCAAAGGCCATTTTAATGATATAATGCTATTTATAATAGTTATGCTTTTAATTCTGCTGGCGTTTGCCTCAGGATATATAACCGCAAAATACCAGTTAAAAGCGCCAATACAAATAACAAATCAATCAAAAATATGAATGTTCCACAGCATATAGTTTTATTTCCTGACGGCAACAGAAGATGGGCAAAACAGAAAGGCTTAAATACGTTAGAAGGCCACAAAAAGGGCTACGAAAACCTTTTGGATTTTGCCGAGTGGTGTAAAAATAGGGGAGTAAAGACTCTTACTGCTTTTGGTTTTTCAACAGAAAATTGGAACAGAAGCCCGAAAGAAGTTGATTATTTAATGAAACTGCTGGAAACCGGCCTGATAAAAAACGTGGAGAAATATATGAAGGACGAAAAATGGCAGGAGTACGGAGTAAGGCTAAAAGTCATCGGGCAGATAGAAAGGCTGCCAAAATCCTTGCAAGAGGCAATTAAACGCGCCGAGGAGACGACAAAAAACAATAATAAGCTTCAATTAAACCTGGCTGTAAGCTACGGAGGGAAATGGGATATTTTAAACGCGGTTAAAAAGATTGTTGAGTCGGGAGTTCCTGTAGAAAAAATAGACGAAAAATTATTTGAGAGTTATTTATCTACTGCCGGATTGCCAAACCCTGATTTGATAATAAGAGCCGGTGGAGAAATGCGAATGTCTAACTTTGTTTTGTGGCAGGCAGCTTATTCTGAATTATATTTTTCTCCAAAACTCTGGCCTGATTTTACAGAAAAAGATTTAGACGAAGCTTTAACCGAATTCGACAGAAGATCGCGCCGTTTCGGCAAATAAAAAAGCTCGGGAATAAACTTTTCGAGGCGATGGCTGGCTCCCCTGAAAGAGAGGACCCGGAGCCGAGAAAAGATTGTTTCCGAGCTTTTTTTGCCTCGTGCTAATTTGTTTTTGAGAGGGCTTTTGCCATATCCAGCCATTTTGGCGCCCGTGGCTTACTTTTGTATTTTGCAGATGATTTATGGATTTCTATAAGAGAGCATATTTCATTCTTTTTCCAGCCCGCCAGCGCAAGCCCTTTGTTTTTGTAGATTATTTCCACGCCTTTTGCCCAAAGCTCAAAATCTTTCTTTTTATTTTCCGCCAAACAGTTTTTCTTAAAAAAGGGGACTACGGTCTCGGCAATGTCGCTGATTTTCTGCACAGAGAACCTTGCCTGGTCTTTTGATAAAGTAATTTCTCCACAACCGATTTCTTTTTTTATTTTCTCTAAAATTTTAATATCATTTCTGGGCCCTGTAACAATAAATTGCGCCTTCCACCTGTAGTAAGTGGGGGAGTTGGTTCTTTCATGCCGTGTGTCTTTGCGAAACTGCAAATCAAAACATCCGTCATTGTTCACCAATTTTGCCACGCTAAATTTTTCTGCCGCCATAAATTACTTTTTTTATATTAGATTATTTTAGTATACGTTAATTTTAATTGTGCGACAAGTCAATGTCAAGCACTGTCTTCTTTATTAGGCAATTATCATTTCGCAGGCATATATTTTTTGACTTGTTTATTAATTTTTAAAACATGATAAACTTAAAATATGTTAAGCGAAATTTTTGTTACGTCGTCTTTTGATCAATTGAAGGATTTATTTTTTCATCAATTGACGATATTGAATATCGCGTCTGCTTATATCTTGATGTATGTTATATACAAGGCATTTGGTCGTTATGTTTATTTTAAACCCCAGGAACATGCATCGAAAATAAATCGGACATTTCTCACTTTGTCAATAATTATTGTCTCAATTAACGTTATCTGGGGGATATCAAATTATTTGCCAGTTTTATCAGAATATCGCGGGTTTTATATGTTATGTGGTCTAGTTATCCTTATGGCTCCGCTAAGTATTATTATGGATAGAATGATTTGGAAGTATGACTCTAACGGACGCAAAGAACGAAGAGATTGGCACTATTATTATTTGCAAATATCTAGGGATTATTATAAAACCAATATCACTAAAAGCGAGCGACATGATAACTATAGTGAAACATGGGAGGAGGAGGCGGTGGAAAGTACCGAAAAGAATATTCACTCTGATGCCCTGCTAAACATACTTGCGCTAGCTTTTTTTATTGGTGTCAGCGGGAAATGGGCTTATGAAAGTGCTAAAAATTATGGATACTTATCGTACATATTTTCTATTATTATTTGCCTTACAATCTCGAGTATTTTTTTGGATCATACTGTATTTTCCTGGATATCTTACATCGAAAAAGAAGGCCGAAAATTATTCAGAAAATAAAAATATTTATTGACTAAAAATTAAATAAAAATATGAAATTTTTACCAAATACATCAAAAGAATATCCGCTTCGTTTATTTATCTATTGGTTAATAATATGGGCATTGTTATTCTTGTATTCCACAGTAATAATGTTGCCCAGAATATCAAGTAATGGATATGTTGTTAGAAAAGATGTGTGTTTGGAAGAAGCCCCTGCAGGCAGATTCGGCGAATATACTAAGTGCATTGATTATGGTGATCCCTATTACGTTCCGATCGGGAAGGAGCTTATGAATAACTTTAAAAATAATGGGGTTGGTAGTTTTTTTGTTATACTTATAGTTAGTTTTGTTTTAATGGGTGGTAAAAGATTTGAAGAGAAACAAAGTAAAATTTTAGCAGAAAAATACGGCAAATGAAAAAATATATTAAATATTAAAAATACAGAATAGTATGAATAAGAATGTTATCTATCTGATCTGTGCAGTATTATTAGTTGTCACTATTTGCAGTTTATTTTTTGCATACAATAATTCTAAAAATGTAGCTGTTGTTCCTAAACAAAATTTTGGTGGGGCTAATTTTTTTATGAATAATGTATCGCAATGTCCTGATAATGTTAGCGTTCCTGATCAATTTTCTTGTTTGTATGAACTTGCAGACGCAACCGACAAGGAAGCAAATACTCTAGCTGAAAAACTTATTTCTCAGGCGCCTATCCGCCTGGAAGAGATAACCATAAAAAAGACTGGACCAGTTTCATTTGTATATGGCGGAAGTGGTTTTTTAACCGATTTACCCGTACAGGTTAAAAGGGCTCAACAAGCAAAGGATGAATATATAAAAAGTGTCTGCAACTTAACTTCAATGACTATTTATGCTGGTAGCGGGATGGATTTAGAGCAAAATGCTTGTAGGTATTACTTTACCAATGAATATCTACAAATATTAAAAAGCCTAGAAGGAGGTTTAACTGTGGAAGAATAATTGAATGAAAAAGATATTTAATGTTAGTTTCGAGGACTTTCATTGTGCGACAGATTGAATGTACAGACTAAATAAAAGCCACCTTTTACTTTGGGTGGTTTTTTGGTAGAATCATTTTAAGGAAGGAGGTGCGGTATGAAGAAACGCCGCGCTGCCTAAAAGAGGTCCGGAGTGGTGATCTCTCTCATAGCCCGTAAGGCTACAACAAGGCAAACGGCAAGTTCAAAGGTTCTCTTGCTACTTGTTGCGCGGAATAGCGTTGTACCCTCGTGAGAGATGTTAAACCAAGCTGCCTTCGGGAGATGGCAATCCCAACAGAGAGAAGGTAAACAACGAGAGGCTAACCATGCCTTTGGCCATGCATGCTGGCCCAGGTAAAGAGACAATTGTTCTCAGCACAGAGGAGCTAATGATATGCTCTTCTACTTTCATGGGCGTGCATCTCTGTCCGCCCGTTTTTTTTAATATATTGCGTTATGAAAGAAGGGAAAAAATTTGGTGGGACTTTTTTGTTTTTCGATACGGAGACTACCGGGTTGCCGCTTAATTGGCGCGCGCCCGTAGATGATTTTTCTAATTGGCCCAGGATGGTGCAGATAGCTTGGGTGCTTTATAAGGATGGAGTTAAACTTAGCAGCAGTAATTTTATAATTATGCCCGAAGGTTTTGAAATACCGGCTGAATCCTCAAAAATTCACGGCATAACAACTGAGCGAGCTAAAAAAGACGGCGTTTCTTTGCTGAAAGTTTTGAAGCAATTCCAAGGTTGCGCGGCAAAAGCAGACTTCTTGGTTGCTCATAATATGAGTTTTGACCAAATGATTGTCGGCGCAGAATTATTAAGAATGAATATGCAAAATTTCCTTGTTGCAAAAGACAGAATTTGTAATATGGAAATTTCTACAAATTTTTGCGCAATCTCAAGCGTGAACGGATACGGCGGTTACAAATGGCCCAAGCTTTCAGAACTCCACATGAAATTATTCGGCACGGAATTTGAAGATTCCCACAATGCTATGGCCGACGTAGAGGCTACGGCAAAATGTTTTTGGGAAATGAAAAACCGCGGCATAATATAAAAAAAGAGGGAATTGAGCCCTCTTTTTTATCGGCTCAACGCGTTGACCCGATGGATTGTTATGATTATTTTTTATCAGGGTCGGAGTGGAATTGGTGGTGGATATCGCGGAGGCGCTTGTTGGTTACGTGCGTGTAGATTTGAGTGGTGGCGATGTTTGAGTGGCCTAGAAATTCTTGGATGCTGCGCAAGTCAACGCCTTGGTTTAACAAATCTGTCGCGTAGCTGTGGCGCAAAGTATGCGGAGTGGTGAAGATTGGCACGCCTGAAAGCAGAGCGTATTTTTTTACCATTCTTTCTATAGATCGCGGAGTAAGACGGGAGTCGGTGTTATCGGCCTTATCGCGGAAGTTTATAAACAAGGCTTTTTGGTTGGCGTGCTTAACATCATTTCTTATTTCTAAATATTTTCTGATAAAGCCCAACGCGCGTTCAGAAAAATAAACAACTCGAGGTTTTCCGCCTTTGCCAATAACACCAAGCTCCATATCTTTTTTATCTTTTAAACTGTTAAACTGCTCAAGATTTAAAGAAACCAGTTCGGCGATGCGAAGCCCTGTTGAGAAAAACGCCTCCAAAATAGCCCGGTCGCGGGTGCTTATATCGTCTTTTGGCTCTATGGAAGATAAAAGCTTACCAATCTGCTCTAAACTAAGGAATTTTATGCTTTTTAAGCCCCTGTCAGGCTTTGAGAGCGATATTTTGTCAGGGGGCAGTGAAAGTACGTCTTTTGCCACAAAGTAGCCTAAAAAGGCCCTTAAGGCGATTAAATAGTAGTTTTGGGTGCCTTTAGACAGCAATTTGCCGGTAGTTGGGCTAGGCGTGCGGGAAAGGTATAAACGGTAGGTCCAAACATGGTCAGAGGTCAGCTGATGGGGGAGTAAAGAGGATAATTTGTCCTGGTCTAGCCAATGAAAAAATTTCCCCAGATAATTTTTATAATTCTCCTGAGTATTTTTTCTCAAACCTTTTTCAACTTCGCAATAATCTAAAAAATCTTGCAGATGTTCTTTTATTGGTTTTGTTGAGTTTTGCATTTTTCCGGATTTTTAGAAGCACCACCTTAGATAACGTCGCTTTACCTACATTTTGCGACATAGCCTATATACTAATAATAGCCGTCCCCTAGACCCGTGTCAACACTCAAAAGCCTTAAAAGACGACCTAAACTACAACTTATTATTTAACAGCCGGAGCTTGGGCCGGCTGGACTGCGCAATTATTATTTTCTCCCGGATGTAAAATGCTATCTGCAATTCCGGAAAAATAATTTCCAATTTTTGTTGAAATATTTTCTGAAACTTTATTTTTTTCTTGCGTGATTTCATTTTTTATCACGTCTCCCCTCTTCTGCACCTCCCCGCTTATGGTCGGGTATACTTTAGACATAACCCAATTAGACCCTTTTGCCGCGTATGCCTGGACTTGGCTTTCGGCTCCCGAAATAAGGTTTTTCCCAAATTCCCTTGTGTATGCCTGCTGGCCCAAAAAAACAACAGCCAATATAACAGCTATGATTACAATATACTTTATAAAGCCTTGCTGATTGTCCATATAAAAAAATTTATAAGTTATTTGTATATTATATCACTCCCCTTTTTTACAAGCAAAAGTTTGTCGCACAATAAGATAGACCAAAACTTAAAGCGATTCTTAAAAAAGTTTGGGCGGCTGCTTTGGTAAGCAGCCGCCCCGAGAATCTGATGGTCAGATCCCCCCGTTGTCACCGTGAAGGTGACGTTGATGTGGCCGGCGTGATGCCGGCGTTTTCCAGGGCTTTTGCGATGCCCTGGCTGTGATCGCCCTGCATCTGGGTTGTTCTGCCAACTGCCCAAGCTCCGATGCAGAGCCCCGTGGCAATCACCAACATCGCAAGAATCCATTTCATATTCTGCCCTTTCGTTCGTGGTTCTATTGTGATTCAGCCTAGATTAATTATAACATATTAATATAGTCATGTCAAGTAAATAAAAACACCCTGCGCGGGTGCTCTTACTTGCCGATTTGTCGCACAATAGAGTATTTTTACTGCCTTATTTCTTCCGCGCTTACGATATGGCGGGAATTTTTTAAAACTCTCAGTTGATATTGTATAGAGGGTCTATTTGCATCGTATTCGTTTTTACCTAAGGATTTAAGATCGGAATTGTCGTAATAACCGCAAAAGACATCATAAGTATCGCCATTTATATCTATGCAGCGAGTGCAGGCGAGATTTCTGGGGTTATGCGGGCACCAATGCAGGCTGATTTTGGCGGTTATTTTTGTTTGGTTTAGGCCGAAACCGTCCATGAAATAATTACTGAGCATCCATCCGAACAATAAAATACACAACACGCTAGCGGTTAAAAATATTATTGAGAATTGCAGTTCATCCTTATTCTTTTTCTTTTTTTTCAGCAGAACAACCGCATAAAGCAATCCAAAAATTGAGGCGGCGAAAAAAACAATGTAAATAATGTTTTCGAAAAGCAGCGCTAATAGCTGGTATTTGCTAAACGGCAACAACAAAAAACCCAGCGCGCACGATGCCAAAAATGTGAGAATAAAAATCCATAACCCCCAAACTAAAGCCCTTCCTTTTGCAGTCATATTATTTATTTAATAATTCTTTTGCCCTGTTGATTCTCTCCAGTGTTTTTTCTCTGCCTAAAATATCGGCTATTTCAAAGGGGCTTGGTGAAAAGCTTTTTCCGGATAATGCCACGCGCAGCGGCCACAAAAGGTAACCTTTATTTTTTTCCGGATAGCCTTTTTCCAGATTAAATTTTTCCGAGCCGGCGAATAATTCTTTCTCCAGATTTTTTATGTCCCATTTTTTTATCGCAGATAATATTTTTTCGGAGAAAACCAAGGAATCTTTTATGTCGTTATCCCCCATCTTCTGCCACTTCAGTAAATCCTTATCGTAAATTAATTTGTCAGGAAAAAATAAATCTGCCAGCTCGGAAATCTCCGATAACTTCTTCATTCTTGTCCGCGAAACCTCAACAATTTTTTCCAGTTTATGTTCCGATGATTGGCCTTCAACTAAAAGCCCCGACTCCTTTAGGTATGGTATGCAAAGTTCAGTCAGTTTTTCTATCGGTTTTTCGCGGATATAAAAACCATTTAAGAAATCCAGTCTTTGCAAATTAAATACAGCGCCGGCTTTCTGAACTTTTTCAATTGAAAATTCTTTTATAAGTTGTTGCAGGGTGAATATTTCTTTTTCAGTCCCCGGATTCCATCCGAGCAAAACCATAAAATTAACCATGGCCTCCGGCAAGTATCCTTTGCTGTGATAATCAGATAAAGCTACGTCTCCCTGGCGCTTGGACATCTTGCTTTTATCCATATTCAACATAAGCGGCAAGTGCGCGTATATTGGCTGATAAAAACCAAGCGCTTCCTGTAAAAGTATCTGGCGTGGCGTATTTGATAAATGTTCCTCCCCTCTTATCACATGGCTTATTTGCATTAAAAAATCATCAACCACAACCGCGAAGTGGTATAAAGGAGTCCTTAAATTTTTTGCTATCACTATATCCCCCAGTAGGCCTGCGTCAAATTCAACTTCTTGGCGGATTAAATCAGTAAATTTAATTTTTTTGTTTTCGACTCTAAATCTTATGACAGAAGATTTTCCGTCAGCAAGGTTTTTCTGTACAGCCTCTGCTGATAAATGAGCGCACGCCCCGTCATATTTTGGAGCCAGTCCCCTGCTCATCTGTTCCTGGCGCTTAGCTTCAAGCTCTTCCTCTGCGCAAAAACAATAATAAGCTTTATTATTTCCTAAAAGCTCTTTTAAATATTTTTCATAAATGTCCAGCCGCTGTGTTTGTTTATACGGACCAAAATCTCCGCCAATATCCGGGCCTTCATCCCATTCAATTCCCAGCCATTTTAGCTCTTCGAGTATTTCATCGGTCCATCTTTGTTCAGATCTTTGCAGGTCTGTGTCTTCTATGCGCAAAATAAATTTTCCTTTATTTTTTTTTGCAAATAAATAATTAAATAGCGCGGACCTCGAACCGCCAACATGCAACGGTCCCGTTGGGGACGGCGCAAAACGTACTCTAACTTTTTTATCTTCTATTTTCTTTGGCATATTTAATTTAGTCTAACATTAAAAATTCTAGAATTTCACGGGCAAGCGCGCGCGCCGCCAATGGTTTCGCAAAGGCCAGCGCTGATTGTTTCATTGCTTCAAGCTTTTCGGGGTGTAAAAATAATAGTTGTATATTTTCTAAAAAGAAATTCGGCGTAAGATTTTCCTGTTCAATCACCATAGCAGCTCCGGTCTGGGCATAGACGTATGCATTTTTCGACTGGTGGTCTCCGGCTGCTGATGGAAGCGGTATCAAAATGCTCGGCTTGCCAACTGCCGCAATTTCAAAAATAGAGCCTGCGCCAGATCGCGAGATTATAAGGTCAGCCGCCTTGTACGCGTGTTTCATTTTTTCTTCGTCTAAAAATCCAATTGGGTGGTAATACCTGTCCAGCTCTTGGTCTTTTTCTTCATCTTCCACAACCTGCGCCTCAGCTGATTCCTCTTTTAAATTTGCCGTTCCGGTGAGATGTATTATTTCGTAATCTTTCAGCAAAGCATTTAAAATTTCTAAAACAAAATCATTGATAGCCTCAGCCCCCTGCGAACCGCCCATTATCAAAAATACCGGCTTGGAAAGGGACAAATTAAACATTTCCGCGGCCATTTTTTCATCGCCGTCCAAAATTTCTTTGCGTATCGGATTTCCGGTTAATATCGTTTTTTCTGGATTAAAATATTCTGTCTTGGGAAAAGAAACGAATATTTTTTTAGCCCACTTTGCGGTGGTTTGGTTTGAAAGCCCCGGCACAACATCTGATTCGTGTAAAAACACTGGGATTTTCAAAAATCTTGCGGAATAAGTTACAGCAATTGACCCAGAGCCTCCTTTGCTGAAAACTAAATCAGGCTTAATCATCAAAAGCATGAAAAAACTTTGAATTACACCCAGGGGAATTTTAAATAGAATATCCACAAAGTTCTGCCACGCAAAATATCTCCTAATTTTCCCCGATATGATTGTCTTTATTACAAAATCTTCTTGTGAAAGTAGAATCTGGCTAAAATCATCTTTGGGGCCCAAATAATAAAACTCCAAATCCCCGCCTTGCTGCGAGGCAGGTTTTTTAGGATAAATTCTTCGTATTTCTCTGGCGATGGCGACAAGCGGAAAAACGTGCCCGCCGGTTCCGCCGCCCGTAAATAAAATCTTCATTTTATGTATTTTTTGAAATATTTAATAAAAGCCCGACCCCAATTAGTTCAATAACCAGGTGCGAACCGCCGTAAGAAAAAAATGGCAAAGGAATCCCGGCCAGCGGAAAAATACCAGCGACAGAAGATATATTTATAAATGCCTGGAAGGTTATCCAAAATACAATGCCAGTAGCTGTAAGTTTTGAAAACCGGTCGCCTGAATTTTTGGCGATTTTAATGCCCAACCAGAAAAATAAAATAAAAATGACAATTAGCGCGATACATCCGACGGCCCCAGTCTCTTCGCCCATTATAGCAAAAATTGAGTCAGACATCGCCTGCGGCAACGCTCCAAATTTTTCCACCGACATTCCCAGTCCTTTCCCAAAAACTCCGCCCGAACCAAGCGAAATTAACGACTGGCGCAACTGGTATCCTTTTCCCAAAGGGTCGGAGTCCGGATGCAAGAAAATCAGCCATCGATTCAAGCGGTATGGCTCAAACTTTATCAAAAATAGTAAAATGCTAGCGCCCGAAAAAGTCACAAGCAGGGTGTGCCAAAAAGGAGTCTTGGCGGAAAAATATAAGACGAGCAGCGTTATGGAAATAATGCCGAGCGTACTGGCATCATTTTGAAAAATCAGCGCGATAGCAATCAACCCAAGAAAAATTAGAAAAGGAACAAGTATATATATTATATTATGATAACCTTTTTTTGTGCGAGATTTCCAGTCTCCGGACCCGGTTTCCGATAATTTAGAGGCAATCCAGGCGGAAAGATACAGAATTGCGGTAATTTTTAAAAATTCCGACGGCTGTATGTTGGCAACCCCAAGATGAATCCATCGGCTGGCTCCGTTTGCGCTAGACCCGATTCCGGGCAAAAAAACCACAAACAAAAAGCCAAGGTTTAACAATACAAAAAGCCAGGCCCATTTCTTTAGAAAACTTAAAGGGATTTTATACGCAATAAACCCCAAAACAGCCGCCGGCAAAAATCCGAACAATAGTTGGTGAAGTAGATAATAATTAGTTGTGCCGAATTTTTTTAATGATTCGGGAGCTGACATGCAAGCTAAAAACAAAAGGCTGAAACAAAGCAGAAAAACGACTAAAAAAAATAAAAAATAATTAAACGGGTTCTTCATTTTAAATCTTTGACAGCTTTTACAAATTGCGCGCCTCTGTCAAATTCATTTTTAAACAAATTAAAACTTGAGGCAGCCGGGGAAAGCGCCACTAAATCCCCCGCCTCCGCGAGCTCAGCGGCTTTTTTAACAGCTTCCTGCATTGAAGAAGCGGCATTCACTTTTGCGTAATCGCCCAAAGCTTCTTTTATTTTATCAGACCCGCTACCAGGCAGTAAAATCAGCCCGACAGACCTTTCTTCTATTTTTTCTGCCATAGCCCTATAATCGACTCCTTTATAAACTCCTCCGCATATTAAAAATATTTTTCCCGAAGGATATTCTTCCGAAAAAGAATCTATAGCCGAAATTACGGCCTGTGGTATTGTGGCTGTCGTATCATTGAAATATTTTACTCCATTAACTTCTTTTACAAACTCCTGGCGATTCGGTACGCCCTTAAAACTTTTCAATGATTTCTTTATGTTTTCTGCCGGAACTTTCAACAATTTTGCAACCTCAATCGCCGCTGAAAGATTTGATAAATTATGTTTCCCGAATAATCTTAATCCTTTTGCCTCAACATCTTTCGGGAAGAATATAACCTTAGATCCCGCTTCTTTCGCAAACTCGCGGGAGGTCGGGTCATCGGCGCTTAAAACCAAAAAATCTTTTTCTGCCTGATATTTAAAGATGATTTTTTTGGCCTCAATATATCCTGCCATGCCCGCATACCTGTTTAGATGGTCGGGCATTATGTTTGTTATTACGGCAATCTGCGGACTTTGTTTTAAATCCTCCAGCTCAAAACTGGAAAGTTCCAGGATAACTTTGTCGTTCTTTTTTATTTTTGCCAAAAGCTCCAGCGGAGACACTCCAATGTTGCCCGCCAAGAAAATTCTTTTATACTTTGATTTCAGCAGGTGATAAATCAGCGATGCTGTGGTTGATTTTCCCTTTGTGCCGGTTACGCCTATGATAAAAGCTTTTGATAATTTAAAAAACAAACTGACGTCGGTTTCTATTTGAATGTTATTCTTCCGCGCGACTTCTAAATATGGGGACGTGCTTGGAACATCGGGATTTTTTATAATTAAGCCGGCCGACAGAAAATCTTTTTCTTCGTGGCCGCCAAGCGCATACCTGATTTTTAACCTTTTTAATTTTTCAACAGATTCTTTCAACTGCTCTTTTGTTTTTAAATCTGTGACCAAAACGTCCGCGCCTTGTTTGCAGAAGAATTTCGCAACTCCAACTCCCCCGCCGTTTAAGCCGAGCCCCATTATTAAAACCTTTTTATTTTTAAATAATTTAGTCATCGAATGGGTCGTTTATAATTGGATTTATTTTTTTCTTAAAACAGAGTCGGTTAATCTCCTTCAAGTCGTATGGTTCGTCCGAAAAGAAAAACTTATGGCCGCTCCCCTGCTTTAATTTCTTAGCCAGTAGCGGGTTTTCTTTCAGATACTTTTTAATTTCTTTTGCCGTGCTCTCAGCCGGATTTATTATTTTCACTTTTGAACCCATAACTTTTTTGATTACGCCTTCCAGCAAGGGGTAATGTGTGCAGGCAAGAACTAAAACATCCACATTATTGGCTTTTATTTTTTTAAGATATTCTCTTACCAGTTTTTCGGTTACCGCGCCTTTAGTAAAACCCATCTCAACCATCGGAACAAACAGCGGACATGCTTGCGAATAAATTTTCAAGGATGGATCTAGTTTTTTCAACCTATCGCTCCAAGCATTACTTTTTATTGTGCCGGGCGTTCCTATTACGCCAACTTTCTTGTTTTTTGTATTTATTATGACATCTTTTGCGGCAAAACTTATCATGTCAAAAATTGGCACGCCCTTATATTTACTTCTCAGAAAATCAGCGGCCCAGGCAGACGATGTGTTGCAGGCGATTACGATAATTTTCGCTTTTTTATTCAACAACCAGCCGGTTGTTTTTCCTGAATATTTTTTTACAAAATCAGCTCCCTTCGTGCCGTAAGGAAGCCTGGCGGTATCTCCAAAATAAATTATTTGTTTGCCGGGAAGATATTTAAAAATCTCTTTTACAACAGTTAAACCTCCCACGCCCGAATCAAAAATTCCTATCATATTTTTATTCTTCAGTATATCAAAAATTTTGCGTTAATCAAACCGCCCGAGGCAGTTGGCCACGGGCGGTATTTAGTTAAACTATTTAGCTTCCGCATCCAATACTTTTTGGAGTCCGTCTCGCGGCTGAACCTTACCATCAGTCATAGCGTTAAGCACGTCACTTAATTTCACGGTTAGAGGGGTTTTATCGTGTAAGGGCTTAATCCACATATTTTCTCTCACTTTTCTCCCCTGAGGAAATTCTTCATTTAGGGGTCCTGCCGTATTTATAAAAAAGTTTTGTTCCTTGGGATTCCAGATAACATATGCTCCGCAGCCATACCCGCGAGCGGCATCAAATCCGGCCCCGACAGTTTTGCCGAGATCTATGACAATTCTGCCGTAACGGTCTGAATCAACGACCATGCCATCTTTATCCATTTCTGCAAGTCTGGCTAATGACGAATCGACAATTTTTTTCTGCTCTTTGCTTCTTCCTACAAGTCCCATTCTCTGCAAGCCAACCAGAGATAGGAGTTTTGTGGGACTTCGTCCGTCCTTAAAGTAATCCACGAGATCGCTGGGGTCAATAAATCTTTGCAGGCCAAGAACTGTTAGATATGAATTTTTAAAATCTTCTTTTGTCCTAGGATAACTGCCCGTATCAACCTGGGTTACAAACTCAACTAATTTATCCAAATGTTCCTCTCTTTTTAACAATCCGAGTTTAATCAGCGTCTCATAGGCAACTTTTGTGGCGGATGAATCACTGCCGGATTCTGGCGCATGATGGTCCATAAAAGCAGTTTTACCGCCATCTTCTATGACCAGCCCTTCTTTGTCTCCGGTGTCCAAGTTAATTCTTCCTTCAACGGACGAACTTGGAGCCACATATTTAACATCCTTTACATCTATTCCGGCCAGTTTCAACATAAGCATGCTAGACTTACCATCCAAATCCGTGAATGGTAAAATCGTTGTTTGCTTGGTTTTCGCATCGACGCGCGTTATTCCATGTACGGCAAATTCTCGCCATAATTCTCTTGTTTTTTTTATAAATTGTTTGTCGCCTTCTTGCTCTGTGTCTGCTGCAAGCTCGCTGTAATCGCTAACCCTGGCGATTGTAATTTCTGCGGCATCTCTTGAGGTTTTGTTTTTTAATTCCGGCTCTTCTGCGCCAGACTGTAAGTCTTCGTTTGTTGGCTCATCAGGATGTCTCGACTCTTTTGATTCACTCATTTTATTATTTTGCTTATTTAATTTTATTAATATATATTAAAATGAAACAAATTTAAAAGCAAACAAAAACCGCCTGCGGCAGTTGGCCACGGGCGGTTTTTATATAAGAAAATTTATACAGTGGAAGAAAGGCGTCTAAAAACGACGACGAATAAAAGCACCAATACGAGCCCGGCTAGAATCCATATATACCAGCGCTTTAAAAATCCCAAAAAGCCCGTTGTGGCCGGGGCGGCAACAACTGCGGCAACAACTGCGGCAACCGGCTGGCTCGGACTAAAATCTAACGAGACATTATCTGTCTGGCCGTTGCTTGATGCAATTGCCTGTTTTGCTGACGCTGTTGAAATTGTTTGAGTTTTTCCCTCAAAATTAACTAATTTTGTTGTTGATGGAGCAATTGACCCAACGTTGATTCCGGTTATTATATCACCGGCAACCGAAACTCCGTTAATCTGCAAATTTCCCAAAGAAGAAATCTCGCTTGGGATATTTGCTGAAACGTTGACGTTATCTATTTGAGTTGTTGAATTATTTAACAATGAAATCATAAATAAAACCTGGCCGTTAGACCCGACTTGCGCTGCTTTTTGCCATTGGGTTGAACTGGCGTCTTGCTTGGCAAAAAATGAAACAGAAATTGTGCTGACAGCCGGGGTGGTATTTATTTTACAGTCGTTCGGGCAGTTGGTTATCGTTTCTCCTGAATTTGGTTCGCAAAACCCGTTTCCGCAACTTATTTTTACTGGCACGGGAGTTGGCGTTGGAGTTACAACTGGCGCATTAGCAACGCACACATTTGTTTTACACGTGCTATCGGCTCCACAATTTTTGTATAATCCGCTAGCAGCTCCCAGTGAGTCATACCAGTAAAGCGAATTACCATAACATGCTGTTCTGTAATGGGCTACATAATTATTGTAAGGCTGAATTGGAGCTGGCTGGACGTATGCGGCGCATTGTCCGTACTGGCAAGCTTGTCCGATGGTGCAACTAGAAAATAAATCTTGTTTATTGTCGCATGAATCGTACCAATAAACGCTGTTTCCCGAGCAAAGCTTATAGGCGTGATAAGTGCAGCTGCTGCTGTTATTATTATAGTTATTAGAATTGCTGTTGTAGTTGTAGCTGTTGTAGTTGTAGCTGTTGTAGTTATAATTATTGCTGTAACCGTTGTAAGAGCAGGCATTATTAGAGCAACCGCTTTGGCAGGACTGGGCCAAGTCTTGCTGGTTTCCGCATGAGTCGTACCAGTACAAATTATTGCCCTGGCAGGATTCATATGAATGGTAAGAGCAATTATTATTGCAAGAATTATTGTTGCATCCGTTTGGGCAGTATTGCGCTAAATCCTGCATATTTCCGCAAGAATCCAGCCAATATAAACTATTCCCAATACACCCTTGTTGGGCGTGGTAATAGCAACCAGTGTATTGCGCGCTGGCAACACTTGGCATAGCTAGAGCTGAAACAAAAATTACTAATGCGAGAACGCCGATAGTTATTAACTTATTCATAATTTTTACAGTTTGAATAATCCTATATTAAAATACATTAAGTAATAATTAATAACTTTACCATTTTATATATAAAAAGTCAAGCAAAAACACCGCTTCGCGGTGCTTCCTATTAGTGCTCCCGCCGGGACTCGAACCCGGAACCAATAGCTTAAAAGGCTACTGCTCTACCATTGAGCTACAGGAGCGTTATTTTATATTATCTTATAATCCCTCTTTTTTCAATTCGTCCAGCAGTTCTTTCTGCCTTCTTGATAATTTTTTTGGGGTTTTGACTTTTAACTCAATATACATATTTCCTCTTCCATATCCGCCAAAATGTGGAATTCCTTTGCCTGAAATACGTAGAACCTTGCCAGATTCTGTTCCCGAGGGCACTTCCAGTAAAATATTTGTACCTTCCAATGATTTGATTTCTGTTTCAGCTCCCAATGCCGCTTGCGAAAAACTTATATCCGATTCGGCAAACAAATCGTCTCCCCTTCTCTCAAAAACCGAATGTTTTTTTACAAATATTCTTACAAATAAATTTCCTGCCTTTGCTCCTTTTCTGCCCGCCTCCCCCTTTCCATCGGCTCTAATCACCTGGTTTGTGTCAATTCCAGCCGGAATATGTATTTCAATTGTTTCTTGGCCCTTTGTTCTGCCTTCGCCCCTGCAAACATTGCACGGCTTTTCGGGAATTGTCCCTTCGCCTTTGCATTCCGGGCAGGTTGCCAGTGTTGTGTAAGAACCAAAAACAGTTTTTTTGACTTGCTGAACTTGCCCTGTTCCCCTGCACGAAAAACATTCTTTTACTTTACTTCCCGGTTCAGCTCCGGTTCCAGTACATCTGTGGCACGTTACATTCTTTGCCAGCTCAATTTTTTCAACCGATTCCTTTAAAACTCTCTCCAAATCTATCTCCAAATCAACCTGTATGTCTTTTCCTTTTCTGGCATCTTTTTTGTTTGACCTTCTGCCCCCTCCAAATCCCCCGCCAAAAAATTCCTCAAAAATATCTCCCACATTCTCAAAATCAAATTCCACGCCTTCTTGGCCTTGAGATTTATTACCCCAAGCCCAATTAAATCCCTGTCCTTCAAATGGATTGCCTCCTCCTTGCTGGCCATCAAAAACCCGGCCGTATTGGTCGTATTGCGCGCGTTTTGCGGTATCTGAAAGCACCTGGTACGCTTCGTTTATCTCCTTAAATTTCTTCTCATCTCCGCCTTTGTCAGGATGATATTTATGCGCCAGTTTATGAAATGCTTTTTTTACTTCGTCTTGAGAAGCACCTTTCGTGATTCCAAGAATTTCGTAATAATCCATAGTGTAGAGAGCCAAATAATTTTTTCGAGGAGAGGGTGCCCCGCTAGAGAGGCTCTCCCCGCAGAAAAAATTCATTTGGCGAACGAAATTATTTTTGTTCTGTGTATTTTCCTTCTTCGGCTTTTGGCTCGTCGCCATCTTTTGGTTTTTCTTCTCCTGTTGGAGGAGTTTGTTGCGGTCCTTGCTGCTTATACAGCTCCGCTCCAATTTTCTGTATTGCCTCAGAAAGCTCTTTGGTTTTAGATTTTATATCGTCTATATTATCACCTTTTTGAGCTTCCTTCAAGGCGCTTATTTTATCCTCAATCCCCTTTTTATCCTCCGCTTTAATTTTATCACCCGAGTCTTTTATAGTCTTCTCACAGGTATAAACCAGAGTGTCGGCAGCATTTTTAGCTTCAATAGATTCCTGTTTTTTCTTGTCATCGGCAGCGTGTATTTCCGCGTCTTTTTTCATTTTCTCAATTTCTTCCTTTGAAAGTCCTGCTGAACCTTCAATCTTAATAGATTGCGATTTGCCGGTTGCCTTATCTTTTGCCGAAACATTCAAAATTCCGTTTGCATCAATATCAAAAGCAACTTCAACTTGCGGTAATCCTCTTGGAGCTGGCGGTATTCCATCAAGAATAAATCTTCCAAGAGTTTTGTTATCTTGCGCCATTGGCCTCTCTCCCTGCAAAACATGTATTTCCACACTTGTTTGGCTGTCGGCAGCAGTTGAAAACACTTGGTTTTTGGCAGTTGGCACAGTTGTATTTTTCGCAATCAAAATAGTATCAACTCCGCCAAATGTCTCTATTCCAAGCGAGAGAGGCGTTACGTCTAGCAACAAAACATCTCTCACTTCGCCTTGCATAATTCCGCCTTGTATGGCCGCTCCAATTGCCACAACCTCGTCTGGGTTTACTTCTTTGTTGGGCTCTTTGCCAAAGTACTTTTTAACTTCTTCCTGCATTTTGGGCATTCTTGTCTGCCCTCCTACTAATACGACTTCGTTTATATCTTTTGGCTCAAGCTTTGCTTCCTGCATCGTCTTTTTGATTAGTTCAATAGACTTTTCAATATAATCGCCCACCATTGATTCCAAATTTGCCCTGGTCAGTTTCAAATCCAAGTGTTTTGGCCCATTTTGGTCGCTTGTAATAAACGGCAAGTTAATTTGTGCTTCCAAAGAAGACGACAATTCAATCTTCGCTTTTTCAGCTGCTTCCTTAATTCTCTGCAAAGCCAAATTATCTTTCTGCAAATCAACTCCGTTGTCTTTCTTAAATTCTTTCACAATCCAATCCATAATCCTCTGGTCAAAATCATCTCCGCCCAAGTGCGTGTCTCCGCCGGTTGCTTTCACTTCAACTGTTTCAGCGCAAACGTCCAAAATAGATATATCAAAAGTTCCTCCGCCAAAATCATAAACAACAATTTTTTCGTCTTTCTTTTTGTTCAGCCCGTAAGCCAAAGCCGCCGCTGTTGGTTCGTTGATAACTCTTTTTACATTAAACCCCGCGATTTCTCCCGCAATCTTCGTAGCTTTTCTTTGCGAGTCGTCAAAATATGCCGGGCAAGTAATAATTGCCTCGGTTATAGTCTCGCCAATTTTTGCTTCGGCGTCTGCTTTCAATTTCTGCAAAATCATTGCCGAGATTTCTGCCGGGTTCAGCCATTTGTCTCCCATTTTCACATCCACTCCGCCGTCAGCAGATTCTCTAATTTCATAAGGCAATAATTTTTTATCTCTCTGCACTTCCGCGTCTGTAAACTTTCTTCCAATCAATCTTTTAACCGAAAAAATCGTGTTGTGCGGATTTGTAACCGCCTGCCTCTTGGCAAGCACGCCAACCACGCGTTCCCCTGACTTCGTTATAGCCACAATAGACGGAGTAGTTCGTGCTCCCTCCTTATTCTCCACAATTTTCGCCTCCCCCGACTCCACCACCGCCATCGCCGAAAACGTCGTACCTAAGTCTATTCCTAAAATTTTGCTCATATGTTTTTAAAAATTTATTTAATTACTATTTATTATTTTTGTTGGGATTTTATTTTAGATCATCCAGCATTCTATTCGCCGTTTTATAATCAATCTTTCCGGCTTCAAACTTTGCTCTAATCTCATGTATTTTTTTTACTGATTCATTCGTTCCCTCTATTATTTTCCTTATTTTTTCATTTGATGCACCTGCTTCTTTTATGGCTTTTTCCTTCATTGCTTCCATCTCTTTCTCAAATTTTTTTTCTCTTATTGCAATATCCTCGTCCCCTTTTTTCCTAATCTCATCCAAGCGCTGTTCCTTCCTTGCATTAGCCATTTGCCTTAATGCATCACGAGTTTCTTGTTGTATTTTCCTATCTTTAATCCTTCTATATGGTTCTATTTCAAAACTTATTAACTCTTCTAATGTCATATCTTTTGCCGCTTCTAACATTTCGTGTGATTTTTCTTCATCCGCAGTTTTTAATAATTCGCCCGCCTTCACTTCAGCATCTTCCATTATTTTGTCTAATTCCTTTGTAGCATCCGCTATTATTGCTACATTTTTTTCCTTAATTTTAGCTAATTCTTCCTCGTTTTCCTTCGCTTTTTCTTCCGCCTTTTTCCATATTTCATCTAACTCTTTCGTGGCTTCAGTCACTATTTCTTTATTTCTTTTCCTAATCTTAGATAATTCCTCGTTCTCGGATGACGATGCTGTCGGCCCTAAGTCTCCCGCCAAAAAATCTGTCTTTGGTTCTTGATCGCCTTGTCCTAGCTCTGGCTCATTTTCAAAACTTGGATTTTCAATTGACATATATTTTTAGATTATTTTATTTGTTTAATATTTTCTACGGCTATTCCACTTTTTCTTGGAATAGCTTTAGGTTGTCTTTGGTTATCATATGATAACCGGAAAGTATACTGCATAGTGGTGCGTTTTCCTTAAAATCATAATTTTTATTTTGATTTGCTTGGTGCAGTTTATTGACGACCGATTAAAATCTGTCCGCAGGTTAATTAGAAAGCAGGTTTGTGATAATTTTGACGATTTTGTCTTTTTCTGCGGGATTACTTATGGCAATCAAAAGCGAAAGCGCGGTTAAGGCGTTGTCATTTATTTTCTTTTCGTTGTTGTCTTTGTAAAGGTAATTATTTTTGTCTAAATAATAAACAAACAAGAACGATGCGATTCTTTTGTTTCCGTCAACAAATGGGTGGTCTTTTATTATAAAGTATAACAAATGAGACGCCTTTTCTTCAATGCTCGAGTATAATTCCTTTTTATCAAATGTCTGCAAAATATTCCCCAAAATTGCTTTAAATTTATCTTCATATTCCTGGCCAAAAATTTCGCCTGCTTGTTTCTTCTCTATCAACTTTTTTTTAATTTCCTTAATAATTTCAGCTGATTTTCCGTAATTTAAAACAAACTTTCCTTTGCCGGTTTTCAGCAACGAAACTTTTTCCTTGTCATATTGCTCGAGCAATGTTAAGGTTTTTGAATAATCCGCCAACAAACTCAAAATCTCCTGCTCTTGCCCCGCAAGTAACTCGTGCTTTGATTTTTCCTGTAAAAACAAAATTGACGACTGCAATTCCTTAAATTTATTTTCTGATTGCAGAAGTTTTTTCTCGTTTATCACAAACCCATCTACGATATAGCTCCGTAGTGTTTTGGTTGTCCATTTTCTAAATTCTATTGCAACCTTTGAATTTGTCCTATACCCGACTCCCAGGATAACATCAAGCGAGTAAGATATAATAGGTTTATCAGAATTTGCATTATGCATTTTTTGCATATTGCTTTTTTCTTCAATTTCGCCGTCTCTAAATATGTTTTTTATGTGACGAGAAACCACCGATTGGTCAACGCCAAAAAGATTTACTATCTGCGCTTGTGTAGCCCAAATAGTTTCCCGCGCAAAATCTCCCCGAAGCTCAATAGCTCCAGATTTTGCCTGATAAATAATTATTTCTCCTTTTTTTAATTCCTCTTTTTTCATCTAATTATTTTGTCGCTTTTTTGGCTTCGTTAATTTTTGCTTGGGCTTTTAGAATTTGTTTTATTGCTGTTGCCGGAACTTTTTGGTCAAGCTGGATTTGGATTCTTTTTTGGCCTAGTGTATAGCCATCTTTCTCAAGCATCTCGCGGTCTTTATCTTGAAGATCTGAACCAAAGCCAAGGGCAACGTGATTCTTGTACTCGGCAAAGTGCGCAAGGGTGCCGTGATATTTGTAAAACGGAAAGCCGTAGCTTATTCCTTCTTCTACTTTTGGGACGGCAGACTTTACTATTTTCCGTATTTCTTCAAGTATCGGCCTGGCTTTGCTACCCGAATTGGCAATATATGAATCAACGTCTTTTGGCACTGTCATATATTTTAATAACTTTTAATTACCATATTTTTGCCTGTCGCGCAGGTTAACCATGGTTAACCTGAAATTGCTTTTTTGACATCGCTGATTTTTATTCCCATCAAGGGAGAAGATTTGGATTCTGCGACGAATAAGGTACCGACTTCAAGTCCCTCAATAAAAACTGCGTTCGTTCTTGTCTCTCCATTTGGCTCCAAAACGGTTAATTCTGCCTTAATCCCCTTTTCAAACGCCGATTCTAATGCGTCCAAAATTTCTTCCCGGGTTTGTTCTTTCTCCTGTTCGCCTTCAAAATTTTCTCGGCTCTGTTGCTCTGACATGTTATTTAGAATCCAACCTTGGGCTCTTCCGTGGTGCTTTTTGGCATGCTTGGTAGTTGGGTTTTTATTTCGCCGAATTTTTTCTCGTATCCTTCTATTTGTTGCTTTAGTAATAAATAAATCCTTTTGGCGTGCTTGGGAGTTGCCACGAATTGCCTGCCCTGGTTTGCCGAGGCTATCAAAAACCTGAACATTTCCTCCTCAAACCCAATATTCATCAAGGTAATCATATACGAATTTGGATCTACATTTAACTGCATCTGCGGTTTTTCTTTTTCCATTTATCTATTTTTTAATTTTATAAATATTTTAACATTATGTACTCGCCGATAAGCTTGCCTTTGTACTGGATTTGCTTTGGAATTTTGGCGACAATCTTAAATCCCATCTTTTTGTAAAGCCCAATTGCCGGTTTATTATTAACATAAACCTCAAGCTTTATAATTTTAGGCGCAGGTTTTAGCTCTTTCTTTGCAAGTTTTATAACTTCCTGTGTTAAAAACTTTCCCAGCCCCAAGCCTCTTTAGCCTTCTCTGATTACTATTCCAAATCTGCCAACGTGGTTTAGTCGCCATCTTTCCTGCTGTATGCCGGCGGTTCCAACGATTTCATTGTTTGATTCGGCTACCAAGTATGCGTGCGTTTTATTATTTACCGAAGCTAAAACCCCTTTCAGAAATGCCTTTTCACCCTTTAAATCAATTTCTTTATTCATAGACAGCTTAGCGTCTTCGCGGACCGTAGAGTTTATAAAATCTTGGAATTTTTTAGCGTTTCTTAAATCGGCTTGGCAAACCGTCCTTATGGTTATTTTTTTATTCCCAAATATCTTCGTTGTCATAACTATTTCGCAACTTTAACTCTTGCGGGCAGGCGCATTCCTTTTTGCCAAATCTTTCTGCGCCATGGCCGGTAATAATAATCTCTTACTTCGCTTTTATACTCCCTAAAAAACCTATCGACATCAAACGACGGAGCTGGTCCATGTTTGTGCTCTTTAAAATGTATGCAATTCTCAAACAGCATATCTCCAGTTCTGACTTTATACTTTTCCTCAAACTTTTCTTTAAAAATATTCACGAATCCGTAAACTGCCACCAGCCAAACAAGCCGGCCTACTCTTCCCTCGTCTTTGTGGTTAATAAAATGCTGATCCACGTGCCGTCTAAAATGAGCAATGAGCTCGTCTTCATCGCACGTTTTGGCAATTTCTTTGCACCATTTTGCGTATTCCCTATTCACGTTAATTTTTGCCTTGCTTGGCATAAAATTTTATTTACTTATTTTTACCTTGGCTACGCGAATTATTTTCCCGTCCATTGTGTAGCCTTTTTGGGTTTCTTCAACGATAGTGCCAGGTTTGCCCCCCTTCGCCAAGGCTTCGGAGGGGCTAATCTCCTCGACCACCTCGTGGAAATTAGGGTCAAACGGCTTTCCGACAGTTTCTATAGGCTCAATTCCCTCCTTTGAAAGAAAACTGGCTAATTGGTTTTTGATTTGGTTAAATCCATTTATCCATTTATTTTCCTTTAATTCCTCGGGAACATGCGACTCCGCCAAGTAAATATTATCTAAAATTGGAATTATCTTTAAAATTATTTCCGTATTTGCGTATTTAGCCAGTTCGCCAATTCTTTCCATTTCATCCTTTTTGTAGTTTATAAAATCAGCCCGCTCTCTTTTCCAGCCGTTTAAATATTCCTCGCACTTTGCTTTGGCTTGCGCCAGCTCTTCCCTCACCTTTTCTTCTTCTGTTAAATTTTTTTTATCTTCTTCTGCCATATTAAAATTGTGATAACTTTTTAATTATTTGGTTAATTATATTCATATCTTGCCCGAAAGATGTTTTTGACGAGCCAAGAATATTTAAAATCTCAAATAAATCCTCACCCTCGGGCATATTGGAAATAGACAAAGTCATAGACGTTTCAGTAAGCGAGCTCATCAACTCTTGCGTTAAACGCATTTCCTGCTCTATCTGTTGGTGCGCTGATCTGATTTGTCGCACAATAAAACTGGCGAATTCATTCTCTTTTTCTTCGGCAATTTTTTCTGATAAATATTTATAAGCTTTTTTGGTTGGGACCCTCCCCGCTGAAGTGTGGGGCTGTTCTATAAATCCCTGCTTGGCTAAAACCTGCAAATCATTTCTTATTGTTGCTCCACAAACATCCAAATCCGTAACCTTTTTTAAGGCCTTAGAGCTCACAGGTTCAGCTGTGCTTATATATTCTTTAACCAGAAATTCCAAAAGTTTTTCTTGTCTGTTTGTAATCATACTTTATATTTGTATCTTACTTTTATCACTCGCCCTTGTCAAGTGCTAAAACGCTTTTCTGTCTAAAAATTGTAAAAAAAGAAGCGATCCAGCTCGCGTGTGCGTGTGGACCGCTATTACTGCGGATGATCGCGTGCATGCCTAATGGCGCGCACATATTCTCTCCTTTGTGCCTTGTAGCACGGTTTCAGACTCTGGCAGGATTTGCCAGTCCTATTTCACTCTTCGCTTTGTGTACTTCTTGCGGCGAAGCCTGTTTCGTCTCGGCGCTCCTGCAAGTCGGCGAACCATCCTTCTCATCGTTTCTTCCTCCGAAAGGTGGCAGAAATGTGTCGCGAACAACAAAAACGAAGTATTATTTGATAATAATACCGCTGGCAAAAAAACTAGTCAATTGTTTATAACTTTTTGTAAAGAAAAAAGGCGACCCGGGCACCCTCACGGTGAGGATGTCCAGGTCGCCCTAAAGATTGGGCTTGCAGCCCGACGTTCAGGCTACGCGCCGGACTGGTCGGCCAGGCGGGTGATCTTCTTGACCATGCCCATGTTGTCGGCGGCGTCGGCGGCAGGCGGATCGTTGTTGCGCCGGGTAGTCGCCTGATTGTTGGCATCCAGCAGATCCGCGCCCAGGGTACGATGCGTGCGTCGTCGGTTCATGGTCGGTGTCTCCTAAGGAGCCGAAAGGTGCAGTGATGCGCCTAACCTTACACAGGTCAGTGTGTCTACACAATATAGGCACACGCGCATCGGTTGTTTATATTATCGTAGCTCCAACAAAAAACCGTGTCAAGAGTTAATAAAATTAACACAATGGCTGGAATCACGCTTTTACTATTTTTTTAGAGAAGATTAGAAGCGAGATTACGGCAACTCCTGCCATAATGGCGCCAAAGTAAAATGGAACTTGAGCTCCGAATTTGTCCCAAAGAAGCCCCGCAAAAAAACTGGCAGGGAGAGTTGTTAGCCCAACTGCCATGCCGTAAATGCCGAAGGCTCTGCCCCTGTGGTCGGGATTTACTATATCTGCCAGCAAAGCTTTTGAAACTCCCTGGCTTATGGCGTAGTAAATCCCATAGAAACCATATAAAGCCCAGATTAAGATTGCGTGGGTGGAAACGGCAAATCCAAGATAAACCAAAGCATAGGCAAACCAGCCGATAATCAAAGTTGGAATTCTGCCAATTTTATCAGACAGCGAACCAAACGGAACCGCCGCCAGCGCGTAAACAAAATTAAAAAGCGCAATTACCAAAGGAATTTCCAGCAAAGTGATGCCGAGGTTTTTCGCGCGTAAAATTAAAAATGCGTCAGACGAGTTGCCTAAAGTGAAAATAATCACTATGGTTATAAAAATATAAAAATTTGCAGGAAGTTTGCCTTTTGCCGTGATAATTTCGGTTTTTGTAATTTGCGTTTTTGGGATTTCTCTTAATCTAAATACAAGCAACAAAGTTATGACTAAAGGTATTGCCGAAAAAAACAAAATTTTATGATAAAGCGCGTTGCTGTTTTGGAAAATCCATAAAAGGAAAAATAAAATCAAAGGCCCGGCAACAGAGCCCAAAGTATCAAGCATTGTGGCGATGCCGAAACTCTTTCCACGGACATTTCTTTCTGACGAGCCAGCGATTAAAACATCTTTTGGAGGTTCTTTAATCCCCTTTCCCGATCCGTCTAATAAGCGCAATCCGATGACCGAACCAATTGAAGTAAAAAAAACCAGCAAAACCCTGCCGAGCATTGATAAAAAATATCCAAGAAAAATTATAGGTTTTTGTTTTTTGAATTTGTCAGATAAAAAACCTGCTACAATGGCAAAAAAGTTTGCGCTGGCTGTAACGATACCTTCGGCAATGCCGACGACAGTTTTGTCAAAACCTAAAACAGAAGTTAAATAAACCGGCAAAATCGGCGAAAAAATATCCTGGCTTATCCCCCCAAAAAAACTTAAAAGCCCCACATACCAGATGTTTTTATTTTTCACCATATTTTTTCCTTGTTCCATATTCTGCTATTTTATCACTTTCCTGGTTTGAGGTCTAAACACACAGAGTTTATGCAATAACGTTTTCCGGTTTCTGTCGGGCCATCATTAAAAACATGGCCTAAGTGCGAACCGCATTTTGAACAAATTATTTCTGTGCGATTTCCATCTTTTTGTTGTTTGATAGAGCCTTCAATGGCCTTGTCAAAACTTGGCCAGCCCGTTCCAGAATCAAACTGCGCATCGGCAACGAACAATGGATTTCCACAATAAGAACAAACATAGGTACCATCTTCTGTTTTATGTACATACTTACCGGTGAATGGCGCTTCTGTCCCCTTCTCTACCATTACTTTATATTGTTCCGGCGTGAGTTTGTTTTTTAGTTCTTTTTCTGCCATAATTTTAAATATTTTTTAGAAGTTTTGCAAAATTCTTTTTAACCTTTTCTAATTTGGGGTTTATAACTACCCGGCAGTAGGCTTCTTCAGGATGTTTCTCGTAATAATCTCTGTGTTCGGGTTCTGCTTGATAAAAAATTCCTAACGGAGCCACATGCGTCACAATAGGCTTTCCGTGAGTTGTTGAGAAATTAATTTGTTCAATAATTTTTTTAGCTTTTGCTTCCTGCTCTTTCGTTGTGCACAAAATCACTGAGCGATATTGCTCGCCCACATCATTGCCCTGCTTGTTTACTGTTGTGGAGTCGTGGCTTGCAAAAAATACTGTCAACAAGTCTTCAAGCGAAATTTTATGGGGATCATAAACAACCTTAACAACCTCTGCGTGCCCGGTTGTTCCCGAGCGAACCTCCTCATAATCCGGACTCTCTGTGCGCCCTCCAGCGTAACCCGGCTCGACCGAGATGACTCCTTTTAACATTTTAAATACCGCCTCGGTGCACCAAAAGCATCCTCCTCCGAATACAATCGTTTCATGGCTATAATCTTCAGTAAAAATGCCCATAGATTTATTTTACGCTTTTTACATTAGTATTACGTTAAACGCCACAAAAAAAGCGCCCTTTGGCGCTTTTTAATTAGTGGTGGTCCTGTCCGTCGCTGTCGTGGTCGCAATCGCAATCTTCGCATTCGCATTCTTGCTTGCGCATAAAATGACCCCATCCGCACATCGGGCACTTGCCCTTGCGCATCATCATTTTTATTCCGGCGGCTATAAAAAATATTGCCCAGAAAAATCCCCAGAAGCTTCCGTTCATTATTCCTAACGTGTTCAGCAGGATTGCCAAACCTAATGCAATAATTAGCGCTGCAAAAAACATAAATTTATTTAATTTAATATTATTAAATAATTATATCACCTAATAATTTACACTTCAACGAAGGTTTCTTCGCCGGTGTGGCCGGTCATCATTCTCTCCTTGGAAACTATTATAAACAGAGAAAGCACCGAACCAATGAACAATAAAATTGAGGCGACAGTAAAAACCGGCTTGTACGCGTCAATTTGCGCTTTTAAAATAATCAGCTCCACGGCCTGCTGGTATATTGTCGGATTTATAATTTTTATAGCGCTATGATAGGCGGTGTTTAAAATATTAGCGTTAGTCGCGTTAGTTAGTATCGTACCGAAAACCGCAATTCCGAAAGCACCCGCGATATTTCTGCCAAGCGCCAGTATAGATGAGGCAATTCCCATTTCTTCATTTGGCACAACCGCTGCAATGACCGAGGTTCTTTGCGCCATTCCAAAACCCAAACCCATAGCCATCACCGAAAGCGGGATGATTACATCTATGATGGTTGACCGCGGATCTAAAAAAGAAAACATGTATACTCCCATTGCCGCTACAAAAGTACTGATGAAAATAACTAATCTTGGCTGTATTTTACCTGTTAGGCTTCCTCCTATTGCCGAAGATATAACCATAAAGAATGCCATCGGTATAAATATGTATCCGGTTTTTGTGGCGTCAAAACCCAAATATGTTTCAACAAAAATTGGGATTAAAAATACAGCTCCCATCAAAGCCATAAAAACAACAAAGTTATTTACCAGAGTATTAACAAAAACGCTGTTTTTAAAAAACTTAAGGTCAACGATCGGTTCTTTTGCTTTTGCTTCGATATACAAAAATATGAAAGTAAATAAAATGGTGACAAAATAACAAACAACGCTTTGGTAAGCAAACCATCCCCAAACATTTCCCTGGTCAAGAACCAAAACCAGCGCCGAAAGCGCGCCCCCAAGACTAATCGCGCCCCACCAGTCAAAGTGTATTGTTTTGTGCTCTGACACAGATTCTCTTACAAATATAAACGCCATTATTAAGCCGACAATTCCAACAGGAATGTTTAGCAAAAATATTGACCTCCAGCCGAAAATATCAATCATCGGGCCTCCGATTAACGGGCCGAATACCGAGGCGGCCGCAAAGGAGACGGACCACAAGCCCAAAGCCTGCGCGCGTTCTTTTCCGTTTGCAAAAGTTACAGCCAAGATTGCCATTGCTGTGGGGTAATCAGCCGAGCCGGCAATTGCTTGAATAACCCTGAAAACAAGCATAGAGCTCAGGTTCCAGGCAAAACCCGCCAATGCCGAGCCAAAAATAAAAATTGAAAATCCTAAAATATAAACTTTTTTTCTGCCGATTGTGTCTCCAAGTTTTCCCCAAATGGGAACAAAAACCGCGTTAGCTAAAATATACGCGGTCGCAATCCAGCTGGCGGAGGTGACTGTAATTTTAAAGTCGGTAATTATTTTTGGCAGGGCCAAATTCACAATTGTTTGGTCCAGTCTGCCCAAAAAAGTTCCGATGATTACGGTCAGTAATACCAGCCACTTAAAATTTTTGTGAGTTTCCTCAATCATTTGGATTTTATTTGTAAATCCAAAGCTTTGCAGACATCCCATTTTTCAATTCCGGGTATTGGCTTATATCAAACCGGGCCTTAATGTCAAAATCGTTTTCCTGCCTGGCGCCGGAAATATTAAAAACAATATCGCCCGAGTTGGCAGTAGGATTTATCTGGTCAACAATCCCAGGATATTGTTTTGACCCGAAGGCATCAACCGTAAAAATAGCTGTTTGCCCAATTTTAATATCCTTCAGCCCTTTATCTTCCTGGACCTGGCCCACAACCCTCAAATCTTCACGATTCATCATCGTGGCAACCGGCTGTCCCGGCCCGAAAGAAGCTCCGGCATTTGTGTTTATAGATAGAATCTGGCCCACCGAAGGCGCTTTAATAAGCTCGTTCCCTACTCTTGCTATTGGAGCAGATATCTGCACGTTGTCTCCAATATTAACGAAAACTTCCTGTAATATTCCTCCAACCGCTGGAGATAAATTTATAACCGGCGCAGAAATGGTTGAATTTTCTATGTAAACTCTGCTAGAAGCGATACTCCAATATATAAGCCCGCCCGCTCCAACTAAAATTATCACGGCAATGCCGGCAACAATTAATATTTTGTTACGTGTATTTTTTACTATTTTTTGTTCGGTTCCTTCTATATTATTTTCCATAGTTTTAATAGGCTAATACTCTTTCGCCCAATTTTAATCCTGAAATAATTTCAACATTTTTATCGTCGCTGAGCCCAATCGAAACCTCTCTTGTTTCTTTCTTTGGATTTCCGCTGTCAACGATTACGAAATACTTGTTATTATTTTGTATAACTGCTGATTTGGGAACCAGCAAAACATTTGTGTGAGTTTCAGAAACTAGAATTATATTCGCAGTCATACCCGGTTTTATTGAGCTATCTTGGCTTTTAAATTTTAGCTTTGCTCCATAAGCCGACACGCCGTTTATAATTGTGGGCGCCGAATCAATGGAAATAATTGTGGCCGGGAAAACAGCGTTAGTTCCAAAGGCATCAAGCGTTACATTTGCTTGGCCGCCAACTTTTGCGTTAGTTAAATCTATTTCGGAAATATTGGTATTTATTTCTAAATTATTATTTGAGATTGTTATAACGGGAACATTTGAAGAAACAATCTGTCCTAAAACAATGTTATCTTTATCCACCTGGCCTGCAAATAGCGCCCAAATTACTGTCTTTGAAATTTGAGTTTTTATGGCGCCAATGTTTGCCTGCGCCGCTTCAATCTGCGCGTCCGTCGTGCTTATTGTCGCGGAATTATTAACCTTTTGCGCCGAAATTGCTTGTATATTGGCGGAAGTAGTAATAATTTCTAAATTAATATTTGTCTTTGCCGCGCTTATGCCCGCTCTTTCCGTAGAAGCCATTGACGGGTCAATCGGCAAAGCGTTGACCGAATCGCCCACATTTTGCAAAGCAATTTGCGAAGCTGAAAGCGCTCTATCTATATTTTCCTGCGTCGGGCTATTTATTGCATCCTGGACCAATCCAAAAGCCCCGCCATTTAATTGGCTTATCGCCTGCGATGTCCAAGATCCGGCGTCCGGGCGGCCAAGCAAAGAATTAACTGCCCTTGCTTTCACGTCCTGCAGGGCGATGTTTTGCTGATTTTGGGCGGTAAAATGGCTGTATTGTATGTCGGAAATTGTAAGCAAAATATCCTTTGCCGCGGTTACAGATTTTTGCACGGCGCTCAAACTGCCAGCATAAAGAGTTTGCAGGCTTGCGCTTGTTTTGCTTTGTACGGTGTCTATGTTCAAAGCGTCCAATTGTGCTTGCGCTTGTTTTAATTGGGATTGCAAAACCGAGCTGTCGATTGCCGCAAGAGCCTGCCCGCTATAAATTTTGGCGCCGACTTTTACATAATTTGCCACAATCCTTCCCTGTGTTTCAAAAGCCAAGTCAACTCCTTGGGAGGCTCGTACCTGCCCTGTTAAATTTATTCTTTCTGTAACGTCGCCATTTTTTGCCTCGACTGAAAATATTTTTATTGGCGAATTACTGCCGAAAATAAAATATAAAACCACGGCAATTATGATTACCGCGATTGCAATTCCGGCTATTAATAAATTTTTAGGTATTTTCATAATTTTTTATTATATTACAAAATTGAGGCATTGTCAATGTAATAATACAAAAAAAATCGGCCACGGGAGGGGGCATTCTCCCGTGGCCTTACTGCACGGCCGAGGGACGACCGCATGCTTGCCCAGCGTAACGGCTGGGCTGACGTTTGAAAGGAACTGCTGGCAGTACTATGCCAAGCAAAGATGGTAAATAAAACAGTTGACGGGTGAGTTCCGGCGGTAATGCGTTGCGGGAATGTATTCCTGGTGCGCGGGTCCGCATTCCTCCGCTCGCCGCGCTGTGCCCGGAAACATAAGATTCCCACGGAGACCTTGCATTCGCCGCTTCACGATGCCGGGGGTTGGATTCTGCCCGTAGTGCGTGACCGATTGGGGGCCATCGTTGCCCATTTTGACCACATGGGTCCGTATCGGCACCCGCCAACTGTCTCTCAACTAATTCAAATCTACTACAACAAAAAAGCGCCGTCAAGCGCATCTTTGTTTTAATTTTTCTATTTTCCGTTAATAGAAAGCATATCGATTTCAAATACCAAGGTTGAGTTTGCGGGAATCAGCGGACTCGGGCTTCTCTCTCCGTAGGCTAATTCTGGTGGAATTGTCAGTTTTCTTTTTTCGCCGACCTTCATTCCCAAAACCCCCAAATTCCAGCCCTGTATAACCTGGCCGGGCAATGAAAACTCAAAAGGCGTTCTTCCCGGGTTAAGGCTTGAATCAAACGGTGTTCCGTCCGTTAAAGTTCCCGAGTAATTTACTGTGACTGAATCTCCATTTTTTGCTCCCTCGCCAGTCCCCTGTTTTAAAATTTCTACTTTCATACCTTGTATCATAAAATTATTTGAATTGTTTGAATTAATATTTTGCTCAGCCGCCGCATTTTTTTTCATGCGTTCGTCTGTAGTTGATTTATCCCAGGCCAACCAAATTACGCCGATTATCGCAATTAACATTACTACTATTATGATGCTTAATATTATAGATATTTTATTCATGATTTTATTTATTATTTGAACTTGGCATACATTTTGGGTCGCTTCTTATTTGGATTGACTGGGCCGTAAAACTGCCATCAGAGTTAGGAGCGCCCGTAACGTTTACCAGCTGGCAGTTCCCTGGCAGTAAATTACCCGCGTTTCCCAGGATCAACTGCTGTATTTGCGTTGTGTTTGAATAAAAAACAATTTTTGATCCGCCTGCAGGCAAGCTTACAGTAATACTGTTGCTGTCTTTGCTAATAAGGCTTCCTGAAACAAAATTACCACCAGCTCCAGCTCCCGCGATTCCTGTTCTATTTGCCCTTGCCCCCTGGAAGTTAGCGGCTGAAAAGGCCGGGCGCGCATTTTGGCTTTTACCGTAAAGCATTCCCCCATAAAAAGCCCCGCCGGCCACGACGACCAAAACAATTGTCGAAACTATTATCATATTTTTTTTGCCCATGAATTTTTTGATTTATTAATTAATATTATACTACTCATATCTTAAAGCTTCAATTGGATTGAGTTTTGCGGCTCTTTTGGCAGGATAATATCCAAAGACAATTCCAATGCCCGCTGAAACCGCAACCGCCAAAATTATTGAAAATAAAGAAACCTGCGTCTGGTAAAAATTAAAGTATTTAATTCCCCACGAAATTATCCAGCCCAAAAAAACCCCCACTAATCCGCCCGTAAACGTTAAAACCACAGCTTCTGTCAAAAATTGCAAAGTTATATCTTTGGCTTTAGCTCCAATTGCTTTGCGAAGGCCAATTTCTTTTGTTCTTTCTGTGACAGTTGTAAGCATCATATTCATAATTCCAATTCCGCCCACCAGCAAAGAGATTCCCGCAATTGCTCCAAGCAGAATTGTTAAAGTTTGGCTTACGCTGGAAATGCTTGATAGTATATCCGCCTGGTTTTGCACCGTAAAATCAGCCATCGTCGAGTCGGCAATATTGTGGCGCTCCAACAACAAACTGGTAACATCATTTTGCGCCCCTGTCATTAAATTAGAGCTGGAAATTTGTAAATCTATTTCTGATAAATATTTATTTCCCGTAAAATATCTTTGCGAAACCGTATATGGAATATAAATCCTGTCATCCTGATTTTGGAACCCGCTTCCGCCTTTTGCTTTTGTAACTCCAATAACCTGAAATTCCATTTTGTTAATTTTTATAGTCTGCCCAATCGCGTCGCTTGGAACAGCATCGGTTCCAAATAAATCAACCACAACTGTCGGACCAATAACCGCGACTCTTGAAACATTATCAACGTCTTGTGAAGAAATAAAAACTCCTTGGTCAACGCCCAAGTTCCTCACTTCTGGATACGTGTCGCCAGTTCCCATTATGGAAGTGTTTGTGTTATTTCCTTTGTAAACCACCTGGTATCTGCCTGAAACCTCGGGGGCCATATATTGGACAGACAAAACTTGGCTGGCGATGGCGTTTGCGTCATCAACCGTAAGCGACTGGGCTGTTCCGCCGGCCGAACGCACTCCCGCTCCAAAGGTTCTAGCGGCGCCCGGAGTTATCATTAGAAGATTAGACCCGGTTGATTCAATGCTTGCCTGTATAGAGCTTGTCGCGCCCTGCCCTACTGACACCATCACAATTACCGAGCTTATTCCAATTACAATACCTAAAATCGTAAGCCCGGTTCTGGCCTTGTTCGACGTCAATGCTAAAAATGTTTCCTCTAACGTGTCAGATAATTTCATTTTATCTTTTCTTGTGGTCTTTTGAGTCGCTTGTTATAAGCCCGTCTTTTATAAAAATAATCCTGTCAGCATGCTCTGCCACATCGTGTTCGTGCGTGATAAGTATAATAGTCCTTCCGTGTTCTTTATTTAATTTTCTGAAAGTTTCCAAAACAATTTCACCGGTTTTTGAATCCAGGTTTCCCGTCGGTTCGTCAGCTAAAATCAAAGTCGGATTATTAACCAGAGCCCTGGCAATTGCGACTCTTTGGATTTGTCCGCCCGATAATTGATTCGACAAGTGATCAAAATATTCCTCGTCCAGCCCGGCTGCTTTTAATGATGCCCTGGCTCTTTTTTCGCGTTCTATTTTTTCGACGCCGGTATAAACCAATGGCAAGGATACGTTTCGCAAGGCTGTTGCTCTTGGCAAAAGATTAAATGCCTGGAAAACAAAACCGATTTTATTTTTTCTTATGTCAGCCAATTCGTCTTCGTTCAAGGTCGAAACGTCTTTGCCGTCTAAAAAATAGGATCCTGTTGTGGGCGTATCCAGGCATCCTAAAATGTGCATTAGAGTCGACTTCCCGGAACCGGAGGGTCCCATTATTGCCACAAACTCGCCGTCTTTTATATTAAAACTCACACCGGAAAGAGCTTGAAACCCAACGGTTCCTGTTTGGTAAATTTTTACGATATTTTTAATTTCAATCACGTTTGATTCTTAATTTCCCGGTCTTCCCCCTGCTCCTCCGCCGATAAATAAGCCTCTGGTTGCTCCCGTTGCTCCGCCGGCTGTTCTGTTTGCACTTGAAGCGGCGCTGGTGGCAGCAGCGGTTGTAGTACCGGCAATTGTTCTTACGACAACTTGGTCTCCTGCGGATAATCCTGAGGTTATTTCCGTATTTGTACCGTCGGCAACTCCAATTTGGACGGTTTTTTGTATTGGAGCTATTGCGGGAATAAATCCTTGGCTTGCTGTCGCGCTTGTCAAATCCTGTTTCTGGCTAAGAACCAAAACATAGCTAACCGCGCCTCTGGATTTAACCGCGCTATTGGGGACAGTTAAAACATTTTGCGCGGTGTTTGTGATTACGCTGGCCGTTACGCTCATTCCCGGTTTTATTCTGTCGTCTTGCGTATCAAAAGTAATTTGCACATTATAATTCACCACGCCTTGGCTGACGGTTCCTATGGTGTCTGTTCCCGTAACATGGCCGGCAATGCTCAAACCGTCAATTGCATCAAAAGTAAGAATTGCTTTCTGCCCCACTTTTATTTTCGTAATGTCAACTTCGCTCAAGGAAATTTGGGTCATTTCGGTTTGTGTTATAAAAGTTATGGCAGATGTTCCCGAAGAAATTGTGTCGCCTTTTTTCACGCTGACAGCTCCCACGACTCCGTCAAAGGGCGCGTAAATATAATAATTTGCGAGAGCGGCTTTCGCGTTATTGAGCGAGTTCTGGCTGTTTTGAAGCGATAGCTGCTGGGACTGCAAGTCCAAATCCGAATTTGTGATGGCGCTTTGGTCGTTTTTTATTGTATTTTGAGCATTTAATAAAGTAATAATGTCCGAATTAGTCTTGCTTGCGTCGCTGTTTACCGATGAAAGATGGGTTGCCGCTCCTGCTGGTATTTTTATGTTGTATTTAGTTAAAGTATCAATATAAAATTGGATAAGGTTGTTGGTATCTTTTATCGCCTGGGAAATATCTTTTGTAGTATTGTATGTTTCGGTAATTAAGGAATCAATGGTTGTGTTATCAGAAAATCTTGTTGTTGCTTTATAGTCATTGAAATTTTTTGTATATTCGTCGGAAGCTGTTTTATAAGACTTCACCAGGCTATTTTTAAATGTTAAAGAATTTTCGTCATAATTGTATGCGCCATATGTATAGTAGTCGATATTTTGCTGGTAGCCATTAAAAGTGTTTCCGTAGATAATGCCCTGCAAATCAGTCATAACCGTCGGTAAATCGGTGAAAATATTTGAAATTGTATTGTATCCCGACTGGTAATCCTGGTTTAAAGCGTCAATTGCGTTTTGTTTGTTCTGCGGAACGCTCAACAACGGGTCGCCCTCCAATTTTTTTAGAGAAATTTGCGTTGACTGAAGGCTTGATTCGGCGCTTGTTATTGTTTTTTGCGCTTCAGTTGTGTCCAGCTCAAGTAAAAGAGTCCCTCTTGCAACCTTCTGGCCGGAAACCGCATTTAAATAAACAATTCTCCCGGACGCGCCCGAGCCCGGTGAAAGGGTCATTTGATTGGAAGCTGAAACCTGGCCTGTTCCGGAAACCGAGGAAATTATTGTCCCGTTTTCGGCCGAAGCTAAAACATAACGGGTTTGCCCGCTTGTGTTGGTTGAAGATGCGCGCCACCAATATCCGCCGGCCAACAAACACAAAATTATAATTATGCTGATTATTTTATGCTTGAATATAAAATTTTTGAAAAATCCGGCTATTTTTTTAATAGCATTCATCATAAGTTGAGTGTTAAAATTATTTATTTTGTGGAACGGCCAGAGGAGCTGGCATTACTCTTATGAGTTGCGCTTCAATTTGTCCGGTTGCATTGGGCTGGCCGATTACAACCAGATTATCGCCAATTTTAAGGTCAGTTATTTTTTCGCTTTTATTCTGAAATTTTATGCTAACATCTTCGTCCGCGATTATAACTTTTTCAACGCCGTCCTTGCCTTTTATGGTCAGGCTCGTTCCTTCAATTTTTATTATCTGTCCGAATACGCCGTTGCCGGGAGTGAATCCCCTTCCCGCTGGGTCCCCCAAAAACCCTCCCTGAGGACCGCCGAAATTACTGTGATAGGCTTCTGCCCATCTGAAAGAAAAATCTGCCCGCCTTGTCCCGGTATAAACTCCCATTCCGAAAACAAAAACTAGAACAATCAGGCCCGCTACGCTCAAAATTACTATCTTAAATGTTTTTGATTCTAAAATATTATTTTGCATATATTATTGTTTTTACGTTTCTAGTAAGAGATCTGGCTGATTGCAAAAGCGTTAGTACTACCGCCAAAAATACCGCCAAGCTTATCGCCGGCAATGTTTCCAGCAACATAAGAGTAAAACTTCTCCAATATACTGCCACCGATGAAAAGTCAGAGAATATCAAGGAAAAGAAATTAAAAAATCCTGACTGCGCAAAGTCGGCAGAAACCATTCTAAAAGCAGGGATAAACCCAATTACCGATGCCGCCAGAGTGGCTGAAAACAAAATAACTTTTCTCCAAATTAAAACACGCTCTTCATGATGAATGCGTTTCATAATTTTTTCCAGCAAATTCCCCGGTGGCTCAATTTGGAGTTGCGAGTTCATAACTAATATCTAATACGCAAGACAATTGCGTTTTGGTTTGTCAACTGCATTTAATTTTGCTTGATGTTCTTTCTCATATTGCCCAGCACCCTGCGATACCTGCTTTTTACCGTATTTATAGACTCATTGAATTCCTCGGCGATCTCCTTAAAGCTCATTCCGTCGGTATGGCGCATTGTTATAATTTTCTGTTCATTTTGGGTAAGAGTTCCCATGACAGCCATCACGGTCTTTTCATCGCTTAACTTTTCTATTAAATTTAACGGTTTTGCGGCGATATTATCAACCAGCGGATTCTGGCCTTTCTCATTTTCAAATTTTGAAAACGGTATGGACTTTTTCTTTCGCAAGAAATCTATAGATGTATTTTTAGCTATCTGGAAAACCCACGGTTTAAAGTTTTTTTTCTGGTCAAACTTTTTTAAATTTTTCCAAACTTTCACGAAAACTTCCTGCGTTATGTCTTCGGCGTCTGTTTGGCTCCCAACATTATTATACACAAAACTGTAAATCAGTTTCAAATATTTTGCAATCAAAATCTCCAGCGCGCTTCCGTCGCCATTTAGATACTTCTTTATTAATTCACTATCCAGCAAAATTTCCGACATAATAATTATTTAAAATGCTCCAAGCGCGCTGCGAGTGTACCTGGCTGAAAAGAGACGTCGCGTCTTGACCGCAATAAGGAATTATTTGGCCCGGTCCGCCAGGATGTATTGGTATGTAGCTTGTTGCATTATAAACTTTGTTATTTATTATAAGCCAGCAATTGCTTGAACTATTGTGTGTTGCAATTTGAGATGCCGTTATTCCCGAGGGCGTTGGCGTTGGAATGGGTGTAGGTGTAGGCGTGGGTATAGGAGTTGGGATTGGCGTTGGGACAGGAGTTGGCGCGGGCGTCGGCCCATCGTCGCCAGACTCGTCATCGCCAGTTTGGACTATAACAGGAGTTGTTTTCGGCGGTAAATTTACATTTTGGTTGCTTGTTAATACTGGCGCATTCACAGCATTTTTTGAACTCATAAAAACTCCGGCGCCGAGCACCGCGACAACCGCGACTATAAATATCATCAGCGAAATTGTAACTATATTCTTTAACATATTATTTTCAGTTAATACTATCTATGCTGACTGGCAATCATAGCACGTTGGGCAAGATATTAGTAGAGCTGGAACTCTTCAATGTGTATCTGCTTTTCTAGCGCTCCTTGCGCCAAAAACTGCTTTTTCATTGTGTCCATCATGATTGCCGGCCCGCAAATTAAGATATCCCTCTCCATTAAGTCCTGCGTTTTTTCTTTAATCGCATCTGCTGTCAAAAATCCCATTGCTTTTGATATCCAAATAGTTGCATTCAAATTTTCATTTAGGCCGGCGATTTCCTGTATTTCATCTGCAAACGCAAGGCAATTTTCATCTTTAATAGAATAATACAAATCAATTTTATATTCACTGTCTTTTTCGTCCAAGCTTCTCAACATGCTCAAAAATGGAGTAATCCCGATTCCGCCAGCCACCCAAACCTGTTTTTTGTTGCTATGGTTTCTAAAATTAAAAACCCCAAACGGCCCTTCTATTTTTACCAAGTCTCCAACTTTCAAGCTTCCAAGTTTGTCTGTGTAGTCTCCCAATTCTTTTACGGCAATCTTCAACGGAGATCCCGTATTGGAGCTGAACGAAAACGGGTGCAATTCCCTTGATAATTCCTTGCTATAAAATTTAATAAATCCAAATTGTCCTGATGTAAATTTAATCTCCTTGCCCACCGGTTTAAATTCTATTTCCCATATTTTATCTGGCAATAATTTTATATCTTTTACAGTATATCTCAAAACTTTAACTAAATAATCTGCAAATAAAGTCCTGTAAAAGAAAGCAACAATTGCGGTAATTCCCAGGACTAAAAAGTATGTTCTTAGCCCATTATTAAATGATAAGTCTGACTTGATTAAGAAAGTATGAAAAATGGCGAAAACATATGCCAGCCCCAAAAATTTGTGCGTAAACCGCCAAACCTGGTATTTTATTTTTGTGTAAAAAGTGATTACAAGCGTAATTATCATAACAAGAAGCCCGATTGTGCCGAAATTCTGCGCCCAATTTGCTCCGGGCAACAAAAACAAAGCTCCTTGCCTAAAAGAAATCAAAAGATAATTATAAGCTAGGAAAAGCGGATGAAATAGCAATAAGATAAGCGCCACTCCGCCAAAAAAATGATGGGCGGTATATGCGTCGTTAATTCCTTTGAAAAATCTCTCAAAGATTTTCAAGCGCGCAGATAAAATTATAACCAAAGAAAACATCGCCATTCCGCAAAGCCCAAAAACATCGCCAATGTCCTTGGCGAAAACCGATAAACTAGAAAACATAAACTTCAATGGCGAACCATAAGGATTTCCAAAAAGCCAAAATAACAGAGGTGCCAAAGATAAAATAGATATTATCCACCAGCCTGAATTTTGTAAAATTCTATTTGCTTTAATCATTTATTCAAAATTACGAACAATTAAAAGCCGTACTTAGTATTACGGCTTTTTACGTGAATTTGGTCTACTTTCCATCATCCTTTGCCTCGACTTCTTTTTTGATTTCCTCAAACTCGTTTTCTATTTGTTTCAATCTTTCCTTACTTTCTTTTATCAAAACCACCGCCTCTTTAACTTTTGCCAAGCCCTCTTCCACATCCACTTCTTCCCTATTATCAAACCAGTCCGATATCTCCGAAAGTTTTTTCAGATTATTATTTAGATTGTTAGTTTCTTTTGCCATTTTTATTTTATATTTTTATTTAATTTCTTTCACTTCTGAAACAATTATACCATCAGAAACTTTTATATTCACGTCTTGCCCGATTTTTGTGTCGCTTGTCTTCCTGACTATTTTCCCGCCAACCGACGCAATACTATATCCTAGCTTTAAATTCCTTTCGGGATTATTAAGATTTACCACTTTCTCTATTCCATTCAGTTTTTCGCGTGTTTTGTCGCACAATAAGATAAACCCTGTAAAATAGCTTTCCATTTGCTTATCCAAATTGGCGCCAATATTCAAGATATTGTTTTTAAAATTCTGCAAAGATATTTTAAACTTGTTTTCAATTGTTTTATACTTTTCAAAAATCAGCCCATAACTGGCAAAAATTTTCCTTTCAAACCTTTCCAGCAACAACAACGCCTGTTCCCACGATTCATTCAGCAAATTAGCCACGGCAGTTGGAGTTGATTCGCTTCTGTCAGCTGCCATTGCAACAAGCGGAACATCTTTATCGTGCCCAATTCCCACCAGCACCGGCACAGGAAACCCCACCACCTCGCGCACCAGCAGTTCATTGTTAAAAGGCATCAGCGATTCCATTGACCCGCCCCCTCTGATAATAACCAGCACATCAATATCTTTTTTTCTAAATGTTTTAATTGACTCCAGCAAATCTTCCACCGCCCCCTGCCCCTCAACCCTTGAATCAATCATTTTAATATCAAACCCAAACTTGCCAATATTATTTAAAAAGTCGTGTATGACCGCCCCTTGTTTTGAGGTAATCACCCCAATTTTGTGCGGATATTTTGGAATTGCCCTTTTATTCTCCAAATCAAAAAGCCCTTCTTTGGCCAGCTTGTTTTTCAATTCATCGTACTGTTTTTTTATATCGCCCTCGCCAGCCAATTCAATTGTATCTGCAATAAAAGACAGCCTCCCGTTTGGAGCATAAATCTCCGGCGCTCCATAAGCCACAATTTTCTTCCCCGGCTCCAAAGTAATCCCAAACAATCTATACTTTGAGCTCCACATTATGCAATTCAACATCGTCCCATCTTTCTCATCCTTCAAAGTAAAATACATATGCCCTGTTGGCCCAGCCTTAGCCTCGCCCACCTCCCCCACAATCCTCGCCTTCATCCACTTCAAATCCGCATTAACCACCGTAATAAACTCCGATACAGAATAAATTTTATCCTTTTCAATTTCCATAGTTGATTTATTCTATCAGAATTTTGCTAAATAAAAAAGTTATTTATTCAAAAAAATAGTGCTAATGACGTCGCCGTCAGAAGCACCTACTAACATCGCGAAGAAGCCTCATTGTTTATACTGCCGTTGACGCCTGACGAGGGTGATAGTGCCCAAACCGAGTAGTACAATCGTCGCTGGCTCGGGTATAGCTACGCCCTCTATTCGATAATCAACAGTTAGATAAAAGTCTGTCCAAATCCCATCATGTTGACCGTTTTCTCCTGGGATATCTATTGTAAGATACTCAACAGTAGCGCTTATACTGTCAATTCGGTATCCTTGCAGGTCATGACCATTGCCGTCGCATATAGACATCCAAATATCCCATTTACTTGGGTCATCGGATGTAAAAAGGATTGGCATAATCATTGAGTCATCAATGCCGTCCGTTGCAAATGCGACGAATGCCGCAAAATTAGGGTCATTGTCTCTGTTAGCGATAAAGGTCTTCCCTACATCCTGGATGCCAACGGTTATGTCCAAAATTGGGGGAGAGATTGGATTATCGCCCCATTGATCACCAACGAAGATGGCTGTATTTATCTCGTGGACGATGCGGTGCATGCCGAACCCCCCATCGAAGGAATACGTCTCGATGACTTCCGCTGGGGAAACGCCGGAACAGAGCAGACAGGTTGCCATAACCATAGTTGTGCAAGCCTTCATCAGTATTCTCCTTACAAGGGACTCTTCGTGACAACTTGTCGCGATAGATAATTAATACAACAAAATATGATTATAGTCAAACAAAAAACCGCCAATGGCGGTTTTGTTTTTGAACTAATCTTACGATTGTTAACGTGTTTATTCTTTTTTTTCTTCTACTTCCTCCGCTTTAACAAACTTCAATTCTTGTTTTTTAAAATTCACTAAAGCAATATGAGAGGAAAATAATTCAACGCCGCAAATTGCTTCTGTGGATTTTGGATTATCAATCATAGAAGCTAATACCTGCTTTTCTACTCCGTCTACTATTACTTTTACGGAAAAATATAATACTGGTATCGGATAGCCATTAGCAAGCTCTGCTTCTCCTACGGAAGACAATTGTGCTCCTATGTCAATTAAATCAAGGATAGGTAAAGACAAACTTCCAGAATGGCCTGTATCAAATAACGCAGTTATTTGTTTTTTGTAGCCTTCTTTACTGCCGCTGATTTCTATGACAACCTTCGGGCTACCATCGCGTGCGTCAAAAATTCCAATCATATTACTGATAGCAAGGATTAAAATTCAAGGAATAGCGGGAAGCTTTGTCCCCCTGTCCTATCCTTCTTATAAACATTATTTGGGTGGGGAATTCTTTTTTTGCCGAAGCAATTGCCTCGTCGGTTGTGTTCCCAATAAATTGTTTTCCCGAATTAACTTCAATAACTATATATTTACCATTCTGTATGGGTTCCAAAGCATTCTTAAGCCCATCATAAATCTTATTTCCCTTGTCAATTATTTCTTGTATATTAGTCGGAGGTTTTGGTTGAGTTGGTTTTTCTTCTGGATTTGGATTTGTCATAATTTTGTGTTTACTCCTCTATTATAAATTTTGAAATATCGTAAAGTTTTGATTTAACCTTGACGCCACCTTCGCATTCTAATACGCACATTCTGTGTTGATTGGTTGCGTCAGACTGGTACCCTTTATTTTTTACTTTTTCCGCGCATAGAACCGTTTTACCCAATAACTGAAATAAAAGTATCCAGCCGTGCTCATTAACGTAAAAACAGACTTTTTTCTTTTTGCTATCCATTTAATTCCTTTATTCTTTTCTCTTTTGTGAAATCACTGAGAACTTCTTCTACTTGATCGGCAGGTATTTTTAAGCTCAATACTATATCAAAAGCACTTAAGGTTTTTACTCCATTAGTTTTTTCTTTCGCAATAAAATCAGCTACCTCTGTTTTAGCTTTTTTTATAGATAATTTTCTAAATTTCAACATGGGAATTATTTTATTATTTTATCACAAAGCCCGTTTGTTAGACACTGTGGATAACTTTTTTTGCCAGAGATTTCTATGTTTATCACAAATATATGGCGAAGTCAACACCTATTATTACGTATTATTTTAAATTTTAGATTAAATTTTTTTTGATAGCTTTCGTCGCCAAATTGATTTATTCTGTCTATTATATTTTTATTTTTTCTTTGGCGGATTGGAGCAGGGCTAAATCTCGGGTGACCATATATGGGCCGTCTAGAACTATTGGTTTGCTTTCCTTAACTTTTTTTATTGCTTCATCAAGCGAAACCCAAACTGTTTCGAAACCTTCCTCGGCTTCATCTTTTTCCAAATGTGGAACGCCTTTTTCTCCAACAAGCTCGGCAATATAGCAATATGAAATCTGTTTTAGATTAAATTCCTTTCTGTATTCCACGGTCAAACCCAATTCACCGGTAATTTTAACATTGCATCCAATTTCCTCCAAACATTCCCGTTTTAAAGCTTCTTCTTTTGTTTCGCCCTTTTCAATTCCTCCGCCGGGTAATTTATAATAAAAAGTTTTTGTTGCGTGAAGCAAAGCAACTAATTTATTGCTATCAAAAACAATCGCCCTCGCCGCCTCGCGAATTTTATATCCATCCGCCTCCTCATCCGAAACATTTCTAATATTGATTAACTTAATCTGCTCCATTGAGTTATTTTACTCTTTATCTATATTTTTGCAAAAAAAATCCCCAACGCGCTTTGATCTGCGTGGGGACATGAGACATTCAGTTGCACCGGGTGGCGCAACTACTTGACGACGTATTCCTCGAAGTTCTCCTTGGGCGGATTGGGCTTGGTCTTGAACGGCGCCCAGTTGAACTTCGAACTTGAAGCGTTGTACTCCCTGGCCAGGTTGTTCCGTTGGGAAGCAACAGCGATGAGATCTTCCCTCGCTTGCTGACGCTCCCTATTGAACTGGACCTGGATGTGGGGTGGCCACTTGGACCTGTCGTCGCCGTAGCTCTTGTACTGCTCGTCCACCGACGAGCCCCGCTTCTCGAACATGACGATGTCCTGGTCCATCTTCTTTATGCGGGCGTTCTGGTCGATGAACCATTCGTACTTCTCGAGCGCGGCCTTGGGGCCGAACTCCTGCTGGGCGACCACCGCCGCCTCGCCGAACCAGCCGAAGCCGTATCCGATGACGCCCACGACCACGGAAAACGCCACCACGAAAAGGATGACCTTCCAGGTGATGGACCAAGGACCCTTCTCCGCCGCTTGCTGATACCCATTCCAGTTGTTGCTCATGCGATTCTCCTGTTCCCGAGGTTAATTGTTCCGTTCTGGTGCCCGTTCGTCCTACTTCTTCTCCGCCTCGACCTTGAACTTGCCCTCCTTGATTCTCAGTTGCTCCTCCTGCTGGAGTTGCCAGTCGTGAGCGGCCTTGCTCATGTTGTACATACCCGTCACCTCGTCTTGTGGGTTGACGAGATCAATAGGGTAATCGGTGATCAGGTAACCAATGCCGCCCGCCGTACCATACTGATGGTATCTGTGCATGGCGTCGAACCAGTAAATGTAGTTGTCCGATTCTCCACGGGTTCCGTCGGGGCCGATGGCCTCGTCTGTGAGAAAACCCTTATAGCTCGGTAGGCTGCTGGTGACCACGTTTTGACCATCAGCAACATAGTGCTTCGGTTCCAACCGCTTGTTGGAACTGGTGACCTTGCAAGCCACCGGCATCCGCTTGATGATTTTGCCGTCCAGGGCCATCAAGTGAATCCACATCACCTTGGTGGGGTCATTGGTCACCGCAATGCGGTCGTTGATGTTCTGCTGTTCGACCGTGTTGCCTCTGGAGTTCAGCGGTACTTTGACTGGAGAAGCTTGCTTGGCACCACTTGCCGATTCTTCGATCCTCCGATTATCGCACCCGCTCTGGCCTTGCCCTACCATCAGGCAGAGCACTCCGAACACAACCATTATTGTCGCCTTGCGCATGTTTGCGCTCCTTTCCAACTTCTCACGAGATTGTATGGACAAACCCCGCCATTTCAATGGCGAGATAAAACGAGGGGCTAGGACTTTTCTGCTAAAATGTCTCCTTTCAGATTTACAACGAACCGATTAGACAGCCACAAGCTGTCTAACTTACACTTTGGATTATAGCACTATTTATTATTAATGTCAACAGACGTAAAACCAAAAAGCCGAGATAAAATCTCGGCGATTGTCGCACAACAAGATTATTTTATAAATTATATTCCCAGAAGGGTTGCCATTTGAAGGGAGTTTTTACGCAATCTTCAAGAGTTTTGCCGGTCAGAGTATCTAATCCGAATTGAGTTGCGCGGTGGCCGACAACTAAAATTATCTTATCGGGATATTTTTGTTTCAATTCTTTAAAAAATTCTTGAACCCTTGTTATCGCCTGCTCATAGCTCTCGCCTTTTGGGAAAGGCATTTTTATTCTTTCTGCTTTCATTTTATCAACAATATTTTTGGGTTTGCCGTTAAAATCTCCGTAATTTAATTCGCGCAATCTTTTATCAATGATAACAGGAATTTTTTCTCTAAATGCAATTTTAACAGTATCTATTGCCCTAATTAAATCCGAGCAACAAATAATATCAAATTTTATATCTCCCAAAGCATTTTCCAGCTTTTTTGATTGTTGCACGCCCAACGGAGATAACTCAATATTGTTCCAGCCGGAAGCTATGTCTTTTTCGTTATCAGTTGTTGTTGAATGGGTCGCAAAATATATCTTCATAATGAATTTTCTTTGACCAGCTCTATCCTGGGCTCGCCGTCGCCGAAATAATTTTCTTTTTGCTCTTTTATTACAAAACCAAATGAAAGATAAATTTTCAGCGCGCCACTGTTTTCGGGATGCGTTACCAGCTCAATTCTTTTCATATTTTTCAGTTCTTCCAGCAAAAGCCGGGTTGCCTCCCGCCCAATCCCCTGTTTTTGAAATTGCGGGTCAATGGCAAGTCCCGAGATATAAGCAACGCCATCGGGCTTTATCTCGTAAGATGCGTCTCCGACAATTTTGCCATCACGCAAAATAAGATAAACCACTGCGTTATTTTTATTAAAAACTTCTTCCCACCCTTTTTCTGTAATCTCAGCAGAATAGTTTTTGATGCCAATCAGCTTCTTTTCAATCTCTATCAAAACCGGAATGTCTTTAATTGTCGCTTTTTTAAAAATTATCTCCGCCATAAAAATCTTTATTGTTCTGTTATTTTACTCTTTATCTATTTCTTTTCAATCACCGCCATCGGGTCAACGAACTGACCCGATAAAATTTGCAAGAAAAATGGCCCGGCAACCAGCATCCTTGCTGGTCATCGGGCCTTTGTGTCGCGCTCGCTATATGCGAGCAAAACCTGTTAGAGGACTAACCCTCCTCATCGTCCTCGTCGAGGGGTCTGTCTTTCTTGCCTTCATCCTCATCGTCATCTTCCTCGTCCTCGTCATCGTCGGGGAAGAGACTCCAGTCTTCCTCTTCCTCGTCGTCGTCATCGTCAAGGTTCTGATCCAGGAGGTTCCCCTCGGCGAGCTCTCGGGCGGTCGCGGCGAGCCACTCACGGAGTTCTTCCGGCGTGACGCCCATCTCCTTGGCAGCACGGAGGAAAAGCTCTTTGTCGAGTTCCTCGGTACTGTCGTTCAAGGGAAGATCTTCGCCAGGGTATTTCTCCGGCTTCAGCTCCTTCTCTTTCCAGTTCCACTCGTCCACCGCCAGGCCAATCGTCTCAATCCTTGCCTTGTCCACGTCAGTCTCCTTTTCTCGGCGCTACTTGTCCTTGTGTTATCGCCAACAGTTGCTCTGGCGCTTCAGCGGCGGTTAAGGCAACTGTTTTCGTACTATGAATATAATATCATATATAGAAATTACGTCAATATTAAAATCAAACAAAAAGTACGGTAGCCTAAGAGCACGATTTCGCTATCTTAATGCGGATTAAATTAGTCCGCATCGCGGTTTTCTGCTAAGCCTTAATTCGCGCAAAAAAATCCCCGAGCACGCGATGATCTGCGTGTCCGGGGTCCCTTCTCGCCTTGCTGAAGCGAGAACTTACGACAATTCATGCTCCCGCGCCTCGTCGGTCAGCTCTCTTCCCACACTGTTGGTCGGAGCGAGCGCGGCAAGGATGTCCGTCTGTGCTGAGCATATCAGCTATGCGCAGTGGACTCACGTTTGGAGAAGGCGCTCCGAGCGGTCCGCACAGATCCTCCTCGAACCAATTGTGTAGTTCGTCTGGTTCGATGCTCATTTCCCGGGCCGCGCGGAGAAACAATTTCCTGTTTTCCCCCTCAGTGTTGACGGTCAGTGCAGGAATGGCATTGGGAAAGTCTTTTCCCACTTGCTCCTTATCGTTCCATTCTTTCACCAGCCTTTCAATGTCGCCGAAACGCACATGTGTCATCATGATTGTCTCCTTTTTCGGCCTATGCTCGTCGCACGTTATTTATATATAAAATACCACATATAAAAATGTGTGTCAATAAAAATAAAAGCAAACAAAAAGCCGATATTGAAGTGTCGGCTTTTGTCGCACAATATAATTATTTTAGCAAAGCTATGATTTTATTTTTTTCTTCCTCGGATAAATCTTTGTATAACGGGTCTTTGAATTTTTCAGCTTTTTCTTGGAGCTCGTCCTGAAAATCTCTTGGCAAAAGATGAAAATGCACGTGGCCAACATGCGTTTGGCTGTTTTTTACGTAGGGTTTAAAGTTTTGCCTGATATCGCACCCCGATGATAATTTTTCCAGTATCTTTCCCTGAAACTCCACAAGCAAATCAAAAATTTCGCTTTGTTCTTCTTTTGTCAGCTGGGAAATACTTGTGACATGCCTTTTAGGAATAATAAGTGTGTGCCCCGCAACCAATCTTGGATTGCTCAAAATAACATAAGCATTCTCTGTCTCTTTAATAGTCCTGTCTTCCTTGTATATATTGCAAAACGGACAATCCATAATTTTATTTTCCATTATTGATATACTTTGATAATTTTTCAATCATATCAGGCGAATCATCGTATTCTATAAAATTCTCGGTTAATTTGCCGATGGATTTTGAATATTTGCTTCCCGTCTTGAAAATGCAGACAACCGGTATGTTAAAAACATCAGCCCAGCCCAATTCAATGCCTTGCCCCGTTGAAGAAAATGATATTTCAGCCACCACAAGGTTGCTATCTTTAATTATATCTTTTGTGATAACGTCTTTGCCATTCTCGTGAGGAAAAGATATTTCATGCTGTTTATTTATCTCCGAATTTCTAAGCGGAATATATATCTGATTTTCAAAATCAAAACTGCTTGAGTGGCTAACAAATATTTTCATATTGCTTATTTTACTCTTTATCTATTTCTTTTCAACCGATGCCATCGGGTCAACGAACTGACCCGATAAAACAGGCAAAAAAAACAGCTTCACTCCAAGTGAGCCTTGATGTGAAGCCTGCGTCGCAACGAAGCGTCCGCCTAGAGGGCGAGCTTCTTGCACAATCGTGCGACATCACTGCTGACCTGCAATGCCCTGGCGCAGAACTCCTCTGGGCTTTTGCCCTCCTTGGCGGCCAGCTTTGCGATTACATCCTGCCTAAGGGAGTGAGTTTTGGCGATGACCTTCCCGGGTACGTCTGGCGAAACGCCAAGCGTAACGGCAATCTGGTCCAGGGTCGGCATGGCACCGCCGGCTACCAGAACCTTCAAGGTCAAGTATCCTACGACGGCCCGGGACTGCTTGCCCCGATCCACTGGCGGACTCGCGGCCGGCTTAGCCTCGGTTTCGACTTCTGTTCCATTGGGCATGTTGCACCATTCCTTTTCTGTGGCCAATTGTTGCGACACCTATATTTAATATAATCTCTGTAGGTTTTCTGTCAACATGAAAAAATCTCAAATGAGTAGAATTACGCGAATAATTTTACAAAAAAATGCCCCTTAATTTTTATCAAGGGGCTGAAAGTCACAAAAGATCAGAGAGCAAATCCACAAAGCGCGAGCTGGGGCCCTCTAACCCTTTAACTTGCCTGCTTAAGTCTCCGCATCGCACAACTCTCGAGGAGCATTTCTCGATTTCCTCAAACAGAGCGATAGTTTGGGACAGGCAAAACCGAGAAAACGATAATTGGAATTTGGACGGAATAGATGCCCATTCCCCGGGACGCCCGAACGGGAAAATGTATGGCACGCCTATATTTTCCCCCGTGTTAAGCAGGCGGCCTGAAAGTGGCACGCCCGGATAGAAATCCCGCTCGCACAGTTCGTCTATTACGCCGTTGTACAGGCGCACATAACGGGTTTCACATCCCATATCGGCCAGTTTGTTCCTTCCCTCAGCGATTGCAATTCCTATGCAAACAACGGGAACTCGTATGCCTGCTCTGTTGAGAAGGTCAATCACCCGGCTTATGGAAACGCCCGAATAGACTACATCATCAACAAGGACGACCTCTCGCGTGTTGGATTCCCTAAGCTGCCGTATTTGTTTAAGCACCGGGTCAGACCCTGCTCTGCGTCCTATCCCCCTGTCTTTGCCCTGTTCGTCAACTAAGCGGGCAACCTTAATTGTTAACTGCGCGGGGAAGTACGCTTCGTCCAGAGATACAGTGGCTAATCCAAGACTGAAAATAATCCGATTAAGTCCTTCTGTAATCTCGGCCTCTCCGACGAATTCAAAGCCCGTAAACATCCTCCGCATAAATTCGGAGAAGTCCCGGCGCAACTCGTCGAAAAATTGTTGCGGGGGCAGGATAAATCCTTTTTCGCGCGCCCATTTTTCCAGCAAAAGATGGATGTCCTCGGAGACAACATAAGGAATGCTCATCGGTCTCTCCTAAAAAGTGTTGTAAAAGTCCAATCCCTCCAGAAGTAACAAAAAATCCCTTCTGGGAAGGGATTGGGTGTAAAAAAAATATATGCTAATCACAACCAATCTCTTCCAGGAAGAGTTGATTATGATGGTTAATCAAAGATGCATTAATTCTTCTTTTCATTTTTTGATTTAACTAATTTTAATGCTTTCTGTACGGCCTCTTGAGGCGTTTTAGCAGATTCAATTTTTATCCGTTTTCTTGCGTCAAGATATTCCCCTGATAGTTTTTTGCTCCATCCGCCGGTATTTTCTAAAGCAATTACGGGAATGTTTGCCTGGTACGCAATTGCTATCTCATTAAGCGTGCCCGAACCGCCGTTGATGGTTATTATCGCATCACAGCTTAATACAAGCGGGAGCTCTCTTCCACCCCCTCTCTCCATCCCGCTTGCGATTACAATATCAACATTATCTTTTTCAAAAATTCCCAGCCCTTTTCCATAGGTTACCCCAACAGTCAATCCGCCCGCCTTTTTTGCGCCCCTGCACGCAGCGGTAGATAAAGAGTCGTAATCTTTTTCCGCGCCAAAAATAAGCGTTGCTCCGTTTTTAGCAACCCAATAACCGACATCCTCGGCAATTTTTTCAAAATCATTCGAGTAATTGAGATCAGCCATCGATCCCATGACTCCGATTTGTATTTTTCGTGATTGTCCCAGCATAATTATTTTTTTATTTTTTTAAGCATTAGCTTGTAGCCGCCGGTTCCACCGCTTAACCAATCTGAAACGCGCGCAATGGTTGTAGAGCTTAAACCGGTTTCACCTACGATTTTTATATAGGGTATTTTTTCGGAGAGCATTCTGGCCGCTTTCCATCGATTGCCAAACTCAACAAGCTCTGACTCGGTCAGCAAATCACGCAAAAACTTCTTAGCCTCGCCAGAGTTCTTCAAAAGAAGAATTACGCTTATTAAATCCTTAATTTTTTTATCGTCGTTTTTTGAAAACATATTGTACTTTACTTAACTAAAGTGATTATAGCAAATAATAGGCGGCTGTCAATAGCCGCCGCGTAAAAAGCTATACGGTTATTTTACTAAACTTCCTGATGGGATTTCTTTGTCCGGGTGTAAAAGCGCGGGAGAACCTCCAATACTTGGGCACAAAATCATTCCTTGTGATTCCAAGCCTTTCAACATTTTTGGTTCTAAGTTAAAAGCAAAAGGGCATTCCTTCCCTATCAGGCTTTCGGGCTCATAAACTTTTCCAATCCCCGCGATAATTTGCCTATGGATTGGCACAGGAGTTTCTTTTTCCTCCGGGTTTTCCATTGTTTGGATTTTCATTGGCTCAAATCCAAAATCCACCTGCAATTTTAAAAGCTTGTCAGAACCTTCTACCCTTTCGGCAAAAATTATTTTTCCAATTCTAATTTCTAATTTAATAAAATCATCAAAATTAATGTTTTCCATTATTTTATTTTTAATTGCAGTCGAATTCGCTATAAAATATATTATTTTGAATGCATTCAATCGCGTGTTTGATGTACGGAATAATATTTTCAGGCAAATTGTCTAAATCAAACCATGCCAAGTCGTCGCACTTATCCGGCTCTTTGTTTGTAATTTCTCCTTCCCATTTGCTCGCCGTAAAAAATGCATCTATTCTTTCCCCATTCTCGTCTGCGCTCGAACATCTTTGCATAACGTGGGCCATTTTTAGGTTTTCTACCCCTAAAGTAATCCCAGCCTCCTCGCCCGCTTCGCGTATAATTGCGCGTGTAAATGTTTCACCTGCGTCAACGTGCCCCGCCACAAAACTATACATTCCGTCCTTGTAGCCGGTATTAAAACGCCTAAGTAGCAATACCCTATTGTCTTTTATTAAAACTAAATAAGATGCCGGAATTATTTTATGCCTTTCCATTGCCATATTTTTTTCTTAAATAATATTTACTTTTTTGAACATTCTAATATTTTATCCCCTTCCTTTCCTGCTTGCAATAGTCAAAATTAATCATCTGTTAATGCTTTGTGATTGATAATAAGCAAAACTTTTGTAATAGTAACAAAAAACAATTAAAAATACATTAAGTAATTTTTATGGAAGACCAAGAAACTTGGACAAATAAATTACTAGAATCGGCGGGAATAAAAATAAACGGCGATAATCATTGGGATATAAAAGTTTTGAACCCGGGTTTTTATGACAGGGTTAAATCCCAAGGATCTTTGGGCTTAGGCGAATCTTATATGGATGGCTGGTGGGAATGCAAAAACCTTGACCAGTTTTTTTATAAATTGTTCATTGCAAAAATTCCAGATAGGGTAGAATTGTCTCTTGCAGATATCTTTGGCATTATTTGGGCAAAAATATTTAACATGCAGGCAAAAAGCAGGGCATTCCAGGTTGGCGAAAAGCATTACGACTTAGATAACAAATTATTTTCCGCAATGCTTGGAAAAACAATGACTTATAGCTGCGGGTACTGGCGGAAGGCAGCAGATTTAGACTCTGCGGAAACAGCGAAACTTGATTTGATTTGTAAAAAACTTAATTTGAAGAAAGGACAAAAAGTTTTGGACATTGGATGCGGATGGGGCAGTTTCGCAAAACACGCGGCGGAGAAATATAAAGTTTCGGTTGTTGGAATCACAATTTCAAAAGAGCAGGCAGAATTTGCCCAGAAATTATGTAAGGGCCAGCCGGTGGAAATAAAAATCCAGGATTACAGAGATTTAGATGAAAAGTTTGACCATATTGTTTCTGTTGGGATGTTCGAACACGTCGGCGCCAAAAACTACGAAACGTTTTTTGACGTTGCCAAAAAATGTTTAAAAGAGAATGGCCTGTTTTTGCTTCACACAATCGGAAGTCCGACAACCGGAACCAATACCGATGCTTGGCTTAATAAATATATTTTTCCAAACGGCACGCTGCCCTCTTTGCAGCAAATCATCTCGGCAACCGAAAAGTTATTTATTGTTGAGGATGTACACAATTTTGGAGCTGATTATGATAAAACTCTAATGGCGTGGCACAAAAATTTTGAAAATAAATGGCATTTGTTCAAAGAAAAATACGATGAAAGGTTTCACCGTATGTGGAATTATTATCTGCTTTGTTGCGCAGGAACATTTAGGGCGAGAAACGCCCAATTATGGCAAATTGTTTTGTCTCCTAACGGCGTCCCCGGCGGCTACAAATCCGTACGTTAGCGCTGGGCGAAGTCGCAGATGTCTTTGAAGTCGCAATACTGGCACTGCCAGCCGGGAGTCGGCTCAAACTCGCTGTTTTTTATTTTTTCTATTTCTTCTACTATTTTTGCTTTTTGGTTCTCCAAATCAATGTCCGAACCTAAAAACGAAGCAACTTTTCCATCTTCTAAATAATAATAAGCCAGCTGTTTTGGTTTTATATGTAGAACTTCCTGAGCTGCAATTTGATAAATTAAAAGTTGTTCTTTAGCGTCCAAGTCAAGTTTATCCTTTGACTGCCCGGTTTTGTAGTCTATAATCGCAACCCCCTCTTTCCCGTCATCAATCCTGTCTATAACTCCAAATAAAGTGTACTCGCCAATTTTTAAATTAAATGGCAACTCCAAAGCCAAAGAATCGTTCACTTTTAAAATATTCGGCGGGTTTTTGTTAAACTGGTCGGAGAACTCTTTTATTATTTTTTTGCCAAGCTTAAAATAATCGTCTTTTTGTTTCTGGTCTTCATACCATTCGTCTATCCAATTATTTTCATAAATTTTAGTTAATTCGTCTAAAACACTTTCTTTTTTAGTGGATTTTTTCGCGGGCTTTACTTTTTCGCCAAACAGGCCCTCCTGCGCAACTTTTTTGGTTTCATTTTTTGTTTTCAGAAATTCATAAAGCGTATTGTGCATTGTTTTCCCGAAAGAAAAAATCGCTTTTCCGCGTACGGGAACTTTTAAAATAAAACCAAATTTGTATTGCAAAGGACATTTTTCAAAAGCCGCCAACTGCGAATAAGAAAAATGCTCGGGTAAATATTGCGGCTGGATTTTATTTTTTAATCTGTCTATTGGCTTTGACTTTTCAGCCAACAGCTCATTCTTTCCCGCCGAACCCTTTTTATCATCAGCTTTATAATCCATTTCCGCCAAAAACCTTGATAACTTTTTCTTCCTTTGACCGCCGTAATCTTCGGCCGAGGTAAAATATAATCCTTTTTTAGCCCTGGTCATTGCCACATAGCAAAGCCGGCGCTCTTCCTGCAAATGCACGTCGCCCGTTGGTTTTATGTCTTTTATTAAAGCATCGGGCAGTTCAATCGGGTCTTTGCGTTGATCCGTTGGAAACCTGCGGTCAACCATATTTACAATAAAAACATATTTAAATTCCAAACCCTTGGCTCCGTGAATTGTCATAACTTTTATCATATCCGGACCAAGCTCAGGGTCAAATTCCAACTTCCCTTCTTCGCCTGATTCCAATTCCAGATTCATTTCTTCCATAAAGTTTTTTAAAGTCGGTTCAACGGCTGCTTCTTCAAAGCTTTTAACTTTTTTGTAAAACTGGTTTAATAAATCTATTTTTTCTTCCTCGTTCTGCTTTATTAAATATTTTAAATAACCCGAATCCTCCAAAAAAGAAACTAGGATTTCTGAAACGCCTTTTACGCGCGCGAGTTCGCTGTGCTTTTTTATCAAGCTCAAAATAAAGGCAATTTTTTCCTGGGTTTTTGTTGAAATGCCGGGAATTAAAACCAACTCCTGCAAAGAATCAAAAAGAGACCTGGTTTTTTTACGGCTATATTGCGTGATTGAGGCAATATCTGCGTCGGCAATTCCCAAAAACGGTAAATTTAAAATTCGGTAAACAGCCGTGCCTTCGTGGTAATTATCCAGCAATTTAAAATATGAAATCAAGTCTAAAATTATAGGCTTAGAATACAATCCGCGCGAAGCCAAAAACTGGTATGGCAAATTTGCCCTTTCCAGCGCCCGGATAAACGGATTTGCGTGGTCGTTGGCGCGAACTAAAATTGCAAAGTCGTTATAGGTTGCGTCTTTATCGTTTTTTAAGGTTTCTAAAATTTTCTTTAAAACCTGCCCAACCTCCTGATCTAATGTTTTTGCGTGAATGTGTTCTATATTCCCCTTCTCCTCTGTATTCGCTACAAGCTTTTTATTTATTTTAATTCTAAACTCCAGCCTATCCGGGTCGTTTTGCTTAATAAAATTATACGACTGGTCTAAAATATTTTGAGAAGATCGGTAATTATTTATAAGTGAGACTTGTTTTGCCTTTGGAAAATCTTCTTGAAATTTTATTATGTTTGAGAAAGATGCTCCTCTCCATCGGTAAATCGCCTGGTCGTCGTCCGCGCAAACAGTTAAATTATTTTTTGGTTCTGCCAATAATTTAATCAATTCGTATTGCGCCCAGTTTGTGTCCTGAAATTCGTCAACCAAAATATATTTAAACTTTTCCTGGTATTTTTTTAAAATTAAAGGGCGTTTTTTGAAAAGTTTTAAGCAATAATTTATAAGGTCGCCAAAATCTAAGGCGCTGTTTTCCAATAAAATTCGCTGGTATACATGGTAAGCTTCAGCGACCTCTTTTATTCTTTCGGTTTCTTGGTCTTCAATGCCGTTATCTGTTGTTTTCAATTCGTCGGCATACTCTAAATAATTTTCCGGATAAACTTCCTGGTCTTTGCAGTGGGAAAAATGAGAAATCAACGCTTGTATAAACTTTGTCGGATTTCCCAGCGCCCGGTAATAATTTAAATCAAATTTGTCTAAATTTTGTCTTGCCAAAAGCCAGCCTGCAGTATTGTCTAAAATTTTAAAGTCCGGGGGAAGCCCGATGTCTAAAGCGTTTTCACGTAAAACCCTTTCACAAAAAGAATGAAAAGTTGAAATCCATAAATCCACGTATCCAAACTCTAAAAGTTTATCAACTCTTTCTTCCATTTCAGAAGCCGCTTTTTCTGTAAAAGTGACCGCCAAAATTTCTTCGGGCAAAGCCAGCTTCTTGGAAATTAAATTAACAATTCTTTGCGTGATAACAGTTGTTTTTCCGGTTCCCGCTCCCGCCACAATCAAAAGCGGGCCCTTGTCGTGAAGCACCGCCTCTTTCTGCTCCTTATTTAGTTTTGCCAAATCCAACGCCATTCTGTATATTACCAAAATTTGTTACAACAAAAAAGGTAGTCCTTGCGAACTACACTTTGCCGGCTCGATCTGCCAATTCGAGCAAGCCCTCGGCCAAAGCCGCTGTAAACTCACCAGCATCCATATCGCCAGGATGCATCAGTCTCCCAACCACGACGACCATGCGGCTTCGAAAATTAGGGAAACCAAACAGCTTTTTTGTCGGCTGTTTTTCTCTGCCGTCCTCAACCCATAGCAGTAGCACGGGACTTTGGAGCCAACCAACATAATTACGCAACGGCCGGATTTTTGCCTGGCCGGATTTGCTATATTGGAAATCCCTTCCATTACGCGTTCTGCCGCCTTCCGGCTGGGTAAAAATCACCCCATTACCTTCCAGAACGGAGCGCATCTTCCGCGATTCTTTCACTCCGCGATTTCCCTTGACTCGACGTGCTGGAACCGCCCTAGACCAAAGCCAAACTCTCCACCACCACTTCTTCATGAAGTTTACTTCGTCAGGCGTAAACCACGGAGCAGAAGTGATTGGATGAAAAAATAACTGGCGATATGTGGTTATAATGGCGAAAACGGCAAAGAGCTCCGCCATAAAATTCCACACGTCGTCGTGATTAGAAACCACGACCATACCGATTCTTCGCCTCGGAAGGTTCTCGGCGCCAACCACCTTGATTCAACCTGCAAACCGGAAGATGGAAAAAGCGATTTTTACCGACAGTCCCACTGTATACATCGCAACGGCTATGGTCAGCTTACTAAGCAGTGTTTCTCTTGTCATATCTCACTTTTCTCCTCCTTGTTGCTGGGACCTGAGCAGGTTTTCCAGTCAATTCTTATTGTTTCGCGTTCATATTTACCTGGTAACGAACCGCCTAAATTATTACACAAAAAAATAACTATGTCAATGATAGTTTTAAGGCAGTTCAAAGGGCTCCTTGTGAGAGCCCTATGAAGAACAAATTGTTGTTCCCCCTTGGCTGACCTAGTAGGTCAGCCCCTTGATTACCTTACGGCCTGACCACACGATTGCGGTCACGCTGTATTTCACGACCCTCGCGACGATGTGGATTGCGGCGGTTAGCGCCACAATCAGGATCATCACCGCGATGCCCGCCGCCGTGCCATTGGTATACGTCAGCATCATCGCCAACAGCCCGGCCGCCAGGCAAGCAGCAGCGTTAGCGGCATGCTGCTCGCTTTTCATCCCGGCAATAGCCCATCGGGCGTAGACCAGGCCGATCAGGACCATGACCCACCCGGCCATGATGATGAACGGGTCGTCGATCCGGGAGACCTCGACTCGGCCGACCAAGTCGCCGATGAGGATGAAGCCTGTCAGGTTGACGACGCTCGCCATCTTGTCCTGCGCCAGGTTGTCCACCTGCCAGAAGCTGGCCATCACCGACACTACGATTGCCAGCACAACCACCAACCCGAGCACTCGATTTGTCCTGATTCTCTTAGCCATGATAGCCTGCCTTTCGTTTTATCCTGCAACATTGCAGGATGTTTGTTCATGTTCTGTCTCTTACCCTATAAAATTATTATACCACATATCACGTATATTTGTCAATAGATAGACTAATCTAAAAGTACTAAAAAACAAGGGCTCAATCCCCTGTTTTGCAAACGTCTATTACCTGAATAATCTTACCGCCACGCCAATAAAGGCTAAGAACACTCCGATAATCCAGGCACGCATTGTAACTTTATACGCCGGCCAGCCGATTGCCTCAAAATGATGATGAATCGGTGTTGAAAGGAAAACTTTTTTATGTCTGATTTTTTTAGACAATAATTGGATTATTACTGACAAAACCGTGACAACTAAAAGCCCTGCTATTATGGGCAGGACGTAAACGGAATCTGTCAGGAATGCGACAACCGCCAAAACAGTTGTAAGTCCCAGCATGCCGGTTTCACCCATATAAAATCTGGCAGGAGGTATATTAAACCATAAAAAAGAAAATAGCGCGCCGGTAATTACCGCGCAAAATGAAGCCAGGTCGTACTTTCCCAAAGAGAAAGAAATCACTGTCATGGCGCCAAAAATTGAAGCAAAAGTTCCGCCTGCCAACCCATCTAAGCCATCAATGATTCCGCCAGACCAGCAGGCAAGGGTTGTTAAAATAAAAAATGGTATATACCACAATCCAATGGAAACATCGCCTAAAAACGGGATGTAAACCATATCCCATCCTAATTTTTGGTAAAACCAAATACTGGCAATTAATCCAATCAAAGCTACTATAAACAAACGTTTTTTTAGCGACAGTCCACCTCCAATATATTTTCCTTTCCCTATGCTGACTGTTAAAATGTCATCTGCCAAACCAACGATAGATGCAATAACCAACGTAAAAAGCGGAAGCCAAGTTTGGCTCCGTGATAAAAAGTTAAACTGCGCAAGCCATGTGTCCGGGAAAATCAAAGACAGTACAAAAGAGGCAAAAATAATAAATACAACCGTAATCCAAATAAGCAGTCCTCCCATTCGCGGAGTTCCAACCTCTTTTTCTTTGTGTAGATTGTTAAAAACAACCGCGTCTTCTCCGGAAATCGCTTTTTCTCTGGCAGACTTTTTCCAAAGCTTGTGTTTGTATAGAAAATGCGTCAGCGCCGGGCACCACAAAATAGCAACGGCTGAGGTAATAGCCGCCAAGCTAAAAATCTTAATAACGTTAAAAACTGCTTCTGTCATTTTTTAATTGCAAATTTCGCCAGACCATTTAATTATCTTTTTCATTTCGGCAAACCGGTCATCGGCCCCCAGAACTACGTTAATTATGTAGTCGTTGTTTTTAAAATTATTTACCACTAAAAGCAAACATCCTTTTGCCAAAGTGGTAAATCCTGTTTTGCTGCAAACTATATCGGGAACTTCGCCTAAAAGCTGGTCTGTATTTTCAATTTTCCCGAACCCGGGGACGTAAAATTCTTTTTCTTTGCTTATGTCGGCGATTTTCGGGTAATTTTTTAAAATATATTCTGTAAGTTTTACAAGATCGCCCGCAGTAGAAACATTTTTTGGGCTCAAACCGGTGGGGTCCTGAAAAAAAGTATTTTCCAATCCAAGGTCTGCAGCCTTTTGGTTCATCAAATCAACAAATTTATTCGCGCCAATCAATTCGGCCAGAACGTAGGCTGATTTATTCGACGAGCCTACAAGCATCATGTCTAAAAAACTTTCAACCGGCATTGCGTCTCCTAGTTTTACGTCCTGCTTCATCGAATCCTGCGCATCAGCGGCCGCATTTACCGTAATAACTCTGGACAAATTATAATTGTCCAAAACAATTACCGCGGTCATCAATTTGGTCAGGCTCGCAATTGGCAACGATACGTCGCCGGACTTTTCGAATAAAACCTTGTCGGGGCGCCCGCCGGGGCGTCGAAGGCTTGTTTCAAACGAAAGCGCGGCACTCGCATTTATATCCAAAGTTCCGACCGGCTGAAACGCATCCGCGCTCCCAAAATCTTTCAAACCAGCTACGGCATCTTGCGAAGAAACTGCTACGGCCTGATAATCTGAAGGGCTCCCAAAAAACCAGTAAACCTGGAAAATCGCATAGACAGAACCCGACAAGAAAACAAACGATAATAATAAACCTTTTATCAAGCGGAACCAGTTCATTATTTTTTTTCAATTTTTATATGCAATTCTTTAAGTTGTTTTTTATCGACTTCGCTTGGAGCTTGCATCATAAAATCTCTGCCATCTCCAGTTTTTGGAAACGCAATCACCTCCCTTATATTCGGCTCGTTCAATAATAAAGTTAAAACCCTGTCTAGCCCCCAGGCAATCCCCCCGTGAGGCGGAGCTCCATATTTAAAGGCATCTAACATGTGCCCAAACTTCTCCCTGATTACTTCTTTCTTATAGCCCATTATTTCAAAAACTTTTTCCAGGGCTTCCGGACGGTGGTTCCTGATTGACCCTCCTCCGATTTCAAAACCGTTCAGCACAATATCATATTGCGTGGTCAAAATATTTTCTATATTTTTTTTGGCCATCAAATCCTTTTCAAATTCCGGCTTGGCGGCTGAAAATGGGTTGTGCGTAAAAGTCCATCCGCCCTCGTCGTTTTTCTCAAAAAACGGAAAATCAACAACCCAGCAGAAAGCTAAAAGGTCTTTATCGTTTTTATCCTTTCTTATATCCGGCCTGTCGGTTTTATACTCTGCCATTGCGTCTTTATAATTTATCCGCGGGAAAGGAATTTCCTGTATTTTTTTATTTGGGAACAAACTCTGCACAAGTAAAATTAGAAGCCGCTCAATTAGTTCCATAACATCTTCCTGTTCAACAAAACTCATTTCCATATCCAATTGCGTAAACTCCGGCTGCCTGTCCCCCCTCGGATCCTCGTCCCTTAAGCATTTTGCAACCTGAAAATATTTTTCCAATCCGGCAACCATCAACAGTTGCTTGTACTGCTGGGGCGACTGCGGAAGAGCGTAAAACTTTCCCGGATCCTGGCGCGAAGGAACAATATAGTCTCTAGCCCCTTCCGGAGTTGATTTTGTCAAAATTGGAGTTTCAATTTCTGCAAAACCCTCCTTGTCCAAAAAGTCCCTGACGAACTTTATAACTTTATGCCTGACAACAAGATTATTCTTCAGTCTTTCTCTTCTTAGGTCCAAATACCTGTATTTCATTCTTGTTTCTTCTCCAATATCATAGCCATCCCCCTCAATAGATAATGGCAGCGTTTCTGATTCTGACAAAACTTTTAAACTTTCAACCGAAAGCTCAACCTGCCCGGTTTCAATTTTAGGGTTGACCATATTTTCCGGCCTTTTCACGATTTGCCCGGTAATTTCCACAACCCATTCCGGCCTCAAAGCTTGAGCTAAATCGTATGCTTCTTTATTCGAGGGCACAAAAACAACTTGCAAAACTCCGCTTATATCTCGCAAATCAATAAATAAAATTTTCCCATGAACCCTGCGCACGTTAACCCATCCGCAAACCCTGACCTTTTCCCCAATATGTTTTGCCGTGTCTTTTATTAAAAATCTTTGCATAATTTTAAAATCAAAACGCTTTAAATGTTTTTACTATTTGAACCGCTTCCTGAAACCCAATGGCGTCGGTAAAACCGTACCAGCGCGGCGGAGTCGCAAAAATATATTTTGTGTTTTGTCCAACCTCTGCCGGTCCAATTGGAGCCGCGCTTACAGCCAGTCTTTCCTGTAAAATAAGCTGCCACTGGTCCGGAGTAAAAACCATTATCGGAATGTCTTGATATATCTGAGTTGGGGTAGTTTGCGGATTTTTTATTGTTACCATCGGACCAGAATATGCTTGCTGATAATTATCTATCTCATGCCCCTCCCAGCTTTGTTCTACAATTGAATACCCTCTCCACGAATCAGGAAGTTTCAGCTCAAAACTGTATTTACTGTTCGTGTACGTCTCCCATCCGGCGGCTGGAGCAATCGGCTGGACAACGTATGCCTTCAGCTCTTGTATTGTCAGATTCTGGAAGTAGAAAGCTCCGCCGAAAAGAACTGCGGCGGCGCACGAAATAATTAATATGCCAGACAGGGTTGAAACTTTTTTTAATAAAATCATATTATTTTTATTTTAATAAACTTTCTGCTTCCGACTTTTATTATCATTCCGTCTTTTACCTCAACAGGTTTCTTCCAATCTTTTTCGGTCTTATCATCTATGTCAACCGCGCCCGCTTCAACCAACCTCTTGGCTTCATTTTTTGACGGCGCCATTTTGGTGTCGCACAATAAATCCGGCAAAAAATACTCTTTCTTATCTGTTTCAAACACCGGCATGTCCGTCGGAACTTCCCTATCGCGATGAACCTTGTTAAACTCCTCTTCCGCCATTTCCGCCGCTTTTTCCCCATGATATATGCTTACGATTTCTTTTGCCAATCTGGCTTTTATATCGCGCGGGTTCGCTGATGATTTTTTAACCTCTGTGATTTCACTCTCCGAAAGCTTTGTAGTCAGCTCAAAATATTCATCAATCAGCTCATCTTTCATAGACATTACTTTTCCAAACATATCTGCTGGTTCGTCTAAAATTGCGATGATATTTCCCCAACTGGTAGACATTTTTCTTCCATCCAACCCATTGAGCATCTTAGAAGTCATTATGTCTTGCTGGTTTTGTTTAAAATATTTCTGGATCTCTCTGCCTGCCTGCAAATTAAACAACTGGTCAGAACCGCCAATTTCAACGTCTGCTTTCACCATCACAGAGTCATAGCCCTGAAACAAAGGGTAATCTAATTCATGCAAGCCAATCGGCTTGCCCTCGTCCCATCTTTCCTTAAAATTTCTTCTTTGAATTGTCTGCTGGGCAGTAAAAATCATTTGCAGAGTTACAAAATCTTTTATTTTCATTTTCTTAAACCATTCACTGTTATAACGAACTTCAACTTTTTTTAAATCTAAAATTTTACCAATCTGGCTTAAATAACTCTTGAGGTTTCCGTTTATTTCTTTTTCACTTAAAACCTTCCTCATCGCCTGCTTATCGGAAGCATCTCCTATCTGCGCGGTAAAATCGCCAATAATTAAAACAATTTTATGGCCCATTTCTTGGAATGCTTTTAATTTCCAAAACTGAAAAGCCCTGCCTATGTGTATCCTGGGGCCTGTCGGGTCTATACCAAGCTTTATTCTCAGTTGCTTACCCGACTGCAATTTTTTAATGAGGTTCTCTTTTTCAAAAATTTCCTCGACTCCGCGAGTCAAAATTTCTTCAATTTTTTGTTTATCGGTAACTATCATATTTAAAGGTTAAAAACATTATTCAATAATACCAATTTTTTCAAAAAAAAGAAAGCAGTGTTGTGCACTACTTTTGCCGCCTACCAGGCGACCCATGCTTCGCTTACAGAAAATTTATTCATCTTGCAGTCCATGCAAACCTCGACAACTTGTCCATCAGCGGCGCTTGCCGGACAAAAGTTGTGCGCAAGATAAGGTTTTCCGTCCAAAACGCTCTTGCGGATGCTCCAGATAGCGTATTCTTTCTTGCACTTCGGGCATGTATGCATTGGATTATACCCTGGCAAACTTACGTCTTCTTCCATGGCATCTCTCCTAGTATGTACTATTTGTGAAGGAACAAAAAATCCCCGTCCCCTGGGCATAAATAAATTATGCTCAAAGGACGAGGAATTATCTCGCGGTACCACCTTTGTTTCTGGCAAAATGCCGGACTCTTCGTCAACTCCTCTGCGCTGGCAGATTTATCAACTATCCTATGATTACGGAGGAAGCCGGGCCCCCACTGAAGCAGGAGCCACCTTGCCCTGTCGTATGACGGGGCGAATCAAGCCCACCCCTTAACCTTGGGAGCTAAGGGACTTGAATCAACGGTTTTGTAATTATTAAGAACGTATTTAGCTTAGCACATCATCTGCGAGCTTGTAAATATCTCCCGCTCCCATAATTATTAACACATCGCCCGCCCCGATATTTTCTTCTACAAATTTTTCTATTTTATCCATCGGCAGATACGACACGCTTTCTTTGTCTATCTTCTCAACTAGTTTTTTTGAGCTCACTTCCCTATTTATTGTTTTTGTTTCCCTGCCGGCGACGTCATAAATATCTGTGATTATTATCTTATCAATTGGGATTTCACGGAAAGTTTTTACAAAATCATTAAACAAATAATATGTACGCTGGTGCTGATGCGGCTGAAAAATACACCATATAGTTTTATTTTTGTACTTCTCCCGTGCCGCTTTCAGCGTGGCTGATATTTCATTTGGGTGATGCGCGTAATCGGACACAATAGTAATTTTCTTTCCGTTTACTTTACCGTCTTTTATTTCAAACCTTCTCCATGTTCCTTCAAATTCTGTAAGCGCCTTAAAAGAAACCGCATCGGGAACAAGCATAATCCTGGCAACTTGCAAAACAGCCAAAGCATTTGAAACATTATGCATCCCTGGAACTTTTAAAATTGTCTTTATTTTTTTAGCTTCAGGCTGTTTTAAAAAAGAATCTTTTATCTGGAATTTTGGCTCTATAATTTCCGGCGCGTTAGCGTCATCAGTGTTCCGCACGAAAAATCCGTCTGCTGGAAGCTTCATAATAAATTTCTGGAATGCCTTTTTCACATTCGAAAAAGTCTTAAAATAATCCAAGTGTTCTTTATCTACGTTTGTCACAACTGCAATTTTCGGCTGGTAATATAAAAAAGACGAATCGTACTCGCACGCCTCTATCACAAGTATTTTACTTTTTCCAGCGCGAAAGTTAGAACCGCCAAACTCCTTTAGTTTCGTTCCAACGATAACAGTCGGGTCTAAACCGGCTCCAACCAAGACCAAGGCAATCATTGCGGTTGTAGTACTTTTACCGTGAGCTCCGGCAACCGCGATTGTATAATATTCTTTTGTTAAATCTCCAAGCGCTTCAGGATAACTTTGCGTTTTTATTTTAAATTCTTTTGCTTTTTTATATTCAGGGTTATCTTTTTTTACAGCCGGACTGTGAACCACCAAACCAAAGTCTTTCTCAATATTTTTTGCAAAATTTCCTATAAATATCTTAATCCCCTTTTCTTTTAAAAAATCTGTAATTTCCGAAGCAACCAAATCCGACCCCGAAACCTCGTGCCCTTTTGATAAATAATATTGCGCCAGCGCGCTTACTCCAATTCCCCCGATTCCAATTAAATGTATCTTCATATTAGTTTTTCTTTTTTCTCTGATTTTTGGCACATTCCGGACACATGACGTGGGTTACGCATCCTTCCTTCTCTCTAAAAAATCCCGAATCACCCATATCTTTTTCACACCAAGCGCAAACTTTTCTAACCGGATATTTTCTCTCAGGCTGTTCAGATCCTCCGGATTCTCTGTTTTCGATGTTTTCCATATTTTTAATTTTTTAGTTGATGCGATTCTATTGTTGTATAAACCGGTCCCCCTTTTCTCATTTCTGATTCCATTATTTCAATAGATTCAACTGTAAAAATTAAATCTATATTCTCGTTTATTTCCGGTCTTTCCTCCGGATCTATTCCTTTCCACGCAAAAGCAATTACTCTCGCAAGGGTTATGTGCGGAGCAAAAACTCTGTTCTCTGGGACAAACCTAACTTTTTCAATTAAGGCATTTTCTAAATCCTGGCGTAGCGCGGATAATTCTTTTGATTTATCACCCAGCGCCCAAATAAACTTTGGCGGCATCTTTTTAGGCGGACCATACAAAATTTGGTTTAGATTCAAAGAAAAAGAACCGTGCTTTTCTGCAACCCCCTTAGCTGCCAAGCAGACTTCACCCATTTCTTCTTCGGTCAAATTACCCAAAAACTCCAAGGTTATATGCAAATTATCTTTTTCCGTCCATTTCGCTGGAAAATCAGGCCATTTCTCGGAGTACTCAAAAAGCTCCTTTTTTACATCAGCGGGCAGATTTATGGCAACAAAAATTCTGTGTCTTTTTTCCATTGTTATTGCTTTTATATATCCTAACAAAAAATTTGGCTCAAAACAATAATTGACACGAAAAGCTTAAAATAGTACAAGGAACTAAAGGGGACCCAAACAAAAAAGAAAGGAGGACCCCATGAACGTAAAGCCAGGAACCCTAGTGGTCGTGTTCCCGGAAAATGGTTATCCGCCCCAAGAGTGCTTGGGAATAGCCGAGGAGCCTGTTGGAGCGGATCATTTTTGGGTCAAGATTGACAAGATGGAAACGGAGAGAGGACTTCCCCTTCCGAAAAGAATTTCCGTACGGACGAGCTTCCTCTGTCCGATGGCGGATTTCGGCGAGGTTTTGCGCAGGCGAAGCGTGAGGACACAACTGGTAAAGCAGGCGCCCGACACTCTGCTAGGGTTCGCTCTCAAGATTCACCAACTTAGCAGGGCACAGCGCGACCCTGTCGAGATTGGTCCCGGCGACCTCGTGATTGTTATGAGAGCAGGCAGCGACAATCAAGGAGGACCCGCTTGGGGAATTGTGATGAGAGAAATGCCTGGCGGCAAGTTTGATATTACCCTAGGCCCAGAGCCAATGAGCCTCGTTAGGGCCGCGACCGCCAAGGTAAAATCCGGGGTAAGGTTCCTTGGCAGACGAGGAAAGCAAGATGCTAAACAAACCGCCGAGCCCGTACCGAGGCTCAAAACATTCGCAACGGCGGAGGAGCTTCTGCTGTTCGCGAGGACCGGCGATAACAGTATCGTAGACGTAAATCGCGCGGTAGTCAAAAACATAGCCTGCGTTCTGTGGGTTATGGCTCTGCACCTTGCACAAATCGAACGAAAAGTAGGTCGATCAGGCCCAGGCTGAAAAGTCTTGGGCATCTTTTTTTGTTGTTTTTTAATGCGAAAAAAGATAAACTATAATTAATGAACAAGGAAATTGCGGAAATTTTTGGCGAGACGATAAAACTTCTGGAAATAAAAGGAGACAAAGCTTTGAGTTATAAAATAAGAGCTTATAAAAACGCTATAAATATCTTAAACAATTTAAAAATTGATATCAGTGAAATTTATAAAGAGAAGGGATTGAAAGGAATAAGAGAATTAGGAATCGGAGAAAAGAACGCTAAAAAAATTGAAGAGTATATAAAAAAACAAAAAATCACTGAGTTTGAGGAATTAAACGAAGAAACCGCCATACAAAACATCGTCGCTTTTTTCTTTGAGTCAAAGGGATTATCCTTGCAAGAATTGAAAGAAAATGCTAAAAAGAGAAAGATAATATATTCCAGATTTACCAAACCAGCCAAGCAATTATTGGAATTAGCCGGGTCTGTTGAAAAGTCAAAAGAGGCCATCGACAAAGTGGCGAAATGGGCAACCACCAGAAAATTGGACTATTCAATTGAAACAGTTTTTAAAAAATGGCTGGAATTGGACCGCTTGAAACCAAAAGAGATTGTCAAAAAGCCGTTTTACAAAGGAGATCCGATGATTTTTTCGGAAACAAAAAAGAAATGGTTTGTAATTTCAAAATACGGCGAATGGTTGGA
>CAISIO010000037.1 GCA_903885445.1 Candidatus Staskawiczbacteria bacterium
CCCCCCCCCCCCCCCCCACCCCACTAATCTTAACACTCTTACCCTACACGACGCTCTTCCGATCTAAAATGGAGAGATACAATTTCTTACCGATTTTATGACTTTAGAAAAACTGGAAAAGGAAAAATTTGTAGAACCACTTGACAACGCCGTTTCTCAGGATTAAAATAAAGTAACAATTAAGCATTCTTCTTCTTTTTTCATCCGCTATTAGGGGTTAAAAGAAAAAGAAACATTATCAAAGATTTACACCTCCTGCTTAGGGGGCCTCTAGAGCCGAGGTAATGAATTAGCAGACGTTTGTAGTAAACGATCTGGTATTTCATTATCTCGGCTTTTGCTTTGAGAGAACTAATATCAGCGTCCATGCTACAAGCGTGGACGCTTTTGTTTAATGGGACAAAATATAAAATAATGCAAATTTATGAAACAGAAAAACAACATAAAAATCGTATACGTGCCAACCGACTCGCTTCACGGCAACCCAAAAAATCCAAGATACTGGTCGCCGGAGGCAACCCAAAAATTGACTGAGAGTATTAAAAAATTTGGGCTAACTGAACCTTTAATCGTGAACTCTTTTCCGGCCAGGAACAACCAGATAATTTCAGGACACTTCCGCTGGACCATAGCCCAAAAGCTTGAAATAAAAACAGTTCCGGTAGTTTATATGAACATCACCAGCGTCAAAAAAGAGCAGGAACTTTTACTGAGAATGAACGCCAACCAAGGAGCTTTCGACTATCAGCTCTTAAAGGAGTTTGACCTGAACATTTTGCTGGACGTTTTCGACAGCGAAGAATTGGCAAATATCTGGGATGAAAATCTGGAAATTGAAGATGATAATTTCCAGTTAGAAAAGGAAATCGAGAAAGCTAAAAAAACAAACATAAAGCTCGGAGATATGTTTGTCTTGGGCAGACACAAATTAATTTGTGGAGACAGCACCAAGTCAGAAACCATAAAAAAGTTAATTGGCGATGCAAAAGTGAACGTCATCAACTCTGATATTCCGTACAATATGGGGATTGCAGGGTTATATAACTCAGGAATTGGCGGAAAGAGAAACTACGGCGGTCATACAAACGACAGCAAAACTGACGAGGAGTATAAAAAGTTTGTCCAAAGCTTAATTAAGAACGGTTTGTCTGTTTGCCAAAAGGACTGCCACGTATTTTTCTGGATGGACTTTAAGTATGTTGGGATGATTCAAAATTTATACAAGGACGCAGGAATAAGCCAAAAAAGATTATGCGCTTGGATAAAGGGAAACCAAAACCCGACGCCTCAGGTTGCTTTTAATAAAACTATGGAGTTGTGTCTTTATGGTACGAGGGGCTCGCCTTTTCTTTCAGATAGAGTCAAAAACCTAAACGAAGTTTTGAATAAAGAAATGACAACCGGAAACAGATTGATTGAGGAAATTTTAGACATGCTGGATATCTGGCTGGTCAAAAGATTGCCTGCAAATGAAATGGAACATCCGACAGAAAAGCCACCCTCGCTCTATGAAAAATCTTTGCGAAGATGCTCAAGGCCCGGCGACATAATACTTGATATGA
>CAISIO010000038.1 GCA_903885445.1 Candidatus Staskawiczbacteria bacterium
AATCCAAATGGAATTTAGCGATCTTGTCTAAAAAGTAATTTGAGAGATCGCCGGTGTATTCAGTGATTATTGCCTCAATCATTTTCTCAACATGTTCTGGTGCTGGTGCGACATGGGTCCCGACTCGGACATACTCGCCAAGCTTTCTAAAACGGCCAGCAATCTTGTCGTCAATGCCACCAATAAGCATTTGATGCAAAAGCAGAATCGTCTCTTTGTTGGTTTCCGTCTCTTTGCTCTTATTGCGGATGTAGCCGATGACCCGAGCCAAGTTTTTGGCCTCATAGACTTCACGCAGAGAAACATCACGAGAGACTTCCATATCCAAAAGGATCTTCTCGGTTTCCTTGAGAGTTAGGGTAGAGTTTTCGATAGCGTTGGAGTTGTAGACGCTTTCTGGCACTTCGGCCTCGTCAATCATCACCAAAAGAGACTCCTTGCCTTTGCGGAGGGTGTCATATTCGCTTTTTAGAGCTGTAAGCCTGTCTTTTATAGGTTTTGTTATAGCCATATGTTTTGTTAAAATTATAAGGTTAGTATAAGCGATTTCGACTTAAAAGTCAATATTTAGTGAATGGAGACCATATATTGCTTCCTATTCACTAGATTATATGCTACAATATCCCTAAATGCAAGCAATCCCTATGAACGATCAAGAAACCCCAATAGAATATAAAGATAAATACCAACTTATCTTCGTCGGCGAACACTGGTCTAATAGCCCCCTTTATGACACGTGGGTTGAGGGCCGAATTGAAATTCGGACATGGGATGATGAGCATTGTAATGATGAAATTCGCTATTGCACTGAAAAAAGCGACGATGACTTTTGGAAACTGCAAGAACAATATAACTGCAAATGGCTAACGGCATCTGAGCTTGAGGAATTTAAAAAAATGGTACAAGAAAAATTTCGCAAAAAACCAAACAAAGGAGTATAATAAAATCAACAATTTAATAATTTCGCCTCAAGGGGCGACCTGAATGGTATTCCGTGCTCAAGGGCTCGTGATTGTTATCACTTTTTGTGGTAATTGATCACGAGCTCTTTTCGTTCAGGCAGGTAACAAATATGAATATGAAAAATGAAAATGCAAAGTTAGTTTTTATTTACTCCCTACTGGGAGGTGTTGAGTCCCATACGGACGTCACGCACAAAATCCCAGCTAAAGTGTATTTTAATTTTCCGATGTCCGATCTGGATATCGGAGATCAGAAAGCGATCCTCACCGAGCTGAAAAAGAAAAAGATTATTGCCGGATTTAAACCGGATGACGGCGATTTTGTGATTTCCAAGCCGAGCCGGTCTATGATCAGTGATTTCTACTTCAAACTTAAAGACAAACCTGCGTTGAAACCCGAAAAGCCGGTGGATACCAAGATCAGGTTTGATGAGAAAACCGGAATGATAAGCATGGGAGGAAAACCCTGTGAGATTCCAATCAACACAAACCAATATTTTCTCTGCAAAGCCTTATTTGCGGTCCCATTCGGCACACGGGTAAAGGAAATTGATATCTTGGACTTGATGGACTGGGCAAAAGACAGCAAAGACAGTGTCTACGATGCCATGAGAGCGGTCAACAAGAAAATCAAGCATGGTCTAGGAACAGATAAATTTATGAAATGGAAAGTTAGACGCATATTTATTGATTACAAAACCGAATAAGGTGGAGTCCGTCCTGATTCGGACAGCAAAGAGCAGACTGAAAGAAAACGGTCTGCTTTTTTATTTGCGGGCCGGCAAACAATATGCCGAAGCCAATAATCACAAAAAAAATACCACACCTCACCCCAGCTCAAATGGAGGAAATTTTCATGGACAGATTAGCCGACCTGATCGTCCGACTTTTGGATTATCGCTACGAGCAAAAAGAGAAAGAAAAACAAACTAATAATCAAAATGAATATGAAAAACCAAACACCGGACAATAATTTTATTACCAGCGACTTCTATGTGGCCGCTTTTTTGCTCGCCTACAAATATCAACTTGTTGGCATAAATAAAACCGATGCTCGCCGGTTTCGTTTTGTCTTTGTTGACCAACCAGGACGACCCCAATTCGTGGAGGGTTATTTTTTAGGTTATACCGACGTGAACGCCAAGGAATTTGTCTTGGCGATCAAAGAGCTGAAATCACTGATGTATAACGATGCGATCAGTTGAAAATAAACAAATATGAAATATGGAAAATTTACCATTCGAAATAGATAACAATGATTACGTAA
>CAISIO010000039.1 GCA_903885445.1 Candidatus Staskawiczbacteria bacterium
ATATTAAATAATAAATATTAAATAATAAAATTCATATGCCAGTACAAGTCACAAAAAAAGAAAAAGAGACTTCGCAAAACTTGGTGCACCGCTTTACAAAGACCGTGCGTCAATCGGGTGTTTTGCTCCAGATAAGAAAAAATAGATTTTTCAAGAGAGCAAAATCTGATTTAGCAAACAAGAGGTCTGCCTTAAGAAGGGTTATAGTGAAAGCAGAGAAAAGGATGGCAGAAAAACTAGCTAAGCCAAAGTAGTATTCGTAGTTTTGCATTATAGGGGCTGGAATAATAATTCAAGGTTCTAATTATGTTAAAACAAAAGATACAAAGTTCAACCAATGAGGCGCTGAAAGCAGGAGACCATTTTTTGGTTGGGACTTTGCGCATGTTACTATCGTCTATTCTTGTAAAAGAAAAAGACAAGAGATATAAAATATCAAAAGAAAAGCCGGATATGAAAGAAGAGGCTTTGATAAAGGAATCAGAGCTAACCGATGAGCAAATAATGGAAGTCATTTCTTCTGAGATAAAGAAAAGAAAAGATGCGATAGTTTTATATGAAAAGGGCAAGAGGCCGGAATTAGCTGAAAGAGAGCAGAAAGAAATAGAAATTTTAATAAAGTATTTGCCCGAACAGCTTTCAGAAGACGAAATTAAAAAACTTGTAGCAGACGCCATGGCAAAGACCGGAGCAAAGGAAATGAAAGATATGGGCAAGGTTATGGCAGAGCTTAATACAAAAGTAAAAGGCAAAGCAGACGGAGGTACAGTAAGTAAAATTGTTAAAGAATTATTGTCTAAATAACCAAGACCGCCGAGAGGCGGTTTTTAGTTGCACGATTGACAAATATATTTTTAAGTGTAATATCAAGCTACGTTGTAACTTGAAAACTTAGTGCTAAAAAGAAACCAAAAGTGGAAAGGAAAAGATATGAGCAAAATAAGGGTGATGATAGCGGGTTTGCCGGGGAATATGGCCACGCTGGTGGCGCAAGACGTTGAAGCTCAGACCGATATGTTGGTATATCCATACGCGTTAGCGGAAGAGAGTGGCGAAGTGCGGATTGATACTGATGCGCGCGCGGTGGATGTGCGTTTAATCCCTATGGGTTTGCATGAAGAATTCTTACAGGAACGTGGCGATCATGTTGATGTGATTGTGGATTTTACCCAGCCCAAGTCGGTTAACCGGAATGCGGAGTTGTACTGCAAATACGGGATTCCTTTTGTTATGGGAACGACCGGCGGAGACAGGGACAAATTGGCCGAGGCAATCAGGGGGTCCAAGATTTCGGCTCTCGTCACTACAAACGCGGCGGCACAGGTTGTCGCTGTCCAAGAGATGATACGCTTCGCCGCCGAAAGTTTCCCGGGTTTGTTTAGTGGGTTTGAACTTACTATCGTTGAAAGCCATCAGGCAAGCAAGCCGGATCCGAGCGGTACGGCTGTTAGTTTGTTGCCCGCATTCGAAAAATTGGGTGCGCCGCTTAGCAAAGACCATATTACGATGGTGCGCAGCCCCGTGGTCCAAAAACAAGGATTGCGTATCCCAGAAAAACATCTTGGTGGCCACGGCTATCACACCTACACATTGAGGCGTCCAGACGGCACCGTGTGTGTGCAAGTTACTCACAATATTCTTGGCAGAGCCCCCTATGTCGATGGCATATTGGGCGATATCAGGTTTCTCTATGGCAAGAAAGGTGAACGGGGCCAAGTTTACACGCAGATAGACCAAATGCGTGGTGGCAGGGCTTTTTGGCAGAGAACATAGCGCTCAACAGTGAGCGCTTTTTTATTATTTTGATATATTTTGAAAATGAGTTAAAATAACAAAATGACAATAGAGATAAACAACCTCACCAATTTTACTGTGGATAAGAAAACTTTTTCCACAGTTGCAAAAAAAGTGTTATTGGGCGAAAATAGAGAAACAGAAACGCTTTCTCTGGCTTTTGTTGGAAAAGAAGAGATA
>CAISIO010000040.1 GCA_903885445.1 Candidatus Staskawiczbacteria bacterium
CAAGACATTTTTAAAGAGGAATCGGCTCAGGTGGTTTTGCGAGACTATCAGTTAAAAATGATAGATGACCTTAAGCGATCAATATCATCAGGACATCGCCGGATAATTTGTCAACTCCATGTTGGGGGTGGAAAGACGGTAGTAGCAGGCCAAATAGCTAAAAATGCAGCAGAAAAACTAAAAAGAAGTTTATTTTTAGCACCACGCCGGCAACTTGTTTATCAAACAATTGAAACTTATGAAAAGTTTGGAATAAATACCGGCGTAATTATGGCTGGAGAAAATCCGTTTTCAATGCCATTTGCACAAGTTGGAAGTATAGACACTATAACTCGTAGGGTTAAGTCAGGAAAAATGTCATTTCCCGATGCATCAATTGTAATTCCTGATGAAGCGCACGCGGTTTTTAGTGCCGAAAGGCTTAAATTGCTGGAAAATTATCCTTTGGTGATTGCGATAACTGCAACGCCATGTTTAGCAAACGGCAAAGGTATGGGTAGTTTTTACACCGACATCGTGGAAGGCCCCACCATGCTTGAAATGGTCAACAATGGCTATCTTGTCCCGATGCGCTATTTTATCGGTGAAGCTCCAGACGTTTCCGGTTTGCCTATGGATAAAGACGGGGATTACCAAGAAAAAGCACTTGCAGAGGCAAGCGACAGGCCGGAACTTATTGGCAATGTTTACGAAAATTACAAGAAGATCGCCGGCGACAGGACGACTTTGATTTTTGCAGTTAACCGAAAACATGCCGTACATATTCATGATGAATTTAAACACCACGGTGTAAATGTTGAATATCTTGACGGTGAGACCGACACTGGAGAACGGAAGGCAATTAAGAGCCGAGTGGAATTAGGTCAAACTAAGGTTGTGGTCAATATTGGCGTCATGGCATTCGGTACAGACTGGCCGCGCATATCTTGCGTAATTATTGCCAGAGTCACAAAAAATATTGCTGCATGGATTCAGTGCATAGGGCGCGGATCGCGTCTTTACCCTGGAAAAGTAGACTGCTTAGTTATCTATCATGGAGATAATTTTCAAGAACTAGGCCGAATTGATGATGAAATAGAGTGGTCTTTAGACGATAAAACAACAATTAAAGAGCGCAAAGTGAAAGTAGCCCAGGAAAAGAAAGAGCCAAAGGACATTACTTGCCGTAAATGCGGCTATGTTTTCCGGGCTTCCCGCCAATGCCCATCTTGCAAAGAAACCATGCTAGGAGCTGGTGAGGCTATCCCATACCATGAAGCAGAATTAAAAGAAGTCACCGATAAAAAAGAAAAATTTACGAGTGCCTATAAAGAAAATTGGTATCAAGAAGCGCTTGGGTACTGCAAAAAATACAATAAAAACCCAGGATTTGCCTATCATCTTTACGTTGATAAGTTCGGTGTTGGGCCGGCATGGAAAAAGGTATCAAAGGAACCTAGCGAAGATGTAATCGGCTTTATTAAGCATCGTGCAATAAAAAAATCTAAAGCAGCATGAGACGCGACATAAACACCGAATGCGCCGGCAGGTGGGCGCAAATCCTTATAAACGTGATTGGGATACCTGAGCAATATTTTTCAGGGCGTCATTGTGATTGCATAATATGCGGTGATGAAAAAAAACATGCGCGGTGGGAGCCTAAGAAGGAATTTTGGATTTGTACAAAGTGCGGTACGACTCAG
>CAISIO010000041.1 GCA_903885445.1 Candidatus Staskawiczbacteria bacterium
ATAACTATTCCTATCACCGCAGCAACTAGCGCGGTTTTTGCTGTTGCCATTAAGGACGGATTGGCTGTTGAAGCAATATAGGTTATACCTGCAACAATAAAACCGATTGTGGCTAATCCTCCGCCCAAGCCTGTGAGACCGGTTTTTATAGCAGTAATTATGCTCTTTATATCTGCCGCGCTAGAAACTGCTGGCAAGACCAACACAAGCAGAAGTAAAATCAAAAATATTATTTTTTTATTCATAAGTTTTTTTAATTAAAATATTTAAACAATATAGTTAACATTGGCCTCCGGCGCCAGTAAGCGTGTTTATGAAGCTGCAAGCAGTACTAGATAGCAAAACAATAACTATTCCTATCACCGCAGCAACTAGCGCGGTTTTTGCTGTTGCCATTAAGGACGGATTGGCTGTTGAAGCAATATAGGTTATACCTGCAACAATAAAACCGATTGTGGCTAATCCTCCGCCCAAGCCTGTGAGACCCTTCGCTATAGAATTGACTATATTTTGTATGCCGCCACCCCCTCCGCCGGCTCCTCCGCCTCCACCACCGGTTCCAATCTGCATATCCGCTCCACCCGAAGTTTCTTGTCCATTCAAACCGCCCTGATTTCCGCCGGGTGAGCTAGCTTCTCCACTCCCAACTGCAAAAACCAAAATCTGTGGAATAAGAAATAAAACAAGCGCAAAAACTAACAGAGATAAATACGGCGCTTTTTTACTCATGATTTTTTAACTATAATAATTTATATTCTAAAGGAATTTTTAACGAAAGCGATTGCGTTTGGAGCTAAAATCATTACAATCGTACCCGCTATTGATGCCAGCAAAGCAACTTTTGCAGCACCGAGTTTTGAAGGATCTGCGGGTGAAATTAGAAATAATATGGCTGTAATTACCCAGCCAATGACAACACACGCCCAGCCGACAGCAACAAGTTCGTCTCTAATAGCATCTGCCATACTGCCAATCGTTGGTTGCGCCGAGGTTACGAGTGGCAAAATTGCGACGACTGCTAACAAAATTAAAAATAGTATTTTTTTATTCATGTATTAATTTTTAAAAGTTAATATTTATTTTTTAAATTTAAAAATTTTATTTTTACTTTAAAATGTCTGATTTAACACGCCCGACATTATCTGAATTATTGAAAAAGCCAAAATGCCGACTGCCACCCCAACAGTTCCCCAGATGGCGGCCGAACGCGCCGTTTCAAGTTTTGTTGCGTCTCCGCCGGCCGTCAGGAAAAGAACTCCTGCGTAAATGAAACAAATCACGGCAACTCCGCTAAAGACCAAAGCAACCGCATTTACAATCGCCACCAGCAAACTTTGTATACTATCAACCATGTTAGTATTTTTTATCCATTTCTAATTTGGTTTTTGGCCCCGCCGATTGGCGAGGCCAAAAACCAGAAACGATTTCCGATTAATGCAATATACTCCCAACCACTGCGATTATTGAGAATGCCAGCAGTCCAACTACCACGCCCGCGATTCCCCAGATAAAAGCCGATCTTGCTTCGCTAACTTTGTCGGCATCTCCGCCGGCGGTCAAAAACTTAATAGCGGCATAAATAAAACAGATGACAGCGATTGCGCCGAATACTAATCCGGCGGCGTTTTCGATACTGTGAATTAATTGTTGCAAACTGCCGATTGATCCACCCGTTCCTCCCGGAGCAATTGGCTCTATTTGAGCTAAGGCAATAACCGGTAAAAGCAATGCGCTTATTGAAGCTAAAGTTAATTTAATTTTTTTCATTTTTTTATATTTTTATATTTTTATAGTCGAAAATCGACCTTTCTATTTTGTTATGAACCTGCAATATTTGCCACAAAAGAGACTATCGCGCTGGCCGCCAAACCTATCGCCATTCCAGCTATCGCCCACAATAGAGTTTTCTTTGCTTTACCTACCTGCTCGGTACTTCCCGCGGAAGTCACATATAAAATTCCTGCGACAACAAGCATTATTGTGCCGATGCCAGCGACAAGCTCGCCTATCCCTGTCGCAAGCCCCTGAAAAAGCTCTTTAAAAGACGCCGGCCCCGAGGTTGGAATGCTCTGGCTGAGAGCTAAACTCGCAAAGCAAAATAAACCTGCGAATGTGACCAAACAAATTAATCTCTTGTTAATAATCGCCATTGAATCTATTATACCAGAAAAACAAACCGCAAGGTGTGAATAACTTTTATTCTAATCTTTCACGCAAACTCCCGATGCGACCTTGTCTCCCTCTTCCATCCTCATAATCCTTACTCCCTGCGTGGCCCTTCCCAATAGAGAAATTGACTTCACGCCAGTTCTGATAACTTGGCCTTTCCTGGAAATAACAATTAAATCTTCTTCATCTACTCCGTCTTCCAAAACAGAAGACATAACAACCGGTCCGGTTTTACTGGTAATTTTAGCTGTTTTTATTCCCGATCCTCCTCGGCCCTGGACTTTATACTGGCCAATATCTGTTCGTTTTCCATAACCGTTTTCCATGACTATCATCAAATATTGTTTTGCAGGTTTTTTTGTTTTTTCGTCAATCGGAGGGTTTTTATTTATCACATCCATTCCGATAACTTCGTCTCCGCCTTTCAAGCGTAAACCTTTTACCCCGGCGGCTCCTCTGCCCATTGGCCTTATGTCTTTTTCTTTAAATCTGATAGAAATTCCATTTTTGGTTGCCAAAATTATATCGTCCTCGCCTGTTGTTTTAACAACTTTTTTCAACGCGTCTCCTTTTTCCAATTTTATAGCAATAATTCCTGATTTTCTGACGTTTTCAAATTCATCCAGAGAAGTTTTTTTGATTCTTCCATTCTTTGTAATCATCACCAAGTATTTATCTTTGCCCGGCTCTTCTTTTCCGCCGGGAGTTTTCACTGGCATAGGTACTAAAGACAAAACTTTTTCTTCTGTGGAGATTTCCAAAAAGTTCATAACTCCTCTGCCCCTGGCAACTCTTGTGCCTTCAGGAATTTCATAAACCTGCGTCTGGAAAACTTTTCCCGCATCGGTAAAAAACATCAAATTATCGTGCGTTGAGGCGCACAGAAAATGCTCAACGATATCGTCTTGCATTGTTGTCATTCCGATAATTCCTTTACCTCCGCGCTTCTGTATTTTATAAGTAGCAGGATTTATTCTCTTTATATATCCGCCGGTTGTAAGGGTAACAATTGTTTCTTCCAATGGAACCAAGTCAACTTCGGTTATTTCTCCTAATTTTCCCTTTACAACTTTTGTCCTTCTCTTATCGCCAAATTTTTCTTTTGCCTCTATAAATTCCTTTTTTATGATAGCCTTCAGCTTTTCCGGGCTCTTTAAAATCGCCGTCAGCTCTTTTATTATTTCCAAAATGGCTTTTAACTCGTCTTCAATTTTCTGCCTCTCCAAGCCCGCCAATGTCTGCAATCTCATTTCCAAAATCGCCACCGCCTGCTTTTCGCTTAGTTTAAACTTTTTGATTAAATTAACTCTTGCCTCATCTTTGTCGGCTGATTTTTTGATTACTCCGATTACAGCATCTATATTTTTCAAAGCAATCATCAAGCCCTCCAATATATGCGCCCGGTCCTTGGCTTTTTCCAAATCAAACTTTGTCCTGCGGGTAACAACTTCTTGCCGGTGAGCAATAAAATATGTCAAAACCTCAGACAAAGACAAAATTTCCGGCTGTATTCCATCAACCAAAGCCAGCAAATTCAAATGGAAAGTTTTCTGTAAATTTGTAAACTTATATAATCTGTTTAAAATCCTCTGGGGTTGGAATCCTCTTTTCACATCAATTACAATTCTCATTCCTTCCCTGTCAGATAAGTCTCGGATATCTTTTATTCCCTCAACTTTTTTTTCTGTAACTAAATTAGCCAAGTCTTCCACCAATGTGGATTTCAAAACCTGGTAGGGAATTTCTGTAATTATAATTTGCTCTGCTCCGTCTTTCTTTTCTACAACATCGGCCTTTCCGCGCATCAAGATAGAACCTTTGCCTTGCGAATAAGCCGAAATTATTTCTTTTTGGTCATAAATTATTCCGCCTGTCGGGAAATCCGGACCTTGTATAAATTCAAACAAATCTTCTGTTTCAGCTTTAGGATGGTCCAACATATGGATTAAAGCATCCATAACTTCGGTTAAATTATGCGGAGGAATATTTGTCGCCATTCCAACGGCAATTCCCAAAGAGCCGTTTAAAAGCAACTGGGGCATTGGTGAAGGCAAAACTGTAGGTTCTTGAGTTGTGCCGTCATAATTATCAATAAATTTAACCGTGTCTTTATCAATGTCTCTCAGCATATCATCTCCAATCTTTGACAATCGGCACTCTGTATAACGGGCGGCGGCAGCGCCATCACCATCTATTGAGCCAAAGTTTCCTTGGCCGTCAACCAGCGTATATCTCATATTGAAATCCTGCGCCATTCTTACTAAAGATTCATAAACAGCCGTATCTCCATGAGGATGGTAAGACTTCAAAACTTCTCCAACCACCGCCATAGATTTTCTGTGCTTTGTATTTGACCTTAAACCAGACTCCATCATTGCATACAAAATCCTGCGGTGGACCGGCTTTAATCCATCTCTTACATCGGGCAACGCGCGCGAAACAATAACCGACATTGCGTAATCAATGTATGATTCTTTAAGCTCGGTTACAATTTCCCTCTGAGTCACATTTCCCCTTATGCTATCTCCCTGTTTGCCGTCTTCTTGAGCTTTAGATTTTGGTTTCTTGTCCTCCGAGGAGGATTTATCCTCTTCTGAGGATTTTTTTTCTTCTTCGTCTGCCATTTTATTTTATTAATTCCCCGTTACTTAAGGTTACATTTTGCAGAATATCTAATGAGGGCAACTCGGGCATATCTGAAGTGTTGATTTCCGGAAGTTTTACAGAACCTATGGATTCTCCAATTTTTGAAAGATTCTTTATGGCGCCCTTAACCCAAAAAAATCCCATTGGCAAACCTATAACCACGACAACCGCCCATAGAATAATTATCTTTTTATTTTCCGACAAACCTTGGAGCTTAGTCAAAAAAGTTTTAATTTTTTCTGTGATGTCCATTATTTTACGGCTGCAAAACTACTATCTCCACCTGCCCCTCTTTCGGCAACGTCGAATCCTTCACAACCAATTTATCTACCGGGACAACAGAGGGCTTGCCCATTGTTTTTAAAAACTTCGAAACATCATCAAGTTTTGCTTTTGATTTCGGCAAGGCGTAGTGCATTGGAATTATAATTTTCGGCTCAATTTGCCCAATTACCTTTTGCGCCGCCGAAGAATCAATTGTGTATCCTTCACCTCCAACCGGAATCATTAAAACATCCACCTTGTCTATTTTTTCCAGTTGTTCGTCAGTTAATTGTTTTTGCCCCAAATCTCCCAAATGGCAAAATCTCAAACCTTCCGCTTCTATCATATAGATTGTGTTCTGCCCTTTTTCTTTTCCATTTACATCGTCGTGAAAAGACGGAATTCCTTGTATAAAAACTTCTTTAACTTCATATTCTCCTGGTCCCTGGATAACAAATGGGGTTCCTTTTATATCTTTTATATTATTATGGTCGTGATGATCGTGCGTAACCAATAAAATATCAGCCGAAAGGCTCGGCAGCTTTAAGCCGGTTGCTTCATCAAAAGGATCAATCACAATATCAGCCGAGTGATCCTTTGAGGTGGAAACCGAAATTTGAAAGCAGGATTGTCCTGCCCAATAAATCTTTGCCATAATGGTCTATATTTTATAATTTTATCACAATCTTCTTACCACTTCAAGCCTTGCAATAATATAAAATTAGTATATACTAAGCATATTAGTAATTAACACTGCTGGACGGCAGCAGAAGCCCTAGCGAAAGCAAGGGAGAGAAAAATAAACCGTTATTTTTTATTGGTTTTTAAAACCAAACAAATATGGAAAAAATAATTAAGAAAGCAACGGAAGCAATAAATCCACTTCAAATTGGCGCAACCGTGGAAGGAAAAGTTGTAGCCAGGGACAGGTCAGCGCTTTTTATTGACCTGGGCATTTTGGGAACAGGCATTATATATGGAAGGGAATTTTATGCTGTCAAAGATGTTGTAAAGAATCTTGAAATCGGCGACAAAGTTTTTGCCAAAATCGTTGAGCTAGAAAACGACGAGGGATACAGGGAACTTTCATTACGAGACGCCACAAAAGAAATTGGCTGGCAGAGATTGAGAGACACAAAAGAAAGCGGACAAATTTTGACTGTCAGAATAACCGGCGTAAACAAGGGCGGACTTCTGACAAGTTTAGATGGAATACAGGCTTTCTTGCCAGTTTCGCAATTAGCTCCGGAACACTATCCTCGCGTAGCTGACGCAGACAAACAGAAAATCTTGAAAGAATTGCAAAAATTCATCGGCAAAACATTGGAAGTCAAAATCTTGGATTTGTTGGCCGAAGAAAACAAATTGATTTTATCTGAAAAAGCAAAGTCTGAAGAAAAAACAAAAGAAGCTTTAAAAAATTATAGCAAAGGCGACATTATAGACGGAGAAATCACCGGAATTGCCGACTTTGGAGCTTTCATCAAATTTCCTTCACCGGTAGCGGATGCAAACGAGCAAGTTGAAGGATTGATACATATTTCCGAGCTTGATTGGCAATTGGTTGAAAATCCTGCCGAAGTTGTAAAAGTCGGCGAGATTGTTAAAGCCAAAATCATCGACATAAACAACAACCAAGTTTTCCTTTCTTTAAAAGCCTTGAAAAAAAATCCTTGGGAAGAGATTGAACAGCAATACAAGAAAGGCGACGTGATAAAAGGAAAAGTCAGTAAGTTTTCAACCTTCGGAGCATTTGTGGAGATAATGCCCAAGATAAGAGGCCTCTGCCATATTTCAGAATTTGAATCAAAAGAAAAAATGGAAGAGCAGTTGAAAATTGGCGAGACATACGACTTTACGGTTTTATTGATAGAGCCAAAGGAACACCGAATGAGTTTAAAACTTGTAAAATAGTTTAGAAAAACCGCGGAGCCAATTGGCCTGCGGTTTTTTGTTGTAAAGAAAAAGGACGCTCACCGAGATTGAGCGTCCCTGTTGACCATATGTTGGTCTCCTTTGGAACTGTGTTTTGCTAGTTCTCGGTACTAGCACTTGTACTACTTGGCGGAGTCGTCCGCCGACTTGTCCTTCTTGACCCGCTTCTTCGCGTCCCTCTTGGGACCAAGACGGACTGAGGCAATCCCAGCCATCTCCTTGGCACTCTTCGGCTGCCGGACCTTGGTCACTCTCTTGACCGGTTTGGGCTCGGCGGCCGGCTTGGCCACAGTTTTCACGACCGCCTTCGCGGGCCTGGGCTTCGGTGGATTCACCAATGCCCGAATGCCGTCGCGGATTCTCCAGCAAACCTGGTTCCGCCGGAAGACGTCCCCCTCATAGAACTGATCCTTGGAGGGGGCGTTGTGGACGATCATGTGGAGAGGAACCTCCACACCCTGGAAGGCATCCACACCCGGGGAAGCGTCGTGGGGGATGGCGTTGATTTCCATCCAGCGCTCGAAGTTGCCCCACGACATGGCTTTCCTGTTGCGCCGGTCTTTGTGGCCAAGCTCGTTGGCCACATCGACGACCGTCACAAACTGACCGTCGCTCTCCACCAGCAGGGGTCCCCCCTCAACCCACGCATCCTTCTTCCAGTACCCGGGGACGTCCAAATAGCACCTCCCGGGTTCGCCGTCCATGAACTGCTCGAGGGTGACAGTGGCCCTGGTCTTGAACTTGGCCGGGGCTTCGGCCCAGTCCTTGTTGACCGCTTCCCAGATCCTGTCGCGTGCCTTGTTGAAGGCGGACACAGCAATCCTGGACTGCGTGGCGGTGAACCCGGCTTCAGTCGGCCAGTTGTAGTTCTGGCCGAAGTGGTACAAATCCCCACTGGGCAGTGCCTTCTTGGGCTTGCGGCCCTTGGCCGCCTTGCCCTTACAGACAAGGCGCTTCAGGCTCACCAGCCACTTGAGGAGCCGGTCGAGCTCCTGGTGGCTGAACATCTCCCTTCCGAAGGTGGCCTCGTACATGGCCAACCAGGCTGTCTGACCGACCTTGCCCTCCTGGCCGGTCAGAACCGTCGTGATCCAATCCTGGATTGGTCCGAAGTTCGTCGCGGGATCGCCCTGGGTTCCGTCGAAGAACACCTGGGCGACCAATCCCGCTTGCTCGAGCATGTCCGTCCGGACCTTGGCGGCTATTTCTGCCACCGCCTCATCCGCCACCCTCTTGTCAGCTTTCGCTTTCGCGAGGACGGCAGCGTCCGGAACAACCGGAGCCACCTTGGGTTTTCCGCCCTTCTTGGGCCGAATGTTTGCCAGCCCCGGCTCCCTCTCATCCAGTCCGCCCTTCAGATTCCTTTTGTCCTTTGCCATACTCTCCTGCTCCTTATGCTGGTAAGCTGGTCCGTTCGGTTTATCTGGTGAGCCACATTGGCTCCAATCTTGTCTATATAGTGCGAGCTACAAGCCCGCTATCTTATGTGCTATTAATATTAAAATTATAGCAAAGATATGAATGTTTGTCAATACAATACCCTTTCCTAAACTACCCGTTGAATTATCTCTCAAAATGTGTTAAATTAACCGTATAAATATATATGATGAATCCACTTTTAAAAAATTTTGTATTTGTTGTCTTAATTCTTTTAATTGTAGGCGGTATTTTTAGCCTGTTGTATTTACCGGCGCAAACTTCTAATGAAATTTCCACGACACAACTGGTCTCAGATATAAACATCGGTAAGGTTAAAAAAATTACTGTTTCCGGGGACACACTGACTGTAGCTTACGCCGACGACAAAACCGCAACTTCTATGAAAGAAACAGGAACCGGATTAACCGACTTGCTAATTAATTTGGGAGTTAATAAAGATAACCTGCAAAAAGTTGAGATAACAAACCAGGTCGCGAAACAGGATTTATGGTCGTGGCTCACTCCAATTTTAATTTTCGGGATCTTGCCGTTGCTGGTGTTCGGATTTTTCTTCTGGACAATGATAAAACAGGCAAAAACTGGGGCAGTTCAAGTGTTTGATTTTACAAAAGCCAAGGCCAGATTGTTCGGCGCTGACGGACACGGACAAGAGAAAATAACTTTTAAAGATGTTGCGGGATTGAAAGAAGCCAAAGAAGAGCTAGTTGAAATTGTAGACTTTTTAAAATTTCCAAAAAAATACTTGGCAATGGGAGCTAAAATACCAAGGGGAGTTTTACTGGTCGGATCAGCGGGAGTTGGAAAAACTTTGCTGGCAAGAGCGGTTGCGGGAGAAGCCAATGTTCCGTTTATGTCGGTTTCCGGTTCTGAAGTTGTAGAAATGTTTGTGGGAGTCGGGTCAGCTCGTGTGAGAGATTTATTCGCAACGGCAAAAAAATCTGCTCCGTCAATAATTTTTATTGATGAGTTGGACGCGATTGGACGCCATAGAGGAGCTGGCATCGGCGGAGGGCATGATGAAAGAGAGCAAACATTAAACCAAATTTTGGTTGAAATGGACGGTTTTGAAAAAGAAACAGGAGTTATAATTTTAGCAGCAACAAATAGGCCCGATATTTTGGATCCTGCGCTTTTAAGACCGGGCAGGTTTGACAGAAAAATTGTTTTGGACCCGCCGGATGTGCACGACAGGGAAGAAATTTTAAAAATCCATTCTAAAGATAAGCCGCTGGGAAAAGACATCGATTTTAAAGAAACAGCAGAAAGGACTCCGGGATTTTCGGGAGCTGATTTGGCCAACGTTGCCAACGAAGCGGCCTTACTGGCGGCCAGACAAGATAAAACGCAAGTTGACCAAAAAGAATTTCTGGAAGCGATTGAAAAAGTCTTGTTAGGTCCTGAAAGAAAATCTCATATTTTGTCTAAAAAAGAAAAGGAAATTGCAGCTTACCACGAAGCCGGACACGCAATAGTTTCTACATTTATGCCCGAGACAGAACCTGTCAGAAAAATATCTATTATTGCCAGAGGAATGGCTGCCGGATATACTTTGCAAATGCCGTCGGAAGAAAGAAAGATGAGGACAAAAACAGGATTTGTATCTGAGATTGCGACATTCCTTGGCGGATGTTCGGCTGAAAAAATTAAATTCGGAGAAATGACAACCGGGGCATCAAACGACTTGAGCCGGGCATCGGATATGGCGCGTCGCCTGGTGAAAGAATATGGTATGTCGTCATTGGGATTGATTGCTTTTGGCGAGAAAGAAGAGCTCGTGTTCTTAGGAAAAGAAATTTCCGAGCAAAGGAATTATTCTGAAAAAATAGCGGAAAGAATTGACGAGGAAGTTGATGTGATTATAAAAGGAGCGCAGAAACAAGCAGAAGTGGTTTTACTGAAACATAGAGACTTGCTGGATAAATTGGCGCAAAAATTGGTTGAGAAAGAAACAATTGAAAGAGAAGAGTTTGAAAGGATAATAAAAGGAAAAAAATAATCCCGCTAAGCGGGATATGGGAGCGTAGCTCAATGGCGGAGCAAGCGTCTTATACACGTTAGGTTGGGGGTTCGAGTCCCTCCGCTCCCACACAATTGAAAAATACGGGCGGTTAGCTCAGTTGGTAGAGCATATACTTGACGTGTATAGGGTCATAGGTTCGAGTCCTATACCGCCCACATGGAGCTAAAAGTAATTTACGAGGACAAGGATGTTTTGGTGGCAGACAAGCCGGCGGGGATTGTTGTGTTTCCGGAAGGCGAAAGTTTGAAGAGCGGAGAAAAAACACTAATTGATTATTTAATAGAGAAATATCCGGAGCTTAAAAATATAGGGGAAGCGCCGAGATATGGAATTGCCCATAGGTTAGATAAAGACACTTCGGGCATTTTACTGGTGGCAAAGAGCAGTGAGGCCTTGATTTTTTTGCAAAAACAGTTTAAAAATAGAGAGGTAGAGAAGAAATACGTTTGCCTGGTTGAGGGCGCAGTAGAGCAAGATAAAGGAGAAATTAAAACTTTAATTGCCAGGGCAAAAGGAGACCCGAGAAAACAAAGAGCATATTCGGAAATTAACGCGCCTAAATCTGCCAGAGAAGCGATAACAGAATATAGAGTTTTAGAAAGGTTTAGAAATTACACGCTTTTGGAGGTTGAGATTAAAACGGGAAGACGCCACCAAATACGGTGTCATTTTTCTTATTTAAAACACCCGATTGCGGGAGACAAATTATACAGCTTTAAAAATTCAAAAATACCGGACGGTCTGACAAGGCAATTCCTGCACGCTCAAAAACTTAAAATCCAATTACCCAATGGCCAAATCCAAGAATTCAAATCGGACTTGCCGGAGGAGTTAAATAATATATTAAAAAAAATAGATAAATAATATGGCTACACTTTTAGAAAAATTCAATTCAGATCAGTTGAAAAAAGTTCCGGATTTAAAACCCGGAGATACAATTAAGGTGCATCAAAAAATAAAAGAAGGAGACAAAGAAAGAATCCAAATTTTTGAAGGAATAATAATCGCCAGGAAACACGGCAAAGGAATCTCTTCCACAATAACTGTTAGGAAAGTTGTTGACGGAGTTGGAGTGGAAAGGGTCTTCCCGGTTAATTCCCCTGCTTTGGATAAAATAGAAGTTGTAAGGCACGCAAAAGCAAGAAGAGCAAAGCTATATTACTTAAGGACAGCTAAGGGTAAAAAAGCTAAACTGAAAAGAAAAGACTTCGCAGCGGCCATTGCTCCAGAACCGATTGAAGAGCCGGCAGTTGAGGTAACGCCAACTGAAAATAAAAACACGATAGAAGAAACGCCAAAATAACTTTGGCATGCGCGGGTGGCGAAATGGCAGACGCACTACCTTGAGGTGGTAGCGCCGCAAGGCATGCAGGTTCGACTCCTGTCCCGCGCACATTTGGTTCTTGGGCGCTTAGCTCAGTTGGTAGAGCATCTCATTTACACTGAGAGGGTCATAGGTTCGAGTCCTATAGCGCCCACAAAATTTAATGCCGAGGTAGCTCAGTGGTAGAGCACTGCTCTGAAAAAGCAGTGGTCGAAGGTCCGA
>CAISIO010000042.1 GCA_903885445.1 Candidatus Staskawiczbacteria bacterium
CCAGTCGGCTTTTTTGGCTCCGCCATACCATTCTTGTAAATCTCTTACTCTTGTTTCGATTCCAATTTTGCTCAACGCATCAAAAAATGGCGCTTCTTCGCCAGTTTTTGTGCGAACCACATAACCAAAAGCCCTTATGAACTTTCTTCCTGCCACTGCGTTTTTTAAAACTTCCTGGTAATTAACCCTTGCGTGATAAAGGTTTTTTGCCGAGTGATATAAGTTTTGAACGTCTATTAATACCTCTACTCTCTGCTCTTTTGGTTTTGGCTGCTGCATTTATTTCTTAAGGCCGATTTTTTTGATAATAGCTAAATATCTTTTTTCAGATACTTTTTTTAAATAGGTCAACAATTTTTTTCTTTGTATGACCATTTTAATCAGTCCTCTTTTTGAGTGCATGTCTTGCGCATTTTTCTTCAAATGCAAAACCAGCTTGTCCATTTGTTTTGACAGCAACGCAATTTGGACATCGGCAGAACCGGTGTCTTTTTCGTCTGTCCCCGCATCTTTTATTATTTTTGTTTTCTCTTTTGTGCTTAGAGCCATTTTTAGTATAAAAGCGCTTCCGGCACTTTTGTTAATTTATATATAGATAATACTCTTTTTTTGTCTGTTTGTAAAGTATTGTGCCCTCACCGAGACTCGAACTCGGAACCAACTCCTTAAGAGGGAGCTGCTCTACCAATTGAGCTACGAGGGCGTAATTTGTTACATCGGGTTTTGCCAATTTGTTGGGCCCTTCAGCGCTTTTACGACGAAATCGATTATTGACGTAGCGGCGAGAACCAGCACCAAGCCTATTATTCCTGACCAAAAAATTGTCTTGCCCTTGCTTAATAAATTAGGATTGCCTCCGGAAATCATCATAAGAATTGCTCCAATCGTTACCGCCAGCACAGCTAAAGGTATCGCGACGTCCTTTATGAAGCTGTAAATTTTTCCGAGCATTTCAAAGAACTGGGTTAGCGTGCATTTTGGACCATCACAAGTGACTACCCCCCCTCCGCCAGCATCTTGGCCATTTGAGCCGCCTTGGTTCCCGCTCCCGCCATTTTCCACGGTTGAACCGCTTCCAACTGCGATAATAGCGTGTGTCGGAACCAGAAGAATTAAAAATATGACGCCGACTGCAAAAATTTTGTTCATGGTTTTAGTTCGGGTGCCCTCGGCAGGATTCGGACCTGCAGACTTTTGGTTCGAAGCCAAATGTGATATCCAGTTTCACCACGAGGGCTTAAATATATCCAAACTTGTTATATTTTACCTAAAAAATTGAAAAAACACAAGGTTTAGGGTAGTATGAAACTTAATTATGATAATTCCCAAAGAAGTAAAATCTGTCATTAAAGACCTGCAAAAAGCGGGTTTTGAGGCATATATTTGCGGCGGATGCGTTCGCGATTTTATTTTAGACAGGAACCCCCAAGATTGGGATGTAACAACCAATGCTAAGCCCGAAGAAATACAAAAAGTTTTTCCAGACAGTTTTTACGAGAATAATTTCTTAACTGTTACGGCGCGAACCGGCTCAAAAAATGAGAAATTAGCCGAGATTGAAATTACAACTTACAGGTTTGAGGCAAAATATTCTGACAAAAGGCATCCTGACGAAGTAAAATATGCTAAAAAACTGGAAGAAGATTTAGCCCGCAGAGATTTTACCATAAATGCGATGGCTATAGATTTGCAAGGAACAAAAACTAAAGTCATAGATATTTTTGAAGGCCAGAAAGATTTGGACAAAAAAATTATCAGGACAGTTGGAAATCCCGAAGAAAGATTTAATGAAGATGCTTTAAGAATGTTGAGGGCTGTGAGATTTGCCACAACTCTTGGTTTTAAAATAGAAGAAAAAACCGCAGAGGCGATTAAAGATAATTGCATTTGGTTAGAGGCAATTTCAGAGGAAAGAATCCGTGACGAGTTTGTAAAAATAATTATGGCCGATGAAGCGGCAAAAGGAATTGATTTGTTGCGCGAACTGGGTTTGCTAAAATATATTGTGCCAGAACTTTTGGAAAATTACGGAGTTTTGCAAAACAAACATCATATATATGACTGCTACCAGCACGCTGTAAAATCTTTGGAATTTACAGCCAAGAAAAATCTAAATATGTATGTCAGGATAGCTGCCCTTCTCCACGATGTTGCCAAACCCAGAGTAAAAGCGGGCGAAGGCGAAGAGGCCACTTTCTACAACCACGAAATTGTGGGAGCCAAAATGACCTTCCAAATTCTGAATAGATTAAAATTTTCTAAAAAAGAAGTTGAAAAAATTACGCGCCTCGTAAGATATCATTTATTTTATTACAATGTGGACGAGGTTGGAGAGGCGTCTGTCAGAAGATTAGTAAAAAATGTTGGGCCAGAAAACATGGAAGAATTATTGCAGGTTAGGCAAGCAGACAGGATTGGTTCTGGCGTGCCAAAAGCCGAGCCGTATAAATTGAGGCATTTGAAATATCTGATTGATAAAGTCTCTCAAGATCCGATTTCAGCTAAAATGCTGAAAATCAACGGAAATGATTTGATGACTGTTTTGAGGGTTGCACCGGGCCCGAGAATTGGCCAGATTTTAGATATTCTTTTGGGATATGTTTTGGATGACCCAAAAAAGAATACAAAGAAGTTTTTGACTAAAGAGGTTGAAAAATTGGGAAAATTAAGCGATAATGACTTGGAAAAACTGGCGGACAAATCAAAAGATGAAAAATCGGAAATTGAAGTGAAGCAGGACAAAATGACAAAACAAAAATATTGGGTAAGCTAAAAATCCGGGGCGTAGTATAGCAGTAGTATGCACCCTTCGGGAGGGTGTGGCCCGAGTGCAAATCTCGGCGCCCCGACAAAGATATGAGAACAATCGGATTTTCACATGGCGTACTATATAGAGTGGCAGACGTTTATTCGGAGCAAATAATTGATTTATATAGAGGATGCAGTGATGCCGCGCTTGAAACTTGTGTGAGTAAGGCGGATGATGCGGATAAATTGCAAAGAATCATTCCATATGTAAGGGATTTTTCTTACAAGTCAGTCCACTTGCCCTCGGATATCCGTTATGTGAAAGATGAAAAAACAATCCGGCTCTTAGACAAAATTGTAAATTATTATAAGGAAGTAGGCGCAAGTTTGGCTTTAGTTCATCCTGACGTGGTTGATGATTGGGAAGTTTTTGATAGATATAAAATAAATTGGGCGATTGAAAACATGGATAACAGGAAGGGTCGATTTAAGACAGCAGGAGAACTAGAAGAATTTTTAGGGAAGAATCCAAATTGGAGGCTTGTCCTAGATCTTAATCATTGTTTCACGAATGATCGGTCGATGGCTCTTGCCGAAAGCATATTACACAATTTGAAAGACAAAATAGCAGAGGTGCATCTTAGCGGCTACATTAATCTTCACGATCCCCTCTTTGCATCAAAACAGGATTTCATTATTGATTATTGCAGAAAGCTGGATACGCCGATTATAATTGAAAGCACTTTTGATAGTATAGATGATGTAAAAAAAGAGTATAATTATATAATAGAGAAATTAAAGTAAATTATATTGCATGGACACGGGCGATAAAAAAATAAAAGAAATCAGGAAAATTGAAACCGGCATAAATGAAAATCTTTTTGTCATATGTACAATTGTTACTTTGGTGACAATGGCATTGATGACGATTAACTTTTTCTGCAGGGGAAGTTTTTTGCCCGCAAAGATCGGATTTTTTTATTTGGCGGTTGTGTTGATTTATTCTTTGCACAAAGAGTTTATCAGATGGCTGGGAGAAAAAAAGAGCAGGCGCCAGGGAGAATATTTCGTTTATGCTTGGATAATTTTAACAACCTCGTTATACGTTATCAGTTTTTTCAGCAATAATTATTATGGATATTCCGCAGAAGGCTACGCGGTCAGCACATTGGCAGATATCGCGTACATAACAATTGAAGTTCTTGGAGTTTTTGTAGTTACCAGGATGATGAAGATATTTTTTATGATGAGAAAGTAATTTTGGGCCTGTAGTAAAGTGGTATTACGCGTCATTCGCATTGACGAGGCGCGAGTTCGATTCTCGCCAGGTCCACCAGATAATAATTTGTGAATAGAATAACTCTTTCTATTTTAGTGACGATATTTTTAGCTCTTGTGGGGGTTGCAGGAGATTTTTTTATAAAACTGGCGGGCAATGGTAAAAGGTTTGTTGAATTAAGATGGTTTTTTATAGGGCTGATAATTTATGCTCTTACAGCTTTTGGCTGGTTTTTTGTGATGAAAAACATAAAGTTGTCCACGTTGAGCGTTTTTTATGCACTTTCTACAGTTTTGTTTTTAACACTGGTAAGCGTTTTTTATTTTAAGGAGCCATTGAATATCTACGAAGGGATAGGGGTGATATTGGCCGTAGTTTCCATTTTATTACTTAAGGGTTTTGCTTAAATACTTCTTGTTCCGACGGGAAAGCCGCTTTTAATTGAAGCGGTTTTTTGTTAGGATTATTAAATATGGAAAATAATTTAGAGCCGATTTTTCAAGAAATAACCAAATCGCTGGAAAAAAGTAGAGAGAAAGCATTCGCTGTTTTTGATTTTGATAATACCTGTATCTTTAATGATATTACCGAAGCGGCGCTGGATTATATGTCGGCTAATAATTTATTTAGAGACAAGGATTTTTCAGATGGCGGATTCGAAAAATATTACAAATTATTTAACGAAGGGAAAGTTAAAGAATCTTACGAGTTTATATCAAAAATTTTAAACGGATTCTCTATTAATGAAATTGGCGCATTGGTAGAAAAAGTCATTGAAGTTGGAAATATAAAACCAAGAGAAAAAGTAATTGAGCTTTTAAATTATTTAAAAACTAATGGAGTAGAAGTTTGGGTTGTCAGCGCTTCGCCGGAAATACTAGTCCGCCAGGTGATGACTCATTTTAATATAGAAGCCAATCTAATTGGCATCCGCAATATTATTGTTGATGGTAAAATTACTCCTGAATTGGAAAAGCCGTTGCCAATAATTGAGGGTAAAGTAGAATGTATTAAGAAGTTTATAAGTCAGAACGAAAGGCCATTGCTTGGCGTGGGCGACAGCATAAACGACTTGCCTATGTTAGAATATTGTAATGTGAAGGCGGTGGTAAGCCTCAATAATGCTTTGTCCTATAAGGCAAAGCAAGATAGCTGGTTTTTAATTTAAATTATGAATCAAAACAATCAAGAGTATATAGATATACTGATCGGGTTGGAGCCGGTTTTTAAAAAAGCCGGAGAACTTGCGTTGAAAATGCGTAAAACAGCTGGTTCAAAAAATAAATATAGCACGGGCATAGCCGTAATTGATATTGTTACGGAAGCTGACACCGCGGTGCAGGAAATGATTCTCGCAGAGATGGCAAAAACAAAACTGGTTGAGTGCCAATTATTTGCCGAAGAAAATACTCCGTCGGTTTCTAAATTTAAAGGAACAAACGGCCTGGTTTTAACTTTAGACCCGATTGACGGGACGCTTTTCTATGCTTCAACCGGCAAATTTTATTCTACAATAGTCACCCTGCACAACAAAAAAGATATTTTGTATACTTTCCACAACTATCCTGAGATAAATTGGAGCAGAAGAATCGCGGGTGGCAAAATAATAGACAGCGGTGAGTTGCCGGAAATCAAAACCAAGGAAACTATTAGGCTTGATAAAACAATTGTTTATACCCTTAGAGGTCCCAAAAATATGGACCAGGCTGTTTACAACAAATTGGTTGAGCAAGGATATGAGTTCCGCAAGGCTTCTGAAATTACCGATGATGCTCCTGCTTGCGCGGTATTTTTTTCAGGAAAAGTGGCAGGTTTCTATATAGAAGGCCCAAACCCTTACGATGGCATTTACGCAATGCTTTATGGCCAAACAAAAAAATTAAAGATCTACTCAACCCTTGACCTCTCTACTTATACAATTAATGACCACGGCCCGCACTATGTTGGCTGGTATTTAGTTTTACAATAAAAAGGATTAAAATATAAAAATATGAAGGCAGGATTTGATTGTGTTGGCGTTGGATGCGGAGCTATAATCGTCAACGAGAAAAACGAAACTATTTTATTAAAGCGGACTTCCAAAACCAGAAATGGTGCCGGTTTTTGGGCAAAGCCGGGCGGAGGAGTTGAATTTGGCGAAAAAATTGAGGACGCGGTAAGAAGAGAAGTTAAAGAAGAGCTGGGAGTCGATGTGGAAATAATAAAATTTTTGGGATTTTCAGAGGGAATATTAAAAAGTGAAAATCAGCATTGGGTGTCTTTTAATTATTTGGCAAAAATAATTGGCGGAGAAATAAGAAATATGGAGCCGGAAAAGCACGAAGAGATTAAGTGGTTTGGATTGGATAATCTACCCGAAAAAGTAATGGCAAACACAATGGACGCCATAAGATAATATTTAAAACTATTTAAATAAATATAAATATATGAAACCTAATAATATCACTTTATGGGTAGGCGTAATTTTCGCAATTGCGGGGTTTGGCATGCTAATATTATCGGGATTTTTATTTGTCAGTTCGCAGAAATTTGTTAGAAATTCAATTGCTGCGAGCGGCACAGTTACGGGTTTAGCGCGGCAAACAAATACAAACCATGGCACAACAAGTTATACATATTCTCCAGAAGTGTCTTTCACTGATAAGAATGGGAATGAACATTCGTTTGTCTCTAACACAAGTAGCAATCCTCCCGCTTATCGTGCGGGAGATATCATAAAAATATTATATAATCCTCAAAATTCGCAGGACGCGAAAATAGATAGCTTTTTTGAATTGTGGGGCGGAGTAATGATATTTTCTTTATTAGGTATCGTATTTTTTCTTGTGGGAACCAGTATATCGATTTGGTTTATAAAGAGATTCGCTAAAAACAAGTGGCTTAAAAGTAACGGTCAAGCTGTGGAGGCGATTGTGCAATCGGTTGGCATTAATGATCAAGTTAAATACAACGGCCGATCGCCGTATGTTATAACTTCCCAATGGGTTCATCCATCCTCTAATTCGGCTTATATCTTCAAAAGTGACAATACTTGGATTAATCCGGAAGAATATATCAAGCCGGGTGATAAAATCAAAGTAATTATAGACCCGAATAATCCTAAAAAATATTTTGTTGATATCTCGTTTTTGCCAGTCGTTAAAAACTAATAATATAAAGTAAACAATGGAACAAGAAAATGCAGTTTCGTTAGATATAAAATTAGTGGCGACAAGAGTTTTTCAGTTAAGCGCTTGTGTCGCGATTGCGGTCGCAGCTCCTTATTTTGGAAACCAATTAATAACAGGGTCAATTGTTAATGCTTTGCTTTTTATTTCTGTTGCTACTATGGGGTTGGAATCTGCTTTTCTTTTGTGTTTAATCCCAAGTTTGATTTCTATATATACAGGTCTTTTGCCGTTAGCTTTAGCCCCGATGATTCCGTTTATAATGACCGGAAATGCTTTGATGGTTTTAGTATTTTCTAAATTAAAAGCGAAAAACTTTTGGGTTGGAGCGATACCGTCTGCTTTAATAAAGTTTATTTTTATTTGGTCTGTGGGAATAATTTTGGCAAATTCAGTTTTACACGGTATCGCTTCAAAAGTTATGCTGATGATTAGCTGGCCCCAGCTTGCAACAGCAATCGCGGGAGCGTCCGTTGCATTTTTATTTTTAAAAGCTATTAATAAGAAAATATAAAACTATGGACGATAATATTTTACCAAAAAGAAATATACCAAGGGATTTGTTTTTGCATCTCTTGGTAATCGTTACGCTTTATTGGTCAGCAATAAATTTTGTGACTTTGCTATGGCAGTACATAAATTATTTTTTCCAGGACGCGCTGAATAATTTTTACTTCACAAGTTTCACCGGTCCAATCAGGTTTGCGGTAGCTTCCCTGATTATTGTCTTCCCTGTTTTTATTTTGGTCTCTTGGTATTTGAATAAAATTTACAAAAAAGAATCGCAGGTAAGGGAATCCAAAATAAGAAAATGGCTCATATATTTAACTCTTTTTATCGCTTCAATTGTGATTATCGGAGATTTGGTCAGTGTTATTAACACATTTTTAGGAGGAGAAATAACCGTAAGGTTTATTTTAAAAGCGTTTTCTATTCTCGCGGTTGCGGCAGTAATATTTGGATATTATTTAGACGACGTCAGGAAAGAATCGCCGACAAAATCAGCAAAATATTTTGCATGGGCGGCGAGCTTGGTAATTTTAATCTCAGTCATCGGTGCGTTTTTTATTATCGGCTCGCCCAACACCGCGCGATTAATTCAGTTTGACCAGCAGAAAATTTATGATTTGCAAAATATCCAATCGCAAATAGTAAATTACTGGCAAAGAAAGGGCGCGATTCCAAGTTCGTTGGATTATTTAAATGATCCGATTTCAAGCTATAAAATTCCAGTTGATCCCCAGTCTGGAATGGCTTACGAATATAGCGTAAAAGACGCGGTTGGATTAGATTTTGAATTATGCGCAGTATTTAATAAGGAAACAAAAACACTAGAAGGAAGCATTATGAGCAATGCGCCGGTTCCCGCCAGATCAATTAATTATGATTATCCGCCGAGTTGGGATCATGCATCTGGCAGGGTTTGTTTTGAGCGGACAATTGATAAACAGCTTTATCCCCCATTCAGTACAACCAAATAATCTAAAATAGAAAAAATATAAAATGAAACAAGAAAAATTAAATAATCCTGGAGAAGGAGAAACTCCAGATCAGGAAGACGTGACAGCCGCGCTAAGAAAAATGGCAGAAGGTTTAGAAAACGGCGGTAAAAAAATTAGCCGGAGAGGATTTTTAAAGGGCGCGCTAAGAGTTGCGGCTGGAATTGCGGTCGGATCTTCTGCGCTTGAGGCATTGGGCAAGGAGGGAGAAAAGACTGAAGACGATAAAGAAAAAGAAACAAAAAAGAAAAATGTTGGTTTTTTAAGGGGTGTTTTTCAAAAAATATCAGGAGGCGGAATCGCCAAAGACGAAAAGAGCGGCAATCTGATTATTCATATGGGTGGCGGAAAATATAATGCGCTGGAAAATAAAGAGCTAGATAAGATAACAGATTCAATGACTGCGCGTAGGGAAAATATTGAAAAGCTGCAGGAAAAATTGAAAAGCGCCAAAAAACCAGAAGAAATAAGAGTATGCCAAAAACTAATTGACGCAGCTAATTTGCTGGCTAATGGCGCGGTAAGAAGTGAGATTACCAAAGCAAACCATTCGGTTCGCGCAGAAAACCTCCCGCAAAGTTTAAAAGATTTTGAGCGAGCAAGAGAAGAAGCAGTTAAAGGAATGGAGGGCTCAATTATCCAGCCGATAAATCCCAGCAGCCAGCCCAAAAAATAACTTGTGGATATACTGTTAACAAAGGCGTAATAAATATGTAAATAAAGATGGCAGAAGCTGTTGAAATTACCGATAAAAAATATCCAGGAAGTTTAAGGGATGCGCTGAAAAACCTCGTATCAAGTTTGGGGCCGAAAAAGTTGTATTACAAGGGAAATTGGAGTGAAGATATTTTTGAAAATTGTCTGGCGGTGGTAGGTTCGCGCCATTTAACTTCCTATGGCAGAAGGGCGACAGAGCAGTTGGTAACAGAAATTACAGCCGCGGGAATTACAATTGTTTCCGGTTTTATGTATGGCGGAGACGAGGCGGCGCATTCAGCGGCTGTAAAATGCGGAGGCCGTACAATTGCCGTGATGCCTTGCGGAATTGATTTGATACATCCGTCAAACCAAAAAGAACTTTATCAGAAAATTTTAGATAACAATGGCTTGATAATTTCCGAATATGAAGGCTCAGCCCAACCGCAAAATTTTACTTATATACAAAGAGACAGAATAGTCGCCGGGCTCTCAAAAGCCGTTTTTGTTACAGAAGCAGCCTTGGGCTCGGGTTCGCTTATTACGGCAAACTACGCCAAAAAATATGGCAGGAAAATTTTTGCTTTGCCCGGTCAAATTACTTCGGAGCTTTCAAAAGGCACGATAAAATTGATAAGGGAAGGAGCGGAAGCAGTTGGCGAGGCAAATGATATTTTGAGTTTTTACAAAGTTTTGGTTAGCCAGAAAATTACCAGGCCGTCATTGCGAGGACGAGCCAATGGCGAGGACGAAGCAATTTTAGGATTCTCGACTCTCGAAGAAAAAATAATTCAGCAGTTAAAAAGAGAGTCGATGAATGCTGACGACATGGCTCGCCTATTTGCAGTTCCGGTTTCCCGTCTTGGCACTACCCTATCTTTGATGCAATTAAAAGGAATTATTAATAAAGACTTAGAAAAATATTATGTTAATTAAAGTTCCGTCGGTAGCAAACTTGGGTTTGCAAACAATAAAGGTTGATATAGAAATAAATTTGGCAAATAAAGGATTGCCCGGATTTGAAATTGTGGGGCTGGCCGACAAAGCGGTTTCTGAAAGCAAAGAAAGAGTGCGCACTGCCATTGTCACTTCTGGCGTTGATTTTCCGCAAAAGAAAATTACAGTGAATATGGCGCCCGCCGATGTGCCAAAAGAAGGTTCACATTATGATTTTCCAATTGCCCTGGGAATTTTGAGCAGTGTTTTAGAATTTTCCATTCCGCAAAAGTCGCTGTTTTTAGGCGAGCTGTCTTTTGACGGTTCTTTACGCCACACCAAAGGAGCTTTCTTAATGGCTCTTTTTGCAAAAGAATTTGGTTTTACAAATTTATTTGTGCCAAAAGATTCTGCCAATGAGGCGGCGGCAATAAAAGGAATAAAAGTTTTTCCTGTTGATAATTTACCCCAAGTTTGTCGGCATTTATTGGGCCAAGAAGAAATTTTTCCGATTACTTATAAACAAGCTTCCGAAAATGTTTCAGCTCCGGTTGAGTTTGATATGAAAGAAGTTTTAGGCCAGGAACAGGCAAAAAGAGCAATGGAAATTGCCGCTGCCGGAGGCCACAATATTATAATGACCGGCTCTCCTGGCTCTGGCAAAACAATGCTGGCGCGGGCTTTGCCTGGAATTTTACCGCCGTTGAATGAAGCGGAATCTTTGGAAGTTACAAAAATATATTCAGCTTCAGGAAGCATTCCGCCGGGCGGATCTTTAATAACCAACAGGCAATTTAGAGCTCCCCACCACACAGCAAGTTTGGCGGGTTTAGTCGGTGGAGGAAGCAAGCCGCAACCTGGCGAAATAAGTTTGGCGCACCGGGGAGTTTTGTTTTTAGACGAGTTCAATGAATTTCCGCGCAGTATAATGGAAGCAATGCGCCAGCCCTTGGAAGACGGCCACGTTACAATTTCCCGAAGCAAGCAAAGGGTTGATTACCCTGCTGATTTTATGCTGGTAGCCAGTGCAAACCCCTGTCCTTGCGGATATGCAATGCACCCTAAAAAAACTTGCACCTGCAACCCAAACCAAATTGCAAAATACCAAAAAAGAGTTTCAGGGCCCATTTTAGATAGAATAGATCTACATATTTCTGTTATGCCTGTTGATGCGTTGGAATTTTCCGATAACCAGAAAAACTCGGAATTTTTGGAACCATCGGAAAAAATAAAACAAAGGGTTGTTGCCGCCCGCCAAAAACAGCAAGCGCGTTTTGCCGACGAAGCCATTCATTCAAATAGCCAAATGAAAAACTCGCATATAAAAAAATATTGCCAGCTCCCAAAAGATGTGGAACAAATTTTAACTCAAGCAGCCGCCAAGTTTCAGCTTTCAGCCAGGTCTTATATGAAAATGATAAAAGTCTCCCGCACAATTGCCGATTTGGATGGCGCGGAAAATATTGAAGTCAGCCACATGGCGGAAGCTTTGCAATACAAACCTAAAAATTACGAAACCGCTTAATTATGGTTATAGATATAGAGCTCACTTTAAACAGATTTGGATTTGGAAAAATTGCAGAAAACAAATTCCAGCTGGGCTGGCTTAGATTTTCCAAGTGGAATATTCCCGGAAAACACTCCATTTCTTTTGAAATAAACTGGCGGACAAAGCATGGCGGAACATAATAAAGTAGGGCAAATAGGAGAACAGCTTGCGCGGGAGTATTTGGAAGAAAATGGGTATAAAATTTTAGAGCAAAATTACAAGACAAAATATGCGGAGATTGATTTAGTTGCCGAAAAAGCGGAAGGTTTTTTAGGAAAGAAAAAGTTGGTTTTTGTGGAGGTGCGCACAAAAGTTGGCGAGAACTTTGGCAGTCCCGAAGACACAATAAATAAACAGAAACTTTGGAAGGTCCTGCAGAATTCAAAATCTTATATGGCTTTTAAAAAATGGACCGGCGCCGCCAGAATTGACGCTGTCTGTATTGTTTTAAAATCCGATTTTTCCGTCTCGCGCCTCACCCACCACGAAAACATAATCGCTGGTTGACAAGGGGGTTTGGGTTTGGTAAACTGATATAAAGATAAGAAAGATAATCTGTCCGTCTGACCACGGACTTTTATTTTCTCGCACCCTTCTTATAGAGTATATATAAGAGGCTGTATAAAATATTAACAATATAAAAACACACATATGGATATAAAATCATTTAAGGGAGCATTGGCTCAAATCGCAGAGGAAAGAGGCATTTCGCCTGAAAGAGTCATTGAGACTATTGAGGCGGCAATTGCTACGGCTTACAAAAAAGATTACGGAGAAAAAGGGCAGAAAATTAAGGCTCAATTCAACCCGGTGTCGGGCGATGTTAAGTTTTGGCAGATAAAATTGGTTGTGGATAACTCGATGCTTTATACTGACGAAGAAATTGAGGAATTGAAAGAAAATAAGCAGGACTTTTCCGAAGAACCGGCAAAAGAGGGTGAGGAACCGAAAAAGTTTGTTTTTAACCCTGAAAAGCACATAATGATTGCCGACGCCAAAAAAGATTACCCCAAGATAAAAGTTGGCGAGGAAATTGAAATTTCTTTGGTTTCAAAACAAGATTATGGCAGAATTGCAGCTCAGACAGCCAAGCAAGTTATTTTACAGAAGATAAGGGAAGCTGAAAAAGAAACAATTTCTGCAGAATACAGGTCTAAAGAGGGCGAGATTGTTTCGGGAATTGTGCAAAGGATTGAAGGCCACACAATTTTTGTGGACATTGGAAAAACTTTGGGGATTTTAAATAGAGAAGAACAAATTCCCGGAGAGTTTTACAGGCCCGGCCAAAGATTGAAGTTTTATATTGTAAAGGTGGAAGAATCGCCAAAGGGTTCGGTTGTTGTGCTTTCAAGAGCTTATCCAAAATTAATTTCTAAATTGTTTGAGCTGGAAGTGCCAGAAATTGCTTCGGGCGCTGTTGTGATAAAAGCAATTGCCCGCGAGCCGGGTTTTCGCACAAAAATTGCGGTTGTTTCCAATGAGCAAGGTGTCGACCCAATTGGAGCTTGCGTTGGGCAAAGAGGAACAAGAATTATGGCGGTTATAAACGAACTTGGCGGAGAAAAAATTGATGTGATTGCCTGGGATGAAAAACCGGAAAAATTTATTGCCAACAGTTTGTCGCCGGCAAAAATTATTTCTGTAAAATCTGAAGATAAAAATACCGCAACAGTTTTGTGCCCGAAGACCAGCTTAGCTTGGCAATTGGAAAAGACGGCAGAAATGTGAGGCTTGCCGCTCAATTAACAGGTTGGAAAATAGATATTAAAACAGCAGAAGTTCCAGCAGAAGAAGTTGCTGAGGACTCCGCCTCTC
>CAISIO010000043.1 GCA_903885445.1 Candidatus Staskawiczbacteria bacterium
TTTAATTTATTCTTTTTTGGCTTGAAATACTCCACAAATATTGGCACTATAGATATTATTATAATAGCAATAATAACAACCGCGAAATTTTCTTTTATAACGGGAATATTGCCAAAAAAGTATCCTAAAAACGTGAATAAGGCCACCCATACGATGCCCCCTGTGGCGTTATAGCAAACAAATTTTTTATAGTCCATTTTTCCTACGCCGGCAACAAAAGGGGCGAATGTCCTGACAATAGGTATGAATCGAGCCAAAAAAATAGTCTTGCCTCCGTATTTATCATAAAATTTCTGAGTTTTATCAATATGCTCTTGGTTAATTGGAATTTTTGGGCTGTCTATAATCTTTTGGCCTAAATAACGGCCTATCCAATAGTTTGCGGTATCGCCCGAAAAAGCGGCCACCCAAAGTAAAAACACTAAAAAAATAATATTAAAAGATCCCATCGCCGAAAAAGCTCCAGCCGCAAACAAGAGTGAATCGCCAGGCAAAAACGGGGTAAAAACAAACCCGGTTTCGGAAAATATTATTATAAATAAAATTACGTAAGATAATATTCCGTAATCATTAATAATCCCGCCAAGATGAGCATCTATGTGAACAATAAAATTAAAAATGCCTGCAAAAAATTCCATATTATCTACATTTTACAGCCTTTTGTTTGTTTTGTATATGAAAAACAAAAAAACAATCCCGCATAGGGCGGGACTTTTCGTTTGCGAACAAAACGGCAAACGATAAAAGAAGAAAAAGAAAGCATCATCGTAAGCGAAGAAGGCTCGGGAATCGGCGTGCCCGAAAGCGCGAAGTCGTCAAAATTCATCCTATCAGACGAACTCCCAAGCGTTGCTCGAAATCGGAAACCAAGGCTTGAATTTTCATTTGCCGCGGCCGGCAACGCAAAGCTTATGAATTGCCAACCGCCGGCCAGACTATTGGCGTATGTGTCGAGAGACAACCAGTCAGTGCCATTTGCCGTCCATTCCGCGAAAACTGAATCCGCATCCACGAGCTCAAGTCCGTCTCGCACCTTGTACCAATATTGCCATTCCAAATTTTGAAAACCGACAGATGACAAGTGAACGGAAAGAATATCTCCACTAAGGTTGGTTGTGCCTTTGATATCCGCCCCCTTGATTCCATTGTGAGCCGAAAGCGCAGAAGTAACGATTGTCCAGTTGCCACTCGCACTGCTCCACGCGCTGAAATTGCCTGATTCGAAGCCGTCTGACCAGATCTGGTCCGCATGGGAAGACGAACACAAAGCTAGAACGAACATCGCTGCCGCAACTGCCACACTTGCGATCCTCATGGCCTGCTCCTTTCAAAGAGCAAAAAGCAATCAACAGTCCGAGCCACGAGCCCAAACTATTAATTACTTTTTTAATTTTAACATATTACTTATAGGCCGTGAAAGGTCCAGAACTAGCCAAGAAGTCTTCTATTATCTTTTTTGCCTGTGGCGTATTTTTAACCTTCATTAGATTTTCCCTGAGCTCCTTGGCGCCAATAAAATTTTTTACGTAGGCATGAAAATATTTCTTAATGGCGTCAAATTGTTTATAAGAACCATTTTTCCTGATATCTTTTTTATGAAAATTATCAAAAATTTCGGCATGTTTAATGGCGGCGTCCAGGCGGGCAGAAACAAGTGGTAAATTATTAGAAAAAAACCAAGGGTTTTTTAAAACACCTCTCCCAACCATAATTCCGTCCAGCCCAGTTTCTTCCGCTAACTTCCGGGCTTGCGCAAAAGTTTCCACGTCCCCATTTCCCAAAATTATAGTTTCTGACGCATATCTATCTCTAAACTTTACAATCTTTTCTGCCAATTCCCAATGAGCGGGGACTCTAGACATTTCCTTTCTGGTTCGAAAATGCACGGTCAGCGCGGCAATATTTTCTTTAAGAAGAACGGGAATCCATTTTGTAATTTCATTTTTATCATAGCCAATGCGAGTTTTTACTGAAACCGGAATTTTCCCTGCGCCCCTTTTTGTCGCCCTGATGATTTCTTTTGCCAAAGCAGGATTTTTTATAAGCGCTGCTCCCCCGCCACGTTTTTCGATGTCGCTGTCAGGACAACCCATATTGATATCTATGCCGTCAAAACCAAGCTTTGCGATATCTTCCGCTGCTTTTTCAAAATAAACCGGGTCTCCGCCAAAAAGCTGAGCGACTATTGGCCGCTCCTTATGAGAAAACTTTAATGATTCAAGGCAATATTTCCGCCCCTTAGAAAACAAACCATCTGCCGAAACAAACTCGGTCCAAAAAACATCCGGTCTGCCGAATTTCAAAAGCATCAGCCGAAACGATTCGTCGGTCACGCCCGACATTGGGGCCAAAGCCATCACCGGCTTTTTTATTTTTTTCCAAAAATTAGACTGCATAAAAAAAGCGGAGGGTGCAGGACTCGAACCTGCAAGGGGATTGCTCCCGCTGGTTTTCGAAACCAGTGCCTTACCATTAGACTAACCCTCCATAAAATTATATTATCATACTTTGATAAAAAAAGCGTCCCAGTTCGCCTGACGGGGCGCACTGGGACATAGTAGCATATGCGCAAAAAGCTTCCGGCTTCAGGCCGCAGCCGGTTGCCACATCTCGCGCTTGCCATCTGGAGTGTTGGGTCCAATCCAGAAGGTAACCTGGGCGTCGGCGTTCTTCGGGCTGGCTAAGATAGCCATCACGTCGATGCCCCTCTTCTTCTTGAGCGCGGCGCGGGTCTCTGGGCCAAAGTTGCCGTCGAGTCCTTCGCTGAACCCGAGATCCCCCTGAAGGTCTCGCACGCGCGCCGCGGTGAAGTCACCGTAGTCGCCGTCGCAAACAAGGCCTTCGTCGTAACCCAACGCGCACAACTGCTGCTGCAAATACTTCACTGCAGCACCGCCCGAACCCTTGTTAAGGAAGGGCGGAAACAACGATTTCGTCATGGTACGGAACTCCTTCGTTAGGGAAACTTCTGGCCACACAGCCAAAAGAAAGGTGCAATTTAACTTTTACCTTATTACAAACGACCTTTCATGTCAACAATCAACCAAAAATGCGGCTTTGGGCCGCATTCGTCGCTAAAAAATCCGTCTTCTATTTCGCTTCGTTTTTTACCAAAACCTTATGCCAATCATTGAAGTCATAAATATCATGAGCCATGACTCCACTGACCACTCCGATAAAAAATCTGGGGAGATAAAAATAATCAACAATCCAGACGATGAACAACAATAACGCTCCCAAAATCCAGTGATGCAAATGAATCTTCCATTTTCCGCAGTCTATATAAATGCAGTCAACCTTGCCGTTTTCAATAAATAATTTAGTATAAATTTTAGAACCAATGTATCCTAACGCCAGTCCAAGCGCCAAAAGAAAGGAGTAATAAAACGATGCCATCAAAACAAATGCCGGCAGATATTTTCTGACTTTTGAGTTATTATTGCTTTTTGCTAACTCTATGTCTATCAACTTATCGCTTATATTGTTTAGATTATCGTTATTTTCCATATTCCACTATTTTACCATCGGCAGACGCACCTGTCCATGCTTAAGAGCCATTTTTATCCCCAGCTAAAAACTCGGTTTTACGGTAAAAAAATCGCTTTTTTGCCGGTGTTTGATATAATAAACCAACATGAAATCGGCCAACCGGGTTAAAAAAATCATCCTTCGATACAGGTTATCAATCGGACTTACTCTGGCGGTGCTTTTAGCTGCTTGTATCGTATTGGGATTTTTAAACGCAAAGCTGATGGCTACTTACAACTCCAGTCGGTCATTTTCCATAACAGACCGTAATAGCAATATTTTGTTTGTTTCAAAAAATCCCAACAGTTATTATGCTGAATACGCTGAAACAGTGCCGGAAAATTTCAAAAATCTGCTTATAAATAAAGAAGACAAATATTTTTACTGGCATTTTGGTTTTAACCCTTGGAGCATTTTACGGGCAGCTGGAAATAAGTTGGGATTATCGCAAAGGACAGCCTCCAGCACAATAACCCAGCAACTGGCAAAAATACTTTTACAAGAAGAAAACCAAAGGAATATTTATAATAAAATAAAAGAGTCTTTTTATGCTTTCGCTCTTGAAGTTTTCAATAGCAAAGAACAAATTCTGAAAATGTATGCCAACTCGGTTTATTTTGGAAACCAGTTCCAAGGGATTGAATCAGCCAGCCGGGGATATTTTAATTCTTCTCCACAGAACCTAACCGCAGAGCAAATTATCCAGTTGCTGGCGACAATTAACAGCCCGACCGATTTTAACCCGGCAAGCAATTTAAACATAGAGAAGGCCAAACTTTTGTCCCGCTCTTTGGGCGTAAATGCCAAAGATTTTATTAAACCGACAGATTGCCAAATAAATATACAAAAGTATGCTTCTAATAACCAGCCGGTTTTAGAATTGTCGCCATACATTCCGAAAATCATAAATAAAAACCTGCAGTTAACTGTTGATGCCGAATTAACGCAAAATGTTCGGTCAATTGTGTCGTCCAATATCGACGTTTTAAAAACCAAAAAGGCAAAAAACGCGGCTGTTGTTATTTTGTCTGCCAGAGACAACCAGATAATTTCCCTGGTCGGGTCTCCAGATCCAAGCTCGTTTTCCGACGGCTATAAAATCAACATGGCCGTAGAACCCAGGCAGATTGGATCTACAATGAAGCCGTTTATTTATCTTAAAGGATTTGAAAATGGAATGAGGCCATATACTTTAATTGACGATCGGGAATATAAATATTCAGGCCCGGACGGATATCCTATTTATCCTAAAAATTACGACTTTAAATACCACGGCTTAATGACCGCGCACTATGCCCTGTCCAATAGTATCAACGTTGCAGCCGTAAAAACGCTAGAATTTGTAGGAATTGAAAATTTTAATAATTTTTTGACTAAAGATTTAGAATTTAATCCAGTCCAGCCCATCGGCGAATACCAGCTTGGGATTGCTTTGGGAGATTTGGAAATGGATTTACTTAATTTAACCCATTATTTCTCAATTTTTCCAAACAAAGGCAAACTTAATGGCTTAAAAATATTCACCGATGGAATTGAGAATAAAAACTATTTTCCATATCAAAATAAAAACGTGACGCCGGAAAATTATGTTGAGCTGGTAAACAAAATTTTAAGCGACCGCAAAACCGGAATAGACCAGTTTGGAGCGGAAAGTTCTTTAAATTTGCAATCTAATAATTACGCTCTTAAAACCGGCACTTCGCACGATTATACCGACAGCTGGATTGTCGGGTACACTCCGGATTTTCTGGTCGGTGTTTGGGTCGGCAACGCTGATAACTCGCCGACAGACGCTGTTTCCGGCCAAGTGGGAGCGGGCATGATCTGGAATGAGGTTATGCAACTTATGTTAAACTCCGGCTACAACCAAAACACGCCATTTAATTTTTCAGACGTTAAAGAATATCAGGGAACAAACGGAGTTGAATTTGGGCTGTCAGGCGATAATTTTGAAAAATCGCAAAACATAATAGAAAACCAAGACACAGAATTAATTTTAAGCCCGCACGATAATGATGTTTTTCTTTTTACGCCTGGCGCGGAAATTTCTTTAGAGGCAAGAGATTCGGCAGATTGGACAATAAACGGAAAAACCTACGGCTCGGGTCAAAAAATATTTTTTGCTCCAAAAAAAGGAGGCAGTTACAAAATAACTGCCTCCTCCAAATCGCAAACCGAAACCATAGCCGTGCGATTTAACGCAACTAATTAGTAACCTGGAAAGTAAAACTGCCGGTCCTGCCAAAATTCTCGGGCGTATACATTTCCGAGACAATCGAAGGTAATTGCGAATAGGTTCCCGGGACCAGCGCCCTCAAATAATAATCAAACTCGTAAACTCCCGGGTCTAATTTTGTTGTGTAGATATACGCTCTGTCATCTCGAATTTCTTTAAAGTCAGGATAAATTTCCGGAGCTTTTATTTGGACTTGATTGAATCTCAGGTCTTTGCTTTCTGTCGCTAAGCTTAGGTCGACAATTTCCATGCCAGCAGGGATAAAATCTTCAATTTGGACATTTCTGCGCTCAACCGGAGCTATAATAGTTAGGTGTTCTCTGACAAGTTGTCCGGCCTTGGCTTTTGTAAGCGGATTGTTGCCCGCCTTGTCATCCAAAGAATACATTTGCCTGGTTATCGTAAACCCTTCATCTCGTGGTTCGACATTTCCATTAAGATAATATTTAAGTCCAAGATCGTAATACAAAGATCCTGTCCCAGTTTTCTTTAATTCCAAAGTATTGTAATCGTTTATTTTCAAACTGCTTACGGGTGTTGTTTGTTTGCTTTGGTCTAAAATCGTTGAAGCGTTAAACGCAAATGTCCCGACGCTCTTACCGTTAATAAGCGTGTCCAAAGTATAAACAGAAGTTGTTTCTTTTTTCCAGTTAAGATAATCCGTAAACGCCTCAACAACTCCCAGTGTATTTTGCGTAGATCCCCAGGCTCCGTCTTTGTCTTTTGAGTTAAGCAGCCATCTTACTACCTTGTCAGTAATTGCCGTGTCTCTCTTTCCGTCGGCGAGCGATTTCAAATACAGGGCGGTGTCGCCGATTGTCGACTCAAAATAATCATAATAATAGTTATTTGTCTTGCCCTGCAAAAATGCTCCCCTTGAATCGATATTTATTCTGTTGTCTAAAGCATTGTTAATCTTTGACTCGGCGCCGGTCCCGAACAATCCCTTACTAACCAACACCCCAAGTTCGGCTAATGATTTCTGGCTTAACTTATCATTGATTGCCGTGTCATTATTAATAACCGCGCTTACCGCTTCAGTTAAGTTACTATTGCCGGCATATCTGTCTGTTTGCATCAACACAGAAGCCAGCGAAATCTTGTCATCGTTTGAAAAAATATGTTTTGGATTGTTATAATATCCGTACAAATAATCTTCTGCATTGTTTAAGGCGTCGCTATTAACCGTATAACCGGCTTTCTTGAGGGAATTAAGAGCGTCAACAACCGTGAGAGTTATAAAATAATTCGAACTGCCTTGCCCCCACATGTTAAATCCGCCATCGCCATTCTGGTTTTTATAAAGATCAGATAACCCAATATCAACCAGCTGGTCAACCGTGTATTCTTTATCTTTGTACGTAACTTTTTCCAGCTTTAATTTGTCGGCTAAGTTTGGAATCTGCAAGCCGCTCTTTATAATGGCGATAGCCTTTAACTTGCTGGAAAGCTGTTCAGAACATCCGTATGGATAACCGATTAAGTAATTCAAGGCGTCAGACAGAAATACCGCCAAAGTAGCTGAGCTTTTTATAGTCAAATCTCCGTTACTTGAAGAAACATTGGACGGCAGATAAATCACCTCTCTCGCGTCGTCTCCTTGGGTGTAGCTTGCGCTGGCGGTGACTTCATACGTGGAATTTTGCCTTATTACAATACTCTGCGCGACTGCGTCTTCCAACCCGCCACCGTTAGCTGAAATAGTGAATGAGTGAGAGCCGTTATAATATTTTGCCGGAGCTTTTACGGCAAAATAGACTGTTTGCTGTTCTCCCTTATTCACCCTGACTGATTTTTCTGTATTTTTATCCGCAGATTCCAATGTGTCGCTTTTGAAAGACACTTTCACTGTTTTATCGCTATCAGACTGGTTAAAAATTTGAGCTCCAATGCTGAAAGTATCTTCAGGAACAATAAATCTTGGTTTGAGCGGAACAACCATAAGCTCTTTTTTACTTTGGAATTCAAGATAATCAACACCAAGTTTCGTGTCTTTGGTAACCCCCAAAGCTTCCGCCTGCCAAGTTGTCAGGTTGTCGGGCAGCTTAAATGAAGCCTGTGCCTTTCCATCACTATTAGTTTCAATTGAAACGCTCCAGAAAGCCGTTTCTTTAAAATCTCCTCTTACTTTGTCATCTGCCTCGCCTCCGCCACCTCCGCCTTTCGTCCCGCCATTTGAGAAATCGGCAGGGTCAATCCTGACAATTTTATTTTTTAGATTTGAAGAAGTGGAAACTGTAAGCGGAAGCCCGTTGTAAAAAAATACCAACGGATCTTTTTTGGGGTTTCCTTCAAGCGCCAAAACACTCAAGTCAACAACTGCCACAGAAACTTCTGTTTTCAGCGGATTGCCGTTTGCATCTTTTGCCACAATGTTTAAGTTGACATTGTCGCCGGGGTTATAGAATTTTTTATCTGAAGTCACCTGCAAGTCAATTTTTGATTTCCCGCTGTTTATCGTAAATTCCTGCGAACCGAATTTTACGGCAGGGTCTGAAGACTGCAAAAGAACAGAAACAAAAACATTCGGCGCATATTCGTCTGTCGCGGTAAAATTATACCCCAAAATATTCCCTGTTACATCAACTATCTTGTAATCAAATATTTTTCCCCTTTCAATAGTGATTAGAGCCTTGGCTTTAGCGTAAGGAGATTCAATAATCAATTGTCCCTGCTCTCCGACATTGAGACTAGTTTTGGCGGCTTTCAAGGTTAAACTTGTAGTATCGTCATAGTTGAAAGTCGCCGGGCCTCCGCCATAAACATAAATGCTGGTTTTGGATTTAATTTCGTTTCCCGCTTTGTCAGTAGAAGAAAGCTCTATATCATATTGCCCTTCTTTATCAAGTTTTACTTTTTGGCTCCAATTTCCGCTATTATCGGTGCTGACATTTATTGTTTTAACTAAATCTTTTTTCTCCTGCCACTGGTAATTAAATGCTCCGCTGACTTCCTGGCGCTTGGCGTAAACCCAAGCGACGGCATATATATCAGCGGATATTCCTGAAACGCTTAAATCTTTTCCATTTACATCAACCGTTTTTACTTTCAAATTAAAATCCTGTTTTTTGGCGACAAAATACGGATCAGTTCTAACTCCTATGTAATAATTTCCGGCGTGGACAATAAACGATTTCTGGTTCGAAACGCTTTGCCCCAAATTATTTTTTACGGTCGAATCCACAACAACTATTTTGCTTCCCTGGTTTGAACTGCCTTTCAACATTTCCTGCAAATCAAGCTTCTGCGAAAACTTAAATTTTCCGTCCTTATCGGTCGTTCCAGAACCTCGGGAAATAAATTTGTCTCCGTAATAATAAGAACCGGAGTCGTAATAATTATCATCCCACGACCCGAAGTTAAACCATTCTCCGCCGGTATATCTGTCAAAATAATAATTCTGGGTGCTGACGGTATAGCTGACCTCGGCGCTATCAACCGGCGCGCCAAAATAATAATTAGCATCAACTTCCAAACTTGCTGTGTCTTTGGAAATATACTCGCTCTTTAAGGAAGCCTGGCTGACCTGGAAAGCGGCGGGCACATATTCGAGCACGTCAAAATGCGCGCAGTCATAACTTCCTTTGACGCAAACGTTATATGAGCCAAGCGGAGAATTTTTATCTAAAATCAAATCGAGATTGAAAGTTCCATAACTGTCGATACTGACATTTTTATCTAAAATAACAACCCCCTTGGAATTTTGCACCAAAACCTCCGCGCTCTGGCTGTTAAACATTTCATAATTCCCATCGTATCCGAGCCTTAAAATTCCCTTTACGTGCACCGTTTGTTCTGGACGATACAAGGGCTTGTCTGTGTATATATATGTTTTTTTGTAATTGTAAGCATTTTGCGCCCAATTCATCCGATCATTATTTTGCATGACCACTGTGCTGTCTGTTCCATAACTGGCAACAATGCAATCTGCCCCGATTGACGGAGTCGAAAAAGCCAAGCCATCAGCATTGGTTATTGCTGTTCCAAGAAGATTGCCATTTTTACCATAAAAACTTACAGTAGCCCCGACAACCGGACTTTGCGTTTTTATGTCAGTTACCCAATATAGGTTTTTTAAACTGCTTATTTGCTGCGAAGATAATTGCTCTTCTGCTGATCCCAAATAATCGGTTGCGGGAGCAATAGATTTTTCGGCGACCGCTAAGTTTGTCACCGCAACATAACTGATAAACTTCCCGGAATTATTTTTAAGCAAAGGATTGCTTAAAATAATCACATAATTTCCAACCGGGTCGGAAAAATAATCCGCCAAATTAACCGGGAAAAAATTATTTACCCAATATTTTTCCGGCAAAGATATCTGTTTTGTTTTATATTCACTGCAGGCTAAAGAATTAATTCCATTATCGTCGTACATCTGTTTAAAAGAAATGGCGGAAGTTTTACAAATCGCCAAATCAACATACGAAATATTTTGCGCCGCAAAGTTAAAGACAACATTGCTTGGAGTTGCGACACTGTATCTTTGCTGCAACCCGAAAATATAGGCGCTATTTGCCTCCATGGCGCCGGTTACAAAGGAAATTTCCTGCTTTGCCGCCTGGCCAAAAATATCATTCAAATCCAAATTAAGATTATAGTTGCTGTTGGGCGTGAATCCTCCGTAGATAAAGGTCATAACTTCTCCATTCTGGCATGGAGCATTTTCGCCCGCTTTCCACGACTGGTTAAAATAATTAATTTGGAACTCCGGGCTTCCTGTAATCTTCTGACCGAAATCTTTTTTATCGGGAGCTAACAAAGGATTATTTGAACAAAGATAAAACCCGTTCAAATATTTTTTCTCCAAACTGCTGTATGCTTTGCCCGAATCCCCAAGCCTTATTTTCAACGGGCTATAAACATTTACAACCCGCGTAATTGTGTTTTTATTTATCTGCAAACCGCTGGTATTAACAATTTTTTCCAGGTTAACAGTCAATTTGTCGCCGGGCTTAATCACGCCTGCCTGGAAATATAAATTTATTGTTTTATTGTCCTGGGCTTTCTCGCAATTTACAACGTCGTAATTTTTTTCATCTTTGCATTTCTGGCCATACTCTGTTTTCTGTAAATTTGTTGCGGTAATCTTGCTTCTGGACAAATCTATGTCTTCGAAAAATTTCAAAGACAAATATCCTTGAGGATCAAACATATTCAAGTCGGCCAAACTGGTCCTGTCTGAATGGGCAACCCAAGAACCTACAACGTCAGTCGTTGTAACATCAATTATTTTTTGAGAATCCAATATAATATCTCCTTGGAGCGGATATGCTTTGTTTAAAGTTAATGTGTAATTTTTGTTAAAATCCCAAAACTTGCTCCTGCCGAACGAATCTTTTTGCGGATAAATTTCTATGGCAGTTTGGTCAACATCTCCCGCGTTACCGCTTAGAAAATCTAAAACGCCAGCTGTCATCTTGTTAACAATGTCTAAACCAAAGCTGTCTCCTGTTTTATACTGGGGATCTCCGGTTTGATTCTGGGTTTTGACGGCATATTGCGCCACAAAAGGAATTTCCTGATTAGTATTTTTATCAAGCAGTTTTATTCCCCCCCTTGTCCTGTCCAAATTCACCGGCTGATTAAAATATATTCTTACCGGCTGGTCATAAAGCTGGCTTAGGATTTGAGTATAACTTTGCTCGTCAGCATATCTTAATTTTAAAACTGTGAATTTGCTCTGAAAATCAGCAACCGCCAGGCCGTCCATGGAAACAAAGCCCGGTTTTACCGAAACCGTGTAATTGGCAGACCTCTCTAAATGGTCTTTGGGGATAAATTGTAAAGTGTTCGTGCTAATCCATTTAAATTTGCCATCTGTCGCCGGGTTAATTTGCACCGGAATATTTTGGCTTTTCAGTTGGTCCAATGTTGTCAGGGGGACCATTGGCCTGTTAAAAACAACTGTGATTTTTGAACTATCCGGCGCCTCAGAATTTGTCGCGGGGAATATAGCGTCCACTTTGGGATTTTCCGCGACAAGAAAATCGCTGGCTAAAATTTTCCCTTCTCCCAAATCAACTTTCACCGCGTAATATTTATTTAAATCCAAAGGATTGGAGGGTTTGAAAACGATAAAATTAGTATTTATTTTTTGCTCGACAATCGCAGCCAACACATTTTGAGGTTGCCACCAAGCCGTTGGTTTTCCATCTGACCAGCTTCCCTTTATTTCCGGATCAAATGTTACGCCTTTTTCTGCCAATTTTTTATCAGCGCCTTTTGGTAAAGAAATTTTTATGCCAGCCGACTGGGAAATTTTTTCGGGGACCAGCCTATAATTTTCGCTGTAATATGAATTTTGGCCAAGCTGGCTGCCGGTAAAAAAATATAATCCGGCGACAATCAGCAAAACAAAAAACGTTCCCAACAAAATATTACGCGGACGTAATATTTTTGAGAACGGCTTATTTGTAACCGGCTGGGCAGCTGAATTTGGTGTTGTTTCCATATTTTTTGTTAAAAATACTAATTTGTTAAATACTTTGCTTTATTAATTAAATGTTCGCCTAAGGCTTTTGCAAAAATAGTTTCTCCGCTAGGAGCGCTTAAATAAAACCAGTAATCTGATTTTTCAGAATAAATTGCCGCCTTGATGCTTTCTATCCCCGGGTTACAAATTGGACCCGCAGGCAACCCTGCGTATTTATATGTATTATATGGTGAATCAACATTCTTATCAATCACGCTCGGGTGCGCTGAAGTCAAAAAATAGAGCAAAGTTGAATCAACTTCCAATGGCAAATTGTTGTCAGCGCGCTTCCACAAAATACCGGAAACAATTTGTTTGTCTTTATAAGTTTTAACTTCTTTTTCCAAAATTGAAGCCATTGTTAAAACATCAAAAATTGTTTTATTTTGATTCTTAATTTCTTTTCTTAAATCTCCGGTCAGCTTTTTATCAAAATTATCCAGCATTTGTTTTACGATTTCCTGGTTTGGAGCGGCAAGATCAATAGAATAATTATCTGGGAATAGATATCCTTCCAGTTTAGCGCTTAAAACCAAATCTAAAAATTCCTTTTTGTTAGCCAGGTGATTTTGCTCTAAAATTTGCGCGATATCATTGGTTGTTTTTCCCGGCGCAATGGAAATACTTATTGGAAGCGACTGAAACTTAACAAATTTTTCCACCAGTTCGTTGTCCGTAGCGCCTTTTTTAATTTGGTACCTGCCGGCTTTCATTTTTCTGTAATTTCCCGACGAGACAGCGTCCCAGATAAAGACTATCCTGCTTCCGATATATCCCTGGCTTTGCAAATTACTCGCAATCTGTAAAATATTATCTCCTCGCTTTATAACAAAAAATCCCTCGGCCTGAGGGTTTTTGAAAAACAAATCCAGCGAGATGGCCGAGACTACAACAACCAATACGATGGCTAGCGTAATCTTTAAATATTTATTCACAAATTATCAAAATAGGCTTCAAAAGCGAGGCGCTCTTCTTTGCTAAAAAAAATCTTTTCTTCAAAACCAATTTTTCGCGGGTCCATCCACCGGTAATTATCGTGCTCGTCAGACAGCTGGACATCGCCAGACAAATATTCTGTCTCATAAACGGTTATGAAGCATGGTATGTTTTTGGTCTTAGTTGCTCGTCTGAACTGAAAAACAGGTTTGCCGAGTTTATATTTTATTTCTTTGCCGAGTTCCTCTTGGACTTCCCGTGCAATAATTTTTTCAATCGGAACATCATGTTCGGAGACGTCTATGCGGCCTCCGGGCAAATCGAGCAATTTATGGCCGGAAGTTTTTAAAAATAAAAACTCATCTCCTTTTTTAATAAGAACTTTTAAACTAACCTGATAGAGAGCGTGGTCTTTTACTGGAGTCATGTGCCCCCGGTAGGAATCGAACCTACATTTGAGGTTTAGGAAACTTCCGTCCTATCCATTGAACGACGGGGGCGATTTTGCTATTATATGCTAATAATCTTAAAAAATCAAAGTAAAAACATATGAAATCTCCTATAATAGAAATTGCAAGAAGGGTTTGTCCGGCGGTTATTACCGTCATTGTTTCCCGCGACCTGCCCAAAGCGGAAAATTTTTATTCCTTCCCTTACGGTGACAAAGAATATATGATGCCAAAAATGGGAAAGGGCCAGAAAAGCAAAGTGGAAAAAACTAAAATCGGCGGAGGCTCGGGATTTATTGTTTCCGAAAACGGATACGTTATGACTTCAAACCACGTGGTTTCTGACGCTTCTTGCGACTACACCGTAGTTCTAGACCCAAAGCATAAATACCCGGTCAAAGTTTTATCCAGAAATCCGATTAACGACACCGCTGTTTTAAAAATAGAAGGCGAAAGATTTCCATTTTTGGAAATGGCAGATTCAGATAAAATAGAACTTGGCGAAGAGGTTGTTGCAGTTGGCAACGCTCTTGGCGAGTTTACAGACACATTGTCGGCCGGCATTGTTTCCGGACTTTCAAGATTTATAACCGCGTTTGGCGGAATGAATAATCAAATGCAAAATTTACGCGGGCTTATCCAAACAGACGCGGCAATAAATCCTGGAAATTCTGGTGGGCCGTTAATAAATATGGAAGGCCAAGTTATCGGCATAAACACAGCAATGATTGCGGGGGCGCAAAATATCGGCTTTGCTATTCCAATAAATTACGCCAAAAAAGATTTGGCTGAAGTCAAAAAATACGGGAAAATTATAATGCCGTTTTTGGGAATAAAATATGTTCTAATTTCCAAAGAAATGGCCGAAACCAATAAATTACCCGTAACCGACGGAGCGATTGTGGTAAGAGAAGCGCTAGGCGAACCGCCGGTAATTAAGGGCTCGGCGGCCGACAAAGCAGGAGTCAAGGAGTGGGACATACTCTTAGACTGCAACAACGAAAGAATCACATCAAAAAATCCGCTGGCTGATATTTTACAGAAATGCAAAATTGGAGAAGCCACAACCATGTGTATTCTCCGCGACGGCAAAAAATTAAACCTGTCCGTAAAACTGGAAGAAAAAATATAAGTCAAACAAAAAGCCGTCTTTTAATGAGGCGGCTTTTTGTTTGACAAAATTTTAAGAAAAAGTAATATCATTTTATAGGGTTAGAAAAGCGGCCGCGGCTTCCAGCGGTGTACCGAAAAGAATCGAAAGGAGCGTCAACTTGGACCAAAACAGTATCGTAGAACAAGCAAGCATGAACCTTCGCGCCCTGAAGGGGAACCCTTACCCGGGCAGGGGTATCGTCATGGGGATAGACGCCCCTGGCGAGAACATGGTCCAGGTGTACTGGATCATGGGAAGGAGCCCCAACAGCAGGAACCGTGTCTTCGGCTTCGACGAGAATGGCAGACTCTTCACTGAGCCTGCCGATCCGGCGAACGCGGGAGATACCAGTCTGATCATCTACAACGCCATGTCGGAACTTGGCCGCAGGTGCGTGGTCAGCAATGGTCATCAGACAGACACGGTCATCCATTGCGGCGACTTCGCTCACGGCCTGGCAGAATGGCAATACGAGCCGGATGCGCCGAACTTCACGCCGCGAATCACCGGCGTCTGCTCGGTCGGCGATGAAGAGCCCCGATTCCAATTCGCCATCCTCCGCAAGTCGCTGTTCGGCGATGCCTGTGACAGATTCGCCTACAACTACGCGAGAATCAGCCCGGGGCTAGGCTTCTGCATCACCACATACACCGGCGACGGCAATCCGTTACCGTCATTCGATGGCGAGCCGATTCTTATGCTAATTGACGGTGGCATAGACTCGGTTCTCGGAGGCTTCTGGCAGGCACTCAATCCGGAAAACCGCGTATCCCTGGCGGTCAAGTTCATTCCCATCGCGGGCGGACGGTCCACCATCCGCGTCATCAACCAGTACAAGAAGGTCCCACAGCCGGCATAAGCCGCACTAACGGACAGTGCAACAAACACGGGCGACATGGAGGTCGCTCTTTTTTTAGCTTTCTCTTTTGCCGTGGAGAAGCATATCAACTGCGTGTTGCATGGAACCGGCTTGAGAGACTTCGCCGGCGTTTACAAAAAATATTTCATCGGCGTTTTCGATGGTATTTAAACGGTGAGCGATGATAACTTTTGTCGTTTCCTTTGGAAGCTGGTCGATTATTTCCTGCAATAATTGTTCGGTAATTGTGTCTATATTGGCTGTTGCTTCGTCTAAAATTAAAATATCCGGGCTTCGCAGAGCCGCTCTAATAAAAGCAATCAGCTGTTTTTGCCCCAAGCTTATGGCATCGCTACCTGAAGAAACTTTTGTGTTTAATCCGTCAGGAAAGCGCGAAAGTAATTTTGTCAGATGCGCTTTTTCCAAAACTTGCGCCAACTCGCCTGCGCTGTGTTTTTGATAGTCTTCGTTGCCGTATAGAATATTTTCACGGACCGTGCCGTTGAACAAAAAGGGCTCTTGCAAAATAAATCCAATTTTTTTTACACGCTCAGCCGGCTCATAAAAACGGATGTCTTTCCCTTCCAAATAAACCGCGCCCTTGCTGGGGTCGTAAAGCCGAGCCATCAAAGACGCTGTTGTTGTTTTTCCTCCGCCGGTTGGTCCGACAAGCGCGTAAGTTTTGCCTTTTTCTAACGCAAAATTTATATTTCTCAAAACAAGTTTTCCTTCCACGTAATGGAAAAATACATTTTTAAATTCCAGCACGGCAGATAACGAAGAAAGCGCGGCTTCTTTTTCTTTGGGCATTATTTTGATATCAGACTCAAGCGCAAAAACTTCCGAAATTCTGTCCAATCCGGCAAGAGCAAGCTGAAGCGACGGCCAGACAGAAGCAAGTTGTCTTAACGGGTTGTAGAAACTATTTACGTAAAGCAAAAATCCAATCAGCAAACCCACTGTAAAATTTCCGGTGGAAATTAAATAAATGCCGAAAGCTAAAACAATCAGTTGCGCCAAAGACGAAGCAAGAACATATATGGGATTAAAAATGTTGCCCGCAATCCCGGCGGAAACTGACGCGGAATAGTTTTCTTGGTTAGCTTCTTTAAATTTATTTCTGAAATAATCAAGGCGGTTAAACGCGACAATAACTTTAAAATTATTTATGCTTTCCTGGATTTCTCCGCTCATAGAACCCAAAGTCCGAAGCGATCTTAGGCTTACGCGTTTTACCCAGGGATTAAGTAATTGAGTGATAATCAAAACAACAACGGCGGGAATAAGAGCTATGAGCCCGAGTTTCCAATTAATTACCACAAGAAAAACGCCCGCGCCCAAGATTAAAATAATATTGCTTACAAATTGCATCAACGCTTGTGAGAAAAACTGGTTTAGTTTATCGGTATCGTTGTTGATGCGCGAGATAAGGTCTCCGGCTTTGTTTTGATTAAAAAATGCAACCGGAAGCTCCTGGAGCTTATTAAATATTTTATTTCTCAAATTAAAAAGCAAACGCCTGCCCAATCCTCCCATTGTTTTAACCTGGATATAGTTTGAAGCAAGCCCGGCCGAAAAAACAATCAACAGCAAGCCGGAAAATAATAACACTCCCTGGAAATTCTTAGAAATAAAATAAACGTCAACAATATGGGCAATTATAATCGGCACCACAAGCGCTGTAATGGCGCTGACAATAATGGCAACAACCGCAATTGTTACCGTGCGTTTTTCTTCTGCCATAAGAGGCACCAGGCGCTTTAACGCGGTCGACAGTACGCCTTTTTGCTCTTCTTTTTCAATATCTGTTTTTGTAAGAGAATAATTCATAATTACGCTTCTTCGTTTAATTCATACTGGTTGGTGGATCTTTGCGAATCAAAAATCTGCACATATTCGGGCGAAGTTTGCATCAGTTCTTCGTGCGTGCCTTTTGCCAGCAATTCGCCTTCCATTAAAAGAATAATCTGGTCGTAATGCTCTATTGAAGAAATTTTCTGCGTTACAGATATCAAGGTTAATTCAGGATAATTCTTCGTAATGTTTCCTAAAATTTTGCTTTCTGTACTGGCGTCAACGCGAGCTGTAAAATCATCGAGCAGCAAAACTTTTGGATTTATCGCTAAAGCGCGAGCAAGCATAATGCGCTGTTTTTGTCCGCCCGAAAGGCTTGTTCCCCTTTCTGAAACTATCGTGTCTAATTTTTGAGGCAAAGCATCAACATAATCTTTCAGCTCTGCGGTTTCTATCGCCCTTTCAAGATTTTCGTCTTTAACCGTGTTGCTGAATGCTATGTTTTCCCGCAAACTCAAATTAAACATAACGCTGTCCTGAAAAACAAACCCGACCTGGCTATGCAAACTTTCCTTGTCGTATTCGTTTATGTCTTTGCCGTCGAATAATATTTCTCCTGAAGTGGGAGCTAAGAGGCCTGTAAGCAAATATAAAAGCTGGGTTTTGCCCGCGGCCGTCGGGCCAATAATGGCGGTTTTGCTTCCAGCTTTTACAGAAAACGAAACATCTTTTAACGCTGTTTTCTCTCCAAAATTAACCGTGACGTTTTTTACTTCAACGTTACCTTTAAGAACCGCCCTGAGCCCTCCTGTTTTTTCCTCAACGGGCGAGTTAAGTACTTTCAAAATTCTTCCATAAGAGGCCTGCGCCTGGGCGATAACGTTGCTCATAAAACCAATTATAATTATCGGGAAAATTAAAATGGCTAGATAGCTGTTAAACGCGGTAAAACTTCCCAGCGACATTGTTCCCTGGATTATAAAATGCCCGCCCAGAACAACTATCACCAGTGTCGCGAGGTTTGTAAAGAATGTAATTACGGGAATCAAGCTGGCGAATAATCCCAATATTTTAAGGCTTATTTTTTTCGCTTCTGTGTTAGCATCAATAAATTTTTCATACTCGGGATTTTGAGAATTGAGCAGGCGTATTAAGGCCGCTCCCAAAATACTTTCTGAAATAACTTTGTTTAACCAGTCAATCGCTTCTTGGGATTTTATAAAAAGTTTGCGCACCTTTTTTAACACAAAGAAAAAAGCAATTCCAATAAAAGGCACTATGGCGAGCACCGTAAGCGCCAGCTTCCAATCTGTAATTATCAAAAGCGCTGAAATGCCGACGATTAAAAATATAGATGAAATAATCGCCGAGACAGCCATCGACACAAATGTTTTGACCGCGTCAACGTCGGAAGTAAAATTAGTCAAAATTATCGCCGGCGTAGCTTTCTCAATATACGAATACGGCTGAACCGATATTTTTGCGGCAATATCATTTCTTATGTCTCTTGCCACCCGTTCAGACGCGTACACCTGAGCTATATTTTGCAAATAGGTAAAAACAAAAATGAGAACTGCTATAATGGAAAATTCTATTATAAGGTTTGCGATAATAAAATTGCCTTTTGCGTAATTGTCTATAGCGCCAGAAATAATTTTTGGCACAACAATGGCCAGCGCGTTGGCAATAATGGTAACTATCACAAGCAAACTTATAATGCCCGCATATCTAAAAAGTAAAACAAAAATATTTTTAGCCGGTGTTTTCTCTTTCATAAAAAAACGTATCCAACAATGAATGCGCTTATAAATAATACGTAGAAATTGATTAATTTGGCTTTAAAACAGCGTCTTGAGTATAAATATTGGAAGCGTTCCAAAGCATAAATCCTTCAAAGTCATTTCCCAACGCATCTTCTGTCGCTTTAATTTCCAATTTTACCATATCTGAGCTATAAGTCGCTCCCATATTAAAATCCTGAAGCCATGGCCTAAATTTAGCTAAATAATTGATAATCGGAGCGGGAGAAGGCGAGGGGCTGGGCGATGGCAAGTTAGTTGGCGTTGCGCTATTCTGCCCGGAAACTTTTTGTTTGTTAACCAAGTAAGCCAGCTCTCTGCTCAGTGCGCTTGCCATAGAATATTTTACCATTTCATATGGATGGTCGGCGGGATTTGCAAAGCCTAAAAATCCGTTTATATAATGAGACGGATAAACCATTGGCGAAATATAATCAAAGTTTTCAAAAGCGTTTTCAAGCAACTGGCCGATTCCCATATCGTCCTTGTTTGTTGTAGTCTGGCCGAACAAATCAACTGATATTTTTTCTCCTTTTAATTCTTGCCTTAAATAAACAAAAAAACTTTTTATAACATTAGCCTTGGTTGTTTTTGAATCCCAAATTGGAAATCCCATATTTTCCGCTTTTCCGTCTGTTGGAAAACGGATATAGTCAAAATTCATCTCGTCAAATCCGTGCGAAAATGCGTCTTTTGCCAAAGAAATATTATAATCCCAGGCATCTTTCGATGCGGGGTCTAGCCACGACAATCCGTTATTATCTTTCCATAAAATCGGCTCCACTAATGGAGGCTGCCCCTCGGATGTAGCGGCAGCGGTTTTTGCTTTATCGTATACCGCCAAATCTTTCCTTGCGCCCGAAAAAGCAGGATCTTCAAAAGTGGTTATCCTGCCGATTACATAAATATTTTGGTCATGAAAAAAATTTACAAGCGCATCGATGTCGTTGATTGCGTGGTCGGAAAGTTTATATTTTTTAACGTCTGCTGCGCCGGAAGCATAGGAAACGGCTCCGGAATAATCTTTTATATCAACAACAACCGCGTTAATTTCCGTTGTTTTAAAAAGCTCTTTTAAATACTTAAGATATTTACTGCTCCCCGCCGAATATCCCGTAACATAAATAGCTTTTACGATTTTCGGAGGATTGCTTAATTTATGTGGTGGAGGAGGAAGCGATGGTCCCGGGCTGACAGTTGAATTGCCCAGAATTTCCGCCGGCTGTTTTACAAAATAATTTTGTCCTTGAATAATAAAAAAAACTCCGGCTGTTAAAATTACCGCCGCAATTAACAAAACAAAAATATCTCTTCTCCTGAAAAACTCCATAGATTACTAAGTATACCAATATTTACTAAAAACAAAAAGCAGGAGATTATCCTGCTTTTTGTGATAATTTACTCTGTGGTTTTTCCGTCGAACTCTTCATCGTTGGCAGGGTCTTCGGCTTCTGCTTTTGTCGCCCTCACAATGCCATCTATATGGTGCGCGGGAGAATATATAGTATATAGATTTAATTTTTCCGTTGCCGACACATTTATTACATTGTGTTGCGAGCCGGCAGGTACAATAACTGCCGAGCCATCTTTGACTTCATATTCATTCCCGTCAATTATCACTTTGCCCTGGCCCTTTTCAAATCGAAAAAACTGGTCGTTGTCTTCATGCACCTCCATCCCAATTTCTTCATTGGGCGCCAGGCACATCAGAACCAACTGGCTATGTTTCCCGGTATATAAAACTTTTCTAAA
>CAISIO010000044.1 GCA_903885445.1 Candidatus Staskawiczbacteria bacterium
ACAAACGCAAAAAGCAAAGAAGAAGGATTGGAATTATATAAACTATTAGGGTTTCCGATGAGAGAGATACCCCTCGGGGCACAAGCAAATAATAAATAGAAATAAACATGGCTAAGACATCACAAGAAGCAAAAGCAAAAATGAAGCCGAAGTTCCCCTCAAGAAAACAGAGGAGATGCTTTAAATGCGGGAGAAGGCATGGATTTATGAGAAAGTTCGGGCTTTGCAGGATTTGCTTTAGGGAGTTAGCCAACAAAGGAGAAATTCCGGGAATTAAAAAATCATCTTGGTAAAATAATATGACAGACCCAATTACAGACATGTTAAACCAGATAAAGAACGCGCAAGCTGTTGCAAAAACAGAAGTCGCGGTGCCTTTATCGAAAATTAAAAATGAAATTGCTATGATTTTGGCCAAGGAAGGATTCGTAGGGGAAGTTAAAAAAACTACAAAAGGCCAGGGCAAGATTATAAAAATTACTTTGAAATACGAAAACGAAGTGCCGGCAATCGCGGGATTTAAAAGAGTTTCAAAGCCGGGACAAAGAATTTATGAAGGATTTGCCGATTTAAGAAAAGTCCGCGGAGGATACGGCTTATCAATTATTTCAACATCGAAAGGATTAATGACAAATAAGGAAGCAAGATTTAAAAAATTAGGCGGAGAAGTAATCTGCCAGGTTTGGTAATTTAAACACAAAAACATGTCACGAATAGGTAAAAAACCAATTGAAATCCCAGAGGGAGTAAAAACGGAAATTTCTGATAAAGAAATTAAGGTTTCCGGCCCGAAAGGAGAATTAAAGCAAGTAATCCATCGAGAGATTAAAGTTGAAGTAAAAGACGGCAAAATTTTGGTTGCTCCAAAAACAGAGCTTTCAAAGAAAGGAAGGGGATTGTGGGGATTATATAGAGCTTTAATTGCAAACATGGTTACAGGCGTGAGCAAGGGTTTCGAAAAAAAATTGGAAATTGAAGGAGTTGGTTTCAAGGCAAACGTTGAAGGAAGCAATTTGATTTTAAACCTTGGGTTTACAAATCCTGTTAAAATAGAAAAAATAGACGGAGTGAATTTTGCGGTTGAAAAAAACGTGATTACAGTTTCGGGAGCCGACAAAGAAAGAGTCGGGCATATTGCCGCATTAATCAGAATACAGAAAAAGGCAGAACCGTATAAAGGAAAGGGAATCAGGTATCAAGGAGAAATTGTCAGAAGAAAAGAAGGTAAAAAGGTTGTCGCATCATCTAAATAGTAAACACACAACATGTCAGTAAAAAACGACAAAAGAATAAGAAGGCATAAAAAGATAAGGTTAAATATGCATGGCACAATGGCCAGGCCAAGGCTTTTCGTGTACCGCTCTAATCAGCATATTTACGCTCAATTGGTTGATGATGACAATGCAAAGATATTAATAAGCGCTTCCGACAAGGATTTAAAGGCCAAAAAAGGTGAAAAGAAAACAGACCTTGCAAAAGAAGTCGGAAAATTGATAGCAAAAACAGCGGCGGAAAATAAGATTACAACGATTGTTTTTGACAGAGGGGGAACAGTTTTTCATGGCAGGGTTAAGGCAGTGGCTGATGGAGCGAGAGAGGGAGGTTTAATATTTTAATCGTAAATACATATATGGCAGAAGAAACAAAAAAAACAAATGACGGCTTTGTACCAATTCCTACCGGAGAAACACCCGTTCAACAGACTCCAAGAGGAGGATTTGGCGGGCAAGGACAAAGAAACAGCGGCGGATTTGGCCAGCAAAGAAGGCCGGGTTTTGGCAGGGCCGGATTTGGAAGAGACAGGCAGAAAGATGAATTCCAGACAAAACTTTTGGATTTAGCCAGGGTTACCAGGGTAACCGGCGGAGGAAAAAGGATGAGTTTTAGAGCTGTTGTGGTTGCCGGAGACAAAAAAGGGAAAGTTGGAATTGGAATAGATAAAGGAAAAGACGTTTCACAAGCCATTGAAAAGGCCACCAGACGCGCGAAAAAGGACCTAATTAGCGTTATTATTGTTGATGGGACTATTCCTCATGAAGTTGAGGCGAAATCAGGACCGGCTGTGATTTTATTGAAACCGCAAATGAAAGGAAGAGGTTTGGTTGCCGGAGGGGCAGTTAGGACAATTTGTGATTTAGCCGGAATTAAAAACGTTTCTTCAAAAATTCTTTCAGGATCAAAAAATAAATTAAACAATGCCAGAGCAACGATAGAAGCGTTAAAGAAATTAAAGGCTCCGAAAAAAGCTAAATAGAAAAACATGCAAATCCACGAATTAAAACCAAAACATAAAAACAGGACTAAAAGGAGAGTCGGCAGAGGAGGAAAGAAAGGAACTTATTCTGGAAAGGGAATAAAAGGACAGAACTCCAGGGCAGGTAGGAAAATGGAGCCGATAATCAGGTCTCTCATAAAAAGATATCCTAAATTAAAAGGATACAGGAGTTTTAGATTTGATAATGACTTCGCGGTCGTGAATCTTGATGTTTTGGAAAAAAACACAAAAGACGGTGAAACAATAAATCCGGAAAATTTGATTAAAAAGGGCATAATCAGTAATATAAAAGGAAAGACCCCGAAAGTTAAGATTTTGGGAACCGGGAAGATCACAAAAAAATTAGTTTTTGAAAATTGCAAAACATCTAAGACCGCGAAAGATGCGATCGAAAAAGCAGGGGGTTCTGTAAAAATTTAAAATAGTCTCCTATGTGGTACGAAAAAATATTATTTCTATTTAAAAACAAAGAACTTAGAAACAAATTTCTGTTTGTTATTTTTCTTTTCGTCGTTTTTAGATTGGCGGCAAATGTGCCAATTCCGGGAATTGGCGTTGAAAATTTAAGAAAGTTTTTTGACCAAAACCAGGCTTTTGGTTTGTTAAATTTGTTTACGGGAGGCGCTTTGAGCAACTTCTCAATTGTCTTGCTCGGACTTGGGCCATATATTACAGCTACAATTATTTTGCAACTTTTAACTATGATTTTTCCGGGTTTGGAAAAGCTTTACAAAGAGGAGGGAGAGTCTGGCAGGCAGAAATTTAATCAATACTCAAGATTGCTTACTATTCCATTGGCCGCATTTGAGGGCTATGGAATGCTAACGGTATTCGCCCGTCAGGGAATTATCTCCGGGCTTTCTTTTCCGGTTATGATATCAGCCATTTTCACGATTACAGCCGGAGCAATGTTTTTAATGTGGATTGGAGAAATAATTTCCGAGCAGGGAATGGGCAACGGAATATCGCTTTTGATTTTTGCCGGTATTGTGGCAAGAATGCCAATTAATATTTTCCAGACATTTGTCACATTCAATGCATCGCAAATCCCGGCGTATTTAGCATTCGTTGTGCTTTCGGTGGTTATAATTGCCGGAGTTGTTTTAATTACGGAAGCCCGCAGAAATATTCCAGTTTCCTACGCAAAAAGAGTGAGGGGAATGAAAATGTATGGCGGAGGTTCAACTTATTTACCTTTAAGCGTTAACCCGGCGGGAGTCATGCCGATTATTTTCGCGTTATCCATACTTTTATTCCCGGGAATGATTGCTAGTTATTTTGGCACATACGCAGGCATGGTTGGAGTTGTGGCCACAAACATAGGGACATTTTTCAATAATATTTGGGTGCACGGAGTTTTGTATTTCTTGCTTGTTATTCTTTTTACATATTTCTATACAGCAGTTACTTTTGACCCGAAAACAATCGCTGAAAACTTACAAAAAATGGGCGGGTTCGTGCCCGGGGTAAGGCCAGGGCAATCAACTTCTATTTTTGTAAAACACATTTTGAACAGGGTTTTATTTACCGGAGCTGTATTTTTGGGACTTATTGCCATATTGCCATCCATTGTCGCCGGAGTAACAGGAGTTACGGGATTTACGTTCTTGGTTGGAGGCACATCTTTGTTAATCGTTGTCAGCGTAGTTTTGGACACAGTAAGGCAAATCAATGCCCAGCTCCAGATGCGCGAATACGAAACTTTCTAACATAATAATTTTCCAAACCGCCGAAAGGCGGTTTTTTATTTGCTAAGGGTTGACATTTGGTCAGAAAGATTTATTATTATATCAACACGCAGGTTTCGTTTTTTTGACAACCGCAACCCCTTTCGTGAGGCTAAACCATGAGGCTCAACCGAATCTCGGTATTGTTTATTCTTGTAGCCGTAGGCGTCACTCTTCTGTCTGGCGGGCGAATTCAGCGCTGGGTCGCTGAAGAAGGAGTGATGGCTCAACCGGTAGCTTTGAGCGCCACTAGTACCATCCTCGCAATGGATGGACTCGATGGCAACAGTACAGTGTGCTATATCCTGACGAAGGAAACCCGGGAGAAGAACGAGTCCGGGTGGATATGGGAGTTTCGTACCTTGGAGAGCGGCAAGGTAAAGTCCGTCTTCATCAACCATAGCCAGTTTATGGACAAGAGCCTGCAGAAGAAGCTCGAATCCCTCGGAATTGGTTATGAAAAGGGCATGCTGGGCGGAGGTCTAGCTCCCTCCAAGAGCAAGTCTGAATTGCTGCCAGTTCCCGGAAGGAAGCTGCTGGCTTTCAAGGTTGGTTCTGACGGCAAGGCTACGACCATCGTAACTAGGCCAGACGGAACAATCCGCCGACGTGGGGTTAATTTTGTTACCGCTAATTGATAGCGGCAGGTGCCAAATTCTTTCATCGGATGAGGCGCTCTTTTTTTTGGGAGTAAATTATGATATACTTTTAAAATAATTAAAATTTATGGATAAACAAATAATAATTTTGTTCGGGCAACCCGGAGCCGGCAAGGGGACTCAAGCAGAGCTTTTAGTTGATAAGCTTGGGTTTCATCACTTTGAATCCAGCAAAGTCTTGGAAGCATTTTATAAAAAAGAAGATCCGGAAAAAGTCGTTGTGGCTGACGGAGAAAATTTTAAAGTTGGCGATGAAATAATCCGTTGGAAAACAGGACTGCTAAACAGCCCAAAGTTTGTTGTTGCTTTATTCTCGCAAAAAATAAAAGACTTGGCTGATGAGGGCGAATCAATTGTGTTTTCCGGTTCTCCAAGAACAGCTTATGAGGCGGAGAAAGAAATACCTCTTTTTATAGGGCTTTATGGGCTGGAAAATATAAAACTTGTAGTTCTTGAAATATCAGCAGAAGCGACTATTTTCAGAAATTCTCACAGAAAGATTTGCGACCTGATGCGACACACAATTTTATTTACCCCGGAAACAGAAAATCTGACAAAATGTCCTCTTGACGGATCGGATTTAGTTGCCAGAAAAGGTCTTGATGATGTCGAAACAATAAAGAAAAGAATCCAGGTTTTTCATGACGAAACTTTGCCGGTTTTAGAAATTGCGGAGAGATTTGGTTTGCGCGCTCACAAGATAAATGCCGAGCAAACCGTGGCCGATGTCCATAAAGACGTATTGGCCGCAATAAAGTAGATGATAACAATAAAAACACCGGAAGAAATTAAAATAATTGCCGAAAGTGGAAAGATTTTGGCTGACGCCATCAGAGAAATAGAAAAAATGGCTAAGCCCGGAATTACCACCAGGGAATTAGACAGGACTGCAGAGGCCTTTATTTTGTCTAAGGGCGCAAAGCCGGCTTTTAAGGGCTATGAAGGTTTTCCATATGCCTTGTGTGTTTCAGTAAACGAGAATATTGTGCATGGATTTCCTTCGGGCTATGTTTTAAAAGACGGTGATTTATTAAAACTTGATTTGGGAGTTTTGTATAAAGGATTTAATACTGATATGGCAATAACAGTTGCGGTTGGAAATGTTTCTTTTGAAGCAAGGAGGTTGATGAATGTGACAAAAAAATCTTTGAGATTAGGAATTAAAAAAGCAAAAATTGGAAACACAATTGGAGACATCGGCAACACCGTACAAAGATTTGTGGAAGACCAGGGTTTTGATGTTATCAGGGATTTATGCGGGCACGGAATTGGAAAAAGCGTGCACGAAGATCCGAAAATTCCTAATTTCGGCAAGAGAGGCGGAGGCGAAAAATTAGTTGAGGGAATGGTAATTTGCATTGAGCCGATGGTTTCAGCAGGGGATTATAACTTAAAAAAATCCGGCGATGGCTATGGTTATGCAACCGCTGACAATTCACTGTCAGCTCACTTTGAACACACGATTGCAATTACCAGTCGAGGCCCGCGGATTTTAACAGAATAAATTTTATAGTAAAATAAATTTATGAAGAATTTAATTGTGGCGAATTGGAAGATGAATCCTAATTCGCAAAAAGAAGCTAAGGACATCTTTGACGCAATAAGGGAGGGCGCTAGAGGGCTTGATGCTGAAGTGGTTGTCTGTCCGCCGGCTGTTTATTTATATGCTTCTGGGTTTGGCCAAGGAATTATTTCGATGGGCGCCCAAAATGTGCATTTTGAGGACAAGGGGGCCTTTACCGGAGAAATTTCGGCCTTAATGATTAAAGATTTGGAAGCTGAATATGTAATAATTGGGCATTCAGAAAGAAGAAAATATTTTGGCGAGACAGACGAGAGCGTAAATAAGAAAATAAAAAAAGCGCTCGAAGCAGGGTTGAAAATTATTTTCTGCATCGGTGAAACAGCAGAAGAAAGAGACGCCGGAAAGAAAAACGAAGTTTTGGAAAGACAAGTAAAAATTGGGCTGTTCGGTATTGATAATTTAGAAAATATAAACATAGCTTATGAGCCGGTGTGGGCAATTGGAACCGGAAATAATTGCTCGGTTGAGGAAACTAAAGAATCTGTAAATTTTATAAGAAAATTTGTAAAGCCCAAAACAAGAATACTTTACGGAGGCAGTGTGAAAAGTGAAAACTCTGGCGGATATATAAAAGATGCCGGAGCGAACGGATTATTGGTAGGTGGTGCATCGCTAAGCGCCGAAGAATTTGTAAAAATAATAAAATCCGCTGAATAGCGGATTTTTAGTTGACATGATTTCGTAATTATTTAAAGATGCGCTTATATGGAAAATAATGACATATTAACCAGCGGGCATTTTTTTAGCCCCAGCAAGGGAGATTTGACTTCAGCGGAAGTTATTAAAGATATTTTTGGTTATATGCAGGAAATGCCCGATAAACAGTATGAAGTTATTGTTGGCACAGATTCGCCTTCGTCCGATAAGCCGTTTTTCCCGATTGCTGTTGTTGTTTTAAGGATAGGGGCCGGAGGAAGGTTTTTCCTGAAAAAAATGCACTATCCGGATTCTTTTTTGAAAAAGTTTGCCAATGTGCCGACCAATTGGAAGATGCGAATTTTGCAGGAAGTTTATTTGTCTTGCGAGTTGGCTTTGTCTTTGCGCGAAACTTTGGAAAAAGAGAATAAATTAGGCTCGAAATATTTATTTGAATATATACACGCTGATGTGGGAGAGGTTGGCAAGACAAAAGAAATGATAAAAGAAGTTGTGGGACTAATTAAAAGCAGCGGTTTTGAGCCGCGCATAAAACCGCAATCTTTTGCTGCCACAGTGGTGGCAGACAGATATACGTAATCGGGTCAACGCGTTGACCCGATGGCCGCCGCAAGGCGGTTTTTTGTTACCTGCCTGCCGGCCAGGCAGGTTGCGGGATATTATTTTTTGAGGTAAAATATAGAATACATGAAATCCTCTGAATTACGGCAGAAATATTTGGATTTTTTCAAAAGCAAAGGGCACAAGATAATTCCCAGCGCTTCTTTGATTCCGGAAAACGACCCAACTGTTTTGTTTACAACCGCCGGAATGCATCCATTGGTGCCGTATTTGTTGGGAGAAAAACATCCCGAAGGCACAAGGCTAACCGACTCGCAAAAGTGCATAAGGACCGGAGATATTGACGACGTTGGCGACGACATACATAATACATTTTTTGAAATGCTTGGTAATTGGTCGTTGGGAGATTACTGGAAAGAAGATGCCATAAAATGGTCGTTTGAATTTATAACAGAAGAATTAAAAATTCCATTGGATAGATTTGCAGTTTCTTGTTTTGCCGGAGATGATGACGCGCCGAAGGATGAGGAATCAGCAAAAATATGGGAAGGCCTGGGAATTAAAAAAGAAAGAATCGCATTTTTACCAAAAGAGGATAATTGGTGGGGACCGGCCGGAGAAACTGGACCATGCGGTCCGGACACGGAGATGTTTTATTGGAAATTAAATGACACCCCTGCGCCAAAAAATTTTGACGCAAAAAATAAAAATTGGGTTGAAATCTGGAATGATGTTTTTATGCAGTATGTGAAAGATAAAGATGGAAATTATAATTTGGCGGCTCAAAAAAATGTTGATACCGGAATGGGGCTGGAAAGAACCTTATCTGTGTTAAATGGAAAAGAAAACAGTTACGAAACGGATTTATTTTTGCCGATAATCGAAAAAATTAGCGGGCTGGCGAAGGAAAAATATGAAGGTGAGTATGTAAAAGCATACAGAATTATTGCAGACCACATAAAAGCTGCGGTGATGCTCATCGGAGACGACAAAGGCATCGTGCCTTCAAACAAAGACCGAGGTTATGTTTTGCGCAAATTGATAAGAAGAGCCGTGAGATATTCTGATGTTATTAAAATGAAGTATGGAGAGTTGCAGACGGAATTTGTTTTGGATTCTGTTGTTGACGCTGTTATTGAAATATATAAAGACGCGTACCCGGCTTTGTATAAAAACAGGGAAATGATAATCAGCGAAATTTATAAAGAAGAAGTCCAGTTTAGAAGTACGTTGCAAAAAGGTTTGAGAGAATTTGAATTATTAAGAGCTATAGATGTTATCTCCGGAAAAGATGCTTTTAATCTTTATCAGACCTATGGATTTCCGATTGAGGTGACTTTGGAGTTAGCAAAAGAAAAGGGCGTGAAAGTAGATGTCGAAGGATTTAATGAAGAATCGAAAAATCATCAGGATTTGTCGCGAACAGCTTCCGCCGGAGTGTTTAAAGGAGGATTGGCTGACCATTCAGAACAAACTACAAAATTGCATACAGCGGCGCATTTGATGCTGGCGGGGTTGAGAAAAGTTTTGGGAACGGAGGCTTACCAAAAGGGAAGTAATATAACCGCCGAAAGATTGAGATTTGATTTTTCTCATAAAGAAAAAATGACCGGTGCACAAATAAAAGATGTGGAAAATTTTGTAAATGGTATAATAGAAAAAGACTTGCCTGTTTCGTTTGAAGAAATGACTTTGGACAAGGCCAGAGAAATAAATGCGATGGGAGTTTTCGAATCAAAGTACGGCGAGAAAGTAAAAGTTTACACGGTTGGTTCGGGTGATAATATTGTCAGCAGGGAAATTTGCGGAGGACCTCACGTGGAAAGAACCGGAGTTTTAGGTAAATTTAAAATACAAAAAGAAGAAAGCTCCTCTTCAGGAGTTCGGAGAATTAAAGCTATTTTAGAATAAATATATATCGCTCCGCTAAATTAAAATTTATGGCAAGAAAAATATACGACATAAAGCCGCCAAAAACGGTTAAAAAAGCCGAAAAAGAATTAAAAGAGCCGGTAGCTATCAAAAGGATTAAGCGAACCGAGCCAGTACACCAAAGCCGTTATAAAAAAGAAAAACGCCCGGTTTGGGTACCGGTTTCAATTTGCGCACTGATTGTTGTTTTTGTTGTCGGCGTATATCTGTTTATTAAATTGCCAAAAGCCGATATAATTATCTGGCCAAAGGTAGAAACGCTTAGTTTTAAGCAGACTATAACGGCAGATAAGTCTGTTGATTCAGTTGATACTGTAAAATCCATTATCCCAGCAAAATTTTTGCAGGTAACCAAGACAGGTTCGCAGGATTTTCCGGCAACCGGCAATGCTTCAAATGAGGGATATGCCTCCGGCACTATAACAATATACAATAAATTTGATCCGGTCTCGCCGTTTACCTTTAAAGCGGGCACTCGCTTTATATCGGATTCGGGAAAGCTTTTCGTTGCTTCACAAAAAATTGTAATTCCTGCAGCAAAAAAATCCGGCAGTAAAATTACGCCAGGATCAATCTCTGTGAAGATTCAGGCGGTTGAGGGAGGGGATGTTTATAATATCGCTCCTTCTAATTTTTCAGTGCCCGGGTTAAAGGGGACAGCGTATTACTATAGTATTTACGCGACATCAACCAGCCCGATGACCGGCGGTTATGCCGGAAAAGTTAAGAAAGTAACAGACGACGATATTCAGGGGGCAAAGGACGTTTTAACCAAAAAAACAACATCTGACGCAACGGCTGCATTGAAAAGCCAGGTTTCGTCTGATTATGTTTTGTTAGATAATTCGATTCTATCTACCGCCACTAGCGCCTCAACAAAAACAAAAGTTGGAACAACCGCAGATAATTTTAATTATCAAGTAACCGTTTCTGCCAGCGCTTTAGCCTTTGCCAAAGCCGACCTGGACCAGTTTGCGAAAGATTATGTTGTTTCACAAATACCGGAGGGAAAAACTTTATTGGATAACAGTTCTAAAATAGATTATTCAGCCGGGTTGGTGGATGTTTCCGGCGGCAAAGCAGTTCTTAATTTGGATTTTTCATCAGGCGTCTATCAAAACGTTGATAAAAATTCTTTATCTCTATCAATGCTTGGCGAAAATTACAGCCAGATAGAACAAACAATAAACAGCACTTTAGGTGATAATGTTTCTAGGAAGCAAATTAAATTTTGGCCTTTCTGGGTGACCTCTGCCCCAAGAAACCAAAAGGCCGTCACAGTTGAACTGAAATTCCAATAAAGACTTGACCTTTAAAGGATAGTTTGCTAATATATCATTATATACAAATGCCCACAAACGAAGGGAAAAAAGAACAAGTTATAAAGAAAGACGGAAGGGTTATAGAGGCTTTACCAAACGCTTTTTTTAAGGTAGTATTAAGCGACGGCAAAGAGATTATGGGATTCCTGTCAGGGAAGATGAGGATGAATAGGATAACTATTTTACCGGGAGATAAAGTTTCAATTGAGATGAGCCCGTACGACGAAGGTAAGGGAAGAATAGTTTACAGATTAAAATAGAATTTTATAAGCGAAAACTAAAAAAGTTTTTTTAGTTTATTTTTTTAATTTTTTCAATATCAATGAAAGTCAAACCATCAATCAGAAAAATATGCGGTGATTGTAAATTCGTCAGGAGAGAGGGAAGACTTTATGTTATTTGCAAAAAAAATCCTAAACATAAGCAGAGACAAGGTTAATTATAAATAAAAACATGCCAAGAATTGCAGGGGTAAACATACCCGAAAACAAAAGAATAGAAATTTCATTAACTTATATCTACGGAGTTGGAAGGTCTTTGAGCAAGAAAATTTTGGACCAGTTGCAAATAGATATAAACAAGAAAGCATCTGACTTAACCCCAAAAGAAGTTAACGATTTAAAAGACTTTATAGAAAAGACCTACAAGATTGAAGGAGATTTGAGAAGGCAGATTATGATAAACATTAAAAGGTTGAAGGATGTGGGAGCATGGCGCGGATTGAGGCATATAAAAGGATTGCCGGTAAGAGGACAAAGGACAAAGACAAATAATCGGACAGTAAGAGGAAACGTTAGAAAAACAATCGGCTCTGGAAGAAAACCGGCCGCAACACCAACGTAAAATAAAACTATGGGAAAGAAACATATAATAGAAACAAATCAAGAGGAACTAATAAAGGAGCAGGAAAAAGTTGACAAGAAAGTCAATAAAGAGGCCGCTCCAGCGGGGACTCCTGCAAAGTTGAACGTAGCCGGAGTGCAGTCAGGAAAGATTTTTATTTCTTCTTCTTATAACAATACAATTTTAACTCTTACTAATTCCAAGGGACAAGTTTTAGCCTGGAAGTCAGCAGGTTCAGTTGGATTTAAGGGAACTAAGAAGTCAACATCATTTGCCGCATCAAGAGTTGCTGAAACAATCGCAAACATCTGCAAAAAAATTGGTGTTGTAGATAAGATAGAAGTCTTGGTAAGGGGAATTGGAGCCGGAAGGGAGTCAGCAGTAAGGACACTTATAACACAAGGATTGAATGTGGTTTCAATAAAAGACGTAACGCCGATTCCGCACAACGGATGCAGGCCTAAGAAAGTCAGGAGAGTTTAATTTTTATTATCATAGAACATGCAATACGATCAATGTAAAACTTGCAGACGGTTGGGGCAAAAACTCTTTTTAAAGGGCGACCGTTGTTTTTCAGCGAAATGCGCCGTGTTAAGAAGGGCGTATGCTCCTGGCTTGCAAAAGAAAAGAAGAGGCGGAACTCCGTCGGAATATAAAAAGTCATTGGATGAAAAGCAGACCCTGAAGAAATGGTACGGGATTTCCGAGAGGCAGTTTAAAAGATATGTGAAAGAAACTCTTGAAAAAATGGGCAAGGTTGACGACGTGTCAGCCGAGCTTATCCGGAGATTGGAAAAAAGATTGGACAATGTTGTTTTTAGATTGGGATTTGCAAAATCCAGAATACAGGCCCGCCAGATTGTTTCCCACGGGTATCTTCTAATAAACGGAAAGCCGGTTAATATCCCGTCTTATGAAGTTAAAAAAGACGACGTGGTCGCCATAAAAGAGAATAAGAAAGCAAAGGGCGTATTTAAGGAATTAGCAAGCGAGTTAAAGAGAAAAGAAATACCGGCATGGCTGTCGCTTAACAAAGAAAAATTAGAATCGAAGACAATCGGCGAGCCGAATTTGGACGAAGTAAAACCGCCGGCAGAAATTTCATTGATATTTGAGTATTATTCAAGATAAAAATATAAGTTAATTTTAGGTTTTAATCGACAGGGTGATTGCCACAAAATGCGGCAGATATCTGCTGGTTAAAAACTAACAAGAAATGATACCTCTCCCATTACCGCCAAAAATAATTCAAAAGAAGAAAAACCAATCGGTTTTTGAGGTTGAAGGATTGTATCCGGGATACGGCGTTACAGTTGGAAACGCTCTGAGGAGAGTTTTGTTGTCTTCTTTGCAAGGAGCGGCAATTACAGAAGTTAAGATAAAAGGAGCTCCGCACGAGTTTTCCACAATGCCGGGTGTTTTAGAAGACACCATAATGATACTTTTGAATATAAAGAATTTAAGATTTAAAATTTTTGAAGGCGAATCGCAAAAAGTGCAATTGAGCGTTAAAGGAGATAATGACGTGACGGGAAAGGATTTTAAATGTCCGTCGCAAATTAAACTTGTAAATCCAGAATTGCATATTGCCACAATTACAGACAAAAAAACAGAGTTAGAAATTGAAATAACAGTTGAAAAAGGAATTGGGTATGTGCCGAAAGACCAATTTAAACGCCCGGCAGGTTCGCCAAAGCCGGAAATTGGAGCAATCGCGGTTGACGCAATATTTACTCCGATAAGAAATGTTAATTTTCAGGTTGAAAATATGCGAGTCGGAGACAGGACAGATTTTGATAAATTAAGTTTGGAAATTGAAACCGACGGCACAATTACTCCGGAAGAAGCTTTCTATGAAGCTTGCGACATTTTGATGAAGCATTTCAATGTTATTTTTCAGGGCAAAGTCGGCGAGGAGAAAGTGGAAGCGGTAGCTGAAAAAGTAGCAGAAGGGGAGACTGATGTTGCCAAGTTATTAGTTGAAGATTTGAAATTGACCGGCAGGACGCTCAACGCGCTTGTAAATAACGGAATAAAAACTGTCGGCGGAATTACAAAGAAGTCAGAAAAGAGCTTGTCTGAATTGGAAGGGATGGGAGACAAGGCGCTTTCAGAAATAAAAAGAAAATTAAAGAAATTAGGATTAGAATTAAAAGGCGGAGAATAAAATGCGAAAGCTAAACAAAGGCAGAAAATTATCAAGGAGAATCGGGCCAAGGAACGCGCTGTTAAGGGTGCTGGTCAATAATTTTTTCTTGCACGAAAAAATAAAAACCACTGAGGCAAAAGCAAAAGAATTAAGGTCTATTGCCGAGAAAATGATTACAAAAGCCAAGAATGTTGATTTGGCAAACCGCAGAATATTGGCAAGAGACTTAACTCCTAAAATGACAAAAAAAGTTATTGAGGAGATTGCCCCGAAATATTCAGATAGAATGGGCGGATACACGAGGATTATAAAATTGGGGCCGCGCCACACAGACGGAGCGCATATGGCTATAATTGAGCTTGTTAAATAAAATAGCATGAAAAAAGCAGTAGAAAAAATACAAAGGAAAATTATCACATTGGATGCGGAAAACAAACCCTTGGGCAGATTGGCTGTCGAGGTTGCTGTTTCGCTTCGCGGGAAAAACAAGCCCAGCTATGTTCCATATAAAGATATGGGAGACACTGTTATAGTGAAAAATATTGAAAAAATGATTTTTACCGGAAATAAACTGGAAAACAAAAATTATTTTCATTTCACAGGATACATAGGAAATTTGAAAAAAACAACCTTAAAAGAATTTTTAATTAAGAAGGGCCCTAAAGAAGTTTTAAGAACCGCAGTGATGGGGATGCTTTGCAAAAATAAATTACGAGCAAAACAAATTAAAAGGTTAAGATTTGAAAAGTAACATGCCAGAGAAAAAAACAACAACCAAAAAAACAGTGAAAAAGCCGGAAGAAAAGCCAGCTATTGTTGAAGTTGCAGAAATAAAAGTAGAGATAAAGGCCCCGGTTTATGTTGCTCCACAGGATCCTCTGGAAAAAATTGAGGACGATAATATTTCAGAGGAAATTGCAAAGGCTATAAAAGAAACAGCCGGCAAGCCCGACAGGTATTTTGAAGCAATCGGAAGAAGGAAAACCGCTGTTGCAAGGGTAAGGCTTTACACGAAAGGCGACAAGGAATTTATTGTAAACGACCAGCCATACATAAAATATTTCCAGACAACAGAAGACCAGGAGTCCGCCGTTTGTTCAATGTAAAAAATGAAATGTTTAGATACGTTCAGGGTAACGGTTGTTGTGAAAGGCGGAGGACACAGGGCGCAAGCAGAGGCAATAAGGCACGGAACAGCCAGGGTGTTGGTAGATTTCAATGCAAACTTTAGAAAGAGATTGAGAAAAGCAGGTTTCCTAACAAGAGACCCAAGGATGAGAGAAAGAAAGAAATTCGGACTAAAGAGAGCAAGGAAATCCCCGCAGTGGGCAAAGAGGTAAAGAAATTAAAAAAGCCGGCGCAAGCCGGTTTTTTGTTGACTTTTGAATTTGTTGGAGTAGATTTAAATAAGAACCAAGCCAACCTGGTCTTGTCATTTTGAGGAGACAAACCATGCCAGACAAGTATAGGAGCCGGTTTCGTCCTTTGGGGCTCTCGGGCACTCCGAGATGTCCGTATTGTGGCCAGCCGATGGTACCGTCAGATGACCATGGCAATTACGCCTGCTTTTGCCAAGGACTGAAGTACTTTGGCTCTGATAGCGTAGAGTTGAGAACGCCCCGGATTCGGCAGGTGGATACGGCGGGGATGACCAACGCGCAGAAGGCGAAAGTTGACCCGATACATCGGCTCCATTCTGCGCCAACTGCGGCGGAGCAGAAGCTCCTTGATCTTATGTTGAAGGGGCCTGGAGCTATGGATGACCCGGAGTACACCAAGGCACTTGAGGATGTGGCGAAAGAGCGTGGTGGAGGCTGATGGATTGGTCCCTTACCAATTTGGAGGAAACTATGCCAGATAACAAGCATTCTGGGTCGACACTTGCGTTGACTTTGATCTCGCCTTCGTTGAACGACGAGCCACGCGAAGGGCAAAGGGTTAAACCTCTTGGCCAGAAGACTACAGCCAAGGGCTGGGTCAAAGGACTTTGTCGCCCTGCATCAAGGGCCAGCCGGCTCAAGAAGCTTGGTGGCGGACCCGTTTAACCACAGCGGGCTGTTTTTTTGCGGATTTGCACAAAATTTTTAAAGTGATAAAATGTTAGTATGTTAAAAGAGTTGATTGACCAGTTTTATTTAGAGAACCAAAAAAATAAAGAGCAGACAAGATTTTATATAACAGACGCAGGGAAATGCCCGAGGGCTGTTTTTTTTAAGTTTAAAAATGCTCCGCGCGAGCCGATAGACGCAAGGATTATGCGCATATTTGAGCACGGAGAAAATATACACAGAAGTATTTTTAATATTTTGTACAGGTTGCGATTGGGAGTGGTCACGGAAATTCCTATTCCATCGCAGGAAATAATTTCCGGAAGGGCGGACGCAATTTTGTGTATTGGGAATGAAAATTATGTGCTTGATATAAAAAGCATGAACAGTATGATTTTCCGGAAACTTTTAGCTCCCAAAGAAGAAAATGTTTACCAAATACAATTATATTTGCACTATTTTAATATCAAAAAAGGCATACTGCTTTACATTGATAAAGACCAGCAGGAAATGAAAGAGTTTTTTGTTGACTACGACGAAGCGCTTTGCAAATCGCTTTTGGATAAATTCTACGCGCTAAAAGACCAGGTTGAAAAAAATGTCTTGCCTTTACGCTTAGAAGATTACCCGCGCAATTGGCAGTGCAATTATTGCGCCTTTAAAAAAGTTTGTAAAACGGAACTATGGGAGAATTCTCTCGGACGAGAGTAAAATATTTCCGGTTAGAATATAGATTTTCCCGTCCTGTCGGTTAAAATATATCTCTGGGGATTTAACGTCGGGGTCTAAAGTTACGGTGTTGATATTCCCGCGGTAGTCGATCTCCGAAATTATAATTTCATTTCCGGCCGTGAAAATTATATAGTCATTGTTGAGCCACAAGCAGTTGGCTATTTTTTCCGAAGATTTATAAAGCAGAATATTTTTTGAGCTTGATAAAAGCGGAAGCAGGGAAACGTAGATGGAGTTGTCGTTATAAAAAATTACGTTTTTATTATCCGGCGAAACTTTTAAATCTTTCAGTGCAGAATATGAATCGTCTAATTCTTTTGTGGTTGGATTTAAGCGCGATAAACCGCCGTTGTTGTAGACGAAAATGTCATTGGCTCCGGTAATTACTTTATAGGTTCCGGTTTTGATTATTTTTAAAGGAGCCGCGGTTAGTTTGGCCGGGACGGCGGAAGGACTGGCTAAATCTGACCTATATAGGAGTCCGTCCGCGCCAAGCCATACAATAGTATTGTTCTGCTGTGTAAACGCGGCTAATTTTTTAATAATCGGAGTTGACTTTTGGGTGGAGGTTAGCGCGGAATTTTCCGGAACATTGGAGTAGTACAGGTTGCCGGTTTTTATTACAAATTTATCTTGATTCAAAAACGGCGATTGCGTCTGGTCAGCGATGGTTTGAAAATGGATATTTTTTTTAAATAAGAGCACGTTTTCTATTTTTGTAACCTGATTTTCCTTAACGGGAAGGGTTTTTAAATAATCATAGTAGCCGGTTTTTTTTACTAAAACCGCGTGGTCTTTCGGCAGCAAGCTTTGCACAAAAACCGAATTGGAGAATATTCCCGGTTTTTGAACCGCCTTTGAGTCAATAATTATTTGGTCGGCTGCCGGAAAGGTTCGTACATAAATACCTCCGGTTGCTGTAATTTTTACTTTTTCAAAATCAAATCGATCTCCCATTGAATAAAGCACTAAAACGGGAGCTATAACAAAAAAGCACACCACGCAAACAAGCAGTATTAACAGCCGAATTTGTTTGGTCATTGGGTTATATTAGCATAAAGTTTTCCCCTTGCAAAGATTATTTTTTTGGATTAAGATAAAACATAATTATGACGGACAAATTTGTTATAAACGGAGGAAAAACTTTAAAGGGGGAAATTGAGGTCCGGGGGTCTAAAAACTCTGCCGGACCTGCTTTAATTGCGGCGATTCTTACAAAAGACGAATGCATTGTTGACAACGTCCCGTTTATTGAAGATATTTCAAATATATTAGAGATTCTAAAAAGCATGGGGATTGAGGTGGAAAAAATTGGGGAAGAGAAGGTCAGGGTAAAAGCAGAAAAAGTTGAACCTGGAAAAATTGATTTTGAAAAAGCTTCTAAAACAAGAATTTCCGTTTTGCTTTTCGGTGCGCTTTTGGGGAGGGTTAAGAACTTTAAAATGCCGCCGCCTGGAGGCGACAGAATAGGGTTGAGACCTATTTCAGTTCAGTTAAGGGCGTTGGAAAAGCTTGGGGCAAAAATTGAATGGAAAGATAATGGTTACCAGGTAAGTTGCGAAAAATTAAAAGGAAAAGAAATCGTTTTGGAGGAATTTTCCGTAACAGCTACTGAAGCCGTAATAATGGCGGCTGTGTTGGCGGAAGGCAGAACAGTTATAAAAGGAGCCGCGGCGGAACCGCACGTGCAGGATTTAGGAGAGATGCTTTTGAAAATGGGAGCAAAAATCGAGGGCATCGGAACTCATACGATTAAAATTGAAGGAGTTGATAAATTGCACGGATGCACCCACAGCGTAATTCCTGACCCGATAGAAGCCGGGACGTTTATTGTAATTGGAGCCCTAGCCCCAGGAAAAATTAAAGTGACCGGCGTTAATTTGTCCCATTTGGATTTATTTTTAGCTAAATTGGAGGAAATGGGAGTTGAAATGGAAAGGGGAGAAGACTATGTTTTGGTTTCTCATTCGCCGAATTTAAAAGCGACAAAAGTGCAGGCGCTTCCGTATCCCGGTTTCCCAACAGATTTATTGCCGATAATAATTCCGCTTTTGATTTCAGCAGACGGAAAAAGCCTGGTGCACGACCCTTTGTACGAAAATAGGTTTAATTATGTGCAGGAATTAAGAAAAATGGGCGCTGACATTGAAATGGTAGACCCGCACAGGACATTTGTTTTTGGTCCGCGCAAACTTTCTGGCGCAAATATTGATTCGTGGGATATAAGAGCTGGCGCTTGTTTGGTGATTGCCGCGCTGTCGGCGGAAGGGAAAACAACCATTGAAAACGTCTTCCAAATTGACAGGGGATATGAGAGGATAGAAGAGCGTTTGCAAAAGTTGGGAGCGGATATACAAAGAATAAAATAGAAATTTTGCGAAATTTATATGTTTAATAATAAAATTGCGATAGATTTAGGAACGTGCAATTCTCTTGTCTATGTTCAGGGCAGGGGAGTTGTTTTGTATGAGCCGTCTGTGGTCGCTATTTCTTTAACTGACAACAAAATTTTGGCGGTTGGAGAAAATGCGAAGGAAATGATTGGCAGAACTCCCGCCGATATAAAAGTTTATAGGCCATTAAAAGACGGCGTTATTGCTGATTACAGAGTTACGCAGGCGATGTTGCGATATTTTATAAACAAGACTAGCTCAAGATTTAAATTTTTTAAGCCCGAGCTGGTTATTTCTGTCCCTGCCGGAATCACCAGTACAGAAAGAAGGGCGGTAATTGAGGCGGCGCTTTCCGCCGGAGCAAAGTCAGCTTACGCAGCGAAAGAGCCGATTTTGGCGGCCATTGGAGCGGGTATCCCGATTAATTCCTGTTCGGGGCATATGATAATCGATATTGGCGGAGGCACATCAGAGGTGGCGGTAATTTCACTTGGAGGAATTGTTACTTGGCATTCTGTAAGAGTCGCCGGAGATAAAATAGACACAGCTATAGCCGAATACATAAAGAAAAAATATAACCTGGCTATTGGAACGCAATCGGCAGAAGAAATAAAAATTAAAATCGGTACAGCGCTTCCGCAAAAGGAATTAAGATATTTGGAAATACAGGGCAGAGATTTAATTTTGGGCTTGCCGAGAACAGTTAAAATTTCCAACAACGAGGTTTGCGAAGCCATATCAGATGTTTTGGCTGAAATCATTGTGGCCGTAAAACACGTATTGGCTGAAACTCCGCCGGAACTTTCAGCTGATATAATGAACAAGGGAATTATTATGGCCGGCGGAGGGTCGCTATTACCGAAAATTAATGAATTGGTTGCGCAAAGCACAGGAGTCCCTTGTTTCGTGGCCGAAGAGCCGTTGTTCTGCGTTGTGAAGGGCACTGGAGTAGTTCTCGAAAACCTGGAGGAATACAAAAAAGTTGTTATGTCTAAAAAGTAAATGTTGATCGGACATAAAAAACAGTGGGAATTTCTGAAGAAAAAATTTGAACTGAGCCAGCTTTCTCACGCGTATTTATTTACAGGGGCAGATGGAATTGGAAAAAAGTTTTTTGCAAAAGAATTACTGGGTCATATCGGCTGTAAATTTCCGGATTTAATGGTTATTGGACCGGAAGACGGGAAGGAAATATCTATTAAAAGAATACGGGAAGCGCAGAGTTTTCTTTCATACAAGTCTTACAATGGAGGATTCAAAGCGATAATTATAGACGAGGCCGAAAAGATGAATATTGACGCGCAGGATTGTTTTTTGAAAGATTTGGAAGAACCGAAAGGACAGACCTTAATAATTATGATTTCTTCCAAGCCCGACATGCTTTTGCCAACAATAGCTTCGAGGTGTCAGGTAATGAAATTTTTCCGGTCGAAAGATTTGCCTTTAAACCCGGAAAAAGCAAAAAAAGAAAAGGAAATTTTGGATAATTTAATGCCGGTAATCAACTCCGGCCTGGCTGACAAATTTAAATATACAAAAGCCATTGATTTTGAAAAACAGAAACTGGAGGACATATTACAGGTTTTGCAAAAATATTTTCGGCAACAGCTTCTTGAAAAAATTAATACCAAAGAAGCCGGCAAATTAGTAAGGGTTTTAGAATTAACAGAAGAAATAAATAACAAAATTATTTTCACAAACGCGAATCCTAAACTCGCGTTAGAGATATTATTAATGGAGCTTTAAATATATGAGTTATAAAGAATTTATTGATCAGGTCAAGCCGGAATTTGAAAAGTCTTTTAAATTTTTAGAAGGCGAATTGGCGAAAATCAGAACGTCTAGGGCTTCGCCTGCTTTGGTTGAAGATATTGAAGTCAACGCTTTTGGCTCAAAATTTTCGCTTAAGCAATTAGGAGCGATCTCCACGCCTTCGACAAATCAATTGGTTATACAGCCGTGGGATATTTCGTATATAGAGCCGATAGAAAAGGCAATCGCGCAGTCGGGATTGGGAATGTCTTGCGCAGTTGATAAAAATTTAATCAGGCTTAATTTGCCAATGCTTACAGAAGAATATAGATTGGCTTTGGGGAAAACTTTAAATGAAAAAGCCGAGCAGGCAAAGCAGGTGATGAGAAGGCAAAGAGAAGATACCTGGAATAAAATCCAGGCCGCCCAAAAGGCAAAAGAACTTTCCGAAGACGACAAGTTCCGCGGAAAAGACGAGCTTCAGAAAGTTGTTGATGATTACCAGGAGAAAATAAAAACTTTGGTTGAGAAAAAGAAAAACGAATTAATTTAATGATATCTGCAATTTTAATTTTTATAGTCGCTTTTCTCAGTTTAATTGCCCTGATGATTATTCATGAATTCGGGCATTTTATTATAGCTAAAAAATTTGGCGTCCGCGTTGAGGAATTCGGCATTGGTTATCCGCCCAGAATTTTTGGGAAAAAAATTGGAGACACTATTTATTCTGTAAATCTTTTGCCGCTGGGCGCATTTGTTAGAATTTACGGAGAAGAGGGCGGAGTGGATGATTTAAAGAGCTTTGCAAATCTTAAAATATGGAAAAGAGTTTTGATCGTCATTGGCGGAGTGGCTGCATTTTGGATAGCTTCAATAATTATTTTTTCAATTGTGTTTGCAATTGGAGCTGATTTGCCGGTGTCAGATGCAGACGTGGCCGGCTTAACTAACCCGCAGGTTAAAGTAATCTCGGTTTCCCAAAATTCTCCGGCGGGACAGGCAGGTTTAAGGATTGGCGATACAATAAAGGATATTAAGGTGGGGGAGGTGGTGTTTGGTGGCCCGGATTTAATGTATAACGAACAGGTTATAAAAATAAATAAAGTTTCTGATTTTCAAAAAATTACAGGCGATAATAAAGGAAAAGAAATAACAATTATTATCGAACGAAACGGCGCTAAGCTTGATTTTAATTTGACGCCCAGAACTAATCCGCCCGCAGGACAGGGAGCCGTTGGAATTGGATTGGAAAGAATGGCGACTCTTGTCCAAAAATCAGCGTGGTATATGGCGCCAATTAATGGAGCGGTTTACACCTGGCAGACGACAGTAAATGCTTTAAAAGGCTTGTATATAACTTTTTCGGGATTATTCGCCGGCAAAGGCGCGCCACAAGGAGCAGAGTTTGCCGGGCCTTTGGGAATTACGGTGTTTTTGGCCAACGCGGCAAGCTATGGAATTGGATTCTTTTTGTATTTTATCGGAAGCCTCTCTGTTTTTATTGCCATATTTAATTTGTTTCCAATTCCGGCGTTAGATGGAGGAAAATTGGTATTTCTGTTAATTGAAAAAATAAAAGGCAAACCTGTTTCAGTAAAAGTGGAGCAGGGAATTACAGTTGTATTTTTTGTAATCTTAATTTGCCTTTCTCTTTTTATAACCGTGCGATTCGACATCCCGCGCGTCTGGGACTTTTTCAAAGCGTCGCTTTAAAAATAATTAGTAATTAATACTAATATGTTGCAATCTAAACTGTTTAGCAAAACAAATAAAAATAAATCGGCGGATGTGGAATCGGTTTCGCATGACTTGCTGACAAGAGGCGGATTTGTGGATCAGCTGATGGCGGGAGTTTACAGTTTTTTGCCATTGGGATTTAGGGTTTTGAAGAATATTGAAAATATTGTCAGGAAAAATATGGAAGAAGCTGGCGGACAAGAAATTTTAATGCCGGTTTTGCAGCCTAAAGAAAATTGGTTGAAAACCGGAAGATGGGAAACAATGGATGTACTTTTTAGAATAAAAGGTTCTGGCGATAAAGAATACGCACTTGGCCCGACGCACGAAGAAGTTGTCTCTCCGCTGGCAAAAAAAGTTATTTTTTCTTATAAAGATTTGCCGCTTTCCGTTTTTCAAATACAAACAAAATTCAGGGATGAGCTAAGGGCCAAGTCCGGGATTTTGAGGACAAGAGAATTTTTGATGAAAGATATGTATTCATTCCATACAACGCAGGAGGACCAGGAAAAATATTATCAAAAAATTATAAAAGTTTATTTTAATATTTTTAAAGAGTTGGGAATTAAAAATAAAACTTATTTGACTTTGTCTAATGGCGGAACCTTTTCAAAGTATTCGCACGAATTTCAGATGGTCACAGATGCCGGTGAAGATATAATTTATATCTGCAACAAATGCAAAACGGCGATTAATAAAGAAATAAAAGCGGAAACGCCGGTTTGCCCAAATTGCAGTTCAGATAGTTTTGAAGAAAAGAAGGCGGTTGAGGTCGGAAATATTTTTCACCTGGGCACAAAATTTTCTTTGCCGTTTGATTTGAAATTTAAAGACAAGGACGGGTTAGAAAAGCCGGTAATAATGGGTTGTTATGGTTTGGGGATTTCTAGGGCATTGGGAGCTGTTGTAGAGGTTAATAACGACGAAAGGGGAATCGTGTGGCCGAGAGAAATCGCGCCCTTTGTGGTCCATTTAATTTCAATCGGCGAGGGAAAAGCTAAGGCCACAGCGGAGAAACTTTATCAAGAATTGCAAAAAGAAAATATTCAGGTATTATATGATGATAGGCAGGATAAATCTGCCGGAGAAAAATTTGCCGAAGCGGATTTAATTGGTATTCCGTACCGCGTTGTTGTGTCAGAAAAAACATTGGCAAAAAATTCTGTTGAATTAAAAGAAAGAAGCAAGGGCACTGTGAAGCTGGTGAAAATAAAACAATTAGCGAAAGCAATTAAATAATAATGTTCAAAAAGTTACGTTCATTTTTTTCGATTGATATGGCGATTGATTTGGGCACGGTCAATTCCTTGGTTTATGTAAAGGATAGGGGGATAATTATAAACGAGCCGTCGGTTGTTGCTGTAAATAATAAAACCGGTCAGATTTTGGCTATCGGCGAGGAAGCAAGGAAAATGATTGGCCGGACGCCCTCATATATTTCTGCCACCCGTCCGTTGGTTAACGGAGTTATTTCCGACTTTGAGGTGACCGAGCAGATGTTGAAATATTTTATTGAAAAATCAGCCGCTTCTGCTAAGAAAATTTTTGGTTTGGGTTTTATGCCGCGGGTAATTATCGGCATTCCTTGCGGAGTTACAGAAGTTGAAAGAAAGGCGGTCAGAGACGCGGCTAAAAACGCAGGAGCCCGTACAGTTTTTCTGATTGAAGAACCGCTGGCTTCAGCTATAGGCGCTAAACTGCCCATTCAGGAAGCCGGTGGAAATTTTATTGTTGACATTGGAGGAGGAACAACTGAAGTGGCCGTAATATCTTTGGGAGGAATTGTGGCTTTCAGAAGCTTGCGAGTAGCCGGCGATAAATTAAATGATGATATTATTCAGTTTGCGCAAAAGGAATGCAAACTTTTGATTGGAGAAAGAACGGCGGAATCGATTAAAATAAATATCGGTTCTGCCATGCCCATGAAAGAGAAGAAAGACATGCCGATGCGCGGCAGAAACCTGGTTACAGGATTGCCCGAAGAGGTTGTAATTTTCAATGACGATGTTCAAAGAGCGCTGGATCGGTCGGTAAAACAAATTATTGCGGCCATAAAAATAACAATTGAGGAGACTCCGCCTGAGTTGCTGGCAGATGTAATGACCAACGGAATTTATTTGGCTGGCGGAGGGTCTTTATTAAGGGGGCTTGATACTTTAATTTCGAGAGAAACTAAAATGCCATGCAAAATAATCGACGATCCTCTTACCTCGGTTGTGCGCGGGGCCGGTATTGCTTTAGAAAATATTGAAATGATGGCAGAAGTGATGTCAAAAGATAACGAAGATGATGCTTTGTTTTAAAATATAGTAATATGATTTCCAAGGAAGAAGTGTCACATATCGCCAAATTGGCGAGGCTGGAATTGACAGAAAAAGAAAATGAAAAAATGCAGAAAGATTTGTCTGCGATTTTAGATTATTTTAATTTGTTGAAAAAAGCGCCTAAGCCGGAAAAAATAGTTAAAAGTAAGGGCGACCTAAGCGCGGCAAGAAAAGATGAGGCAAGCCATAGGGACGCAGGCTTGGTTGAAAAATTGATGGCCTTGGCGCCGGACAAAAAAGATGGCTATATCAAAGTTAAAGCGATTTTTTAATGGATTTAACGGAATTTACAATTACGCAAGCTCACGAAGGCCTTAAGAAAAAGGAGTTTTCTTCGGTTGATTTAACTAAAGCTTATCTGGAAAAAATCAAGAAAAGCGATTTAAATTCTTTTTTATCTTTTGATGAGAATTGGGCGATAGAGCAGGCAGGGGAAGCTGACAAGAAAATTGCGAAAGGAGATTTTGGAATGCTTTGCGGAATCCCGTGTTCTATAAAAGACGCGATTATGGTTGATGGCCAAAAATGTACGGCCGCATCGAAAATTTTAGAAAATTATGTTGCTCCTTACGACGCTACCGTTGTAAAAAAACTTAAAGAAGCGGGCGCGGTTATATTGGGAAAGACAAATACGGATGAGTTTACGATGGGGGCATCAACGGAAAATTCAGCTTTTGGAGTTACAAAAAATCCGCACGATAAAACTCGCGTCGCAGGCGGAAGCTCGGGAGGTTCGGCAGCTTCTGTCGCCGCAAACGAAGCTTGCTATTCTTTGGGTTCTGACACTGGCGGGTCAATAAGATTGCCGGCGTCTTTTTGCGGAGTTGCAGGATTGTGCCCGACTTACGGATCTGTTTCCAGATACGGTTTAATTGCCCATGCTTCATCACTGGACCAGATTGGCCCAATGACGAAAAGTGTTGAAGATGCAAAAATAGTTTTCGAGATAATCTCCGGCAAAGATCCTATGGATGCGACCTCGGCAAATTATAAATTCGAGGAGTCCAAAACGCAGATTAAAGGTTTAAAAATTGGAGTTCCAAAAGAATATTTTGCAGAAGGATTAGATAAAGAAGTTGAAGGAATAATCAGGGATGCTATTAAAAGAGCGGAAAAAGCGGGAGCGGAGATCGTAGAAATAAGCCTGCCGAATACAAAATACGCAATTGCTTGCTATTATATTATCGTCCCCTCAGAAGCTTCGGCTAACTTGGCAAGATTTGACGGAATAAGATATGGACTTTCAAAACCTGGAAATGATTTGCTGGACGTTTATGTAAAGAGCAGGGGAGAAGGATTCGGGTCCGAGCCCAAAAGAAGAATAATGGTGGGAACCCACAGCTTGTCTTCTGGATATTACGACGCTTACTATAAGAAAGCCCAGGAGGTGAGACAGTTAATTAGAGATGATTTTGCCAAGGTTTTCGAAAAAGTTGATTTGATATTTTGCCCGGTTGCTCCATTCCCTGCATTTAAAATAGGAGAAAAGGTTGATGATCCGCTTTCAATGTATCTTGTGGATCTTTATACCGGCGCGGTAAAGCTTGCCGGATTGCCGGGGCTTTCGGTGCCAGTGGGAAAAATAAACGGTTTGCCGGTCGGTTTGCAGATTATCGGAAACCATTTCCAGGAAAATAAAATCCTGTCAGCCGGGATGTGGATAGAGAAGAATTGACGCGATTAAATTTTTTTAATATACTAGTCTTGTAGTTCTTTTAAGTTCAACTATCTAGAAAATTATCCAATTATCAAAAGCGGACAATTTCCCGGACAGTTGCAGAGTAAAAAAGCCTCCTAATAGGGGGCTTTTTTACATGGAGCACTTTAATTAAATAGTGGGCGCGGAAGGAATCGGACCTTCGACCTCTGTCTTATCAGGACAGCGTTCTACCACTAAACTACGCGCCCAATTTTGGTGATTATTATCGATTTTAGCAGATAATTTCGCATATTGCAATGGAGTTATTGTAAGAATTTATTTTTCATTTATAATAAAATAAACTAACAAAAAACATTTTATGATATTTATACCAAAGACGTACACAGTAGAAAGCGTAACGTCCGGGCATCCGGATAAAATGTGCGATCAGTTTTCAGATGCGATTTTAGACGAATGCTTAAGGCAAGACCCAAACACGCGGGCGGGTATTGAAGCATTCGGAAACCACGGGCTTTTAGTAATTGGTGGAGAAGTTACAACAAAAGCGGTTTTTAATGCCGAGGAAATTGCATTGAAAGTTTATAAAGACATTGGCTATGAAAAAGAGATGAACACAATAACCGGGATAATTAGACAATCGTCAGATATTGCCCAAGGGGTTGATGTTGGAGGCGCAGGAGACCAGGGGATTATGTATGGATATGCCACCGATGAGACTCCTGAGTTTTTGCCTTTTGCGATTGTAAAGGTCCACGCGCTTGCCAAGGGGCTGGAAGACTTAAGAAAAAATGGGGGCGTTTCATGGTTAAGGCCGGACGGCAAAACGCAAATTACAGTTGAAAATGGAAAAGTAAAAACTGTTTTAATAAGCACCCAGCATAGCGAAGACGTGTCTAATGATGAGATAAAGAAAACATTGATAGAGAAACTTATAATGCCGGTCATGGGAGATATCTCTGGTGTGGAGATTCTGGTGAATCCAACCGGCAGATTTGTTATTGGAGCCGACGGATTTGAGGCAGATACCGGGTTGACCGGCAGAAAAATTATGGTCGATACTTACTGCGGGCTGATTCCGCACGGCGGGGGATGTTTTTCCGGCAAAGATCCGACAAAAGTTGATAGATCAGGCGCTTATATGGCAAGATTTGCGGCCAAAAATTTAGTTGCCAACGGATACGCAAAACAGTGCTTGGTTTCTTTAGCTTATGCAATTGGAAGGGCAGAACCCTTAATGGTGGAAGCAATAAACGAGAAAGGGGAGAGTATCGCTGATGCCGTAAAAAATAAGTTTGATTTTAAGCCGAAAGCCATAATTGAAAAGCTGAATTTGCGCCAGCCGATTTATTTGCAAACCGCAGCTTACGGCCATTTTGGGAAAAACAATTTGCCATGGGAAAAAATTGAAAAAATATAGGCGTGTTTCAAAATTTACAAATCAAGAGTAATATTAAAGAATAACAAAGCGTTTATGTTTTCAAAAATAGATAAAAAAATTTTAGTAATTTTAATAATTGTAATAGCAGTAATTTTGTTCGTCGGTATTGGCATATATAAATATATGCCAAGGAATCCGGTTAAAGTGCAAAATATGAGCGGGGGAGCGCAAACAGAGCAAAACGAATCGGCCGTAAATGATCCGAAGACACAAACATATGCGCAAGGTAATCAGGCGCAAGGCGATATTGGTGGCGGGATATTAAGTATTTGCGTGTCTAAGTGCGGAGATGGTGTTTGTCAAAAAACAGATCCAAATTGCGGGAAAAATAATAATTTAAATTGTATTTGCCTGGAAACCACGCAAAATTGTCCGGGCGACTGCAAATAATTTATATTTATGAATTTTAACAAAGCGATTAAATTATTAGTCAGTATAATAATTTGCGAGCTGGCCGGATTCGCGGGGTCTATTTTTACTACGCCGGAAATAAATAATTGGTATAAGCTTCTAAACAAACCCGGCTTTAATCCACCCAGCTGGATTTTCGCGCCTGTGTGGACAACAATTTTTATTTTGATGGGGGTTTCTTTATATTTAGTTTGGGCAAAGAAATTTGTTGTTAAAAATGAATTAAAGCTTTCGAAGAAAAAGGCCTGGAATCCTTGGTCACAAAAATTTTTATACGGCAAATGGCAAAAGGCGAATATAATGCTGATCTTCGCAGTCCAGTTGGCGCTGAACGTTGTGTGGTCAATAATATTTTTCGGGTTGCACAATCCGGGAGTAGCTTTTTTTGAATTGCTTATGCTTTGGGTAGCTATAATTTATACAATTATCAATTTTTATAGGGTTTCGAAAAACGCGGCGTTGCTGCTTTTGCCGTACGTTATATGGGTTTCCTTTGCCGCTATTTTGAATTATTTTATTTGGATTTTAAATTAACATATGCAAAAATATTTTCCTAAAAACGCAAAAAAATTCCAGCAAGAAAAGAAAACATCTAAAGACACATGGAGTCACGCCGTGAACAGATTCGCGGGCAATGCCGCGCGCTTAGAGCACATAAATGTCAGGAATAAAAATAAGGGCAAAAAAGGATAAAAAAGTAAAAATTATGCCAGCCGAGGTAAAAATTTTAATTAAGGGCTTCACTAATTACGATTCTGTGGGTGAGGCCGGAGCGGAGAAAACTCAGCCGACAATCACTCTTGTGCGGGATGGGGATTTAGTAATGGTTGTTGACCCTGGAATTTTGGAGAGCCAACAGGTTTTAGTTGATGCTCTACAAAGCGAAGGACTAACTCCGGACGATGTTAATGTTGTTTGTGTCACGCATTCTCATCTGGATCATTATAGGAATATAGGAATGTTCCCGGAAGCCAAGGTTCTGGAGTATTTTGGGTTATGGGACAAAAATACAGTAGAAACCTGGCGGGAAGACTTTACTAAAAATATCAAGATATTGCATACGCCTGGGCACGACTATACTGGAATAACACTTTTTGTGAATACGGACGAGGGGCGCGTTGCTATATGCGGAGACGTTTTTTGGAAAGAAAATTATCCTAGAGCCGCGAAAGACGATGCTTATGCTTCAAATCCTGGACGATTGGAAGAAAGCAGAAAAACAATTTTAGAAATGGCAGACTGGGTAATTCCCGGCCACGGCCCGATGTACAAAAATAACCGGACTGGCGCGATTGCTGAAGATGTGCCAAAACAAAAAGGAGCGGAAATTGCCGTAATATGCAAAAAATGCGGCAGAGGAATGAAGCAGAAAGACAAGTGTTTTTGCAGACCATACCTTTGTTTTAATTGTTGCGAATGCGGCTTGGATTGCGATTTGTGTTATTGCAGCCACCAGAAAAAAAAATGAGGAAACTATTTTTATTATTTAGCATCGCTCTATTCTTTTTGGCGGCCGGGCTTGCCTCGGCGCACCAGCCGGAGCTTGTTTATTTGCAATCGGGAGAAGTTCAAATCATTAATCCGGAGGTTTCCCGGGCGCTTTACGATGAATTAAAGGGCGGTCCGCGGTATTATTTGATAGATTCAGCCAAAGATTTTGATTTATATATAAATCTTCTCGTCCCGGAGGAAGCAAACAGGGATGGCCGATATTCCGCCGATGTTTTTGATGCTAACGGTGAAAAATTATTTTCTCTAGACGGCTCGTCTTTTGAATGGAAGGAATATTATGAGCCGTTCGGCAGGGATTATTATTTAAAAGGCCCGGAATTAGACAAACAGGTTCCGGCGGGCAAATATAAAATTGAGGTTTATTCGAAAGACAATTTAGGCAAATATGTTTTGGCCGTTGGGAAAACGGAGGCCTTTGATATAAAATCAACCTTAAATGTTTATTGGCAGTTGCCATTGTTAAAGATTACATTTTTTAAAACATCGGTTTTGCAATTTTTCTTCACGCCGTTCGGGATAGTTGGCATAGGGTTTATTGGCGGGTTGCTGGTTTTAATCGCCCTAGTTAACTATTTAATCGGGCTGGCCAAAGAAACCATAAAGCACAATCAGGCCAAGACGCTTCTCTTAACTTCAAGCGGAATGGTTGAGATGAAGGACGAGATAATTAAATTACTGCAGAAGCCGGCATATGACGTGACGGTAGCTTTTATTATTACTGCCTCAAAGCCCGTGGAAAATTTAGATTATGTAAAAAGAGACTGGACTATTATGCGCGAAGAAATGGGTTTTAATATTGAAGAAGTCGACATTGAAGGAAAGAAAGAAGAGGAGGTTCTGAAGCTGCTTGAGCTAAAAGATATCATATACGTAGTAGGCGGAAATACTTTTTATTTGTTGAAAGCGATGCGCGAATGCAATTTTGAAAAGGTGATAAGAAAATTATTAAAAGAAGGCAAGGTTTATATCGGCGCTTCGGCCGGGAGTATTGTTGCCGGGCGTACAATTAAAACAGCCGGCTGGAAAAATGCCGATAAAAACTTTGTAGGATTGAAAGATTTGAGGGGGTTAAACCTGGTGCCATTTGATATTTTTGTGCATTACCAGCCCGAACATGACGAAATTATAAAATCCGAAATTAAAAATCCCAGAAAGCGCGCGAAAAAATTAAGAATTTTAACTGACCAACAGGCGTTTTTGGTACAGGGCAAGGAAATTGACTTAATTGGCGATGGCGACGCAGTAGTTGTTTAATTTATATGAAGATTTTTATAAAAGCAAAACCAAATTCTAGAGAGGAAAAAGTTGAAAAAATCGACGATTTAAATTACGTCGTTTCTGTAAAAGAACCGCCGATTAAGGGAAAAGCGAATGAAGCAATCAGAAATGCCTTGGCGGTATATTTTAAAACCGGAACTTCGTGCGTTAAAATTATTTCAGGTTATTCCTCAAGAAACAAAGTAATAGAAATTGTGATATAATAAAAAATGGAAACAAGAACAATAATACACGGCCACCCAATTTCTCACGACGAAAGCGTGAAGCATGGCATCTATTATCTTTCGCACCAGCTTGACGCCGATGAGGCAAAAGTTTTTTTCCGCCAGGCATTTGCCCATGGTTCGGCGGTTTTTGAGGACCATATGGGCCATAAATACGAATTAATTCACAAGGGTGGAGAATACCAATTAGTTGAGCATTAAAATTATTAATTAAATGGCAATTATAACACTCGTTGTATATTTTTTTGTCGGGGTTGTGCAGGATTTTTTCTTTACAATGAATTCAAAGTATATTGCCCAGAATAAAATTGTCCCGGCGGTAATTTACTCCTTTCTCACTGTTTTTATGAACATGCTGGTTTTGTACAGCATTTTAACTGACATAAACAACCAGACAAGCATTATTGCAATTGTAGTTTATTCGTTTGGTATTGCCGGCGGAACTTACGTGGCAATGAAGCTCCCCAAATTTAGGAAAAAATAACATTATTTTTTGTATTTCTCCCGGCGCCAAAACGCCGGTTTTTTATTAAATATCCAAGGGACTTGATTTAATTCTATAAGCAGTTAACATAGAAGGTAATAAACATGGCAAAGGAAAAGAAGGTCGCCAAGAAAATTAAAAGGGCTAAGGTTTTAAAACCGACAAAGAGCAGGAAAATTTTGGTTAAGAAAAAAATAAATAAAATAAAAAAAACCGTTCGGCGAGTTCAGGGCAGGCAAAAAAATAAAATTATAAAGAAGGCTGTTTTGAAAACTAAGCAAAAGAAGGCTGTAAAAAAATTAGTTAAAAAACTAACTCCAAGAAAGGTTGTTGCTCATAAAGGAAAAAAACATATTACAAGGCGCACGAAAATTAATCCGGCAGAAGAGTTTCCGGCGCAGTCTTTTTTTAAAGCGAAAATCAAGGTTATCGGAATTGGCGGGGGCGGAGGGTCTATAGTCTCTGAGATTGGCAGGTCGCTTGAAAAAGCAACCTTTGTTATTGCCGACACAGATGTGCGCGTTTTAAAAAAGAAGTCAGGAATAAAATATTTTTGGTTTGGCCAAGATTTAACGCATGGCTTGGGAACAGGAGTTAACGTGGACTTGGCAAAACAAGCCGCAGAGTCTGCTAAAGAAAAAATCAGCAGTATTTTTAAAGACCAGGATATTATAATTTTTGTCGCCTCATTGGGCGGGGGATTAGGGTCTGGCGCCACGCAGGTTTTTGCGGAAGCAGCAAGAGAATTCGGCGGAATCACTTTTGGCATATTCACAATGCCCTTTAAGTTTGAAGGGAAGAATAAATATCGCATTGCTCAAAACGCTTTGCGTGCTTTGCGACAGTCGTTGAATGTTTCGCTGGTAATTCCTAACGAAAAGATTTTTAAAGTTATTGACGAAACAACGCCAATTACAAACGCCTTTTCAATAGTCAATAAAAGCTTGATGGAATCTTTGGAGAGCTTGATAGACCTGATTTACAACCCGGGGATTATAAACATCGATTTCGCTGATTTGCGGACAATTTTAAGAGGCAGGGGAAGTTCGGCCTTTCTAAACACCGTTGAAGAATCGGGAAAAGACAGGATAGAAAAAATTTGTGAAAATATTTTTAAGAATCCTCTATTGCAGAGCAGTAATCTTTGCGCCGAGAAAATTTTATTTAATATTTCCGGAGGAGAAAATCTTTCAATGTTTGAAGTGGAAAAAATCAGCAGCCGCATAGCCGAGCAGAATCAAAAAGCGAAGATTATATTTGGAATCTCCAAAAATCCAAAATTAAAAAATAAAATAAAAACAACGATCTTGATGACTGGCGGGCAAATCAGTGATGCGGAAGAAGACTTGCCTGCGCATGCGGGAAAAATAGAAGATATAGAGATAAAGCCCGTTTTAGCCGAAAAAGAAGTTAAGAAAGTTATCGAGCCGGTAAAGGTTGAAACAAAGGCGGAAATTATGGCCACAAAAAAAAGAGAAAAGCCATTGGCGCCGGCGAGGAAGAAAGAGCCTAAATCCAAAAAGAGAAAAAAACCATTGGTTCCCGTAAAAAAACCGGACAAAAATGCTGAAAAAGCAGTTTCATTTGTTCCTGTTTTTGAGGTTCCGGTCTCGCCAATTCCCGTATTGGAACAAAGAAGGATTGATGTAATTGAGGCGATGCCAGAATCAGGTAAAAAAACAATCAGGAGAAGCGGCCTGGAAATCCGTAAAGCCGAAGAGCTTGAGGAAAAAAAGAGATTAGCGCAGGAAAAAGAGTGGGAAATTCCCGCCTTCCTGAGGAAAGTAAAATTTAAGAGTTAATTTTGTAAAAAATATGACAGAAGAAACAAAAGAAATAAAAAAAATTATTATTCCGGTGGCAGGATTGGGTACTAGGTTTTTACCTCTTTCCAAGGTTATTTCGAAAGAATTTTTTCCTTTGGTGGATAAGCCGGCAATCCATTACATAGTTGAGGAAGTAAAAAAATCAGGAATAAAAGAGATAGTCTTTGTAGTCAGTCCGGGACAGAAAGCGATTTTAAATTATTTCGAAAAGGATTCGGATCTGGAAAAAACGCTGATTAAAAGGAAAAAGGAAAAAATATTAAAAGAGTTGAAGGATTTTGAGGAAATGTTTCAAGGGATTTCTTTTTCATTCGTAACACAAAAAACACCGCTCGGAGACGGCCATGCGATTTTGCAGGCGGCAAAGCACGTAAAAGACGAACCGGTAGTTGTATCTTGGGCTGATGATATTATCGACTCGGATGAGCCGGCCATGGCGCAATTGATAAATATTTTTAAAACCTGCAATGCGCCGGTTGTTGCTTTAAAGCGGGTGCCGATGGAAAAAGTTTCTGCTTACGGCGTTGTTGCCGTAGAAAAAATTGCAAATCATTTATATAAAATAAAAAAAATAGTTGAAAAGCCGGAATTGTCAGCTGCTCCGTCCGATCTTGTGATAGTTGGAAGATACGTTTTGACGCCGGAAGTTTTTAAATATCTGAAAAAGTCAGAGCCGTCGGGAAAAGGAGAAATAATTCTAGCTGAAGTTTTCGATAAAATGCTTTCCGAAGGAAAAATCATTTACGGTTGCGAGCTAAAAGGCGAGTGGCTTGAGTGCGGAGACAAATTAAAATGGTTAAAATCTTTTTTCTATCTGTCGCTGAAAGACCCAAGATTTAAAGACGAATTACGGCAGTATTTAAAGACAATCAAATAATTGGTATAATTAGATAATTTTATGATTTACGATTTAATTATTATCGGAGGCGGGCCGGCTGGAATTACTGCCGGAATTTACGCGGGCAGGCAGAAAATGAAGACGCTTTTGATGACAAAAGAGTTTGGCGGGCAAATGGCTAAAAAAGCCACAGAAATATGTAATTACCCCGGATTCGAAAAAATTTCCGGAGCCGAGCTTATAGAAAAATTTGTCGGGCATTTGGAAAAGCAGGAATCGGTTGAAATAAAATTTGCAGAAGCTGGAAGAGTTGAAAAAGAAGGCGGTGTTTTTACTGTCACAACAACCGAAAACGAAAAAATCCAAAGCAATTCGGTAATTATCGCAACCGGAGCTGATCCAAGGCCGCTGGAAGCAATTGGAGAAAAAGAATTTATTGGAAAAGGAGTGGGATATTGCGTTACTTGCGATGGCCCGATTTTTAAAAATAAAACAATTGCGATAGTCGGCGGAGGAAATGCTGGATTTGAGGCAGCTTTGTTTATGACAAATTACGCCAGTAAGATTTATATTCTGGAATTTGGAACTGAACCGAAAGCAGATCAGGAAAACAAAAATGAAGCCAAGAAATCTGATAAGATAGAAATTATTACAAATGCGTCGGTAAAGGAAATCAAGGGCGATAAGTTTGTCGGTTCGCTGATTTATCAGGATAATATATCAAAAGAGAATAAAGAACTGGAAGTGCAGGGAGTTTTTATAGAAATTGGAAGCCAGCCGGCAACTGCTTTAGTAAAAGGACTAGTTGATTTTACAAAGCGCGACGAGATAATGGTTGAGTCGGAAACGTTCCAGACAAAAACGCCCGGCCTTTTTGCCGTTGGCGATGACAACTCCGGCCCATACAAACAAATTATCACAGCAGCGGGCGAAGGATGCAAAGCATCTTTAGCCGCGTATGATTATTTGAGAAAAGTAAAAAATTAATGAGTAAGATTAAGGAAATAATTGCCAGGGAAATTAAGGATTCACGGGGAAACCCGGCTGTTGAAGTTGAGTTGGAGACGGAAAAGGGGAGTTTTGTTGCTGGAGTGCCGTCGGGAGCTTCTACCGGGGAAAACGAGGCGTTGGAATTGAGAGATGCTGATGGGAAAGGAGTTTCTGAGGCGATTAAAAATGTAAATGAAATTATTGCACCAAAACTGAAAGGCAAAGACGTATTAAATCAAAAGGAGATAGACGTCTTTTTGGTTAAATTAGATGGGACTGAAAACAAATCTAAGCTTGGAGCGAATGCTGTTTTGGGAGTTTCAATGGCTGTTTGCCGAGCAGGAGCTGGCGCAAAAAAAGTTTCTTTATATAAACATATACAAGAATTAGCCGAGACAAAGTCACTCGCTGTTCCGCTGGCGATGTTTAATATTTTAGAGGGCGGAGCGCATGTTCATTTAGAAAAACATTTGGATATCCAGGAATTTATAATTATTCCGGAAAAGAAAACTTTTGCAGAAAATTTAGTTTTATGCAATAAGGTCTTTCAAAATTTAAAGAAACTTATTGAAGATAATTACGGTCCAACGGAAATGGGAGACGAGGGCGGATTTGCTCCGCAAATTTCTAAAACAGAGCAGGCTTTATATTTGTTAAAAAATGCTATTGGAACAGACGAAATTAAAATTGCCCTGGATGTTGCCGCTTCGCAGTTTTTTGAGAATGGAAAATATAATTTAGAAGACAGAGAACTGACAAGGACGGAACTTTTGGAGTTTTTTGCAGGATTGGCCGCCAGTTTTCCTATAATATCGATTGAAGACCCATGCGATGAGACTGACTGGCAAGGGTTTGAATCTTTTACACAAAAATTGGGAAGTAAAATTATTATTGTTGGAGACGATTTAACAACGACAAATATTAAAAGAATAAAAGAGGCCCACAGCAAGAAAGCCTGCAACGGGGTTATTTTGAAATTAAACCAGATTGGGACGGTTGCAGAAACGATTGAGGCGTCTAATTTGGCAAAGTCCTTCGGCTGGAAGACAATTGTGAGCCATAGAAGCGGAGAAACGATGGATGATTTTATCGCGGATTTGGCAGTTGGTTTGGGAGCAGATTTTTTAAAAGCCGGCTCCCCCGCAAAACCGGAAAGAATGGCTAAATATCAGAGATTATTACAAATTGAGCAAGAATTAATCAAACAAAATAAGAATGGCTAAACTTTTTTTATTAAGGCATTTAAAATCGCAATGGAACTTAGACGACCGCTTTGCCGGCTGGACTGACGGGCCGCTTGCAAAGGACGCAAGTTTGGGAGCGAAGGAATTGGCAGGAAGTTTTTCAGAGATTGATTTCGACAAAATTTATTGTTCGGCGCTTTTTAGAAACATGGACACGGTCGCCAAGATTTTCGAATATATTCCTGAAAAATATCCATTATTTTTTCATTTAGACGGAGGCAAGATGCAGAAATGGGAAAATTACGAAAATCCTAGCGGGAATGAGGTCCACGTTTATGTCACCGAAAAATTAAATGAAAGATACTACGGTTCTTTGCAGGGAATGAACAAAGAAGAAGTGGTTAAGAAATACGGCGAGGAGCAGGCGAGATTGTGGAGAAGGGGCTTTAATAACGATCCGCCGGGAGGAGGCGAAGGGTTAGACGAAGTTGTTAAAAGGACTGTTCCTTTCTATAAAAAGTATATAGAGAAAGACCTGGAAGATGGAAAGAATGTTTTGGTGGTTGCCAGCCATAACAGCTTGAGAGCAGTTGTTAAGTATGTCGAAAATATATCAGACGAGAATATAATTAATTTAGAGTTACCGTTTGGCGCGCTGATGAAATATCAATTTGACAACGGCCGATATAATAAAATATAATAAGCAATTAAATAAAATTATTAAAAATAAAAAATAAAAGCATGCCCAAGTTCAACTTCGGTTTTTTAAAGAATATAAATAAAAATACCATTCTTGCCGCGATAGCGATTATAGCAATTATTATCACCGGCGGTTTGATTTTTGCCAGTAAAAACCATGGCTTTTCTTTGCCGACAATTTTTGGCAAGTCCGACGCGGAAATCGGAAAAGCGACTGTTGATTATATCAACAACAACAAGCTTTCGCAGTCTACAGCCTCTTTAGTGAGCGTGTCGGAAGAGTCGGGGCTGGTTAAAATAAAAATAAAAATAGGTACTAGCCAATTTGACTCGTATGTTACAAAAGACGGGAAATTTTTGTTCCCGGATGCGACCCAAGCCATCAATATGGCTCCCGTAAAAGGCGGTAAAACAGTCGGCTCGAGCACGGGAAAAACCGCAGAAGAGATAATTGCTTCAATTAAGAAAACAGGCACGCCGTCATTGGAAGCATTTATTGTAGCGCGATGCCCATTTGGTTTGCAGATGCAAAGAATGGTTGCCGATGCCGCAAAAAATATACCAAGCCTGGCTAATTATATAAAGATTAGATATATCGGTTCTGTCTCAGGAAATTCCTTGGTTTCAATGCACGGAGACGCAGAGGCAAAGGAAAACCTAAGGCAAATTTGCATTCGAGAAGAACAGCCCGCAAAATTTTTGGATTATTTATCCTGCCAGATGAAAGCAGCCGGAACGGAAGTAAGTTGTGAAAAATCCACGGGCGTAGATTCTGCCAAGCTAAGCGCCTGTATCTCGGCTCCGAGCAGAGGAATAGCTTACGCGCAAAAAGATTTCGACCTGGCAAATAAATACGGAGCAGAGGGATCGCCAACATTGATTCTGAATGGAGCCGAGGCTCCAGAGTTTACGCCCGACGGCAAGGCGGTATTCGGGAGCAGCAGGTCCTCAGACGAATTGAAAACAATTGTTTGTGATGCGTCAACAACCGCGCCGGGTTTTTGCTCAACAAAACTAAACACAGCAGAGGCAGCAACTTCTTTTTCAGCAACATACGGCTCGTCGTCGGCTGCCGCTGCCGGAAATTCCGGAGCCACCGGAGCTAATTGCGCGCCCGCACAATAATATAGCACTACGCTAAAAACTATGGTAAAAATATATTCCACGCCAACTTGCGTGTATTGCAAAACATTAAAGGGCTATTTTAAGAAGAATGCTATAGAATTTGAGGATATTGATATATCCAAAGATGAACAACAATTGCAGAAAATGATAAAAGACTCCGGGCAAATGGGGGTGCCAGTTGTTGATATAGACGGAGAAGTTATAGTTGGCTTTGATAAAGTAAAAATTGATACACTACTAAAAATAAATCAAATAAAGCATGATTAAAATTGCTATAAACGGCTTTGGGCGAATTGGGCGGCAAGTTTTCAAACATATTGAGGGGTCGCACCCGGATTTGGAGGTTGTTGCGATAAACGACTTAACAGACACAAAAACCCTGGCTCATCTTTTAAAACACGATTCTACTTACGGAAACTACGGCAAAGAAATAATCGCCAAAGAAAAATCAATTATTGTTGCTGGAAAAGAAGTGCCGGTTTTGGCCGAGAAAGATCCGGAAAAACTACCGTGGAAAGATTTGGGCGTAGACATAGTTTTGGAATGCACCGGATTCTTTACCGATGACGCCGGCGCAAGAAAACATATTAAAGCTGGAGCAAAAAAAGTTATAGTTTCAGCTCCCTGCAAGGATTTGCCGGGATTTGTTTTAGGTGTTAACGCTGACACGCTTGATATTGGAAAGGTTGACGTGATGGATATGGGTTCTTGTACTACAAATTGTTTAGCTCCAATTGCAAAGGTTTTAAATGACGAATTTGGAATTGTAAAAGGTTTTATGACAACGGTTCACAGTTATACAAATGACCAGAAGGTTTTGGATTTGCCTCATAAAGACTTGAGAAGGGCAAGAGCCGCGGGATTGAACATTATCCCGACTTCAACCGGAGCCGCAAAAGCCATTGGCAAAATGATTCCTGAATTAAACGGAAAACTGGACGGAATTTCTATTAGGGTTCCAACGCCGACTGTCTCTGTTTTGGATTTAATTGTTGAAATTAAAAGAGAAACAACAAAAGAAGAAGTGAACGCGGCATTCAAAAAGGCTGCTGCCGAAAAAAACTTCAAAAGAATTTTGAGAGTGGAGGACGAACCGTTGGTTTCAATGGATTTTAAAGGCGATACTTATTCCGCCATAATTGATTCGGCAGAAACGATGGTAAATGGAAATATGGTAAAAGTTTTGGGCTGGTACGACAACGAATGGGGATATTCTTGCAGGCTCGCGGAATTCGCGGAGTTTGTGGGGAAAAAATTGTAAGATAAATTAAGAAAAACCTCGACGTACGAGGTTTTTTGTTGGCGTTGAAACATTGACGCACATATTTTGATATGTTACTATATAGCCGTGTTCAAGGCGATGTTTTTTTGTAAGGTAGTCAGCCCTTTTCGAGGAGACCTGATAATGACGGATATGATGTCGGAAAAAGAGATTGAGAAATTGGTCATCGAAATCGTCGCTGACCAACTCAACATCGACAAGGACGAGATCAGCCGAGCGTCGCGCTTTGTCGATGACCTGAACATCGATCAACTGGACGAGGTGGAGCTGGTGATGGAATTCGAGGACGAATTCGAACTTTCCATCCACAGCGATGAGAAGATACGGGAACTAGGAACAGTTGGGGCGGCCATAGACTTCGTCAGAGACGAACTCAAAACTCAGGGCCGGCTGACCTAATAGAGAGCGCGCATTGCGTTGATGCCTTGTTGCAATTTTTGTGGCGAGGCTTTTTTTTGCACTTTTTTGTTTTTTTGTTAGGTGATATAATAATTAAATATGTTTGGAATAAAAAAGATTAAAGTGCCGATTGAAGTTTCGGCCAGGCATTGCCATTTATCAAAAAAAAATTTAGAAACGCTTTTTGGCGTAGGATACGAACTGACAAAAATGAAACAGCTATCACAGCCGTCTGATTTTGCTTGCGAAGAAACCGTTGATATACAAGTGGGTTCTAAAAAAATTGAACAAGTTAGGATTGTCGGGCCGTTAAGGGAGCAGACGCAGGTTGAAATATCTTTGTCAGATGCAGTTGGTTCGGGAGCCGTGCCTCCGATACAATTGTCGGGCGAACTGAATGGAACGGGTTCAGTTGTGATTACAGGCCCTCAAGGCACCGTAGAACTGTCCGAGGGGTTGATTGTGGCTTTACGGCATATCCATTGTGCGACAAGCGAGGCAGGTAAGCTGGGTTTAAAAAACGGCGCTAAGGTCTCTGTCAAGATTGGCGGTGAAAGGCCAGTTGTTTTTGAAGGCATTATAGTCAGAGTAAAAGACGATTATGATTTTTCTATGCACATAGACACAGACGAAGGAAACGCCGCCGGAATTAATAAAATAGGAGAAGGTTTTATTGTAAAATGATATTAGTTTTAAACTGCGGAAGCCAATCTATAAAGTGGAAACTATTTAACGAAAAATTGGAAGTTGCCGAGGAAGGCAAGCGAGAGGTTTTGAATACGGTTGATTTTGAAAAAATATTACAAGAAGAACTCAACAAAATAGATAGGACAAAATTAGATTTGATAGGACATCGGGTTGTCCACGGGAAAGATATTTTTATAGAACCGACAAAAATTACCGAGGAAAATATCGGGAAGTTGGAAGCGTTAAATCATTTGGCGCCGCTGCATAATCCTTTTAATATTATGGGAATCAAGGCTTGTCAGAATATTTTTAAAGGAATTCAACAGATAGCGGTTTTTGACACAGAGTTTTTTAAAGACTTGCCGGAAATTGCTTGTACTTACGCTTTGCCGGAGGAAATAGCTAAAGAGTTTGGATTCAGACGTTATGGTTTTCACGGAATTTCTCACGAATATGTTGCCAAAAAAGCAGCTGAAAAAATTAAGAAGCCTTTTGGAAAAATTAATATTATAACCTGTCATTTGGGTGGCGGAGCTAGTATTACGGCCATAAAAAGTGGAATAGCAATTGATACGTCTATGGGTTTTACGCCGATGGAGGGGTTGGTGATGATGACAAGAGCTGGCGACATAGATTCGGGAATTACCTTAGAGCTTGTAGAAAAATTTGGTTTAGATAGAACAAAAGATATTTTAAATAAAGAATCCGGTGTTAAGGGAATCTGCGGAGAAGGAGAAATGTTGAAAGTTCTTGAAATGGTTGGGGCGCCCTATGCGCCGGACGACAAAAAAGCAAGGCTGGCACTGGATGTTTTTGTTTATTCGATTAAAAAATATATCGGGGCCTATTTTGCGATTCTGGGAGGGTGCGATGTTTTGGTCTTCACCGGATCTATCGGCTCGGGCCTGAAAATTACAAGAGATTTAGTTTGCAAAGATTTAAAAATTCTAAAGAAAACTAAAATATTCGCGATAGAAACAGACGAAGAATTTGCCATTGCCAGTAAAATCTTGAAGACAAATTTTCGTAAATAAAATGAAGCTGCCAAAAGAAACATTTGTATTTATTACCGGTATAATTTGCTCGGGAAAAACAACAGTCATAAATGAACTGCTGCCCAAATTAGATAAAGTTTTTTTGATTGACAAAGATGATATTTCAGACAGCTTCATGAGGACTCCCGACTTGGAAAGTACAAAGGGGGGTTACGATATTTCCTGGTTTAGTCTGACCGGGCCGAAAATCTCCATAGAAAGCGCGCACTACAAAGAGTTTATACAAAAGCAGACCTATTACGCCATGATGGAAGTGGCAAAATCTAATCTTAGGTTTGGATATAGCTCCATATTGCAGGGAAACTACACGGGCCAAATAAAAGATGGTTATTTCCAAAAAGTTGTTCCACATTTCTTAAAAGAAAAAAATATAAGTCCCAGGATAAAAGTTATTTTTTGTTATGCTGACGCTGGTTTGATTAAAGCGCGAATGCAAGAAAGAGGGGAGCACAGGGATTTGGGCAGATTGGAGGAAAATGCGTTTAAAGAACTGATAAGAAACCAAGAGCTTGCATATAAAGAAATAAATAAAATAGACCACGTAAAATTAAACGGCGCCAGCCTTGTTTCTGAAAATGTTGAGGCGGCAATTTCATATTTATTAAACTAATTTTAGATTATGGCCGAAAAATCTCAAAAAAATATTTTATGGTATAACGAAGTCGGAATAGCAGATGTTCCGTTGGTTGGAGGAAAAAACGGATCACTTGGAGAAATGTATGTAAACCTTACCTCTAAAGGAGTCAGTGTGCCTTACGGTTTTGCTCTGACCGCCAGTTTCTACTGGAATTTTATAAATGCCAACGGATTGGATAAAATTTTTGCGGACATTTTTAAAGATTTGGATGCGAAAAATTTAAAAAGTTTGCAGGATGCTGGGAAAAAAATAAGAGCCGCGATAGAGGCAGCGAGTTTTCCCGAAGAGCTAAAAAAAGAGTTAATTTCCGCCTACTCTGAACTGTCAAAAAAATACAACGAAGAAAACACCGATGTGGCTGTAAGGACCTCGGGCGTTGCCGAGGACGCTCCAAACGCTTCTTTTGCCGGCCAGTTCGAAACATATTTGAATATAAAAGGCGAGGAAAGCCTTTTTGGGGCTGTAAAAAAATGTTTTATATCTTTTTTCACGGACAGAGCGATTTTTTATAGAGAAGAAATGAAACTTGACCAGTTAAAGACCGGGTTATCTGTAGGCGTGCAGAAAATGGTGCGGTCTGATTTGGGGGCTTCGGGTATTATGTTTTCTTGCGATACAGAATCAGGTTTTGGCGACGTCGTTTTGATAAACGCGAGTTACGGCCTGGGAGAAAATGTTGTACAGGGACAGGTTGAGCCGGACCAATATTATGTTTTTGAAACTACATTAAAGAAAGGATTTAAGCCAATTATTGAGAAGAAAGTCGGTAAGAAAGAGATAAAGATGATTTACACAGAAAACCCGAAGACGCCGACAAAAAATATTGCTACAACAAAAAAAGAGAGGGAAAGTTTTGTTTTGAGCAATGACGAAATTTTATCTTTGGCAAAATGGTCTGTTCTTGTTGAAGACCATTATAAAAAGTCCATGGATATGGAGTGGGCGAAAGACGGCAGGGATGGAAAATTATATATTGTGCAGGCCAGGCCGGAAACAGTCCAAAGCAAGAAAAATTTAAAGGTTTTAGAGGATTATGTTTTGGATAAAACAAAAGTTGGGAAAGTTTTAGCCAATGGAATGAGTGTGGGAAGCAAAATCGGTTCGGGAAAGGCAAACAAAATAATGAGCACGAAGGATATAGGACAATTTAAAAAAGGAGAAGTTTTGGTTACAAAAGCAACCGACCCTGATTGGGTGCCGGCAATGAAATTGGCTTCGGCAATTGTTACAGATTCTGGCGGAAGGACTTGCCACGCGGCAATTGTGGGCAGGGAGCTTGGAGTGCCGGTAATTGTGGGCTCGGAAACCGGGACAAAGGTTATAAAATCCGGCCAGGAAATTACAATTGACTGCTCACAAGGAGAGGAAGGAAAAGTTTATGAAGGAATTATTCCCTTTACAATCAAAAAAACGGATATCTCCAATATCGCCAAAACAAAAACAAAAATTTTAATGAATGTCGGCGAGCCGTCAAATGCTTTTAATTTGAGTTTTATCCCAAATGACGGAGTTGGTTTGGCCAGGGAAGAATTTATTATTATAAATTCTATAAAAATTCATCCGAACGCTTTGATAAATTATAAAACATTAAAGCCGGCGTTAAAGAAAAAAATTGATGCAGTGACATTGGGATATGATGACAAAGTGCAGTTTTATATTGATAAGTTGGCCGAAGGTATTGGGCTAATTGGAGCGGCGTTTTATCCAAAGCCCGTTATCGTAAGGTTTTCCGATTTTAAGACCAACGAATACCGTTCTTTGCTTGGTGGAGAAGCCTATGAGCCCGAGGAAGAAAACCCAATGATTGGTTTTCGAGGAGCTTCAAGATATTATGACAAAAAATTTAAAGATGCGTTTGTTTTAGAGTGCAGGGCGATGGATAAGGTCCGCGGAGAATTTGGCTTGGATAACGTAATTCCAATGGTTCCGTTTTGTAGGACAGTTGACGAAGGTAAAAAAGTTGTGCAGATTATAAGGGAAAACGGCGTAAAAGGAAAAATTTATGTGATGTGCGAGATTCCCGCAAATGTAATTTTGGCTGAAAAGTTTTTGGAAATTTTTGATGGATTTTCTATTGGTTCAAACGATTTAACGCAATTGACATTGGGATTAGACAGGGACAATTCGCAATTATCATCAATTGGAAATGAAAAAAACGAGGCAGTAAAAGAGCTTATTGAAGAAGCCATAAAAGTATGCCAGAATAATAACAAATACATCGGCATCTGCGGACAAGGTCCGAGCGATTTCCCGGACTTTGCCCAATTTTTGGTTGAGCTCGGTATAGAGTCAATTTCCCTAAACCCCGATTCAGTCCTAAAAACCAAGCTCGCCATCGCCGAAACCGAGAAAAAATTAAACAGATAATTTTTGATAATTATGTACGATATCATTACGTTTGGGTCAGCGGCTAGGGATATTAACTTAAAATCTAAGGCGTTTAAAATAACAAAAGACGAGAAGGATTTTGTTACCGGCGAGGGGATTTGCTTGTCTTTGGGGTCTAAAATTGATATTGACGATATAAAATATACTTCCGGAGGCGGCGGGACCAACACTGCCGCTACTTTTGCAAAACAGGGGTTTAAAACAGCCTTTTGCGGAGCAATTGGAGCTGATGAGGCGGGATTGCATATTGTGAAAGAATTAAGGGCGTTTAGAATTGATGTAAGATTGTTGCAGAAAAGGAAGGAAAAGGCGACGAATCAGTCTGTTATAATATCCAGCACGGGAGAGGATAGGACTATATTGGCATACAGAGGGGCCTCGGAACTTTTAGATAAAAATACTATTCCTTGGAATAAGCTAAAAACAAAGTGGATTTATCTAGCGCCCTTGTCTGGTTTATTGTGCGACACTTTTGAAGATATTGTAAATTTTGCTTATGAAAATAAAATAAAAATTGCCGTAAATCCGTCGAAACAGCAGTTGTCTTTGCCCGAAGCGCAATTGAAAAGAATTTTTGATAAAATTGACATTTTGTTTTTAAACCAGGAGGAGGCATCTTTTTTAACAAAAATTTCTTTTTATAACGAATCTGAAATATTCAAAAAAATAGATGAAATGTGCCACGGAATCGCGGTTATGACCAAGGGGGGAGAAGGGGTTACGGCTTCAGACGGGAAATATTTATATTCGGCTATGCCGAATCCTGACAGAAAAATTGTTGATACAACGGGCGCGGGAGATTCGTTCGCGTCAGGATTTTTGTCAGATTTTATTCGGTATAACGGCGACATAGAAAAATCAATTCAATTGGGTTTGGCAAACTCGGAGGCAAACCTTGCGCAGGTCGGAGCTAAAGCCGGGCTTTTGGAAAAAGATTCAAAATTTGTTGGTGTGCCGGTGAGGAAAGAAGAATGCGGAAAAAATAATTTGTGTATTCAAAAATAGATATATGACAAATATTAAAAAGTATCTAGAAAAAGCGCAGGAAGAAAAGTGGGCGATGGGGCAGTTTAATTTTTCTGATTTTACCCAGATGAAAGCGGTTTGCGAGGCGGCAGTAACCGCAAAGTCACCGGTTATTTTGGGGACCTCGGAAGGTGAAAGTAGGTTTTTCGGCTTACAGGAAGCCGTGGCCTTGAGAGATGTTTTTAAGAAAAAATTAGGATTGCCGGCTTTCTTGAATTTAGACCACGGAAAAAGCTTTGAATATTTGAAAGAAGCAATTGACGCGGGATATGACATGGTGCACTTTGACGGATCAAAATTACCGCTGGAAGAGAATATAAAACTCACAAAAGAAGTTGTAAAATACGCAAAGAAAAAAGGAGTCACGGTTGAGGGAGAGGTCGGCAGGATAGGAACCGATTCTTCAAAACTTTATTCAGAGAAGTTTGAGATAAAAGAGGAAGATTTAACTAAACCCGACGAAGCGCAGAGGTTTGTAAAAGAAACGGGAGTTGATTTATTAGCGGTTTCAATTGGAAACTTTCATGGAATTGAAGCTTCGGGAATTGATCCAAACTTAAGGCTGGATTCGCTCAAACAAATTGCCGGAAAAATAAGCGGAACTGCATTAGTTTTACATGGAGGCTCGGGAACGCCGGAAGACGACATAAGAGAAGCCATAAAACTTGGAATTATTAAGATAAATATAAATACGGAGATAAGGTTGGCGTTCGCCGGTAACCTCCGCAGGTTCTTGGACAATAATAAAGACGAAATTGTCCCCTATAAATTTTTACTGGACGCTAAAAATTCAGTTGAAAAGCTCGCCGGCCGCAAGATAGGATTATTCGGCAGCGCCGGCAGGATTTGAGCGTAACGCTTTACAATTTCAGGTAAATATACTAATATATAAACATTACAAAATAAACATGGCTAAGATAAAATTAGAAAGAGAAAAATGCATAGGGTGCGGATCGTGCCAGGCGCTATGCCCAAAGTATTTTGAGTTAATTGACGATGGAAAATCGCACATCAAAGAGGCAACAAAACAAGATATAGAGGAATTAGAAGTTGAAAAAATAGAATGCGCAGAGTCGGCCGCAGAGGCATGTCCGTCACAGTGCATTCACATAGAGAAGTAAAAACTATTTATGATCAAATTATCAGCAAAAATTAGAAAAGAAATGGGCAGAAAGACAAATGCCCTTAAAGAATCCGGCAGAATTCCGGCTGTTGTTTACGGCCACAAAATAAAAAACGTTATGCTGGATGTGGACTACAAAGAATTTCAGAAGGTTTACAGCAAGGCGGGCGTGAACTCTTTGATTGAGATTGACGTTGATGGAGAGAAAGAAAAAAAGATTGTTCTTGTGCACGACTATCAAAGAGACCCGATTTCCGACAAGTTTATACACATTGATTTTTTTGAGACATCGGCGAAAGAAGAAGTTGAGGTGAAAATTCCAATAATTCTTGAAGGAACATCTCTGGCGGTAAAAGATTTAGGTGGAACTTTAATTAAAAATATAGCAGAATTGCACGTTAAGGCCTTGCCCCAGAATTTACCGCACGAGATTAGAATTTCCATTGACGGGTTGAAAACATTCGCAGACCATATTTTGGTGAAAGATTTGCCTTTGCCAAAAGACGTTAAGGTTTTGGCAAAACCGGAAGAAATTGTTGTTTCTGTGGCCCAGCCTGCCAAAGTTGAAGAGGAATTAGCAAAAGAAATTGAAGAAAAAGTTGAAGATGTCGAGAAGGTGGAAAAGGAAAAGAAAGTTGAGGATGTGGTTGAAGAAACGAAAGAAGAGAAAAAATAGAAGATTGAAACAGCCCTGTGTAAAAACGGGGTTGTTTTTTTGGGTAAATAAGCGATAATACAGATATAATTTGATGAAAAGATATTTATTGTTTTTATTGGTTTTTTGTCTTGCTTGGTTTTGTTTGCCTGCCGGCAGGCAGGTTTTAGCTGAAGACCTGGGAACGCAATGCGCGGCAATTTCTGAATCAACTACAGGATGCCCTAATGTGAGCGCGGCGGATTGTAAGGTTTTGTTGCAAAAATGCGCGGATTATTACGACCAGCAATCAACCCAGCTGGCTGCAGACCTTACAAAAACTTCAGCGCAAAAAAACACTTTACAGAATGCGATTTCGAAACTTAAAAAAAAAATACAGGGGTTGGAGGCGGATATAAGCAAGGGGAATATTATGGTGAAAGACCTGAATGTGCAAATATCCGACACGCAACTTTCCATAAATAAAACCGCCGAGCAAATAGAGAGTTCGCAAAATCAGGTTGCAACTATTTTACGATCTGTTTACGAGGAAGATCAAAAGCCCTCGTTTGTTATTATGTTGGAGGGCAATCTTTCTGATTTTTTCAGCAATTTGGCGTATTTAGACGGGCTTAATTCAAAGGTTAGCGATCTTTTGGATAATACGAAAAATTTAAAGGGATATCTTGAGGCTCAACAGGTGAAAATGGGCGATAATGTTGACCAGTTGCAAAAAACCATTGCCTTGCAGACATTGCAGAAAAATGAAAATGCAAAAAATCAGCAACAGCAGAATCAGTATCTAAAACTTACCGAGGCGCAGTACCAACAGCAATTGGCTGATAAAAAAGTTGCCGAACAAAAGTCAGCAAAAATAAAAGCGCAGCTTTTTCAAATGGTTGGAGTCTCTAAAGTTCCTACATTTGGCGAGGCACTGGTGGTGGCGCAAAATGTTTCGAGTCTGGTAAGTATAAGGCCAGCTTTTCTTTTGGCGATAATAAGTCAGGAATCGGCAATCGGCCAAAATGTTGGGCAGTGCGTGCTGGTAGACTCAGCCACAGGAGCTGGAAAGAAAATTTCAACAGGAACGGCGATAGCGAGAGTAATGAAGCCGGGGAGAGATACGGCGCCATTTATACAAATTACGACCGCATTAGGAAAGGATCCATATAACACACCTGTTTCTTGTTGGATACCCGCTTATGTGAAGGGCGTACCCACGGGCTGGGGCGGGGCAATGGGGCCGGCGCAATTTATCGCATCAACATGGAATTTATTTGCTGACAGACTAAAAGCTTTGTTAGGCCAAACCGCCGATCCCTGGGCGATAAGAGACTCTTTCACCGCATCGGCATTATATTTGTCAGATTTGGGCGCTTCCGCACAAACTGCTGCCGCAGAGAGCAGGGCGGCGGCTAAATATTATGGAGCTGCGGGTGCGTATAACAGCATGGTTATGCGAAGGGCAACCTGCATCCAAACCTTTATTGATAGTGGTACAATGTCCACCGATTGCCAGAATCTAATTTTTTAATTTTTTGTAAATAAAAAGCAGACGCAACGTCCGCTTTTTATTTACTTTCTTGTTTGTCGGATTTTTTCATAGCCTTTATTATAGGTTCTAAATCTCCATCAACTATTACTTCCAGGTTATGCCATGACTTGTCTATACGGTGGTCTGTGATTCTATTTTGAGGATAATTGTAGGTTCTAATTTTCTCCGAGCGTTTTGCCCAGCCGATTTGGTCTCGTCTTTCGGCTGTTAATTTGGATAAATCTGATTCTTCTTGCCTTGCCAGAAGTCGAGCCGCCAAAAGTGTCATGGCCGTTTCTCTGTTTTGTAATTGGTTTCTTTCCGATTGACAGGTTACCACAAGCCCCGATGGTTTATGCGTGATTCTAATTGCAGACTCTGTTTTGTTGACATATTGTCCGCCTGGCCCGGATGATTTATATGTATCAACCTGCAAATCTGCCGGATTTATGTTTATTTCGGTTTTTTTAGGTTTTAGCAAAACCGCCACAGTTGCTGTTGAAGTGTGGACTCTGCCTTGTTTTTCTGTCGCGGGAATTCTTTGAACCCTGTGAACTCCGCCTTCGTTTTGTAATTCGTCATAAACTCCGGGACCAGCCAATTCAAAAACAATTTCTTTGTATCCGCCAATTGTTGTTCTGTTTGAGTCTATAACTCTTTCTTTCCAGCCTTTTGTCTGGCCGTACCGTGAATACATTCTGTGCAAATCGCGCGCAAAAAGTCCGGCTTCGTCTCCGCCTTGCCCCGCGCGTATCTCAAGAATCGCAGCCTGTTTTTCAGTCTTTTCTTCCTCCTCAGGAATCTCCGGCTTATAATTTTTCCAGTCCTCGGCAGTAAATTTTGAGAAATCCTGTTCCATAAAAAAATAATAGCATAAATCCTTGCTTTTGAAAAGTTATTAGCACAACTATTGCCAGCAATTAAAAAATATGTTAATATTCTAAATATACAAAATTCATATTTAAACCAAAAACATGAAAGAGGGAATTCATCCAAAATATTATCCGAAAGCTTCAGTCCGCTGCGCGTGCGGGAATAATTTTACTGTAGGCTCGGCAAAGGAATTTATTGAGACAGAAGTTTGCGCCAAGTGCCATCCTTTCTATACAAAACAGGAAAAGGTCATGGACACATTAGGAAGAGTTCAGAAGTTTAAGGAAAGAGCATCTAAAAAATCAGCAACAGTTAAAAGAGTTAAAAATCCAAGAGCAAGGAAAGGAGAAAAATAATAATAGGGGAGTGAAAGTCTTGCCAGCCAGGACTTGTGCCTCCGGGAAGTTCGCGCTCGCGCCCTTTCTGGTAAGCATACAATCTTCTCAAAAATAAATGTTAAAAGATATTAAGTTGTCGGTGGAGGAAATGGAAAAGGCGGGTGTTAATTTTGGGCATAAGGTTTCCAAATTGCATCCTAAAATGAAACAGTATGTTTCGGGCATGAAAAATAACGTGCACCTTTTTGATTTGGAAAAGACCGCTAACGAATTGGAAAAGGCATTGGCCTATGTGTCGAGAATTGTTTCTGAAGGAAAATCAATAATTTTTGTTGGCACAAAAATTCAGATGAAGGCAGTCGTGCAACAGGGAGCGGTAGAATGCGGAGTTCCGTATGTTACAGAAAGATGGCTTGGAGGAACATTTACAAACTTTGAAACAATCCAGAAAAGAGTTAGTTATTTCAAAGATTTGGAAAGAAAAAAAGAAACCGGAGACTTGGCAAAATATACAAAGAAGGAACAGTTGGATTTTGATAAAGAAATAGCTAAATTAAAGGTAAAATTTGAGGGAGTGAGAAATATGTCTAAATTGCCCGATGCTGTAATTATCTTCGGATTAGATAAAGATATTACTTGCGCCAGGGAAGCTAAGAGAAAAGGTATTAAAATTGTTGCGATTGTTGACACAAATGTCAATCCGGATATTGTGGATTATCCAATTCCGGCCAACGATGATGCAATTTCCTCAGTTCGTTATATAATGGATACTATAAAGGAGGTTATAATAAATTCAAAAAATACTTCTTCAAAATAATGGTAACTATAGACCAAATAAAGCAACTAAGAGAAGAAACAGGAGTTTCTTTAATAGAAGTAAAAAAAGCGCTGGAGGAATCCAAGGGTGATGCTGAAAAAGCGAGAGATTTATTAAGAATCTGGGGAAAGAAAGTATTCGAGAAAAAGACATCAAGAGAAACAAAATCCGGTTTGGTAGAAACCTATTTGCACTCAAGCGGGAAAACCGGCGTATTGCTTGATATAAGGTGTGAAACTGATTTTGTTGCCAAGGGACCTGATTTTAAGACCTTAGCCCACGAAATTTGCTTGCAGATTGCGGCAATGAAGCCGTTATTTGTTTCCGAAAAAGATATTCCCGAAGAGCTTTTAGAAAGCGAAAAGAAAATCTACGAGGAACAGACGAAAGAATCAGGAAAGCCGGAAAAAATAGCCAAACAAATAATAGAAGGAAAATTAAGTAAATATAAAGCAGAAGTTTCCTTGTTGTCGCAGGTTTGGATAAAAGACGATTCCAAAACCATAAAGGGTATCATTGAAGATGCGACAGCAAAAGTGGGGGAGAAGATTGAGGTTAAGAGATTTGCGAGGTACGAAATATAGTTTCTAATTTTATGGTTGAATTAATTTTCTCTATAATTTTTGTCTTAAGTTTTGGAGGAGTATTATTTATTTTGGCCAGGAAAATTCCGGTTTTAACTTCGTTGCCGCAAAACGGAACCACAGGCATAAGGAAGCATAGAATTATTTTAAACACAGAGAATAAAATAAAAGAAGTGGCGGTTTTGTTTGAAAAACAGATATTTTTACACAAATTCTTGTCGTGGGTTAAAGTGATGACATTGAAAATAGAAACAAGGATTGATCATAGTTTGCACAAAATAAGAAAAAAAGCTCAGCAAGCAGGAAAAAAATAAATTCGCCGGTGTAGCTCAGTGGTAGAGCAACGCTTTTGTAAAGCGTGGGTCGAGGGTTCGAATCCTTTCACCGGCTCAAGGGTATTGACAAGGATTTATTTCCGAGTAAGATGTATAGTACAGGATAGAAAAGTTAATTTAAATAAAAAACTAAATTAATTTACACAATTTAAACTTTTGTAAATTTTTATACAAAAGATATAAACAGCCTTCTATAGATATTCTGTAAGAAGGGTGCAAGAACGTCCGCGAGAGTATTTTAGAAATAGAATATTTTCGCGGGTGTTTTTTTCAGAAAGGACAGTACGGAAAGAAATTTGATAAATAATCCCGCCAAGTTTTTCAAGAAGGCTTGGCCGGGTAAATAATGAGCCAGATTTTAAAACCATTTTAAAATCTGACAATAAGTAAACAACCATAAATAACCAAAATTAGTTTTTTAAAGTTGTTTCGAATTAGATTGAAATTTTCAAAAAGAAAAAAGTAAATCACACATTAGTAGTTTATTCTATAGCATAGATTCAAACGTCAAATGTTTTATTTGAGAGTTTGATCCTAGCTCAGGGTGAACGCTGGTAACGTGGATACCGGCATGCAAGTCACGGGGGCCGCAAGGCAACCGGCGAACGGCTTAGTAACACGTGGGTACAT
>CAISIO010000045.1 GCA_903885445.1 Candidatus Staskawiczbacteria bacterium
CAGGAAAATTTAAGGCAAATTTGTATCAGGGAGGAACAGCCAACAAAATATTGGAATTATGTATCTTGCCAGATGAAAACAGGAGACACGGCAGGATGCCAAACTTCTACCGGCGTGGACACAGCCCAATTAAATTCATGCGTTTCAACTCCAAACAAAGGGGTGGCTTATGCAAAAAAAGACTTTGATCTGGCAAATAAATATGGCGTTTCGGGTTCGCCAACACTTGTTCTTGGCGGAGCCACAGTTTCTGAATTTACCGCAGACAACGCCCCAGTTTTTGGTAGCAGCAGATCATCTGACGAAATAAAAACAATTATTTGCGACGCTTCTAATACTCAGCCAAGCTTTTGTACAACAAAGTTAAACACAGCAGAGGCCGCAACTTCTTTTTCTGCAACGTATGCATCCTCGGCCGCTGCTAACACCGGAGACTCTGGAGCTACCGGCGCCAATTGCGCTCCTGCCCAATAATTCACACATACAATACACATTAATGACAAAAGTATATTCCACGCCAACTTGCGTATATTGCAAAACATTAAAAGGATATTTGAAGAAGAATGCAATTGAATTTGAGGACATAGATGTATCAAAAGACGAGAAACAGCTCCAAAAAATGATAAAAGATTCCGGCCAGATGGGAGTTCCTGTTGTTGATATAGACGGAGAAATTATAACTGGCTTTGATAAAGCAAAAATAGATAAATTATTAAAGATAGGTCAATAATATGATTAAAGTTGCAATAAACGGATTTGGCAGAATAGGTCGGCAGGTATTTAAAAATATTGAGCAATCTCATCCTAATTTGGAGGTTGTGGCAATTAATGATTTAACAGACAATCAAACCTTGGCGCATCTTTTAAAGCACGATTCAAATTATGGAACATACGGAAAAGAAATTTCTGCCACAGAAGATTCAATTATTGTCGGTGGCCGCGAATTCCCGGTATTCGCGGAAAAAGATCCTGAAAAATTGCCATGGAAAGATTTGAAAGTTGATATTGTGTTGGAATGCACGGGATTTTTTACCGACGACGCCGGAGCAAGAAAACACATTACTGCCGGAGCCAAAAAAGTTATTGTTTCTGCCCCATGCAAAGATTTGCCGGGATATGTTTTGGGAGTTAACGCCGACACTTATGATGGCAAGGCAGACATTATGGATATGGGATCTTGTACAACAAATTGCATTGCTCCAATTGCGAAAGTTTTAAATGATGAGTTTGGGATTGTTAAGGGGTTTATGACAACAATTCACAGCTATACAAATGACCAAAAAATTCTTGATTTGCCACACAAGGATTTAAGGCGGGCAAGGGCTGCGGCCATAAATATGATTCCAACTTCAACCGGAGCTGCAAAAGCCATTGGTAAAATGATTCCCGAATTAAATGGAAAACTGGATGGAATTGCAGTAAGAGTTCCCACGCCAACAGTTTCACTTTTAGATTTGGTGGTTGAAGTAAAAAGATCTACAACAAAAGAAGAAGTTAATGAAGCCTTTAAAAAAGCAGCCGGAGAAAAAAACTTTAAGGGAATTTTGAGAGTGGAGGAGGAGCCATTAGTTTCTGTTGACTTTAAAGGAGATACATATTCGTCAATTGTTGATGTGGGCGAAACAATGGTAAAAGACAACATGGTAAAAGTAATTGGCTGGTACGACAACGAATTTGCATACAGTTGTCGGTTGGCAGAGTTTGCGGAGTTCGTCGGCAAACGCCTCTAATACCTAACTAATTAAAAAGTCCGTGTGTAATAGCACGGGCTTTTTTGTTGCCCGAAAATTCACTTAACAACAAGTTTTGTTGTAAAA